>NZ_PQHW01000082.1 GCF_003385215.1 Amycolatopsis thermalba | reverse complement strand
CGTCCAGCGCGGTCGTGTACGTGCTGCAACCGGCCGTGGGCTCGGTGCTGATGTTCCTGATCTTCGTCGGCAGCGCGATGATCGGGCGCCCCATCACGGCGCGCCTGGCCAAGGACTTCGTGCGGCTGCCCGCGGAGCTGTTCAAGCACCGCACGGTGAACCGCGTGTTCATCGAGGTGGCCCTCCTGTGGGGCGGCTCGCGGCTCATCGACGCCGCGATGACCATCGGATTCCTGCACTGGGGCGTCGAGGCGGGCCTGATGTCGCGCGGCATCCTCAGCGGCCTGCTGACCGCGCTGACCGTCGCGGCCTGCGTGGGCCACGGCTGGCGCAAACTCCGCCGCGACGGCGTGACGCTCCGCCTGGCCGGCCGCCACACCCCGGCACCAGCGGCCGCCTGACCTCCCGCGAGCCCCGTGGCCGCGAGTCCCACGCTCCCGCGGGCGAGTCCCACGCTCCCGCGGGTGAGTCCTGCGCTCGCGCGGGTGAGTCCTGCGCTCGCGCGGGTGGCGGCCGCCGCCTGAGCTCCGGTTTCGCCCGCCGTCGTGGCGGCGCGATCGCCACTGCCGGCAACTCCCCGCGCACGGGCGGCTCCGCCTCGTCGACGCCGTGCCCGCGCCGGGCGTCTCCCACTGCATTACGGGGTCGAACGGTGATTCGAGCAAGCGCACCGGCCACGAAGCGTGGTATATGACGGTGTGCTCACCGTCGGTTCCACCTCACGGTCCCCGGTGGTCCAGGACGCCCGCGCGGCGGCCGTCCGGCGCCCGGGCTGGTGGGGTGAACTGCTGCTCGGGCTCGCCCTGTTCGGGGTGTACCTGCTGGTCGAGGCGTTCCCGCTGCCCGGCCGCGAGCCCCGCGCGCACGCCAACGGCGAGGCGCTGCTGGCGTTCGAGCGCTGGATGCACCTGGACTTCGAGCTGCCGGTCAACCTGTGGCTCGCCGAGCAGGGCTGGATCCGCGTCTTCGCCAACTACGAGTACGCGATCACCTACATCGCGAGCGCGATCATCCTGCTGATCTGGGTGCACGCCCGCCACCCGGTGCACTACCGCTCGGTGCGCAACAGCTTCGTCTGGCTGAACCTGTTCGCGCTCGCCTGCTTCTGGCTCTACCCGGTCGCGCCGCCGCGGATGCTCGAAGGCGCCGGGTTCGTCGACACCGTCCGGCTCGGGCACACCTTCCTGTCCTGGGGCTCGCCGATGCTCCAGGGCGCCAACCAGCTGGCCGCGATGCCCTCGCTGCACGTCGGGTGGGCGCTGTGGGTCTCCGTCGTCCTCGCCCGCATCCGCGGCGGCTGGCTCGTGCAGATCGTCAGCGCGATCCACGTCGCCATCACGTTCGCGGTCATCATCGCCACCGGCAACCACTACTGGATCGACGCGGCCGCCGCCGTGGTGTTCATCGCCGCGGCCACCTGGATCGCCCAGGTCGCCCGGCCGGTCGACCGGGTGTCCGCCTCCGACACGTTCTTCCTGCACGTCGAGACCCCGGCCTACCCGCAGCACGTCGGCGGGCTGATCATGCTCGACACCACCGCCTGCCCCGCCGGGCCGACGCGCGAGTGGGTGCAACAGGCCATCCGCGACAAGCTGCCCGCGATGCCCCGCTACGCGCAGCGCCTGTCGGACTACTCGCCCTGGCGGCGGCAGCACTGGGTGCCGCACCCGGACATCGACTGGGACTGGCACGTCCCCGACTTCGACCTGACCCGCCCGGACGGCACGCCCGGCGGGATGGGGGCGCTGCACGAGCTGGTCGCGCGGTTCCAGAGCGAGCCGCTGCCCCGGGACCGGCCGCTGTGGCGGTTCGCCGTCGTGCGCGGCGTCGAGGAGAACACCGCGGCGGTGATCTCGCTGGTGCACCACGCGGTCGCCGACGGCATCGGCACGATCAGCCTGATGCTCGAACTGTTCGACTCGCCCAGCCTGCTCGACGGGATCAACGAGACGAAGCAGCCCAACGCCCTGCAGAAGGCCGCCGCCGGGGCGGTGGGGCTGGCACAGCTGGCCACCGACGGGCGGCCCAAGACCCGGCTGCCGTCGGGCGACCCGCCGGACCGCCGCTACGCGACCCTGCAGATCCCGCTCGACGACGTCCGCGAGCTCGCGCGCAAGCACGGCGTGCGGGTGACCGACCTGCTCCTGGGCGGGGTGGCCGGGGCGCTGCGGCGGATCGCGGTCGCGCCGCTGCCGGAGTCGATGCTGACCTCGGTCACGCTGATGGCCGCCGAACCGCGGCCCGGCGCGGAGGGCAACGTCACCGCCGCGGTGATGGTGGACATCCCGCTCGGCGAGATGCCCGAAGCCGAACGCCTGCGGCGCATTGCCAAGGCCACCAGGCGGTTGCGCACCGGCACCCGGGTCGTCGCGTCCCGGTTCGTGCAGCACACGCTGGCCGGCCTGATGCCGCCGTTCTGCCACTCCTGGTTCGCCCGGACTGTCTACAATGAACGGTTCTTCCACGGCACGGTGTCCAACATGCCCGGTGCGGCGTGGCAGGTGAACTTCGGGGACTTCCCGCTGCGCACCGCGTTCGCCATCATCCCGCTCGCGCCGGGCACGCCGTTCACCATCGGCGTGCTCGGGTGGTACGGCTCGTTCTCGATGAGCGCCACCGTGGACACGGCGCTGGTGGACAGCGTGGACGGTTTCCTCGCCGAGTTCCGCGCGGTGCTGGCGGAACTGGACTGAAGAGTCAGAGGTCGCCGGATTCCGTGCCGCCCCAGGCGAGGGCGAGCGTGAGGCGGCGGCGGTTGTCCGGGTCGTCCAGGCTCTCGCCGAACAGCTCACGCAGCTGGGTCATGCGGTAGCGCACGGTCTGCGGGTGGATGTGCAGCTCCTCCGCCATCGCCCGGCGGTCGCCCAGGTGCCGCAGCCAGCACGCGAGCGTCTCGCACAACCGCTTGCGCGTCACCGGGCCGAGGGGCGCCAGGGGAGCCAGGCACTGGTGCCGCAGCGCGTCGAACAGCTTCGCGTCGCGGCGCACGATGATCGAGTCCAGGTGCTCGTCGACGAACACCGGATCGTCCTCCAGCACGTGCGTGCGGCGCAGCTGCGCGGCCAGCTCGGCGACGTGCATGCTGGCCGGCAGGTGCTCCAGC
This sequence comes from Amycolatopsis thermalba, assembly GCF_003385215.1. GTDB lineage: Bacteria > Actinomycetota > Actinomycetes > Mycobacteriales > Pseudonocardiaceae > Amycolatopsis_E > Amycolatopsis_E thermalba. The sequence goes on along the minus strand of NZ_PQHW01000082.1, from coordinate 28,238 downwards.
GGCACGGCGTGCCCGACCACCGCGCCCGCGCCGCGCAACGCCGACGCCAGCCGCTGGCGCCGCTGCGGACCGTCCGGATCGGGCACGATGGCGCAGACCAGCCGTTGCCGCCGGACGTGCAGCGACGAGTTCCCCAGCCGCCCCAGCAGCGCGCTGCCGACCGGGTTGTCCGGCTCCACCAGGACCACCGCAGCCTGCCGGGGAAGGGGCCAGTCCACCCGGGCCGCGGCGGCGCGAATCGCGGCGGAATCGGAACGGTCGGACAGCAACATGTCGGCGAGCTCGTCGCGCAGCCGTTCCCGCATCGCCGCCGATTCGGACTGCTCCAGCACGTATCCGCGCGCCGACGCCGAGGACAGCTGGTCCACGAAGATGAACACCGCCTCGGCCAGCGAGGCGAACATGTCGGAGGGGACACCGACCTCGAGCGCGACCTCGGCGACGTGGTGCCAGGCCACCCGCGCGCCGATCTGGTAGGCCGACAGCAGGCTCGTCAGGTCGCGGCCCTGCTGCCACTGGGCGCGCCCGATCTCCTCGAACAGCGGCTGCTCGCCGAACCGGTCGCCGGCCTGGTCGGCGATGCCGGACAGTTCCGCGATGTCCCATTTGGCCATCCGCAGCAGCCGCTGCAGGAACATGTTGGCGGAGACCAGGACCTCGTCCCGCTCGGTGACGATGAACTCGGCGTAGTCCGGCCAGTGCTCGTTCAGCAGCCGCGCCACGTCGTCCAGCATCCGGGGCAACCGCTTCGAGGTCGCCGCCGCCAGCTCCGCCAGCGTGCCGTCGCTGGTCTCCGCTCGTCTGCCGGTCATGTCGTGGACCCCCACTCGCCGCCCGCGTGCCGTCCATCGTCCGGGTCAATACTGTCAGCTCGTGACAACCGGGGCTTCTTCATTTTTGTTTCCGGTGCGAAGAATTCGCGGCGGCCGCGGAGTGATTATGAGGCGATGGCTCCCGCACCCCCAGGTCCCGGCACGGTCGGCGACCGCGCGCTGCGCGAAAAGGAACACGCCGAGAACTTTCCCGTGGCGCTGCGGATACTTCCCCGTGACCTGCGCGCGGACCTGGTGGCGGTGTACGACGTCGCGCGTGTCATCGACGATCTGGGGGACGAGTCGGCAGCCGCGGATCGCACGCCCGGGTTATTGCGATTCCAGCGCGATCTGGAACGCGCCTTCCGGGGGGATCAACCACACGAACGGGTATTACGTGATCTTCTTCCCGCGATTCGGCGCCGGGATCTGGAACTCGACCCGTTCAATCGCCTGGTGCGGGCGAATCTCCAGGACCAGCGTGTCGCCACGTACGCCACCCAGGCCGAGCTGGAGGACTACTGCGTGCTCTCGGCCGATCCGGTCGGCCGGATCGTGCTGCGCGTCTTCGGGGTGCGCGACCCCGCCGCCGAGCGGCTGTCGGACCGGGTGTGCACCGCGCTCCAGCTGATCGAGCACTGCCAGGACGTCGCCGAGGACCGCCGCAACGGGCGGGTCTACCTGCCGCAGGCGGACCTGGCCGCGTTCGGGGCCACGGAGGCCGACCTGGACGCGCCCACGACGAGCCGCCCGGTGCGCCTGGCCGTGGCCGCGCAGACCGCCCGCGCGCTGGACCTGCTCACCGAGGGCGCGGCCCTGCTGGACCGCCTGCACGGCTGGGCGCGGCTCGCCGTCGCGGGCTACATCGCCGGGGGGCTGGCCACCCTCGACGCGCTGCGCCGGGCACGCTGGGACGTCCTGGCCGGCACCCCGCGCCCCCGCAAGACCGACGTCCTGGCGCACCTGATCGCTCTGCTGGTGCGCCCGGCCGCCCATGTCCGCCGGATCCGGGAAGGTGGTCGGTTGTCATGACGACACCCACGATCGAACAGGCCTACGCCACCTGCGAGGACATCACCAGGACGGAGGCCCGCAACTTCTACTGGGGCATCCGGCTGCTGACCCGGCAGCGCCGCTCGGCGCTGTGCGCGGTGTACGCGCTCGCCCGGCGCGTCGATGACATCGGCGACGGCGACCTGCCGGTCGAGGAGAAGGCCGCGCGGCTGGAGACGGTGCGCAAGGAGCTGGCCGCGCTGGACCGCAGCACCGATCCGGTCATGGTCGCGGTCGCCGACGCCGCCCGCCGCTACCCGGTGCCGCTGGAGGCGTTCGAGGAGCTGCTCGACGGCGTCTGGATGGACATCGAGGGCCGCCGCTACGGCACGTTCGACGAGCTGACCGAGTACTGCCGGTGCGTGGCCGGGTCGATCGGACGGCTGTGCCTGGGCGTGTTCGGGCACCGGCCGCACCCGCGGGCCGCCCACTACGCCGACGCGCTGGGCATCGCCCTGCAGCAGACCAACATCCTGCGCGACATCCGCGAGGACCTCCTCAACGGCCGGATCTACCTGCCGGAGGAGGACCTGGACGCGTTCGGGGTCGACCTGCGGATCGACCAGGGCGCGCTGGCCGACCCGGACGGCGGCCTGGCGAACCTGATCCGGCACAGCGCCGCCCGCGCCCGCGAGTGGTACGCCGACGGTCTGCGTCTGGGCCCGCTGCTGGACCGCCGCAGCGGCCCGTGCTGCCTGGCGATGGCCGGCATCTACCGGCAGCTGCTGGAACGGATCGCCGAGCAGCCGTCGGCGGTGTACGACAAGCGGCTGTCGCTGTCCGGGCGGGAGAAGCTGGGCGTGGCGGTCCGCGCCCTGGGCGGGCGGGCGGCATGAGCCAGCGGGTCGCGGTCGTCGGTGGTGGTCTCGCCGGGATCACCGCGGCCCTGCGCTGCGCCGACGCCGGGCACGAGGTGACGCTGCTGGAGTCGCGCGGCCTGCTGGGCGGCCTGACGCACTCGTTCACCCGCGACGGCCTGCACGTCGACAACGGGCAGCACGTGTTCCTCCGCTGCTGCACCGCCTACCTGGGTTTCCTGCGGCGGCTCGGCGTGACCGACCGCGTGCACCTCCAGCCGCGCCTGGAGATCCCGGTGCACTCGCCGCGGCTGCGCCGTCCGGTGTGGCTGCGCCGCAACCCGCTGCCCGCGCCGCTGCACCTCGCGGACTCGGTGCTGCGCTACATCCCGCTCGGCCTCGGCGACCGGATGCGCTTCGCCGGTGCCGCCCTCGCGCTGAAGTCGGTCGACCCGGCCGCGCCCAGCTCCGACCGGCGCACCTTCGGCGAGTGGCTCCAGGCGCACGGGCAGAGCCGCGACGCGATCACGAAACTGTGGGACCTGGTGGGCATCGCGACGCTGAACGCCCCCGCGGAGCAGGCGTCGCTGGGCCTGGCCGCGACCGTGTTCCAGGTGGGCCTGCTGACCGACGCCGGCGCCGCCGACATCGGCTGGGCCACCGTGCCGCTGCGCAAGCTGCACGGCGAGCCCGCGCTGGCCCGGCTGACCGAGGCCGGCGCGACCGTCCGCCTCAACACGAAGGTGACCGGGCTGTCCCGCGCGGACGGCGCCTGGCGCGTCGAGGCCGGCGAGCCGGTGGAGGCCGACCAGGTCGTGCTGGCCGTGCCGCCGCCGGTCGCCGCGAAACTGCTGCCCGAAGGCGCGGTCCCGCTGCCGCCGGACTTCGCGGACGCACTGGGCAGCTCGCCGATCGTCAACGCCCACGTCGTGTTCGACCGCCCGGTCACCGGCCAGGCGTTCTTCGCCGTCGTCGACTCGCCGCTGCAGTGGGTGTTCGACCGCACCGCCTCCGCCGGCCTGGCCCGCGGCCAGTACCTGGCGATCTCGCTGTCCGCGGCCACCGAGGAGATCGAGCTGCCGGTGCGGGTGCTGCGCGACCGCCTGCTGCCCGCGCTGCGCGCGGTGCTGCCCGCCGCGCGGGAGGCCGAGGTCCTCGACTTCTTCGTGACCCGCGAGCGGCACGCCACGTTCGCTCCCGCGCCGGGCAGCGCGGGACTGCGCCCGCCCACCCGCACCCGCGCCCCGGGGCTGGTCCTGGCCGGCGCGTGGACCGCCACCGGCTGGCCGGCGACCATGGAGGGCGCCGTGCGCAGCGGTGAGGCGGCCGCCCAAGCCGTACTCGGCACCTCCGCGGAGGTGCCGGGCCGATCGGAAGGGATACCCGCATGACCGCTGTACTCGATTCCCTGCAGCAGGGCAGGCAGGCCGTCCTGCCCGCGATGCGGGCCGCCGTCGACCGGCTCGACCCGGCCAGCCGCGCCATCGCCTACTACCACCTCGGCTGGACCGATCTGGACGGCAACCCGACCTCCGGCGGCGGCAAGGCCGTGCGCCCGGCGCTGGCGCTGCTGTCCGCGGAGGCCGCGGGCCCGCCGCCGGCCACCGGGCTGCCCGGCGCGGTCGCGGTGGAGCTGGTGCACAACTTCTCGCTGCTGCACGACGACCTGATGGACGGCGACACCGAGCGGCGGCACCGGCCGACCGTGTGGGCGGTGCGGGGCGCGGCCAGCGCGATCCTCACCGGCGACGCGATGCTCGCCCTGGCCAACGAGGTCCTGCTGGACTCCGACGGCCCGGGCGCGGTCGCGGCGGCCCGGCTGCTGGCCGAGGCGGTCGGCGAGCTCATTCGCGGCCAGGTCCTCGACGTCGCGTTCGAGCAGCGCGACGACGTCACCCTCGACGAGTGCCTGGACATGGCCGGCGGCAAGACCGGCGCGCTGCTGTCCGCCAGCGCGGCGATCGGCGCGGTGCTCGCCTGCGCGCCGCAGCGCACCGTCAGCGCGCTCGCCGGGTTCGGCGCCGACCTGGGCCTGGCGTTCCAGCTGGTGGACGACGTGCTCGGGATCTGGGGCGAGCCGTCGGTGACCGGCAAACCGGTGCACTCCGACCTGCGGGCCCGCAAGAAGAGCCTGCCGGTCACCTACGCGATCACCCACGGCGGCGCGCCCGGCCGGGAGCTGGCCGCGTGGCTGACCGGCGGTGACGTCGCCGACGACGGGTCCGTGCGCCGCGCGGCCGATCTGGTCGACCTGGCCGGTGGGCGCGCGTGGGCGCTGGAGGAAGCCCACCGCCGGATGGCGGCGGGACGGCGCAAGCTCGAGGACGCCGAGGTCCCGGGACGGGTGCGCGAGGAGCTGCTGGCCCTCGCGCGGTTCATCGTGACCAGGGAGGCCTGAATGACGCAGACCGCTGATCCGGCAACCAGATCCGCCGCCGGCGCCGCCGAGGCGCTGGACCGCGCCGTGGCCCACCTCAAGGGCCTGCAGCGCGACGGCGGCTGGTGGAAGGGCGAGCTGCAGACCAACGTCACCATGGACGCCGAGGACCTGCTGATGCGGGAGTTCCTCGGCATCCGCACCGCACGCGAGACCGAGGAGGCCGCCCGCTGGATCCGCTCGCAGCAGCGCGCGGACGGCACCTGGGCCACCTTCCACGGCGGCCCCGGCGACCTGTCCACGACGCTGGAGGCGTGGGTCGCGCTGCGGCTGGCCGGGGACTCCCCGGACGAGCCGCACATGCGCCGGGCCGCCGAGTTCGTCCGCGCCGGTGGCGGGGTCGAGGCCAGCCGCGTGTTCACCCGGATCTGGCTGGCGCTGTTCGGGCTCTGGTCCTGGGACGACCTGCCGAACATGCCGCCGGAGCTGGTGCTGCTGCCCTCGTGGGTGCCGCTCAACGTCTACGACTGGGCCTGCTGGGCGCGCCAGACCGTGGTGCCGCTGACCGTGGTCAGCACGCTGCGCCCGGTCCGCCCGCTGCCGTTCGGCATCGACGAGCTGCGCACCGGGGTCAAGCGCGGCGGGCTGGTCGCGCCGTGGACCTGGTCGGGCGCATTCCACTACCTGGACAAGGCGCTGCACGCCTACGCGAAGGTCGCGGTCAAGCCGGTGCGCGAGTTCGCGATGCGGCAGGCCGCGGAGTGGATCCTGGCCCGCCAGGAGGCCGACGGCGGGTGGGGCGGCATCCAGCCCCCGTGGGTGTACTCGCTGCTCGCGCTGCACCTGCTCGGCTACTCGCTGGACCACCCGGCGATGCGCGCCGGACTGGCCGGCCTGGAGGGGTTCCTGATCCGCGAGGAGACGCCCGAGGGCACGGTGCGGCGGCTGGAGGCGTGCCAGTCCCCGGTGTGGGACACCGCGCTGGCGATCACCGCGCTGCTCGACGCGGGCGCGCCGGGCGACGACCCGCACGTGCTCAAGGCCGTCGACTGGATGCTCGGCGAGGAGATCACGGTGCGCGGCGACTGGGCGGTGCGGCGGCCGGACCTCGACCCGGGCGGGTGGGCGTTCGAGTTCGCCAACGACCTCTACCCGGACACCGACGACACCGCCGAGGTCGTGCTCGGCCTGCGCCGCGTCGCGCACCCGGACCGGGAGCGGCTCGGCAAAGCCCTGGACCGGGCCGTGAAGTGGGTGACCGGCATGCAGTCGCGCGACGGCGGCTGGGGCGCGTTCGACGCCGACAACACCCAGGAGCTGACCACCAAGCTGCCGTTCTGCGACTTCGGCGCGGTGATCGACCCGCCGTCCGCGGACGTCACCGCGCACGTGGTCGAGATGCTCGCCAAGGAGGGCCGGGAGGGCAGCCGTGAATGCCGGCGCGGTGTGAAGTGGCTGCTGGACCACCAGGAGCCCGACGGGTCGTGGTTCGGCCGCTGGGGCGCCAACTACGTGTACGGCACCGGGGCCGTCGTGCCCGCGCTCGTCGAGGCCGGGGTGCCGGCGTCGGCCACCGCCATCCGGCGGGCGGTGCGGTGGCTGGCCGAGCACCAGAACGCCGACGGCGGCTGGGGTGAGGACCTGCGCTCCTACCGCGACCCGTCGTGGGCCGGGCGCGGCGAGTCGACCGCCTCGCAGACCGCGTGGGCGTTGCTGGCGCTGCTCGCGGCGGGGGAGCGGGACTCCGAGGTGACCGCGCGCGGCGTGCGGTGGCTGGCGGAAACCCAGCGCGAAGACGGCACCTGGGACGAGCCGCAGTTCACCGGCACCGGCTTCCCCGGCGACTTCTACATCAACTACCACCTGTACCGGCTGGTGTTCCCGGTGACCGCGCTCGGCCGGTACCTGGGCCGGTCATGACCGGGGTCGTGGTCGCGCCCCTGCGCGTCGAGGCCTCGGCACTGCGGACGCCGGGCCTGGTGGTGCTGCGCGGCGGGATGGGCCCGCGCCGCGCGCCGGAGTCGGCGCAGCGGCTGGCCGCGGCCGGTCGGCCGGTCCTGGTCGCCGGGGTCGGCGGGGCGCTCGTGCCCGACGTGCGGCCGGGCGACCTGGTGGTGGCGACCGAGATCGACGGCCCGGACGGGCGGGTTCCGCTGCCGTCGGCGCCGATGCTCGCCGGTGCGCTGCGCCGGCTCGGCCTGACCGTCCACCTCGGACCCATCGCGTCGTCTCCGTCCGTCGTGGACGGTGCGGAACGGGCTCGCTTCGCGCGCAACGGGGCACTCGCCGTCGACATGGAGTCGTCGGAGTTCGCCGCGCTGCCCGGCCCGGTCGCCGTGGTCCGGGCCATCGTGGACACCCCGGAGCAGCCGCTGTGGCGGCCGGGCACGGTGCTGCGCGGCCTCAGCGGCCTGCGGTCGCTGCGGGCGGCGGTCCCGGCGCTGCGCGAGTGGTGCGAGGCCGCGGGGGAGGGCGAGCTGCTGCTCGCCAGCCCGCGGTCGTTCTGCGCCGGGGTGGAACGCGCCATCGAGATCGTCGAGCGGGCGCTGGAGCGGTACGGCGCGCCGGTCTACGTGCGCCGCCAGGTGGTGCACAACGCGCACGTGGTGCGACGGCTGGAGGCGCTGGGCGCGGTGTTCGTGCAGGAGGTCGAACAGGTGCCGCGCGGCGCCACGACCGTCCTGGCCGCGCACGGTGTCGCCCCCGCCGTCCGTGTGGCGGCGCAGGCGCGGGACCTGCGCGTGATCGACGCGACCTGCCCGCTCGTGATGAAGGTGCACACCGAGGTCAAGCGCTACACCGGGCGCGGCGACACGGTGTTCCTGATCGGGCACGCCGACCACGAAGAGGTCGAGGGCACGGTCGGGGAGGCGCCGGAGCGGATCGTGGTGGTCGACGACGCCGAGGCGGCCGCGCACGTCCGGGCGCCCGACGGCAGCCGGGTGGCCTACGCGATGCAGACCACGCTGGCCGTCGACGAGGCGGAGGAGATCGCCGCGGTGCTGCGCTCGCGGTTCCCCGCGATCGAGGGGCCGCGGCGCGACGACATCTGTTACGCCACCACGAACCGCCAGCGCGCGGTGACGGCGGTGGCGGGGGAGGCGGACCTCGTCCTCGTGGTCGGCTCGGCGAACTCGTCCAACTCGCTGCGCCTGGTCGAGGTGGCGCGGCGGCGGGGGACACGCGCCCGGCTCGTCGACGACGTGTCCGAAGTGGACCTGCGCTGGCTGGCCGGCGCGACGCGGATCGGGATCACCGCGGGCGCCTCGGCCCCACCGGACCTGGTGGCCGAGCTGGTGCGGTGCCTGGGCGGGCTCGGGCGCACGCGCGTGACCGAGACCGTGCAGGCGGATGAGGACGTGGTTTTCACACTACCCCGGGAGGTGAGCTAGACCATGGCGATGCCGTTACGCCAGTCGATCCGGCTGGGCGCGTTCCTGGCCAAGCAGAAGCTGCTGCGCAAGGAGAAGTACGCGATCCTGGTCGAGCTGGAACCGTTGTTCGCGTGCAACCTCAAGTGCGGTGGCTGCGGGAAGATCCAGCAGCCGGCGCACCTGCTGAAGCAGCGGATGCCGGTGCAGCAGGCCGTGGGCGCCGTGGAGGAGAGCGGCGCGCCGATGGTGTCCATCGCCGGTGGTGAGCCGCTGATGCACCCGCAGATCCACGAGATCACCCGGATCCTGCTGGAGCGCAACAAGATCGTGTTCCTGTGCACGAACGCGCTGCTGCTGCCCAAGCACATCCACAAGTTCAAGCCGCACCGCAACTTCACCTGGATGGTCCACATCGACGGGCTCGAGGAGAAGCACGACGCGTCGGTGCGCAAGGAGGGCGGCTTCCAGGCCGCCGTCGAGGCGATCCAGCTGGCGAAGTCCCAGGGCTTCAAGGTGATGACGAACACGACGTTCTTCAACACCGACACCCCGCAGGACGTCATCGACGTGCTGGACTACCTCAACGACGTGGTCAAGGTCGACAACATGCAGCTGTCGCCGGGGTACGCCTACGAAAAGGCCCCGGACCAGGAGCACTTCCTGGGTGTGCAGCAGACGCGGGAACTGTTCAAGAAGGCCTTCGCCGACGGGCGCCGCAAGAAGTGGCGGCTCAACCACTCGCCGGTGTTCCTCGACTTCATCGAGGGCAAGCGGGACCTGGAGTGCACCCCGTGGGGGATCCCGTCGTACTCGCTGCTGGGCTGGCAGCGGCCGTGCTACCTGCTCGACGACGGCTACGCCAAGACCTGGCGGGAGCTGATCGAGGAGACGGACTGGGACAAGTTCGGCCGCGGCAAGGACCCGCGGTGCGCCAACTGCATGGCGCACTGCGGCTACGAGCCGACGGCCGTGATCGCGACGACGAGCAGCCTGAAGGAGACCATCCGCGCCGCCGTGAGCGTGTGAGCCGCAGGCCCCGCCTCCTCGCCCGGAGGCGGGGTCAGCTCTCGAAGACCTGGTGGTCCACGGCGATGCGCCCGTCCGCGGCGAGCGTCAGGACCTCCAGCCCGGTGCTGCGCACCTGCCCGCCACCGTCGACGAGCTCCCAGCCGAACTTGACGACGTCGCCGAGGCGGTCGGTGTTCCCGCGGGCTCGCAGCGTGACACCGGCCGGGGCGAGGAATTCCTCGTGCCCGCGGCGCACCCGCTCCTCGATGGCGGCGTAGCCCCGCGCGGCCAGGACCGCGTCCGCGAAGCCGAGGGCGGTCGCCCGGTCCCGCATCTCCCGGGGCGGTTGCAGCAGGTGCACGCCGTCCTCGGGCCACAGCAGTTCGATCGCCTTCCGGCGCGCACTCGCGTCGGTTTCGTTCCACAGCGTGACGTAGCGTTCCACCAAATCCATGGCGGAAGCCTCGCCGGAGCCGGGGCATGCCGGCAATTCCCGCCGGGGTGTCAGCCCCGGGCCGCGGCCCACTCCGGGTAGCCGTCCTCCAGGCGCGCCGCCCGCCGGCCCGCCGCGGTCAGCAGCCGGACCGCGTCGTCGGCGTAGACGCAGTACGGGCCACGGCAGTAGGCGACGACCTGGGTGCCGTCCGGGACCTCGGTCAGCCGCGCACGCAGCTCGGTGATCGGGATCGACACCGCACCCGGGATGTGGCCGGCCGCGTACTCCGGGGCGGGGCGGACGTCGAGCACCACCACGTCCCCGTCGCGGAGCCGCCGGTCCAGCTCGTCGCGCGTGATGGTGTCCAGGCCGATGCGGTCGCCGACGTAGTCCTCGGCGAGCCGGGCCAGGCCCTCGACGTGCTGCTCGGCCGCGGCGCGCATCGCCAGCCACAACCGCGCCACGGCGGCGCCGGCCAGCGAGTAGAACACCCGGGTGCCCTCCCGGCGGGCCCGCACCAGGCCGGACCGCAGCAGCCGCTGCAGGTGCTGCGAGGTGTTGGCCACCGACTGGCCGATCTCGGCGGCGAGCTCGTCGACCGGCCGCTCGCCCTGGACGAGCACGTCGACCAGCTCCGCGCGCCGGCCGCTGGCGAGCGCCTTCGCGGTTTCGGCCAGCGCGTCGTACAGCTCGGTCTTCGCGGTGCGGTCACCCATGCGGAGCAGGATATTCAAGAGAAGTCTTGACAAGCAACCCGGTCCGGGGCTGTTATTCAAGAAGTCACTTGACAAAGCGCGGAGGTGCGCGATGACCGCGAGCGTGGACACCCAGGCCCTGGAGGCCCAGGTCAAGCGGATGTACGAGCAGGTCGCGACGGAGCCGGGCGCGGGGTTCCACTTCGAGCTGGGGCGCGGGGTCGCGATCCGGGCCGGCTACGACCCCGCGATGCTCGACGCGATCCCGGCGCCCGCGGTCGAGTCGTTCGCCGGGGTCGGGTTCTTCTTCGACCTCGCCGCTCTGGCCCCGGGGGGAGACCGTGGTCGACCTCGGCAGCGGGTCGGGCATGGACGCCTTCTACGCCGCCGCCCTCACCGGCCCGGCCGGGCACGTGACCGGCGTCGACTTCACCCCCGCGCAGCTGGCCAAGGCCCGCCGCCTGGCCGCCGGAACGGGCGCCCCGACGCTGGAGTTCGTGGACGCGCGCATCGAGCACCTGCCGCTGGCGGACGGCAGCGCCGACTGCGTGATCTCCAACGGCGTGATCAACCTGTGCTCCGACAAGGCAGCTGTCTTCGCCGAGGCCGCCCGCGTGCTGCGGCCGGGCGGGCGCCTGGCCGTCGCCGACATCGTCAGCGAGCAGCCGCTGCCGGAATCCGTGGTGTGCAACGCTGACCTGTGGGCCTCCTGCATCGGCGGCGCAGCCCCGCAGGACCACTACCGCGCCGCGATCACCGCCGCCGGCCTGATCGTCCACTGTGTCCGGGACAACGACTACGCGTTCATCTCCGACCGGGCGCGCACCGCCAGCGCGAGCTACGGCGTGCACAGCGTGTCCGTCCTCGCCACCAAACCGCGGCGGTGACCTACAGTGTCCACTGTGGACGTGGTGCCGCTCGTGGACGAGGGGCTCGGCAACTCCGCCTACCTGGTGGACCTCGGCGACGGCCGGGCGCTGGTCGTCGACGTGAGCCTCGACCTGCGGGCCGCCCGGCGCGCGGCCGGCCGCCGCGGTCTGCGGCTCGCCTTCGCCGCCGACACCCACCTGCACGCCGACTTCGTCTCCGGCGCCCGGCAGCTCGCGGTCACCGACGGCGCCCGCGTGCTGGCCTCCGCGGCCGGGCACCGCGAGTACACCCACGACGGGCTGCACGACGGGGACGAGACCGATCTCGGCGGGCTGCGCCTGCGTGCCCTCTTCACCCCGGGCCACACCCACGAGCACCTGTCGTTCCTCCTGCTCGACGGCGACGCCCCGGTGGGTGTGTTCACCGGCGGCTCCCTGATCGTCGGGGCCGCCGCCCGCACCGACCTGGTCGCCCCGGCCCGGACCGGCGAGCTGGCCCGCCACCAGTACGCCTCCCTGCGGCGGCTGGCGACCCTGCCGGACGAGGTCGCGGTGTGGCCCACCCACGGCGCCGGCTCGTTCTGCTCCGCGCCACCGGGAGCGCGGCGCACCAGCACGATCGGCACCGAGAAAGCGACGAACACGTTGCTCCGCGCCGAGAACGAGGACGCCTTCGCCGCCGCGCTGCTGGAATCGCTGGGCAGCTTCCCGCCCTACTTCCGCGAACTGGCCGACACCAACCGCCGCGGCGTGGTCCTCCCCGGCGATCCCACCCTGCCCCGGCTCGACGTGGACCGGGTACGCGCGTTGTGCGCCGGCGGCGCGGTGGTGGTCGACGCCCGCCCCGCCGCCGACTTCGCCGCCGGTCACCTCCCGGGCGCGCTGTCGAACCCGCTGCGCCCGGCGTTCGCGTCCTGGCTCGGCTGGCTCGTGCCGTCCGGACGGCCCATCGTCGTGGTGCGCGGGGCGGACCAGGACCCGGCCGAGATCGCCTGGCAGGCGGTCAAGATCGGCCGCACCGACCTGGCCGGCGAACTGCACGGCGGGCTCGACGCGTGGACCGCCGCCGGGCACCCGGTGCGGCGCACCCCGGTCGTGACCCCCGCCGGAATCGGCCGGCGGCCGGTGCTCGACGTGCGCCAGGACGGCGAGTTCGCCGCCGGCCACCTGCCCGGCGCCCGGCACCGCGAGCTGGGCAGCCTCGACCCGCGCGAACTCCCCAAGGAACCCCTGGTCGTGATGTGCGGGCACGGCGAGCGCGCGATGAGCGCCGCCAGCCTCCTCGAACAGGCCGGCCACCGGGAGGTCGCGGTGCTGGCGGGCGGCCCCGTCGACTGGGCCCGCGCGACCGGGAACCCGCTGGTGACCGGCACGTGACGGTCCGGCTGGGCTTGCGCGCCAACCTGGCCCAGTTCACCCTGCTGGTCGCGGTCAACGCGCTGGTCGGCGGCGTGCTGGGCCAGGAACGGACCGTGCTGCCGCTGCTCGCGGGCCCGGTGTTCGGCCTGACCGGCTACACCGTCCTGCTCACCTACGTGCTCGCGTTCGGCCTCACCAAGGCCGCCGCCAACTACCTCGCCGGCACCCTGTCCGACCGCTACGGGCGCAAACCCGTGCTGCTGGCCGGGTGGCTGATCGCCGTGCCGGTGCCGGCGCTGCTCGCCCTCGCCCCGGACTGGGGCTGGATCGTCGCCGCCAACGTGCTGCTCGGCCTCAGCCAGGGCCTGACCTGGTCCACCACCGTCATCATGAAGATCGACCTCGCCGGGCCGCGGCGGCGGGGCCTCGCGATGGGGCTCAACGAGGCCGCCGGGTACGGCGCGCTGGCGATCACCGCGGCCGCCACCGGCTACCTCGCCGCGCGCTACGGCCTGCGCCCCGCCCCGTTCCTCCTCGGGGCGGCCTACGTCGCGCTCGGCCTGGGCCTGACCGCGGTGTGCGTGCGGGAGACCCGCGGCCACGCCCGGTCCGAATCCCACCCCGCCACCGCCGGCCTGAGCGGCTGGGCCGTGTTCGCCCGCACCAGCGTGCGCGACCGCGCGCTGTCCACGGCCAGCCAGGCCGGGCTGGTCAACAACCTCAACGACGGCCTCGCCATGGGCCTGTTCCCCGTCCTGTTCGTCACCACCGGGCTGTCGGTGGCCGGTGCCGGCGTGCTCGCCGCGCTCTACCCCGCGGTCTGGGGCGCCGGCCAGCTCGTCACCGGCCCGCTGTCCGACCGGTGGGGCCGCAAGCACCTGATCACCGCGGGCATGCCGGTGCAGGCCGCCGCGCTCGGCCTGACCGCCCTCGGCAGCGGGTTCGGAGTGTGGGCGGTGGCGATGGTGCTGCTCGGGGCCGGCACCGCGATGGTCTACCCGACGCTGCTCGCGGTGGTCGGCGACGTCGCGCACCCGGCGTGGCGGGCCCGCGCGGTCGGCGTCTACCGGCTCTGGCGGGACAGCGGATTCGCCGTGGGGGCGGTGGTGTCCGGGCTCGCCGCCGACCTGTGGGGGCTGCGGGCGGCGGTGGCGGTCGTCGCCGCGCCCACCGCCGCCTCCGGGATCGCGGTCGCGATCCGCCTGCCCGAGACCCTCAGCCGGAGCTGACTACGGGATCAGCAGCACCTTGCCGGTCGTGCGGCGGCCCTGCAGGTCCTCGTGCGCCTTGGCGGCCTCGGCCAGCGGGTACTTCGCCCCGACCCGGACCTTCAGAGCCCCGGAGGTGACCGCCTCGAACAGCTCACCCGTGCGCCACTCCAGCTCCTCGCGCGTGCGCACGTAGTGGGCCGACGTCGGGCGCGTCAGGTACAGCGAGCCGGCCGGGTTCAGCCGCTGCGGGTCGAACGGCGGCACCGGCCCGCTCGCCGCCCCGAACAGCACCAGGAAACCACGCACCCGCAGGCTCGCCAGGCTGCCCTCGAACGTGGACTTGCCGACCCCGTCGTACACCGCGGCCACACCCTCGCCGCCGGTCAGCCTCCGGACCTCCTCGGCGAAGTCGACCTGGTCGTACCGGATCACCTCGTCGGCACCGGCCTCGCGGGCCAGCGCCGCCTTCTCCTCGGTCGACACCGTGCCGATCACCCGCGCGCCCCGGGCCTTCGCCAGCTGCGTCAGCAGCAGCCCGACGCCACCCGCGGCCGCGTGCAGCAGGATCGTGTCGCCGTCCTTGACCTCGTAGGTCGACCGCACCAGGTAATGCGCGGTGACGCCCTGCAGCATGGTCGCGGCAGCCGTCTCCAGCGAGACGCCCTCGGGGACCGGCACCGCGGCGAACGCCGGGATCCGGGCCTGCTGCGCGTAACCGCCGAGCACGCCCTGCCAGGCCACCCGGTCGCCGGCCGTGAAGCCCGAGACGCCCTCACCGACCGCGGCGACCGTCCCCGCGCCCTCCATGCCCAGCGTCGCGGGCAGGTCGATCTTGTAGAGCCCGCTGCGCTGGTAGGTGTCGATGTAGTTCACGCCCGCGGCGGCGACGTCGACCAGCAGCTCGCCCGGTCCGGGATCGCCGATCCCGACGTCACCGGTCTCCAGCACCTCGGGTCCGCCGGTCCGCCGAATCTGCACTGCCGTGGGCATCCGTGTCTCCTCCTGACGTGGTCTGGTTCACCTCGCACAACCGCGTGGGCCGCGGGGATCTTCCCTAAGATGCCGACATGGCTGAAGAGACCGAGGCACCGGCGCCCACCGCCAAGCAGCTCACGACCGCCCGCCGGTTCGTCGCCGAGCACGGCAAGCCGGCGAAGGCCGTCGTGGAGAACATCGGCCGCGCCGGCGCCCGCGTGGTGCTCGTCGGCCACGACGGCGCGATGGGTGACATCGTTGTCCCGGCCGTGGAAACCGGGCAGAAGCTCGTCGACGCGGTGGAGGATCTGGAACCGGCCGAGTGGGACGCCGAGACCACCAACTCGACCAGGATCGGGCCCGGCCACCGCCGCCGGATGGCCGGGCACGCCCTGTAGGAACTAGGAAGCGGGTTCCAGGCGCTTCGCGGCGAGGCGCTCGGCGCGCGGCCACCGCACGTCGTGCGCCCAGCCCAGCTTCTCGAAGATCCAGATCAGCCGCGCCGACACGTCCACCTGCCCGCGCAGCACCCCGTGCCGGGCGCAGGTCGGGTCCGCGTGGTGCGAGTTGTGCCACGACTCGCCCATGGACAGGATCGCCAGCGGCCAGAAGTTCGCCGCCTTGTCCCGGCTGGCGAACGGCCGGTCGCCGATCATGTGGCAGATCGAGTTGACCGACCACGTCACGTGGTGCAGGAACGCGATGCGCACCAGCCCGGCCCAGAAGAACGCGGTCACCGCGCCCCACCACGACCAGCTCAGCAGCCCGCCGAGCAGCGCGGGCAGGCCCAGGCTCAGCACGATCCACAGCCAGAACAGCCGGTTCACGACGCGCAGGTCGTCGTCGGCCAGCAGGTCCGGCGCGAACCGCTCGTAGTTGGTCACCTCACGCTGGAACATCCACCCCATGTGCGCGTGCCAGAAGCCGCGCAGCAGCGCCGCCGGGCTCGTGCCGAACAGCCAGGGGGAGTGCGGATCGCCCTCGCGGTCGGCGAACGCGTGGTGGCGGCGGTGGCTGGCGACCCAGAAGATGACCGACCCCTGCACGGCCATGCTGCCCGCGATCGCCATGGCGACGCGCAGCGGGCGCCCGGTCTTGAACGCGCCGTGCGTGAAGTACCGGTGGTAGCCGACCGTCACCCCGAGGGTGGCGACGACGTAGAAGAACACCGCCAAGCCCAGGTCGAGCCAGGTCAGTCCCCAGCCCCACGCCAGCGGAACGGCGGTGATCAGGGCGAGGAACGGGATCAGCAGGAAGGCTTTGAGCACGATCATCTGACCGGATGACCGGCGATGCGAGATCAGCGGTTTCGTCATGGGTGGCAGTAACCTCTCTCTCCGGCCCCACCGTACGGAGCCGTCTTGGCGAATACCCCCCTCGGGCGTTACTACCGCATGACGGGCGGCGAAAACCCGCCCCAGCCGCGGTCAGCTGCGGGCCGCGGTTAGCTCCGGCTCCCGGGGCGCCGGCCCGTCCGAGGTGACCGGCCCGCGGTCGCGGCAGCCGCACCACAGCGCCGCCGTCGCCACGATCACCAGCGCCGAGCCCAGGACGTGCAGCGACACCAGCGCCTCCGGGATGCCCAGCGCGTACTGCACCGACCCCAGCACACCCTGGGCGAGCGCGACCGCCCACACGATCGCGTACCGCCGCCACACCGCGGCCGGGGTGCCGCCGCGCATCAGCACCAGGCCGAAGACCGCGAGCACGAGCAGGTAGACCACGAGCAGGCCGCCGTGGACCTGGGCGAGGACCTCGATCGGCGCGTCCAGCCGGTGGGTCTCCGGGTCGCCGCCGTGCGGGCCCGCGCCGGTGACCGTGGTGCCGGCGACCAGGATCGCCCACAGCGCCACCACGAGGGTGACCAGCAGCTTCTTCGCCGGCGGCGGGACGAGCCAGCGGGCCGGGCGGTCGCCCTCGTTGAACGCGCGCAGCAGCAGCACCGCCAGCCACACCAGCGGGGTGGAGGCGAGGAAGTGGATCGCGACCGTCCACCATTCGAGCTTCGCGAGCACCGTGATGCCGCCGACCACGGCCTGCAGCACGACCCCGCCGGGCATCGTCCAGGCGAGCCGGACCAGCCGCTTGCGCTCCGGGTGGGCGATCTGCACGCGCCACGCGGCGAGCACCGCCAGCGCGGAGACCAGCACCACCACGACGGTGAGCAGCCGGTTGCCGAACTCGATCCACTGGTTGAGCGTGTCGAACTCGGGGTGCGCGACCGGCACCATGCTGCCCGGGAAGCACTGCGGCCAGGTGGGACAGCCCAGACCCGATCCGGTGACCCGGACGACCGATCCGGTGACCCCGATGCCGGCCTGGGCCACGATCGCGGCGACGGCGATCGCGCGCTGCACCGAGCGCGACGGGTAGGGCAGGCGGGCGATCAGGGAGGTCAGTGCCACGGCAACATCCTAGAGTTATGTCAGTTTTGTCGTTTTCGCGGCCACCGCTGCCGCCAGCACGCCCCACACGGCGAGCACGAGGACCGGGCCGGCGGTGAACTGCCCGTCGACCAGCGCGGCGCGCAGCCCCTCGGCCAGCGCCCCCGAGGGCAGCAGTTCGATGACGGTGGCGGCGGCCGGGGGCAGCGCGGACGGCGCGAGCAGGATGCCGCCCGCCAGCAGCAGCACGAACCACACGATGTTGGCCAGCGCCAGCACCGCCTCCGCGCGCAGCGAGCCGCCGAGCAGCACGCCCAGCGCGCCGAAGCTCAGCGTGCCGAGCACGAGCAGCACCACCGCTTCGGCGATGCCCGCCGCCGACGGCGTCCAGCCGAGGAACGCGGCGACCACGCCGAGCACGACGACCTGCAGCAGCACCACGACCAGCGCCGCGACGATCCGGCCGGCGACCAGCAGCCAGCGCGGGATCGCGGTGGCCGACAAGCGTTTGAGCACGCCGTAGCGGCGGTCGAAGCCGAGCGCGATCGCCTGGCCGGTGAACGCCGAGGACATGACCGCCAGCGCGAAGATCCGTGGCGTCACCCAGTCCACCTTGGACACTCCGGCGAGATCGCCCGCGGGCAGGATGTCCAGCAGCGTCAGGCCGATCAGCAGGGCCAGCGGGATGAGCAGGGTGAGCAGGATCTGCTCGCCGTGCCGCAGCGTGAGGCTGGTCTCCAGCTTCGCGTGGGTGAGCAGCATGCGCGCGCGGCGGCCGGCGCCGGGCGCGGGGGTGAAGGTGCCGGCGGGGAACCGGGCCGGTGCGGTCACGAGCGCAGCTCCCGTCCGGTCAGCTCGAGGAAGACCTCTTCCAGGTCGCGCTTGCCGACGTGCAGCTCCTCGGCCAGCACACCCTGCTGCGCGCACCACGCGGTCACCGTGGACACCACCTGCGGGTTCACCTTCCCGGACACCTGGTAGCTGCCCGGCGCGGACTCCTTGACGTGGTAGCCCTCGGGCAGCGCGGCGGACAGCAGCTCGGTGTCCAGCCCGGCGCGGGCCTTGAACCGCAGCTGCGCGGTGTCGGCGTCGTCGGCGGTCAGCGCGCTGGGCGTGCCCTCGGCGATGACCTTGCCGTGGTCGACGATCACCACGTCGTCGGCCAGCGCCTCGGCCTCCTCCATGAGGTGCGTGGTGAGCAGGACGCTGACACCGTCGGCCCGCAGCGCGCCGAGCAGCTCCCACACCAGGCGGCGGGCCTGTGGGTCCATGCCGGCGGTCGGCTCGTCGAGGAACACCAGCTCCGGCCGTCCGACCAGGGCGCAGGCCAGCGACAGGCGCTGCTGCTGGCCGCCGGACAGGCGCTTGAACGGGGTGCGGCGCGCGGGGGCGAGGCCGAGGACGTCGAGCAGCCACGCGGGGTCGAGCGGGTTGGCGGCGCAGGCGGCGACCAGGCCCAGCATCTCGCCGGCGCGGACGCCGGGGTAGGCGCCGCCGCCCTGCGGCATCACGCCGATGCGGGGGCGCAGCGCGGCGCCGTCGCGGACCGGGTCCAGGCCGAGCACGCGCACCGAGCCGGAGTCGGCGCGGCGGAAGCCTTCGCAGATCTCGACGGTGGTGGTCTTGCCGGCCCCGTTGGGGCCGAGCAGCGCGAGCAGGCGCCCGCGGTCCATCTTGAGGTCCAGGCCGTCGACCGCGGTCTTCGAGCCGTACCGCTTCACCAGCCCGGTGATCTCGACGGCAGGTGTGCTCACGACTGTCAAGCGTACGACCCCGGCTCAGGCCACCGGCTGCGGATCCCTCTTCAGCAGAAGAGGTGCCCTGCGCCACACGACGAGGATCGCGACGGCGACGACGAGAGCCGCGGCCAGGTAGGCCTGCGGCACGACGAACGAGCGGCCGTCGAACGTGCTGCCCGGCGGCGCGGCGAGGAACGCCAGCGCGACGCTGGCGACGCTGGCCGCGACCCGGAAGCGGGAGGTGCCCGCCGCCGCGGCCAGCGGGATGATCGCCCACAGCAGCCACCACGGCTGCATCGCGACGTGCAGCATCATGAAGGCGCCGAGGGAGACGCCGAGCCCGATGATGGGCCGGTAGCGCCAGCGGAAGCTGTCCCAGAGGAACTTGGCCGTGATGAGCCCGGCCAGCGCGGTGCCGGCCGTCTGCAGGATCGAGACCAGCGCGTTGGTGTGGTTGCCCAGGCCGAGCGCGATGCCCAGGACGCCGCCGAGGTTGGCCAGCTCGGCGCTGGGGGAGATCCAGCTGCGCACCAGGCCCGGGGTGTCGAGCGCGCCGACCCAGCCGAAGCCCAGCCCGGTGCCCAGGCACACGGCGACCATCAGGACCGCGAACACGCCGGTGAGCAGCGCCGCGGCGCGCAGCAGGTCGGTGATGCGGCCGTGCCAGCGGCGCGCGATCATCACGCCGAAGAAGCCCAGCGCGATGACCGCGTTGATCTTGATGGCCGCGCCGAGGGTGATGACGGCCGCGCCGAGCACGATGAACAGGAGCTCGCCGCGGGCCAGCGGCGGGGGCGTGTCGCCGCTGATGCGCACCGGGATCCGCCGGATGCCCAGTTCCAGGCCGGCGACCATGAGGCCGATGCCGAGGGCCTCGTTGTGCGTGCCGGCGACCAGGTGGAACAGGACGAGCGGGTTGGCGGCGCCCAGCCACAGCGCGGTGGCCGGTTCGACGCCGAAGCGCTGCGCCAGGCGCGGCAGGGCCCAGATGATGAGGGCGACGCCGGCCAGGGCGAGCGCGCGCTGCAGCAGCACCCCGGCGACGATGTTGTCGCCGACGATCGCGGAGATCCAGCTGCCCAGCTTGAGGAACAGGGGGCCGTAGGGGGCCGGGGTCTCGCGCCACATGTTGGAGACGCCGCTGGTGAGCGGGTCGGCGACGCCGAGGGCCTGCGCGGGGCCCAGCGAGTAGGGGTCCATGCCGCGGTGCACGATCTCGCTCTGCGCCAGGTAGCTGTAGACGTCGCGGGAGAACAGCGGCGGAATGAACATCAGCGGCGTCAGCCACATGACGAGGGTGCGGGTGAGCTGCGCCCGGCTGGCGAGCCTGGTGCGCCCGGGCCGCGCGAACCGCCCGAGCAGCAGCCAGCCGATGACGAGCATGCCCATGCCGGCGAAGCAGATGGCCAGCGAGACGGTGGGGATGCGGGAGAAGAGGCGCAGGACGGGCAGGTCCTGGACCGGGTTGAGCACCGGGGCGGCCCCGGCGCCCAGCGAGCCCAGCGCGAGGAGCAAGGCGCCGACCGTGCCCAGGCGGCGGATGATGTCGAGCGCGCGCAGTTCGCGCTGTTCCAGGGGCCCGGCCTCGGGGGGCCGCACCGGGGACAGCGGTACCGCCACCGCACCGCCACCGGTGCTCTGCTCGCCCAATGCCACACGGAGAGGGTATCGACGCCGTGAAGGACGCCTGTGAAGGGCGGTGACCGGCGCTGATCACGACGGCGGGTAGGGGAGCGGGGATGGGTTGTTGCGGCGGTGGGCCGGAGGCGGCTGCCGGGTGGACGCGCGGGGATGCGAGGGAGCTTCGGAGGCCCGCGACGGGCCTTCCCGCACGGCGACGACTGGGCCTCTCGCCCGGCGGCGAGGGGCCTTCTCGTGCGGCGACGGCTGGCCTTCTCGCGCGGGCGATGGCTGGCCCTCTCGTGCGGGGATGGCTGGCCTTCTCGTGCGGCGGCTGGCCCCCTCGTGCGGCGATGACTGGCTCTCTCGCACGGCGGCGGCTGGCTCTCTCGCGCGGTGACGGCTGGCCTTCTCGCGCGGGCGATGGCTGGCCCTCTCGTGCGGGGATGGCTGGCCTTCTCGTGCGGCGGCTGGCCCCCTCGTGCGGCGATGACTGGCTCTCTCGCACGGCGGCGGCTGGCTCTCTCGCGCGGTGACGGCTGGCCCTCTGGCGCTGAAGCGACTGGCCCTCTCGTGCGGTGCGGGCAGGCCCGTCGCGGTCATGGTCGGTCTCTTCGCGCGGTGGCGGACGGTCATCTCGTGCCGCCATGACTGGCCCTCTCGCGCACCGCCGCGCGATTGGTCCACTCGCGCGGCGACGATCGGTCCACTCGCGCGCCCACGACGGCCGCCCGACCCGCCGCCGCCCACCGGAGCGACCCGCCGCGACCCCGCCAAACCTGCCGCCAACCAGCGCGGATACGTGAGCCCGGTCACCGGCAGTTGACCTATCTTTGCCTCCCGCCCCGAAATACGACACACTTATGTTGTGAAAAACAGCGGACCCACCCAGCACCAGGCCGGCGCGAGCCGTCCCGGCGCCGTGGCGTCCGCTCAGGCCACCCCCGGTCAGCCGGACCAGGCCGCCACGGCGCACGCCGCCACGGCGGTCCAGCCCACCCCTGGCCGCCTGGCTCACGCCACCCCGGCCGAGGCCACCCCGGCACACCAGCCGGCGCCAGCCGAGGCCACCCCGGGCCACGCCACCCCGGCACACCACCCCGTGCCGGTCCAGGCCACCCCCGAAGGACGCACCCGCCACGAGGTCGCCCGCCTCCTGCTGGAGGACGGCCCCATGACGGCGGGTGTCGTCGCCGAGCGGCTGGGTCTCACCCCGGCCGCCGTGCGGCGTCACCTGGACGCCCTGGTCGCCGACGGGGAGGCCGAGACGCGGGACGCGCCCCGGCGCGGTCCGCGCGGCCGGGGCCGCCCGGCCAAGCTCTTCCTGCTCACCGAAACCGGGCGGGCGCGGTTCGGGCACGCCTACGACGACCTCGCGGTCGCCGCCATCCGGTTCCTCGCCGAGCACGCGGGCGAGGACGCGGTGCGGGCGTTCGCGGAGCGGCGGGTGGCCGCCCTGGTCGAGCCGCACCGCGCCGCGGTCAACGCGGCCGACGGCCCGGCCCACCGGGCGGAGGCCCTGGCCGCCGCCCTGACCAGGGAAGGCTACGCTGCGTCCACCCGCCAGGTGGGTGCATCGGCCACCGGTGCCGGCGCGCAACTGTGCCAGCACCACTGCCCGGTCGCCCACGTCGCCGCTGAGTTCCCGCAGCTGTGCGAGGCGGAGACCGAGGCGTTCGCCAAGCTGCTGGGCACCCACGTCCAGCGGCTGGCGACCATCGCACGCGGTGACGCCGCGTGCACGACACACGTCCCTGCGGAAAATCCGCCGGGTCTGCAAGCGAAAGCTCCGGACGGAGGGGAACGCGAATGACTGCCGCTGCCGAGCAGCGCAATCCCACCACGACGCCGCTGTCCCAGGAAGAGACCATCGAGTCCCTGGGCAACTACGCGTTCGGGTGGGCCGACCCGGATGCCGCGGGGGCCAGCGCCCGCCGCGGGCTCAACGCCGACGTCGTTGCCGACATCTCCGCGAAGAAGAACGAGCCGGAGTGGATGCTCGAGGCGCGCCAGAAGGCGCTGAAGCTCTTCGAGCGCAAGCCCATGCCGAACTGGGGCGCGGACCTGTCGGGCATCGACTTCGACAACATCAAGTACTTCGTCCGCTCCACCGAGCAGCAGGCCACCAGCTGGGACGAGCTGCCCGAGGACATCAAGAACACCTACGACAAGCTGGGCATCCCGGAGGCGGAGAAGCAGCGCCTGATCGCCGGCGTCGCGGCCCAGTACGAGTCGGAGGTCGTCTACCACAAGATCCGCGAGGACCTCGAGGCCCAGGGCGTCATCTTCCTGGACACCGACACCGGCCTCAAGGAGCACCCGGAGCTGTTCCGGGAGTACTTCGGCTCGGTCATCCCGGCCGGTGACAACAAGTTCTCCGCGCTGAACACCGCGGTGTGGTCCGGCGGGTCGTTCATCTACGTGCCGCCGGGCGTGCACGTGGACATCCCGCTGCAGGCCTACTTCCGGATCAACACCGAGAACATGGGCCAGTTCGAGCGCACGCTGATCATCGTCGACGAGGGTGCCTACGTGCACTACGTCGAGGGCTGCACCGCGCCGATCTACAAGTCCGACTCGCTGCACTCGGCCGTCGTGGAGATCATCGTGAAGAAGGGCGGCCGCTGCCGCTACACGACGATCCAGAACTGGTCGAACAACGTCTACAACCTGGTCACCAAGCGCGCCAAGTGCGAAGAGGGCGCGACCATGGAGTGGATCGACGGCAACATCGGCTCCAAGGTGACCATGAAGTACCCGTCGGTCTTCCTGATGGGTGAGCACGCCAAGGGCGAGGTCCTGTCGATCGCCTTCGCGGGCGAGGGCCAGCACCAGGACGCCGGCGCGAAGATGGAGCACCTGGCGCCGCACACCTCCTCGACGATCGTGTCGAAGTCGGTGGCGCGCGGCGGCGGCCGCACCTCCTACCGCGGCCTGGTGAAGGTGGCCAAGCGGGCGCACCACTCCGCCTCCACGGTGAAGTGCGACGCGCTGCTGGTCGACACCATCTCCCGCTCGGACACCTACCCCTACGTCGACATCCGCAACGACGAGGTGTCGATGGGCCACGAGGCCACGGTGTCCAAGGTCTCCGAGGACCAGCTGTTCTACCTGATGTCGCGCGGTCTCACCGAGGACGAGGCCATGGCGATGGTCGTGCGCGGGTTCGTCGAGCCCATCGCGCGCGAGCTGCCCATGGAGTACGCGCTCGAGCTGAACCGCCTGATCGAACTGCAGATGGAAGGAGCCGTCGGCTGACATGACGGTGGCTGCTGAAAACACCGCTGCCGCTGCGGAGGCCGTCGTCCCGGCGGCCTCCCGCGCGGAGCGCTTCACCGGGTACGACGTCGCCGCCTTCGAGGTCCCCAGCGGCCGCGAGGAGAACTGGCGTTTCACCCCGATGAAGCGCCTGCGCGGGCTGCACGACGGCACCGCGACGGCCTCCGGCGAGGTCAAGGTCGACGTCGACGCCGCCCCCGAGGTGCGCGTGGAGACCGTCGGCCGCGAGGACGAGCGCCTCGGCCAGGCCGGCGTGCCGAGCGACCGCATCGCGGCGCAGGCGTACAGCTCGTTCGCCGCGGCGACCCTGGTGACCCTGCCCAAGGAGACCAAGGCGTCGAAGCCGACCGTGCTGCGGCTGACCGGCCCGGGCGAGGGCAACACCGCCTACGGGCACGTTCAGGTGCGCGCCGAGGCCTACGCCGAGGGCGTGGTCGTGCTCGACCACCTCGGCTCCGGCACCTACGCCGACAACGCCGAGTTCGTCGTCGGCGAGGGCGCCAAGCTCACCGTGGTCAGCGTCCAGGACTGGGCCGACGACGCGGTGCACGTCTCCGAACAGCACCTCAAGCTGGGCAAGGACGCCACGGTCAAGCACATCGTGGTCACCCTGGGTGGCGACCTGGTGCGCGTCTCGCCCACCGCGACGTTCGCCGACCGCGGCGGCGACGTGGAGATGCTGGGCCTGTACTTCGCCGACGCCGGCCAGCACCAGGAGCACCGCCTGTTCGTCGACCACGCGGTCCCGTACTGCAAGTCGAACGTGATGTACAAGGGCGCGCTGCAGGGCGACGACGCCCACGCGGTGTGGATCGGCGACGTGCTGATCCGGGCCGCGGCCGAGGGCACCGAGACCTACGAGCTCAACCGCAACCTGGTGCTCACCACGGGTGCGCGCGCCGACTCGGTGCCGAACCTGGAGATCGAGACCGGGGAGATCGCCGGCGCCGGGCACGCGAGCGCCACGGGAAGGTTCGACGACGAGCAGTTGTTCTACCTGCAGTCGCGCGGGATCGAACAGGAGCAGGCGCGGCGGCTGGTCGTCCGCGGCTTCTTCCACGAGATCCTGATGAAGATCGACGTTCCCGAGGTCCGCGAGCGCCTGGCCGAGGCGATCGAGGCCGAACTCGAAGTCGTCGGCAGCTGAGCCCCTCCTTCCACCACGAGAGACAGAGACGAAACAAGGCCATGGCCACACTGGAAATCAAGGACCTGCACGCGAGCGTCACCACCGACGAGGGCGCCAAGGAGATCCTCAAGGGCGTCGACCTGACGATCCGCTCGGGTGAGACGCACGCGATCATGGGCCCCAACGGCTCGGGCAAGTCGACCCTGTCCTACGCGATCGCCGGCCACCCCAAGTACGAGGTGACCTCCGGCGAGGTGCTGCTGGACGGCGAGAACGTGCTGGAGATGTCGGTTGACGAACGCAGTCGAGCGGGCATCTTCTTGGCGATGCAGTACCCGGTCGAGGTCCCGGGCGTGTCGATGTCGAACTTCCTCCGCACCGCGGCCACCGCCGTGCGCGGCGAGGCGCCGAAGCTGCGCCACTGGGTCAAGGAAGTCAAGGACGAGATGGCCAAGCTGGAGATCTCGCCCGAGTTCGCCGAGCGCAGCGTCAACGAGGGCTTCTCCGGCGGGGAGAAGAAGCGCCACGAGATCCTGCAGCTGGCGCTGCTCAAGCCGAAGATCGCGATCCTCGACGAGACCGACTCCGGCCTGGACGTCGACGCGCTGCGGATCGTCTCCGAGGGCGTCAACGAGTACAAGGCCAACAACGAGGTCGGCGTCATGCTGATCACGCACTACACGCGGATCCTGCGCCACATCACGCCCGACTTCGTGCACGTCTTCGCCGACGGCAGGGTCGTCGAGTCCGGCGGCAAGGAGCTGGCGGACGAGCTGGAGGAGAACGGCTACGTCAAGTACACCGGCAAGAAGGAAGCCGCGGCGGTCTGACGTTGTCGTACCTCCTGAACTGACACCGCGAGAGAGGAGTTGGCGCGCATGACCACCACAGCCGCGGCCAACACGCCTTTGGACGTCGCTGCCCTGCGCGCCGACTTCCCCATCCTGTCGCGCACCGTGCGCGACGGGAAACCCTTGGTGTACCTGGACTCCGGCGCGACCTCGCAGCGGCCCACGCAGGTGCTGGACGCCGAGCGCCGGTTCCTGGAGACCTCGAACGCGGCGGTGCACCGCGGCGCGCACCAGCTCGCCGAGGAAGCCACCGACGCCTACGAGTACGCCCGTGCCCGCACCGGCGAGTTCGTCGGCGCGGACCCGGGCGAGCTGGTGTTCACCAAGAACGCCACCGAGGGCATCAACCTCGTCGCGTACGCGATGAGCAACGCGGCCACCGCGGGCCCGGAGGCCGAGCGGTTCCGCATCGGGCCGGGCGACGAGATCGTCATCACCGCGATGGAGCACCACGCGAACCTGGTGCCGTGGCAGCAGCTGTGCCAGCGCACCGGCGCGACGCTGCGGTGGTTCGACCTCACGGACACGTTCCGGCTGGACCTGTCCAACCTGGACGAACTGGTCAACGAGCGCACCAAGATCGTCGCGTTCGCGCACCAGTCCAACGTGCTCGGCACCATCAACCCGGTGGAGCCGATCGTGCGGCGGGCCCGCGAGGTGGGCGCGCTGACGCTGCTGGACGCCTGCCAGTCGGTGCCGCACTTCCCGGTCGACTTCCACGCCCTGGGCGTGGACTTCGCGGTGTTCTCCGGGCACAAGATGCTGGCGCCGTCCGGCATCGGCGTGCTCTACGGGCGCCGGGAGCTGCTCGAAGCGATGCCGCCGTTCCTCACCGGCGGGTCGATGATCGAGCTGGTCACGCTGGAGCGCACCACGTTCGCGCCGCCGCCGCAGAAGTTCGAGGCCGGGGTGCCGATGACCTCGCAGGCCGTCGGGCTCGGCGCCGCGGTGGACTACCTGACCGAGATCGGCATGGACCGGGTGGCCGCGCACGAGCACGCGCTGGTCGAGGCCGCGCTGGCCGGGATCGCCGAGATCCCCGGCGTCCGGCTGATCGGGCCGGGCGACTCCGCCGACCGCGGCGCGACCGTCGCGTTCGTCGTCGACGGCGTGCACCCGCACGACGCCGGCCAGGTGCTGGACAGCCTGGGCATCGCCGTGCGCGTGGGGCACCACTGCGCGTGGCCGCTGCACCGGGTCTGCCAGGTGCCCGCCACCGTGCGGGCGACGTTCTACCTCTACAACGATCTGTCCGAAGTGGACGCGCTGATGGGCGGGATCCGCGAGGCGCAGAAGTTCTTCGGGGTGGCGTAGGTGAACCTGGAGAGCATGTACCAGGAGATCATCCTGGACCACTACAAGAACCCGCACGGCCACGGCCTGCGGGAGCCCTTCGACGCGGAGTCGTTCCAGGTCAACCCGACCTGCGGCGACGAGATCACCCTGCGCCTGAAGGTGGAGGGCGACAAGGTCGCCGACGTCTCCTACGAGGGGCAGGGCTGCTCGATCAGCCAGGCGTCCGCGTCGGTGCTGACCGATCTGGTGACCGGTCACACCGTGTCGGAGGCACTGTCCACGATGGACACCTTCGTCGAGATGATGCAGAGTCGCGGCCAGATCGAGCCGGACGAGGATGTGCTGGAGGACGCGGTCGCCTTCGCCGGGGTGTCGAAGTACCCGGCGCGGGTGAAGTGCGCCCTGCTGGGCTGGATGGCGTTCAAGGATGCGCTGACCCGCACGAACGGAGCCGAGAAGTGACCGAGGAGCAGACGCGCGAGGGCCGCACCGCGGAGGACCTGCCCGAGCAGGCGCAGCCGCCGGCCGCGGACGTGGCCAAGATCGAGGACATCGAGGAGGCCATGCGGGACGTCGTGGACCCCGAGCTCGGCATCAACGTGGTCGACCTCGGGCTGGTCTACGACATCCGCGTGGAGCCGGACAACACCGCGACGATCGACATGACGCTGACGTCGGCGGCCTGCCCGCTGACCGATGTGATCGAGGACCAGACGGCCTCGGTGCTGGTCGGCCAGGCCGGCGTGGTGAAGGACTTCCGGATCAACTGGGTCTGGATGCCGCCGTGGGGCCCGGAAAAGATCACCGACGACGGCCGGGAGCAGCTCCGCGCGCTCGGCTTCACCGTCTAGTGTCCTGAGTCGTTAATTCGAGTTCAGCTGTAGGGTGCGGCATGCCGAATCCGAAGCTGCCTGAGTTGGCCTTGTCCGTTGATGAGGCACAGACGTTGCGGAACTGGGTGCAGCGGCGGAAGA
>NZ_PQHW01000081.1 GCF_003385215.1 Amycolatopsis thermalba | reverse complement strand
CGACATCCGCGCATGGATCGAGACCTGGAACAACGAACCACGGCCCTACGTCTGGACCAAGACCGCCGACCAGATCCTTGACTCCATCGCACGCTACTGCACGCGAATTAATAACTCAGGACACTAGAGCCGGACGATCGGCAGCCAGTGCGAGAGGTCGGCCCGGGTCCCGGACGCGGTGACCCGGCCCTCCCGCACCGCCTCCGTCCACTCCAGACGGCCGGTGGCCAGCTCCAGCCACGTCCGCGGGTCGGTCTCGACCACGTTGGGCGGGGTGCCGCGGGTGTGCCGGAGCCCTTCCACGCACTGCACGGCCGCGAACGGCGGCACCCGCACCTCGACGCTCCGGCCGGGCGCGTCCTGGGCCAGCGTGCGCAGGCTCAGCCGGACGGCCGCGGCGAGCTCGGGCCGGGCCGGCCGGTCGGCTTCTCCGCTCAACCAAGCCGTAACGGCCTGCAGCGCGGCTCTCAACTCCACGGGGTCAACCGGACGCGGTGCGGGCATGGTCAAACAGTAGAGTGCACTGCAGCAGACATGAGCACGGCGACGCGGAAACACGGGGTTCGCACATGGCGCAGCGGGACGAAGCGGATCGGCTTCTACCCAATCCTCAGCCCGAGCACAAGCCGGGCAAGCCCAAGATCACCGAGGAGATGCGCGCCAACGCCAGGGCGAATCCGAACAGCTGGCTCTACGTGATCGACGAGGCGTTCGACCCCAACGGCCCGGTGCCGTCGTGGGCGGTCGTCGGCGCCTACCCGGTCAACGGCAGCGGCAACATCGTGGAGGACTTCCACCCCAACGACCGCTACCGGCCCTCGCCCAAGGCGCTCGGGTTCCCGGAGCCGCGCAACGACCTGGAGCGGCTGCTGCAGCTGGTCCGCACCAACCACCGGCCGGCCAGCGACCTGCCGCCGGTGATCCTCGACTCGACCCTGTTCGTCTACGCGCTCGCCCCGATGCAGCGCACGGTCATCGGGTTCCACAACTCCGACGGCCGCGTGCTGGTGCCGGCCTACACGTCGAAGTCGCTGGTGCCGCCGGAGTGGCCGCACGCCCGCGCCGTGCTCGGCCGCGACATGGTGCCGCTGCTCGCGGGCCACCCGGTGGCGATCAACCCGCACGACGTGGTGACCGCGGTGGTGCCGGCCGAGCACCTGGTGGCCGCGCTGGAGCAGGAGCAAAAAGACTAAACATTCCGCTCGGTTAAGCCAGTCGCATCACGCTTTCGAGCTAAGCCGACTCGCAAAAAGCGCTCCATCGAGGCATGGTGACGACCATCGGAGGATGGGAGTCGCCGTGCAAATCTGGAGTTCGAAGCTGCGCCTGGGCACGCTGCTCGTGTCCATGGCACTGGGGACGACGGCCGTGTGCGGCGCGGCGTCGTCCGCCGCGTCCACACCGGACTACTCGAAGGCGGAAAGCACTTTCGCCGGATCGCAGATCGCCGCCGTCGAGGGCAGGGGTGATCCGCCCCGGTTCACCGCGGACGCCGGTGCGATCGGGCACGACGTCAGCGGGCACCAGGGTGACGTGCACTGGCCGGGCGCGTGGGGGGCCGGCGGCCGGTTCGTCTACGTCAAGGCCACCGAGGGCACCGGGTTCATCAACAAGCGGTTCGCCCAGCAGTACAACGGTTCCTACCAGATCGGGATGATCCGCGGCGCCTACCACTTCGCGCGCCCGGACGTCTCCGGTGGACGGCAGCAGGCCGAGTACTTCCTCGCCCACGGGGGCGGCTGGTCGCCGGACGGGCGGACGCTGCCCGGGGCGCTCGACGTGGAGTACAACCCCTACGGCGAGGCCTGCTACGGCCTCGATCCGGTCCGGATGGGCGAGTGGATCCGGGACTTCTCCGACACCTACCGCGCCCGCACCGGCCGCTTCCCGGTCATCTACACCTCGACGAACTGGTGGAACAAGTGCACCGGGAACAACGCCGGGTTCGGGCGGAACAATCCTCTGTGGATCGCCCGCTACCAGCCGGTCGTCGGTCCGCTGCCGGCCGGGTGGTCGTACCAGTCCATCTGGCAGTTCGCCGACTCGGGTGTCCTGCCGGGTGACCAGAACCTGTTCAACGGGACGCTGGACCAGGTCAAGGCCTTCGCCTCGAACAGCTGACGCGGTAATCCGGTCGGGTTACTACGAAAGTCGGTCCGTCACCGGCGACATGCGCAAATCACCCACCGGTCATCGGAAATTCACGGGATTTGGTGACATCGCCGCGGATCGTCATCAAGAATCACGGCCTGGACGGTCTCCCTGCAAACCAGACCGTCCTCCGCGAGGGCAATGGAAGGGACTCCGCTCATGTCTGCTCCACGCAAGAGATGGTGGCGGTTCGCCACGTCCGCCACCGCCGCGTCGGTCGCCGTGCTCGTGCTCGGCGCCCTGGCTCCGGCCGGCGCGGCTCCGGCCACCATCAGCGGAATGTCGGTCGACGACTACGTCGCTCGTTACGATCACCCGATGGGTTCGCAGATCGCGCGCGTCGAGGGTGACCACTCGACGGCGCAGACGCAGGCCATCGCCGCCGGGGACGTGACCGCGGCGGCGTCGGTCGAGGGCATCGACGTCAGCGGCCACCAGGGCAACGTCGACTGGGCGAACTACTGGGGCCAGGGCAAGCGCTTCGCCTACGTCAAGGCCACCGAGGGCACCTACTACACCAACCCGTACTTCGCCCAGCAGTACAACGGCTCCTACAACATCGGCATGATCCGCGGCGCCTACCACTTCGCCACCCCGGACACCGCGTCCGGCGCCGCGCAGGCCAACTACTTCGTCGACCACGGCGGGGGCTGGTCGGCGGACGGCAAGACGCTGCCGGGCGCGCTCGACATGGAGTACAACCCGTACGGCTCGACCTGTTACGGGTTGTCGAAGAGCGCGATGACCGCGTGGATCAAGGACTTCAGTGACACCTACCACGCCCGCACCGGGCGGTACCCGGTGATCTACACGAGCACGAACTGGTGGAGCCAGTGCGTCGACGGGGCGTTCGCGGCGACGAACCCGCTGTGGATCGCGCGCTACGCCGCGAGCGTGGGAACGTTGCCGTTCAACTGGAGTTTCTACACGTTCTGGCAGTACTCCTCGACGCCGATCGACCAGAACACCTTCAACGGGGCCTACGACCGGCTGCAGGTGCTGGCCACCTCGAAGGGCTGAGCGGAAGGGGGCTCCCGCCGTCCGTGGTGGGAGTCTCCTTCGCATTTGCCCGGTTCGCCAGGCACAATGCCCGTGATCAGTGCGATGTCCGGGCGTGGGGGAACCAGGTTCGGCGTCGATACGTCCGAGCGGGGCGTAGCGATCCAGGAAAGGCGACGTCGATGACCTACCCACCGCAGCCGGGACAGCCGGATTACGGCCAGCAACCAGATCCGTACGGCCAGCAGCCGGGCGGCCCCCAGTCCGGGGGTTTCCCGCAGCAGGGTGGGCAGTACGGCCAGCAGTACCCGGGCCAGCAGCCCTACGGCCAGCCCGAGTACGGCCAGCAGCAGCCCGGGTATGGGCAGCAGCAGCCGGGCTACGGGCAGCAGTACCCGGGTTACGACCCGAACTACCCGCAGACCGCGCAGTTCGGCTACGGCGCGCCGCCGCCCGGGGGTGGCGGCAGCAAGAAGGGCCTGTGGATCGGTCTGTCGGTCGGTCTGGTCGTCGTGCTGGCGGCGCTGGGCATCACCGGGTTCTGGGTGCCGGGCTTCTTCCTCGGTGACTCGAAGGAAGAGGGCCCCCAGGCGGTCGCGCAGCAGGTGATCGACGGGATCAAGAACCACGACAAGGCCGCGCTGACCGCGCTGAAGTGCGCGGACGCCGACCGGTCGGTCCAGGCCGCGATCGACGACGTCAACGACGTCGACAGCATCACGATCGGGCAGGTCAAGGAGAACGGCGACACCGCGACGGTCGACTTCACCGCGAGCGCCGGCGGCGAGGAGGGCACCGGCACCGGCACGCTGGCCAAGCAGAACGGCAAGTGGTGCTGGAAGGACCTGGAGACGCGGGCGTCCGGCAGCGGCAACTCGACCCGCACGGCCAGCTCGCGCTCGACGAGCACGCGCACGTCGACGTCGTCCAGCTCGTCGTCCACCGGCGGCACCGGGGGCAGCAACGGCAAGGCGATGGTCGAGGACTTCCTGGCGAAGATGGCCGCGGGTGACGTCGCCGGCGTGACCTCGCTGGTCTGCTCCGACGCGACGCAGGACAACAAGGACGACGCGCGGGAGGCCGCCGAGAAGCGCGCCAACGTGACGCCGACCTACGACAGCGCCACCGACACGATGGTGTCCGGTGACCTCACCGGCACCCAGCAGGGCGAGCAGGTCACCGGCCTGTTCTTCGCGGAGAACTTCGACGGCGAGGGCTTCTGCATCTCGGTGTTCGGCGTGTTCTAGCCGGATCGGCGGCCCAGGCCGGGGCGCCTGGGCCGCATGATCAGCGCCGCGACGTAGTAGGTGCAGGGCGTCGCGGCGCGGTTGGCGTAGGAGAGGGTGACATCCGCCGGGAGGTAGAGGCTGTCACCCTCTTCCAGTTCCAGGGTCTCGTCGTCGATCGTCAGGGTGACGACGCCCTCCTGCACGAAGATGAACTCGTGCGAGCCCGCCGCGTACGGCGGGTACGTGCCGGCCTCGCAGCCGGGCGGCAGCGTCGACCGGATCCACTCGAAGTTCACCCCGGGCACGACGGGCGTGAGGATGGTCCGCCGCCACCCGCCCGGCTCGTCGACGACGTCCTGGTCCGCGGCCCGGCGCACGATCATCCGGGCCGGCTCGGTGAGCAGGTCCGCCAGCGGCAGCCCGAGCCCGTCCGCGATCCGGTCCAGCACGACGACCGTCGGCGCCTTCGAGCCGCGTTCGACGGCGGACAACATGCTCACGCTGACCCCCGACCGCTCCGCGAGCGCCTGCAGGGTCAGGCCGCGGTCGGTCCGAGCGGCCTGAACGCGCCGTCCGAGTGCCCCGAGATCCATGTATCCTATAGTAGTGGTTGATTCCCCTATAGTGAAACCGGCTACGGGTGCCGACCTCCCGGCGATCGCCGCGATCTACGAAGGGTACGTGCGCGCCAGCACCGCGACGTTCGAGCTGGAGCCGCCGGACCTGGCCGAGTGGACGCGCCGCTTCACGGCGATCGCGGACGCCGGTCTGCCGTTCCTGGTGGCCGAGGTGGACGGCCGTGTCGCCGGCTACGCGTACTGCTCGCCGTGGAAGACGCGCCCGGCCTACCGCCGCACCGCGGAGAACTCGATCTACCTCGCGCCGTGGTCGACGGGCCGGGGCGTGGGCGGCGTGCTGCTGGACGCGCTGCTGTCCCGCTGCCGGGAGAGCGGGATCCGCGAGGTCATCGCGGTGGTCGCGGACCCGGAGCGCAACCCGGCCTCCCCCGCGCTCCACCGCCGCCGCGGGTTCGTCGACGTCGGGGTGCTCCGCAGGGTCGGCTACAAGCACGAGCGCTGGCTGGACACGCTGCTGTTGCAGAAGAGTTTGATCTAGGGTTCCGGGCATGCCGGAACGTCGGGGGCCGCTGTTCGTCACGATCCTGGTCGCGGTGGGCTTGCTGATCGCCGTGAGCGCCTGGCTGCTCACCGACCCCGCGACCAGCCGGGCGGACGCGCTGCGCACCGGCGGTCTGGCCAGCGGCGCGGTGATCGCGCTGTACGCGCTGTGGCTCAACGACCGGCGCCGCCGCGTGGAGGAGAACCGGCAGCGGACCGAACGGGAGCGGCACGAGCTGGAGCTGCTCCGCGCCGAACGCGACCGCGAACGCGTCACCGACGAACGCTTCGCGAAATCGGTGGAACTCCTGGGCCACGAGGCCGACCAGGTCCGGGTCGGCGCGCTGCACGCGCTCGCCGGCCTGGCGCGCAGCAACCCCGAGTACACCCAGACGGTCCTCGACGTGCTCTGCTCCTACCTCCGGCGCCCCTTCCCGCACCCCGGCTACGGCGACGACACCGACGAGGCCGAGGCCCGCCGCGAGCAGCAGGTGCGTCTCGCGGCGCAGCGGCAGATCCAGGAACTGCTGCCGCCGCGGGGACCGGAGGCCGTCGTGTACGACCTCGATCTGGCCGGCGCCCGGCTGGACCGGTTCCACCTCAAGGGCCGAGCCGTCGGCCGGCTCTACCTGCAGCAGGCGCAGCTCCTGCACCGCACGAGCTTCGCCGACGCCGAGTTCCACGGTCGCGTCTACCTGACCGCGCTCGACTCGCGGGGACCGATCACCGTCGCCGGTGCGGTGTTCCACCAGAAGGTCAAGCTCGAGGGCGTGCACGCGCGGCACGAGGTGGACTTCGACGGCGCCACCTTCGAGGCCGAGGTGAGCATCGCGGACGGATCGTTCGACGGGCCGGTCTCGTTCCGCGACACGAGGGCCGCCGCGGTGGACCTCCGCCGGGCCCGGTTCGCCGACCACGTCGACCTCCGGCTGGCGGCCGAGGCCGTGTCGCTCTACAACACCGAGGTCGACCAGGCGCGGGAAGTGCGGCTTCCCGCGGCCTGGTCGCTCGAACCGCTCGCCGGTGGACGCGCCCGGATCCGGGTCGGCGGCTGAACCGTCAGTCGAACAGCTTCGGCAGCGTGCCTTCGAACGCGTCGCGCAGTTCCTCGAAACCGAAGGTCGCCACGCCCTGGATCTCCAGGCCGCCCGCCTCGGGGTCCACCACGCCGGCCTTGCGCCACGGCAGCCCGCGGGCGGTGCACATCTCCGTGAACCGCAGCTCCTCGGTCCGCGGCACCGCCACCAGCACCCGCCCGGTGGACTCCGAGAACAGCTGCACGAACGGGTCGGCGTCCTCGTCGAGCAGGGCCCGCGCGCCGCACTGGCCGATCAGCACCATCTCCACCAGCGCCTGCGCCAGGCCGCCGTCCGACAGGTCGTGCGCGGCCGAGATCATGCCGTCCCGGGAACCGGCGACCAGGATCTCCGCCAGCAGCCGCTCGCGCTCCAGGTCCACCTTCGGCGGCAGCCCGCCCAGGTGCCCGTGGATCACGTGCGCCCACGCCGAACCGCCGAACTCGTCGTGGGTCTCGCCGAGCAGCAGCAGCGTCTCGCCCGCCTCGGCGCCGATCCCGGTCGGGATGCGCCGCCGCACGTCGTCGATCACGCCGAGCACGCCGACCACCGGGGTGGGCAGGATGGCCGTCTCGCCGGTCTGGTTGTAGAAGCTCACGTTGCCGCCGGTCACCGGGATGCCCAGCTGCGCGCAGCCGTCGGCGATCCCGTGCACGGCCTGCTCGAACTGCCACATCACGCCCGGGTCAGTGGGCGCGCCGAAGTTCAGGCAGTCCGTCACGGCCAGCGGGGTGGCGCCGGTGGTCGCCACGTTCCGGTACGCCTCGGCCAGCGCGATCTGCGCGCCCGCGTACGGGTCGAGGTACACGAACCGGCTGTTGCAGTCGGTCGACACCGCGACGCCGCGGCCGGTCTCCTCGTCGATCCGGATCATGCCGCCGTCCGACGGCTGCGACAGCACGGTGTTGCCGCGCACGTACCGGTCGTACTGGTCGGTCACCCACTCCTTGGACGCCTGGTTGGGCGAGGACACCACCGCCAGCAGCGTCTCCCGCAGCTCGTCCGGAGTGGACGGACGACGCAGGCCGTCGGGCGTGTCCGCCTGCAGCGCGTCCTGAGTGGACGGACGGGCGACCGGCCGGTCGTACACCGGGCCCTGGTGCGCCACGGTGCGCGGCGGCACGTCGACCACGGTCTCGCCGTGCCAGGTGACCACCAGGCGGTCACCGTCGGTGACCTCGCCGATGACCGTGGCGATGACGTCCCACTTCGCGCACACCGCGAGAAACGCGTCCACCTTGGACGGTTCGACGACCGCGCACATCCGCTCCTGCGACTCGCTGGAGAGGATCTCGGCCGGGGTCATGCCCTCGGCGCGCAGCGGCACCTTGTCCAGCTCGACGTGCATCCCGCCGTCACCGGCCGCGGCCAGCTCCGACGTCGCGCAGGACAGCCCGGCGCCGCCGAGGTCCTGGATGCCGACGACGAGCTTCTGCGCGAACAGCTCCAGGCAGCACTCGATGAGCACCTTCTCGGTGAACGGATCGCCGACCTGGACGCTCGGCAGCTTCTTGCGGCCACCGGAGTTCTCGTCACCGGAGAACGTGTCGCTGGCCAGCACCGACACCCCGCCGATGCCGTCCAGACCGGTCCGCGCGCCGAACAGGATGATCTTGTTGCCGGTGCCCGACGCGAACGCCAGGTGCAGGTCCTCGGTGCGCATCGCGCCCACGCACAGCGCGTTGACCAGCGGGTTGCCCGCGTAGCTGGCGTCGAAGGCGACCTCGCCGCCGATGTTGGGCAGGCCCAGGCAGTTGCCGTACCCGGCGACGCCGGCCACCACGCCCGGCAGCACGCGGCGGGTGTCCGGCGCGTCGGCCGGGCCGAAGCGCAGCGAGTCGGCCACCGCGAGCGGCCGCGCGCCCATCGCGAGGATGTCGCGCACGATCCCGCCGACACCCGTCGCGGCGCCCTGGTAGGGCTCCACATAGGACGGATGGTTGTGGCTTTCGACCTTGAAGGTGACCGCCCAGCCGTCGCCGATGTCGACGACACCGGCGTTCTCGCCGATCCCGGCGAGCATCTTCGAGCGCATCTCCTCGGTGGTGGTCTCGCCGAAGTAGCGCAGGTGCTTCTTCGACGACTTGTACGAGCAGTGTTCGCTCCACATCACCGAGTACATGGCCAGTTCGGCGTCCGTCGGCCGCCTGCCCAGGATCTCGCGGATGCGCGCGTACTCGTCGTCGGCGAGCCCGAGCTCGCGGTAGGGCTGCGGGAGGTCCGGCGTCTCCGCGGCCCGCTCGGTCGTGTCGATGGCCAGGGTGTCGGTCACGGCCTCCAGGGTACTTGCAGCCCTCTGACCGGCAGAAAATCGGTCGCGTGAGGTGAGCTGGGGCACCTACCGTCAGGTGTCATGCGCCTTCCCTCCCGGCTCACGCCGCTGCGATTCCTGGGCGCGCTCCTGCGGGCGCGGCCGTGGCTCGCGCTGTCCGCGTGCGTCCTCGGTGCCCTCTGGCTGCTGCCGGGGGCGCTGCTGCCGCTGGTGATCGGCACGGTGGTCGAGGACATCCGCGCGGGCGAGCCACTGCTCGGCGGTGTCGGGCTGGTCCTGCTGCTCGGCGTGGCGCAGGCGGTGTGCGGCGGCGCGTTGATCTTCGCCGCCCACACCATGTGGATCCACGGCGCGGCCGCGACGCAGCGGGCGGTCGTCGAGCACACGGCCCGGCTCGGCGCGTCGCTGCGGCCGCAGGCCGGGACCGGTGACGTGATGGCGGTGTCGTCCTCGGACATCAACCACATCGGCAACGTGTTCGAGGTGACCGGGCGGCTGTTCGGCTCGGTGGTGGCCTTCCTCACCGTCAGCCTGGTGCTGATCGGCATGTCGCCGGTGCTGGGCACGATCGCGCTGGTCGGGGTCCCGCTCGCGACGCTGAGCATGGGCAAGCTGGTCGCGCCGCTGCAGCGCCGCAAGGGCGCGCAGCGCGAGGAGCTGTCGAGCGTGAACGCGCTGGCCGCGGACATCGTGTCCGGCCTGCGGATCCTCCGCGGTGTCGGTGGCGAGCAGCAGTTCCTCGGCCGGTTCCGCGACGCCAGCCAGCGCGTCCGGCGGGCCGGGGTCGAGGTGGCGCGCAGCGAGTCGTGGCTGGTCGGGGCCGAGGTGCTGCTGCCCGGCCTGGTCACGGTGGCGATCACCTGGCTGGGCGCGCGGTTCGTCGCGGCGGGCACGATCAGCGTGGGCGAGCTGGTGGCGTTCTACTCGTCGTCGGTGTTCCTGGTGGTGCCGGTGAGCACGGCGACCGAGTTCACCGCCGCGTTCTCCTCGGCGCTGGTGTCGGCGAAGAAGGTGTGCGGGGTGCTGAGCCTGCGGCCGCTGCTGTCCGAGCCGGACGCGCCGGTCGCGCTGCCGGACGGGCCGCTGGAGCTGCACGACACCACGTCCGGGTTCACCGCGGTGGCCGGGAAGCTGACCGTCGTGGACGCCGGGCCCGAGGCGGAGGCGCTGGCCGCGCGGCTGGCCCGGTTCGCCGACCCCGATCCCGGCGAGCGGGTGCTCGTGTCCGGCGTGCCCGCCGACCACGTGGCGCTGGCGGAGCTGCGGTCCCGGGTGGTCTACGCGCACAACCAGGACCTGTGGTTCTCCGGTGTGCTGCGTGACCAGCTGGTCCCGGCCGAGCGGGCGGCGGAGGCGTTGC
Organism: Amycolatopsis thermalba; assembly: GCF_003385215.1. GTDB lineage: Bacteria > Actinomycetota > Actinomycetes > Mycobacteriales > Pseudonocardiaceae > Amycolatopsis_E > Amycolatopsis_E thermalba. The sequence continues at coordinate 21,544 of NZ_PQHW01000081.1, read as the reverse complement.
GAGCCGCCGACGCCGAGGACATCGTCGAAGGCCTGCCGAACGGGCTGGACGAGCTGATCGGCGAGCGGGGCCGGGAGGTTTCCGGCGGTCAGCGGCAGCGGCTGAACCTGGCCCGCGCGCTGGCCCTGGACGCCGACACCCTGCTGCTCGACGAACCGACCTCGGCCGTCGACGCGCACACCGAGGCCCGCATCACCGAGCGGGTCAGCGAGCTGCGCCGCGGCCGCACGACCGTCGTGTTCACGGAAAGTCCACTGTGGAAAGCGGTGGCGGACGAGGTGACCACATGCGCTTCAAGCTAGTGCTCGCGACCGGCGCCGAGGCCCGGCGCTGGGCGCGGGACCTGCTGCGCACCAACCGGCGTGAGTTCGGCGTCGTGATCGGGCTGTTCGGCCTGGCCGCGATCGCCGGGCTGGCCGGGCCGCAGATCCTCGGGCACCTGGTGGACCTCGCGGTGGCCGGGGACGGCCGGATCGACCTGCTCGCGCTGGCGTTCGTGGTGATCCTGGTGGTGCAGGCGGTGCTCAAGCGGTTCGCGAGGTTCCGCGCCGGGATGCTCGGCGAGCGGGTGCTGGCCGAGACGCGGGAGGGCTTCGTCGAGCGCGCGCTGCGGCTGCCGCTGGGCACGGTCGAGGCGGCCGGCACCGGTGACCTGATCAGCCGCGCGACCACGGACGCCGACCGGATCGACTTCTCGGTCCGCAACGCGATCCCGGAGATCTCGATCGCGCTGATCACGATCGTGCTGACCCTGGCGGCGATGATCATCACCTCGCCGCTGCTGTCGCTCGGGCTGCTGGTCGCGGTGCCGATCGTGGCCCTCACCCTGCGCTGGTACGTCCGCCGTGCGCCGCGGATCGTCGAGGAGATGCTCGACAAGTGGTCGGAGGTGCAGTCGAGCCTGCACGAGACGACCGAGGGCGCCCGCACGGCGGAGGCGCTCGGGCTGACCGGGCGGCGCATCGCGCTGGGGCACCGCACGCTGGGCGCGGCGATCCGGGGCGAGCAGCGGCTGCGCGGCGTGACGGTCGGCTGGATCCCGTGGCTGCAGATCGCGCAGGTCGCGCCGGTCGCGGCGATGCTGTTGCTCGGCGGCTGGGCCTACGGCGAGGGGCTGGTCGGGCTGGGCACGATCACCACGATGGTGGTCTACGTCCAGGCGCTGGCCGGGCCGCTCGAAGAGGCGATGTGGTGGGTCGAGGACCTGCAGGTCTCCGGCACCGCGCTGCGCCGGGTGCTGGGAGTGCGCGGTGACGCGGAGCGGGCCGGTGGGCCGGAGCCGGCGGGCCAGGAGATCGTGGTGCGCGACGTGCACTACGGCTACTCGACCGGCCGGGAGGTGCTGCACGGCATCGACCTGCGGGTGCCGCCGGGGCAGCGGCTGGCGATCGTCGGCCCGTCCGGTGCGGGCAAGTCGACGCTGGGCCGTCTGCTGGCCGGGGTCGCCGCGCCCGGTTCGGGTTCGGTGACGATCGGTGGCGCCGAGGTGTCCGAGCTGGCCGAGGACGTGCTGCGCGGCGAGGTGCTGCTGCTGACCCAGGAGCACCACGTGTTCTCCGGGACGCTGCGGGAGAACCTGACGCTGCCGGCGGGGTCCTGGACCGACGACGAGCTGGTGCGGGCGCTGACCGCCGTCGGGCTGCGGGACTGGTTCGACGGGCTGCCGGACGGCTTGGCGACGAAGCTCGGCTCGGGTGCGCTGGCCGTGCCGGCGGCGGTCGCGCAGCAGCTCGCGCTGGCGCGTGTCGTGCTGGCCGACCCGCACACGGTGGTGCTCGACGAGGCGACCTCGCTGCTGGACACCTCGTCGGCGCGCCACCTGGAGCGCTCGTTGAGCGGGGTGCTGGAAGGCCGGACGGTGATCGCGATCGCGCATCGCCTGCACACCGCGGCGGCCGCCGACCGGGTCGCGGTGCTGGAGGCCGGGCGGATCACCGAGCTGGGCACGCACGCCGAACTGCTCGCGGCGGACGGCCCCTACTCGCGGCTGGTCACCGCCGCGCATGTGGGCTGAGGTTTCCCGGAGGCGGATGCCTCCGGGAAATCAGGCCTTGACCAGGCTGTCGACGAGGCTGAGGAACATGCCCAGCCCGTCGTCGCTCGGGCCGGTCAGCGCGTCGATCGCGTGCTCGGGGTGCGGCATCAGGCCGACCACGCGGCCGTTGGCGCTGCAGATGCCCGCGATGTCGTTGCGCGAGCCGTTGGGGTTCTCGCCGGCGTAGCGGAACACCACGCGGCCCTCGCCCTCCAGCTCGTCCAAAGTGGACTGGTCGGCGACGTAGCCGCCCTCGCCGGACTTGAGCGGGACCAGCACCTCGGCGCCCGCCTCGTACCGGGTGGTCCACACCGTCGTGTTGTTCTCCACGCGCAGCCACTGGTCGCGGCACACGAAGTGCAGCTTCTCGTTCCGCACCAGCGCGCCCGGCAGCAGCCCGGCCTCGCACAGGATCTGGAAGCCGTTGCAGATGCCCAGCACCGGCATGCCGCCCTTGGCCGCGTCGACGACCGACGACATCACCGGGGCGAACCGGGCGATCGCGCCGCAGCGCAGGTAGTCGCCGTAGGAGAAGCCGCCGGGGACGATCACCGCGTCGACGCCGCGCAGGTCCTCGTCGCCGTGCCACAGGCTGACGGCCTCGGCGTCGGCGTAGCGGGCGGCGCGGATCGCGTCCACGTCGTCCAGCGTGCCGGGGAAGGTGATGACACCGATCTTCACGGGAGCCTCCGCACGGTCCACTCCTCGATCACCGGGTTGGCGAGGAAGCCCTCGGCGATCTTGGCGAGCGTCTCGTCGTCGACCGAGTCGTCGACCTCCAGCTCGAAGTGCTTGCCCTGGCGCACCGAGGTGACCCCGGTGAAGCCCAGCCGCGGCAGCGCCCCGGCGACGGCTTGACCTTGCGGGTCGAGGATCTCGGGCTTGGGCATGACGTCAACCACCACACGGGCCACGGCGGGTCGCTCCAGTAATCGCAGGTCGGCGGTACTCCCCGAGTCTAGCTGTGATGTGGCGGCACCCCGCCGAGGGTGGTGGCGGGTGTGACCTGGATACCGTTTCACCCATGGGTATGACACTGGGGTACGTCGAGGTCACGCCGCAGCAGCTGGACGGCGTTCTGAACGACGGCGAGAAGGCCGAAGAGCTGTACGACGAGATCGCCAGCGAGGACGACGCCCTCAACGGCTTCGTGGAGAAGGCGTGGGACGGCCTCCAGTACCTCCTCGACCGCGCCGGTGTGGACGTCGACCTGCGGATGGACGGTGAGCCCATCGACTACGACGGCGAGGAGTACACCGGCTTCGACGCCGACCTGGTCCGCAGCATCGCCGACGCCCTCGACGCGGCGCCGTTCGAGAAGCTCGCCGCGCACTACGACCCCGCCGACATGATGGCGCGCAACGTCTACCCCGGGATCTGGGACAGTCACGCGGAGGACGAGCTGGAGTACCTCCGCGAGAACTACGACACCCTGCGCACCTTCTTCGCCACGGCCGCCCGCAACGGCAACGCCGCGCTCGGCTGCTTCTCCTTCTAGGTGCACTTGGCCGTTGGGTCGGTGGCAGTCGGCTGATGGGTGGGTGGCCGCCGAGTGGGTGGCGGCGGCGTTGAGCGTTGAAGTGCTTGAGCCGGGCGCGAGCGTGGTCGCTCGTTCGGTGTTGCTGGTGAAGATCTGCCGGTAGGCCCCGCTCGGCCCGCAGCGTGCGGTTGTAGCGTTCGACTTTGCCGTTTTGCCAGGGGCTTCCTGCTGGGCGCGGCAGTGGGCCCGTCAGCCGCCGTCTCGGGGATCCGGCCGTTCTTCTTGGCGTCCGTGTGCACCAGCTCGCGGGGCCGATCGCGTTCGTCCGGCCACCTGCCCGGTCAAGGGGGCCAGCGCCGACAGCGGCGGCACCTGGTGGCGAGCCGGCACCCGCGACACCGTCCGGCCGGAACGCCAGTCCCAGCTAGTCCGGGCGTGCGGGCATCACGGTGTGACACGAGAGCCGCCGGCCTGGTGTGGGCCTGGACAAGCCACACCCCAACCGGAGGCTCTCCCCGTGTCAACACCAGGCAGCCGCCACCAACGCCCTGGCCAGGTACACCTAGTGCGTGACCGGTGCCGGTGACTGTGCGGCCGTCGTGCGGCGGCGCAGCACCCGGCGCAGCCCGTACGTGCCGAACAGGCCGAGCACGGACACCCCGATCAGGAAGTACAGCCCGGTCGCGGCCGAGCCGGTGGCGTCCACGATCGCCGCGATGCCCATCGGGCCGAAGCCGCCGCCGAGGTTGCCGATGCCGTTGATCGCGGCGATCCCGGCGGCCGCGGTCGCGCCGGCGAGGAACTTCGGCACCAGGCCCCACATCACCGGCTGGGCCGCGTAGCCGCCGATCGACGCCACGCACAGGCCGACCATCTGCAACCACGGCGCGCTCGCGGTCGCCGCCACGAGGAACCCGGCGATCGAGAAGCCGAGCATCAGCGCGAGCCAGCCGAAGGGCGCTTCGCGCCGGTTCGCCAGCCGCGGCACCACGAGGAGTCCGATCGCGACGCACACGTACGGGATGGCCGACACCGCGCCGACGCCGAACCCGGACAGGCCGCCGAAGCCCTTCACGATCGTCGGCAGCCAGAACGCCAGGCCGTAGGTCGCCAGCGGGAAGCACAGGAAGAACAACGCCATCGCCAGCACGCGCGAGTCCTTGAGCACGGCCCACGGGCTGTGCGGCTGGGCGCCGGCGGCCTCGGCCTCGCGGCGCAGCTCGCCGGTCAGCCAGGTGCGCTCGTCATTGCTCAGCCACCTGGCGGTTTCGGGCGACTTCGGCAGCACCCACAGCACGATCGGCGCCAGCAGCACGGCCGGGATGCCGGTCGCGACGAAGATCCACTGCCAGCCCTCCAGGCCGAGGACGCCGTGCAGGTCGTTGAGCGCGCCCATCGCCGGGTTGCCGATGATGAACGACACCGGCCCGGCCAGCATGAACAGCCCGATGGCCTTGCTGCGGTGGCTCTCCGGGAACCAGCGGGTCAGGTAGTAGATGACCCCGGGGAAGAACCCGGCCTCGGCCGCGCCGAGCGCGAACCGCGCCAGGTAGAACTGCCAGGTCGTGGTCACCAGCGCGGTCGCGACGGTGACCAGGCCCCAGGTGAGCATGATCCGCGCGATCCAGCGGTTCGCGCCGTAGCGGTGCAGTGCGAGGTTGCTCGGCACCTCCAGCAGCGCGTAGGCGACGAAGAAGAACACCTGGCCGAGCGTGTAGACGGTCGCCGACAGACCGAGTTCGGACTGCAGGGTCAGCTTCGCGAACCCGACGTTCGACCGGTCGATGTAGGCGATCACGTACAGCAGCCCGAGGAAGGGCAGCAGGCGCAGGGTGATCTTGCGCAGGGCGGTTCTGTCCGGGGTGGTGCGCAGCGTGGCTGGGGACACGGTGACTCCGTTGTCTGCTCGTCCGATATCTCGGATGACGTTCGGCTCGTCGAACCTAAGGTTGGCCTCCGGGTGGTGTCAACCGTCTTGACCGCGGGGCGGGCGGAGCCTAACGTCGTCTGGGATTACGTACCGCATCCGAAATTTCGAACAACGGTGGTGAACCGTGGACAGAACCCGCGACTTCCTGCGCACCCTCGGCCTGCCGCCCGGCGACCCGGGTGAGCTGCCGACGAGCCCGAAGCGCTTCCCGGACGGCGCCCAGTACCGGGTCGAGATCCCGAGCGTCGAGGGCCCGGAGGCGCTGGAGGCCGTCTACGCCGAGGCCGACGCGCGTGGCGTCGTGGTGCACCGCGTGTCGCAGGGCAGCGGCGGCATGCTCCTCACGCAGGCCGAGCTGGCCGCGATGGCCGGGTTCGCGCGGGCGCGCGAGGTCGAGGTGAGCCTGTTCGCGCGCCCGGTGGCGGCGTGGGACACCGGCGCGGCGGCCGTCGCCTCCGGTGGCGGACCGTTCGCCCCGCAGGCGCGCGGCACCGAGCAGCTGGTCCACGTGCTGGAGGACATCCGCCGCTCCGCCGAGGCCGGGATCCGCAGCGTGCTGGTGACCGACCTGGGCGTGCTGACGGTCGCCGACCGGATGCGCGCGGCCGGTGAGCTGCCGGTCGACATGCGGTTCAAGGTCAGCGTGCAGATGGGCCTGGCGAACCCGGCGTCGATCCGGCTCGCCGAGCAGGCCGGGGCCACCACGTACAACGTGCCGACCGACCTGAGCCTGGCCCAGCTCGCCGCGATCCGGGCCGCCGTGGACCTGCCGCTGGACGTCTACATCGAGGCGCCCGACGACCTCGGCGGGTTCGTCCGGCACTTCGAGATCGCCGAGATCGTGCGGGTCGCCGCGCCGGTCTACCTCAAGTTCGGGCTGCGCAACGCGCCGAACATCTACCCCAGCGGCACGCACCTGACGCCGACCGCGATCGCGCTGGTGCGCGAGCGGGTCCGTCGTGCGGAGATCGGCCTGGAACTGCTGCACCGGCACGCGCCCGACGCCGTGGGTTCGACACTGCCCGCCGCCGGCCTGGCCGTGCCCGGCCCGCTGAGCATCGAGGAGCTGACCCGATGACCCTGGACGAAACGCTCGACGCCGCCGCCCGCGCGGCCCGGTCCTGGGCCCGCGCCGACCGCGCCGCCGCGCTGGAGAAGATCGCGGACGAGATCGACGCCGCCGCGGACGAGCTCGTGCCGATCGCGCACGAGGAGACGCACATCGCGGAGGCCCGGCTGCGTGGCGAGGTCGCCCGCACCACCTTCCAGCTCCGGTTCCTCGCCAAGGAGGTCCGGCCGCGCGCGGTGGTCGACGAGGCGGACCCGCGGTGGTTGCCCGCGCCCCGGCCGAAGCTGGTGCTGGCCCGTCGTCCGATCGGCCCGGTGCTGGTGTTCGCGGCCTCCAACTTCCCGTTCGCGTTCTCGGTCGCGGGCGGGGACACCGCGTCGGCGCTCGCGGCCGGCTGCCCGGTCGTGCTGAAGGCGCACCCCGGTCATCCGCGGCTGTCCGCCGCGACCGCGGAGATCGTGCGGGCCGCGTTGCCGGAGGGCGTGTTCGCGGTGATCCACAGCGAGGAGGACGGCCGGGCCGCGCTGACCGATCCGCGCATCCGGGCCGCGGCCTTCACCGGTTCGCCCACGGCCGGACGGGCGCTCTACGACCTGGCGGTCTCGCGGCCCGAGCCGATCCCGTTCTACGGCGAGCTGGGCAGCGTGAACCCGGTGTTCGTGACCGAGGCGGCCGCGCGGGCGCGGGGCGCGGAGATCGCGGCCGCGTACGTGGACTCGTTCACCATGGCCGCCGGTCAGCTGTGCACGAAGCCCGGCCTGTTCGTGGTCCCGGCCGGGTCCGGGCTGGGTGAGCTGGCCGCCGAGCGGGTGCGTCAGGTGACCGCCGCGCCGCTGCTCAACGACAGGATCGCCGGCGGGTACGCCGCCACGCTGGGCAAGCTCGTGGGGCACGAGGAGGTGCGCACGCTGGTCGACGGCGGTGACGCGCCCACGCTGCTCGCCACGACCGCGGCAGCCGTGCTGAAGTACGGCGAGGCGTTGCGGACCGAGTGCTTCGGCCCGGCTTCGCTGGTGGTGGAGTACTCCTCGGAATCCGAAATGCTGGACGTCGTCCGGAGCCTCGACGGACAGCTCACCGGAACCGTGCAGGCCGAGGCCGCCGACCCGGTCGCGGCCGAGCTGGTCGACGAGCTGGCGGAGCACGTCGGGCGCGTGGTGTGGAACGGCTGGCCCACCGGGGTGGCGGTGACGCACGCGATGCACCACGGCGGCCCGTACCCGGCGACCACCGCGCCGCTGCACACGTCGGTCGGCGCGGCGGCGGTGGAGCGGTTCCTGCGCCCGGTCGCGTTCCAGGACGTGCCGGAGGAGCTGCTGGGGTTTTAGCTGCTGGGCAACAGCTACGGGGCCACGCCGTCGAGGCGCTGATACCACTCGGCGGCGGGACCCGGGTCCCGCGCCGGTGGTGTTCCCGGACGTGCCGCACGAGCTGCGGGGGCCGGTGGTCACCGAGGCGCGAATGCGTCTCGGCGGTGGCGGCCCGCGTGCCTGGTCCGGCGGCGTGCCCGCACTTGCCGGATGATCTGGCCTTACAGCTCCGGAGGGCGGCCGCCGAGGCGGTGGGACAGCTCGGCGGCGCCCTCCCGCACCAGCTTCTCCCAGCGGCGCCACGCCTGGTCGTCGTGGCGCGAGGTGGGGATCGAGATGCTCATCGCCGCCACCCACTCCCCGCGCGAGTCCACCACCGGGGCCGCCACGCAGCCGGCGTCCGGATTGGACTCGCTGCGCTCGTGCGCGACACCCATCACCCGGACCGCGTCCAGCTGGGCGAGCAGCTCCGAGCGGGACGTGATGCTGTGCTCGGTGAGCGCGGGCAGCCGGTGCCCCTTGAGGCGGCGGGCGACCTCCTCCCGGGACAGCCCGGCGAGCAGGACCTTGCCCACCGCCGTGCAGTTCGCGGGCAGGCGGCGGCCGACCGCGGAAATCAGCCGCACCGAGTGCGTGGAGTCTATTTTGGACACGTACACGACCTCGAGCCCGTCCAGCACGGCGACGTGCACGGTCTCGTCGCACTGCGCCGCCACCTTCCGCACCCCCGCCTCCGCCTCGACGCCGAACTCCAGCCGCTGCTGGTAGCGCGCCCCCAGTTCGAGCACCTTCGGCCCGAGGCGGTACATCGTCTCCTCGCCCGCCTGGCGGTCCAGGTACTTCCGGGCGACGAGGGTGGTCAGCAGCTCGTGCGTGGTGGAGCGGGGCAGGTCCAGGCGCTCGACGATCTCGGTCGCCGACAGCCGGACCTGCTCGTCGAGGAACAGTTCCAGGATGTCCGCGGCCCGGAGCACGGCCGGTACGAGACGGGGCATGCTCGCACGATACCCCGCCTCGTCCGAAATACCGGACTCAGTTCACGACCTCGACCACGTCACCCGTGCGCAGGGTCTGGTAGAAGGCCTTCGCATCGGCGTGCGACAGGTGCACGCACCCGTGCGACTGCTCCCGCAGGCTGCCCTCGTGGAACGCCACCCCGGTGGTCGTGAAGAACACCGAGTACGGCATCGGGGCGTCGTAGGCCTTGCTGTAGTGGTCGATGTCGCGGTACTGGACCTTGAACGTGCCCACCGGCGTCTCGTAGCCGGGTTTGCCCACGGTGACCGGAACCGGCCCGCGGGTCACCTGACCGTTGTCCGTCAGCCAGGCCTGGTTCGTGTGCAGCTGCAGACAGGCCTTCGCCTTCGCGCTGCACGGGGTTTCCGCTGCTTGCGCGGCGGGAGCGGCGATCCCGATCGTGCCCAGGAGCGCCGCTCCGGCCGCGATACCGATGATCTTTCGCATACGGATGGTTACCCGTTGGCGAAAAGTTCACACAGTCCGGCGACAAATACCCGCGGTTTCCGGTCAGCGCTTGCGGCCGTACAACCCGGTCACGAGCTTGCTCACCAGCTTGTCCGTCTTTTCGGTGCGGGCGAACGTCGTCAGCTTGATCGGCACCGCGAACCGCTGCCGGGCGACCGCCTTCGAGCGGGCGAACTCGCGCAGCCCCTCCGGGCCGTGGATGCGCCCGAAGCCCGAGTCGCCGACCCCGCCGAACGGCAGCGACGCCGTCCCGGCGAACGAGAACGGCGCGTTGATCGAGATCATCCCGGCCTTGAGCCGCTGGGCCAGTCGTGCGGCGTTGCGCCGCGAGAACACCGTCGAGCCCAGCCCGTAGACCGTGGCGTTGGCCTTCTCGACCGCCTCGTCCATGTCGCGCACCTTGGCGATCGTCATGGTCGGGCCGAACGTCTCCTCCCGGACCGCCGCGGAGTCCTCCGGCACGTCGACCAGCACGGTCGGCTCGACGAACCGGTCGCCGACCGCGTCCGCGCCGCCGGTCAGCGCCCGCCCGCCACGGGCCAGCGCGTCGGCGATGTGCCTGCGCACCACGTCCAGCTGCGACGGCATCGTCATCGGGCCGTACTGCTCGCCCGGCTTGACGCGGCGGGTCAGCGCGACCACCTTGTCCACGAACTCGTCGTATACCCGTTCGTGCACGTACACCCGCTCCACTCCGATGCAGGTCTGCCCGGAGTTGGAGAACGCGCCCCACACGGCGGCGTCGGCGGCCGCGTCCAGGTCGGCGTCGGAGTCGACGATCAGCGGGTCCTTGCCGCCGGCCTCGATGACCACCGGCGTCAGGGTCTCGGCGGCCGCGGCCATGATCTTCTTGCCGGTCGCGGTCGAACCGGTGAACGCGATCTTGTCCACGCCGGCGCCCACCAGCGCCGCGCCGGTCGCGCCGAAACCGGTGACCAGCTGCAGCACCGGGAATTCGGGCACCACCTCGGCGAACGTGTCGACCAGCCACTTCCCCACGCCCGGGGTGTACTCGCTCGGCTTGAACACCACGGCGTTGCCCGCCGCGAGGGCGTAGGTGATCGAGCCCAGCGGCGTGTAGACGGGGTAGTTCCACGGCCCGATCACGCCGACCACGCCCAGCGGCTGGTACTCGACGCTCGCGGTGTGGTTGGACAGCAGCAGGCCGGCCGGGCGGCGCTTGCGGCCGAGCACCTTGCGCGCGTGGCGGGCGGCCCAGTGGATGTGCTCGATCGCGAGCACGGCCTCCAGTTGCGCGTCGCCGGCGGGTTTGCCGGTCTCCGCGCTGACGACGTCGCACAGCTCGGCGAGGCGGTGGGTGATGATCCCGTTCCAGCGGTGCAGGCGCTCGGCGCGGCCCTGGAAGCCGAGGCCCGCCCACCAGCCGGCGGCGGCCCGCGCGGCGGCGACGGCGGCCCGGACGTCCTCCGCGGTGTGCACCGGGTGGGTCCCGACGACCTCGTCGGTGGCCGGGTTCAGCGAGTCGAACGTGTCCTGGACGGCCGGCTTCGGCTCCACGGCGGTCATCGTTGGCCTCCTAACTACTGTTCAGTAACGCCAGCATGGCACACGTGGTGGCCGAGCTCACTACCCCGAGAGTGGTTCGCCGTCTCGCCGTCACCCTGCGCGATCGTGGCGACGCGAATCCGGCGGGCCTAGGCTTGGGGCTGCCATTCATGCGGAGGAGCACATACATGCGAATCGTCCATTTCGGACACGCCTGTGTCCTGCTGGAGACGGACAACGCGCGGATCCTGCTCGACCCCGGCGCGTTCTCGGCGGGTTTCGAGGGTGAGCGCGAGCTGGACGCGATCCTGATCACCCACCAGCACTACGACCACATCGACAGCGAGAAGCTGCCCAAACTCCTCGAGGCCAACCCGGGCGCGAAGCTGGTCGTCGACCCCGGCTCGGCGGAAACCGTGCAGAAGCTCGGCCTCGACCACGAGGTCGTCCACCCCGGCGACGCGTTCGAGGCGGGTGGCGCGGCGGTCAACGTCGTCGGCGGGCAGCACGCCGTGATCCACTCCGACATCCCGGTCATCCCGAACGTCGGCTACGTCGTCGACCACGGCGCCTTCTACCACCCCGGCGACTCGTTCTTCGTGCCCGAGCAGCGGATCGAGGTGCTCGGCCTGCCCACCGGCGCGCCGTGGCTCAAGGCCGGGGAGGCGGTGGACTACCTGCGGGCCGTCGCGCCGCGGGTCGCCGTGCCGATCCACGAGGCGGTGCTCGCGAACCCGGCCATGCACTACGGACTGTTCACCAACCTGGCGCCGGAGGGCACCGAGGTGCGGGTGCCGACGCGCGGCGAGGACGTCAAGCTCCCGTAGGTGGTGCCGAAGGCCCGGTTCTCCAGCGCCACGTCGACCGCGTCGAGGAAGGCCTGCCGGAGGCCGGGCCGGGCCAGGTCGACCGCGTCGATCCCGAGGCGCACGAGACCACCACGTCGTGCGGCCCGCGCCGACGCGAGCACCAGGGCGAACGCCCGCACCGTCTCGGTGCGGTGGTGGTGCGCGGCGAAGGACTGCACCCGCGACCGGTGGACGGTGCGGGTGCGCAGGTCGTGCACCGCGGCGAGGTCGGCGCACAGCGCGAAGTGCTCCCCGGCCGCGGCCAGCGTGCCCGGGGAGGCGAGCCACCGCGGCGGCGCGAACCCGTCCGCCGCCAGGCCGAGCTTCTCCAGCGCGGCCTTGGCGGCGATCATCCGCAGCCGCGCCTCGTGCGCGGGCAGGCCGGCGAACTCGGCCTTGCGGTGCAGGCTCACCGCGCGGTGGCTGGGCGGGACGCGGTGGTCGTAGCCGTGCAGCAGGAGACCGTCGCCGCGGCGGGTGCGGTCCCGCACCCAGGTGGCGACGGCCGGCGACCCTTCGGCGCGCGGCGCGAAGAGGAGGGACAGGGGGACGTTTCGGCGGTCCAGCTCGGCCGCGAGTTCGGCGCAGCGGTGCAGCGTCCGCGGACCGATGCCGGACAGCGAGACCAGCAGACGGGCGTCCATGTCACCCAGCTCACCAGATCGTCATGACCAGCCCCTTACCCGCGGGTGACGGCAACCATGACGGGAACTGACAGGGTTCACCGCGACGGTGGACGCATGAGCAACGAACTGAGTGGGAAGGTCGCCCTGGTCGCGGGCGGTACGCGCGGGGCGAGCCGGGCGATCGCGGTCGAGCTGGGGCGCCGGGGAGCGTTCGTGTACGTCACCGGGCGGACCTCCGGGGCGCAGCGGTCCGAGGTGAACCGGCCGGAGACGATCGAGGGCACGCTGGAGCGGATCACCGAGGCGGGCGGCACGGGCGCGGCGATCCGGGTCGACCACCTCGACCCGGACCAGGTGCGGGCGCTGGCCGAGCGGGTCGACCGGGAGCAGGGGCGGCTGGACATCCTGGTCGACGGCATCTGGGGCGGCGACGAGTACATCGGCTGGGGCCAGGCGGTGTGGGAGCTGCCGCTGGACCACGCGCTGCGATCGGTCCGGCTGGGCGTCGACGCGCACATCATCACCAGCCACTTCCTGCTGCCGCTGGTGATCCGCGAGCGCGGCGGGCTGGTCGTCGAGATGACGGACGGCACCGAGGAGTACAACTCGCGCTACCGCGAGGGCACGTCGATCGGGTTCTACGTGGCGAAGGCGGCTTCGCACAGCATCGTCAAGGCGGAGGCGCACGACCTGGCGCCGCACGGCGTGACGGCGGTGGCGATGACGCCGGGGTGGCTGCGGTCGGAGGCGATGCTGGACCACTTCGGGGTGACCGAGGAGACCTGGCGGGACGCGCTGGCGAAGGAGCCGCACTTCGGCATCTCGGAGTCGCCGGTGTTCGTCGGCCGGGCGGTGGCGTCGCTGGCCGCGGACCCGGAGCGGCACCGGTTCACCGGGCAGACGTTGAACAGCGGGCAGCTGGCGAAGATCTACGGGTTCGACGACGTGGACGGCAGCCGGCCGGACGCCTGGCGGTATGTGGTGGAGGTCCAGGACGCGGGCAAGCCCGCGAACCCGGGTGCCTATCGGTGAAGATCGGCCATCCGCCGTGCGGCGTCGGCGAACGCGGCGCGCACGGCGGGTGGTTCGAGGACCTCGACGTGGGGGCCGAGACCGAGCAGCATGCTCGCCGCGATGTCGGGTTCTTCCAGGTCGACGGTGACTTCGACCCAGCCGTCGTCGTCCGGCGGGCCGGCCGCGTCGAGGGCGGCGATGGCCAGGCCGGGGTCGACGACGTCGGGTAGGTGTTTGGTGCCCCGCGGGGACAGCCGCAGCCGGACCGGGTGGCGGTGCAGGGAGCGCTCGAACTGGGTGGAGGAGCGTTGCCACCAGCCGGCGAGGTCGAAGTCCACGGGCCGCTCGAAGGGTTCGTCGGTGAGGTCGACGGCGGTGATCCGGCTGACCCGGTAGGTGCGGGTGGCGTGGTCGATCCGGGCGACGAGGTACCAGACGCCGGCCTTGAGCACGAGGCCGAGGGGTTCGAGGAGGCGTTCGACGGGCTGGTCGCCGCGCCGGTAGGTGACGGCGGCGCGGCGCTGTTCCCACACGGCCTGGGCGATGGTCGCGAGGTGCTCGGCGTCTTCTTCGGACTTGAACCAGGCGGGGGCGTCGAGGTGGAAGCGCTGGGCGAGGTGCTGGGCCTGCTCGCGCAGCGGGGCGGGGAGGGTGGCCTTGACCTTGGCGTGGGCGGCGGAGACGGCGGTGCCGAGCCCCAGTTCGGCCAGCGCGCGGGGCACGCCCATGGCGAAAATGGCGACGGCCTCGCGCGAGGTGAGCCCGTCCAGCCGGGTCCGCCACCCGTCGACGAGCCGGACACCGCCGTACCGCCCGGTCTCCGTCCACAGTGGAACGCCCGCGGCCTGCAGAGCGGCGATGTCACGGTGCATGGTGCGCTCCGAGACGCCGAGAGCCTTGGCCAGTTCCGGCACGGTCGCGCTACGCCTGCTCTGCAGGGTGAAGAGCAGGGCAACGAGACGTTCGGCGCGCATGCCTCCAGATGATGCCCCAGCCCCGGCTGTGCCGGCGGCGGGGCGCGGCTGTCGCTGGTGCGGAGATGGCCCGTTCGCGGAGGTGTGAGTGGGGCATCTCGTGCCCAGATGAATGGACCGTTCGTCCCCGTCGTGCGGCGTTGGGCGTCTCGTGAACGTGCGAGGTGCACTCTCGTGCAGGGATGAAGGGGCCGTTCATCGCCATCGCACCGGCGCCACGGCAAGCCAGCCGGATCAGGAGCAGGCTCCAGCAGGGCTCAGGGAACCCCAGTCAACCCCGAGAACCCCCACCCCGCCAGAGCCCCAAGAACCCACCCAGCCAAGAACCCACTCAGAGGATCGGCTGCGGCACGTACTTCGACGCCTCCGGGAACCGCGTCAGCACGTCCTCCACGCGCGCCACCACCGCGGCCACCTGCGCCGGCGCCACGCCGGTGAACGAGATCCGGTCCGCCAGCAACCGCTCCAGTGCGTCGCGGTCCAGTGGCAGTCGCGCGTCGTCGGCTAGGCGGTTCAGCAGGTCGTTGTCCGCGCCCTTCTCGCGCATCGCCAGCGCCACCCCGACCGCGTGCTCCTTGATCGCCTCGTGGGCGGTTTCCCGGCCGACCCCGCCGCGCACCGACGCCATCAGCACCTTCGTCGTCGCCAGGAACGGGAGGTACCGCTCCAGCTCCCGCGCCACCACGGCCGGGAACGCGCCGAACTCGTCGAGCACCGTGAGGAACGTCTCCAGCAGCCCGTCCAGCGCGAAGAACGCGTCCGGCAGCGCGACCCGCCGCACCACCGAATCCGACACGTCCCCCTCGTTCCACTGGTCGCCCGCCAGCTCACCGATCATCGACAGGTAGCCGCGCAGCACGACCGCCAGGCCGTTGACCCGCTCACACGACCGCGTGTTCATCTTGTGCGGCATCGCCGACGAGCCGACCTGCCCGGGCTTGAACCCCTCGGTCACCAGCTCGTGCCCGGCCATCAACCGGATGGTCTTCGCCAGGCTCGACGGCGCCGCCGCCAGCTGCACCAGCGCGGACAGCACGTCGAAGTCCAGCGACCGCGGGTACACCTGCCCCACGCTGGTGAACGTCCGCGAAAACCCCAGGTGCGCGGCGATCCGGCTCTCCAGCTCGGCCAGCGTCTCCGCCGAACCCAGCAGGTCCAGCATGTCCTGCGCCGTCCCCACCGGGCCCTTGATCCCCCGCAGCGGGTACCGCCCGATCAGGTCGTCCAGCCGGTCGAACGCCACCAGCAGCTCGTCGGCCGCCGTCGCGAACCGCTTCCCCAGCGTCGTCGCCTGGGCGGCCACGTTGTGCGACCGGCCGGCCATCACCAGCTCCACACGCTCGGCCGCCAGCGCCGCCAGCCGGGCCAGCACCGCGACGACCCGCGAGCGCAGCAGCTCCAGCGATCGCCGGACCTGCAGCTGCTCGACGTTCTCGGTCAGGTCCCGCGACGTCATCCCCTTGTGCACGTGCTCGTGGCCGGCCAGCGCGTTGAACTCCTCGATCCGCGCCTTCACGTCGTGCCGGGTGACGCGCTCCCGCTCGGCGATGCTGCCCAGGTCGACCTGGTCCAGCACCCGCTGGTAGTCCTCGACGACCCCGTCCGGCACCTCGACGCCCAGGTCCCGCTGCGCGCGCAGCACCGCGATCCACAGCTCGCGCTCGAGCTTCACCTTGTTCTCCGGCGACCACAGCGAGACCAGCTCGGGAGAGGCGTAGCGACCGGCGAGGACGTTCGGGATCTGCGGTTTCGTCACGACCCAAGCTTAGAGAGCGCGCGAGCGAGCCTCGCCCGCGCCACCGCCCGCGGATCCGGGTCCACCTCGATCAAGGCGTTGACCACGGCACCGTCGACGAGCGCGATCAGCTCCTCCAGCCGGTCCCGCTCGATCGCCAGCCCGGACCGGGCGAAGATCTCGGCCAGCAGCTCCCGCAGCTCCGCGCCGAGCGCCCGCATCAGCGGCCGCAGGTACGGCCGCCGCCCGGTCGCCACCAGCCGCTCGTACCGCAGCAGCACCGCCTCGTACCCCGCGTCCTCGCCGAGCAGCTGGTCCAGCACCAGCTCCACCACGCTGTCGATGCCGCGCGGCGTGGTCGGCAGCTCGTCCAGCTGCGCGTGCCCCTTCGCCAGCTCGGTGCGGCCGTGGTGCTCGGCGGCGGCGCTGATGAGGTCGTCGAGCGAGTCGAAGTAGTACGTCGTGGACGCCAGGGGCAGCCCGGCCCGCTCGGCGACCGCGCGGTGCCGGATCGCGTCGAAGCCGCCCTCGACCAGCAGCTCGGCCGCGGCCTCGATGAGGGCCGCCCGCCTGCGCTCACCCTTCGGCGTGCTCGCTCCGGACGTCATGGCCGCCCATCTAACCAGCTAGAACCTCTGCGCGAGCGCGGTGGCGATCTTCGCGACGTCGTCCGCCAGCGGCGCGGCGCTGCCCGGGTTCGGCACGCTCAGCACGATCACCGTCCCGCCGCCCGCGGCCAGCCGCTGGTCGACCACGGCGTCGTCGACGAGCTTCGCGAGCTGGACGCTGGCCCCCGGCGGTAGCACGGTCGCCGACACCGAACCGGTGCGGCCGTTCTCCGTGACGCCGTAGCTCGCCGTCCGCGAGCCCGGGGTGCACACGTCCCCGGCGCGCGGCCCGGTGATCCCGGTGGCCGGGAGCTCGCCAGCGAGGGCGGTGGCGAGCTCCCGGTCCACCTTGTCGCACCCGGAGGTGCTGTCGGCCCGTGGGCCGTTCTCCCCGGCGCCCTCTCCTCCCTGCATGGCGGAGGGGCCGGAAAGCTGTGGCGCAACGGACGGGAGACGCTCCGGCGCGTTCGCCGGTTGCTCCTGCCCCTGGACTTGAGTCGATTGGGTGGTCCGGGACTGGACCAATCCGGCGATTCCGGCGCCGAACAGGGCGAACACCACGCAGAGTGACGCCACGGCGAGCGTCGTACGCCGCCGCGCGGTCACCCGCGCCGAGGCCGCCCGCACGTCCCGCACGTCGAAGCCCGCCGGAGGCGGCTCACCGGGCGCGGACCGGAACAGCTCCCGCAGCTCGTGCTCATCCACCGGCTTCCACCTCCTCACCCAACGCTTCGCGCAGGTTCGCCAGCCCGCGCGCGGTCTGGCTCTTCACGTTCCCCTCGCTGCAGCCGAGGGCCTTCGCCACCCCGGCCACGTCCAGGCCCTCGAAGTAGCGCAGCACCAGCACGGCCCGTTGCTTCGGCGGCACCGCGCGCAGCCCGGCCAGCAGGTCCGCGCGCGTGGCGACCTGCTCGTCCAGCCGGGATCCGGTGGGCTCGGGCTCGGGCAGCTCCGCCACGTGCCGCTCCCTCCGCCAGGGCCGTCTCGACTCGTCGATCGACGCCCGGACCAGCGTCCGCCGCACGTAGGCGTCGGTCGCGGCGCGGTCCCGGATGCGGTTCCACTTCCGGTGCAGCGCCACGAACGCCGTCTGCGCGAGGTCGTCCGCGCGGTGCCAGTCGCCGCAGAGCAGGTACGCGGTCCGGCGCACGGAGTCGCGCTTGGCCGCGAAGTACTCCGCGAAGTCCTGCTCGTCGCGTTCGTCCACGCGTTTAGGCTCTCCGCTCCTCGGTCTCGGCGTAAAGACGGAACCGCCCACCCGGCGGGTTGCACCTTCTTGAAGATCATCTGAACGGTGTGATGTGATCTGACTGTGACCTCAGCAGCCACCCAGTTGATCGACTTCCGTTCGGACACCGTCACCCGTCCGGATGAGCAGATGCGCAGAGCGATGGCGTCCGCTGAGGTCGGCGACAACGTGATCGACGTCGACCCCACCGTCCGCGAGCTGGAGGAGCGCGCCGCCGCGGTCCTCGGCATGCCGGCCGCGCTGTGGACGCCCAGCGGCACGATGGCCAACCTCATCGCCCTGTCCGTCCACCTCCAGCGCGGTGACCGGTTCCTCGCGCCGAACAACGCGCACGTGCTGAACAACGAGCTGGGCTCGGCCGCCTGGCTCGCCGGTGGCATGCCCGAGGCGCTGCCGCACGACGGCGGCCCCGGCCGGCCCAAGCCGGAGACGGTCGCGGCGGCCATCGGGTCCCGCAGCGGCCCGTACTACGCGCTGCGCACCACGCTGTTGTGCCTGGAGAACACCCACAACGCGGCCGGTGGCGCGGTCATCCCGCCGCACGAGCACGCCCAGCTGCTGTCCACCGCGCGCCAGGCCGGGCTGCAGGTTCACCTCGACGGCGCCCGCGTGTGGCACGCGGCCGTCGCGCTCGGGCTGCTGCCCGCCGCGCTGACCGTCGGTGTGGACAGCGTGTCCGCGTGCTTCAGCAAGGGGCTCGGCGCGCCCGCCGGGTCGGTCGTCGCGGGCAGCCGGGAGTTCGTCGAGCGGGCGCGCCGGATGCGGCAGATGCTCGGCGGCGGCATGCGGCAGATCGGCGTGCTCGCCGCGGCCTGCCTGGTGGCGCTGGACCGGGTCCCGGACCTCGCCGAGGAGCACGACAAGGCCCGCCGGCTGGCCGACGGGCTGCGTGACCTGGGCTGGCAGGCCGACACCCCGGAGACGAACATCGTGCTCGCGCCGGTCGCCGACATCGCCGTGACGCTGGAGTCGCTGCGGGCGCAGGGCGTGCTCGCGTTGCCGATGGCCGGCAAGGTGCGGTTCGTGCTGCACCGGGACGTCTCGGCCGCCGACGTGGACGAGGCGCTGCGCCGCATCAAGGCCGGTGGTCACCCGTGACCGGCTGGGTGGTGTTCGACTACGGCGAGGTGATCTGCGGCCGGACGACCGCGCTGCCGAAGCTGGCCGCCACGCTGGGCGTGCCGCTGGCGGAGTTCGAGCCGCAGTACTGGCGGCTGCGGGACGCCTACGACCGGGGCAGCTCCGACCTGGAGTACTGGGGCGGGATCGGGGAGGCGCTCGGCGTGCCGGTCGACGAGTCCACATCGGACAAGCTGACCGAGATCGACATCCGCGGCTGGTCGGACGTGCGGGAGTCGTCGCTGGAACTGCTGGCCGGGCTGAGCGCGGCCGGGGTGCCGCTGGCGCTGCTGTCCAACGCGCCGTCCTCGTTCGCCCGGTTCGCCGAGCGGCAGGACTGGATGCGGCACTTCCGGGTCCGGGTGTTCTCCGGCGACGTGGGTGTGGCCAAGCCGGACGCGGAGATCTTCGAACTGCTCGTCGCCCGCCTCGGCGTACCGGCGGGCGACTGCGTCTTCTTCGACGACCGTCAGTCCAATGTGGAGGGCGCGCGGGCGGCCGGGCTGCGCGCGCACCTCTGGGACGGCGCCGAGGCGGCGCGGGCCGTGCTCTAGGGCCGGATCTGCTTGCGTTCCTTGTTGTTCTTGATCGCGCTGTAGGCGGCGGCACCCAGGAAGCCGACGCCACCGATCACGGCGATCCACAGGATGGCCTTGAACACGAACCCGATCACCGAGCCGATGACCATGAACGCGAGCCAGGCGACGAGCAGCGCGCCGACGATCTTCCAGAACATGGCATTCCCCTCCGGTTGTGCCACGCGGGCTCGTTCGGCCCGCTACGAGCAGCCTCGCACGGGTTCGTGCCGGGGCGCCCGTGTTCTGGTCAACGTTCAGGGAAAACTGGGGGTTCCCCCGGAGAGCCACCGGCCCAGCCGCGCGACACCCTCGGTGACGTCGGCTTCCGACCCGGCGAAGGAGAACCGGACGAACTTCCCGCCGTCGACCGGGTCGAAGTCGATGCCCGGCGTGATCGCGACGCCGGTGTCGGCGAGCAGCCGCTGGCACCAGCTCAGGCTGTCCGTGGTGTGCTCGGAGACGTCGACGTAGGCGTAGAACGCGCCGTCGACCGGGGCGACGCGGGTCAGCCCGATGCCGGCCAGGCCGTCCAGCAGCAGGTCGCGGTTGCGGCGGTAGTGCGCGACGTGCCCGTCCAGCTCGGCGTAGGACTCCGGCTCGAACGCGGCGACGGCGGCGTGCTGGGCGAGCGCCGGGGCGCAGATGTTGAGGTTGCCGGTGAGCACGTCGATCGCGCGGTGCAGGCGTTTCGGGGCGAGCATCCAGCCCAGCCGCCAGCCCGTCATGGCGAAGTACTTGGAGAACGAGCCCAGCACGATGGATTCCGTGGTGGACTGCCACGCGCAGCCGAGTTCGGTGCCGTAGGAGATGCCGTGGTAGATCTCGTCGCTGATCAGCTGCACGCCGCGGGCCGAACACCAGCCGGCGATGGCGGCGAGTTCGCCCGGCGGCAGCGCGGTCCCGGCCGGGTTGGTCGGGCTCGCCACGATCAGCCCGTCGATCGGGCCGAGCTCGTCGAGCAGGTCGACGGTCGGCTGGAAGCGGGTGCGCTCATCGGTGGCGAACTCGACGACTTCGCAGTTCAGGGCGGACAGCAGGTTGCGGTAGGCCGGGTAGCCGGGCCGGGCCATCGCGACGCGGGCACCAGCGTCGAAGGCGGACAGGAAGGACAGCATGAAGCCGCCGGAGGACCCGGTGGTGACGATGACGTCCTCCGGGCTGACGGTCATGCCGTAGCGACGGTCGTAGTGCCCGGCGATGGCTTCGCGCAGCTCGGGGATGCCGAGCTGGACGGTGTAGCCGAGGTTCTGCCCGGTGAGCGCCCGTGCGGCGGCTTCGAGCACCGGCTTGGGCGCGCCCGCGCTGGGCTGGCCCGCGGCCAGGCTGACGACGTCCCCGTGCGTCCGCTGCCGGGCGGCCGCCGCGGAGAGCACCTCCATGACGTGAAAGGGCGCGACGTCCGCCCGCTTGGCCGGACCGGGAAACGAAGCTGAGACGACCATGGGGCCAGCCTAGGTTGGTCCTGGGGAGGGGGGTGGGGTGGCTTGGCCCGGGGCGGCACTGCACGCGTGACCGGCGGCTGGGCAACGGGAGTGGACCGGGCAGGCGGCTGGCCGTGCGGCAGCCCTGCAGACCGGCGGCCGGCAACGGGAGTGGACCGGCAGGCAACCAACCGCGCGACAGCCCTGCACAACCCCCGCCTGGCAACGCAGCAGGACCGACTACCCCAACCAGACCTCCCCCGCCCCCGATCCACAGCCGGTCTTTGGTCGCCGATCAGGCGTGTCAAGGTACTCTTTTGATGTGCTCCGAGGTCTCCGGACACGTCTTCCAAGTAGACTGGCGGAGGAGCCCGGAGGAGTGTTTCATGGCAAGGAGACCGAGAAAGTACTCGCCGGAATTGAAGGCTGAGGTCGTCAACGCGGTACTCGAGGGCGGGCTGAGCTATACCGAAGCGGCGCGCGATTTTGATTTGGTCGCGCAGACGGTGCATAACTGGGTGACGGCCGAGAAAAAGAAGAGAGCTGAAGAGTCGCCG
>NZ_PQHW01000080.1 GCF_003385215.1 Amycolatopsis thermalba | reverse complement strand
AAGGTTCACCGGGCGGGCGGGGGCCGTTCCGCCGGGCGACATCGGGACGTCAGACGTGATCACCAGGCTGGGCGCGACTTTTCAGCCCAGGAGGCGGTATGTCCGACAGATCCCCATCCCCCGGTCTCGCTCGCCGGACGCTGCTGCAGGCGGCCGTCGGCACGCCCGTCGCGGCCGCGGCCGTGCTCGGCGCCCAGCCCGCTCAGGCCGAGGGCGGCGGCCAGGCCGACGCCGACAGCCCGCGGTTCACGCTCGCGGTCGTGCCCGACACGCAGTACCTGTTCGACGAAGGCGGCTCCGACCCGGAGCCGGTCCGCGCGACCTTCCGCCACGTCGTCCAGCGGCGCCGGGAGGACGGCATCGTCTTCCTGGCGCACCTGGGCGACGTGACCGAGCACGGCACGGCCACCGAGATGCGCCAGGCCGACGACGTCTTCCGCGCGATCGACGGCCGGATGCCCTACAGCGTCCTCGGCGGCAACCACGACGTCTCCGGCGACGACCAGCGCGGCGACACGCCCTACCTGCAGACCTTCGGCCCGCGCCGCTTCGCCCGCTCCGGCACCTACCAGGGCAGCTCCCCCGACGGGTACAACAGCGCCCACGTCTTCCGCGCCGCCGGGCGGCAGTGGCTGCTGCTCGCCCTGGACTGGCGGGTCTCCGACGCCGGGATCGCCTGGACGAAGGGCGTCCTGGACGCGCACCGGGGGCTGCCGACGATCCTCACCACCCACGACCTCGTCTACCCCACCGACGACGGCGGCGCGCAGCTGTCCGACCACGGGCAGCGGCTGTGGGACCAGGTCATCCGCCGCTACGACCAGATCTTCCTCGCCATGGGCGGCCACTACTGGCCCACCGGCCGCACCACGCTGACCAACGACCACGGCCACCCCGTGCACCTGCACATCACCAACTACCAGGACCGCTACTACGGCGGCGCGGGCATGCTGCGGTACTACGCGTTCGACCTGGCTCGCGGCGTGATCGACGTCAGCACCTTCTCCCCGTGGCTGCGGGCGCGGCGGAACCCGACCGCCCTGGAGGCCGAGACCCACGAGCTGACCGGCGACACCGACCGGTTCACCGTCGAACTCGACTTCGACACCCGGTTCCCGCCCGCGCCGCTGCCGGCCCGGCCCGCCGCGCAGGTCGTCATCCCCGGCACGGTCGCGTACTGGCGGTTCGACGGCGAGGGGCTCACCGGCGCCGACGGCCGCCCGGTCGCGGCGGGCGCGGTCGCGCGGGACCTCTCCGGCAACGGCAACGACCTCACGGTCACCCGCCTGCACGACGGGCCCGCCGACGTGCTCACCTTCTCCGCCGACCATCACCGCGCCGCGCCCGGCCACGGGAGCCTGCGCTTCGACGGCGGCCAGAACCCGGACCGGGGCGCGGTGCTGCGGACCAGCGCGACCGCGCCGCTGACCCGCGCCCGCTTCGAGAACGGCTACACCATCGAGACGTTCCTCAAGCTGCCCGACCCGTTCACCGGCGACCACGCGTTCATGGGGATCCTGAGCTGGGAGGGCCGCAGCGGGGACGCGGGCAAGACCAGCGGGTGGTCGCCCGACGAGCCGACGTGCAGCCTCAACCTCTCCGGCGAACGCTTCCTGCAGTTCGTGGTGTACCCGGTGGACCGGGACGCCGACCCGACCTCGTGGAGCCACGCGCTGCCGGTGGGCCGGTGGACACACGTCGCGGTGGTCAACGACGGCCGCCGCACGGTGGTGTACGTGGACGGTTCGCGCATCGCCCGCAACGCCGCCGAGGACTCGCGAGGCATCACCACGCTGGGCAAGCCGTTCGCGCTCGGCGGGACGCAGTTCGCGGAGAAGTACGGCCAGGGGTACTACGGCTGGCTGGGCGACACGCGCATCGTGGCGCGGGCGCTGCGGCCGGAGCAGTTCCTGACCCGCTGACCGGCGGCCGGGACCCGGCGCGGGTCCCGGCCGCTCAGGTGACCTTCGCCAGCAGCCGCAGTGGCAGGTGCCGCATCGCGAAGCTCAGCGGGGTCCACGGCCAGGCCGGTGTGTAGGCGTGCGGGCGTTCCCGCTCGATGGCCCGCACCATCGAGCGCACGCCGGGCTCGGTGTCCACCAGCAGCGGAGTCCTGCGCACCCGGGCGTTCATCTCGGAGCGGATGTAGCCCGGGAAGATCGTCGTCACCCGGATGTCCGTGCCGAGCACATCGGCGCGGATGCCCTCGGCCAGCGCGGCCACGCCCGCCTTGGTCGCCGCGTAGGTGGTCAGGTTCCGCGGCATCCCGCGCATCGCGCTCATCGACGAGATCACCACCAGGTGCCCGGCGCCCTGCTCGCGGAAGATCTCCATCGCGGCTTCGCACTGGGCGAGCGCGGCGACGAAGTTCACCTCGGCCGTCTGCTTGTTCGCGGCGAAGTACCCGGTGCCCAGCGGCTGCCCCTTGCCCAGCCCCGCGTTGACCACGATCCGGTCCAGCCCGCCCAGCTCGTCGCGCAGCTTGCGGAACACCCGGAACACCGCGTCGTGGTCGGTGACGTCCAGGGCGCGAACCGCTACTGTGACACCGGGATGCGCCGCCGTCACTTCCGAACGCAGCGCTTCGAGCCGCGGAAGCCGCCGCGCGCACAGGGCCAGATCCCGGTCCAGGGCCCCGAACTGCCGCGCCATCTCCTCGCCGAGCCCGGCGCTGGCGCCGGTGATCAGAATCCGCTTTCGCACGCGGGACAACCTATCCGGTGCCGGACTTCGTCGCAGCGTGACAAATATCGGGCCGGACAGACCGAATGACGTTCGGCTCCTTCCGCGACCGGTCGCCGGCCGTAACATGAACGACTGCCCGACGTCACGAGAGGGGGTCGTTCGTCCTGGTAGAGAACCGGAACGCGGAGCTGCTCGCCTCCGGCCCGCGCTGGGTCGCGGTCGAACTGCGCCCGCACGCCGGGCGGCTCGCGGCGGCGATCATGCGGGAGGTCCAGCGGTCGGTGCCGGCCTATTCGCGCCCGCTGACCGGGACGTTCGGCCGGGTCTTCACCGAGGGCGTCGAGCAGGCGGTGCGGCACGTCATCGAAAGCATCGGCAACCCCGCGATCAAGCACCACGACTGGATCGAGCTGTTCCGCGAGCGCGGCAGGCGGGAGTTCGCCGACGGCCGCAGCCTCGACGCGCTGCAGGCCGCGGCCCGCATCGGCGCGCGCGTGGCGTGGCAGTACGTCGCGCCGGTGCTGCGCAAAGCGGGCGCGTCGCCGCAGGTGCTGGCCCACGCGGCGGAAATCATCTTCGCCTATGTGGAGGATCTGTCGGCCACCGCGCTCGACGGGTTCCACGAGGCGCAGTCCAGTTCCGGCGGCACCATCGAGCGGCGACGGCGGCAGCTGCTCGAGCTGATCCTGTCCGGCCGCCCCGCCGGGCCGGAAACACTTGCGAACATGTCCCGGGGCGCGGGCTGGGCCCTGCCGGACAAGGCCGCGATCGTCGCGCTGGAACGCGCCGAAGGCACCGCCGATTTCCCCGTGGAGCTGCTGGACGACGAGGTCCTGGTAGACCTGGAGAGCACACGGCCGTGCCTGCTGACCACCCGCCCCAAACGGCACCTGTTCCCGCTGACCGGGCGCTGGAACGGCTGGCGCGCCGCGGTTTCGCCGACCGTCGCGCTCGCCGACGCGCCGGCCGCGCACCGCACCGCCCGGCGCGCGCTCGCGCTGCTGCCCGCGAGCGCCGGTGACGAGCCGATCACCTGGTGCGTGGACCAGCTGTCCGCGTTGTGGTTGCTGGGTGAGGACTTCCTCGCCGCCGAGGTGGCGCGGCAGGCGTTGCGGCCGCTGGACGCCCTCGGCGGCAAGCAGCGCGAGCGGCTCGGCGACACCCTGCTCGCGTGGCTGGAAACCCGTGGCGGGGCGCCGGAAATCGCCAAGCGCCTGCAGGTGCACCCGCAGACCGTGCGGGCGCGGCTGCACCAGCTGCGGGAGCTGTTCGGCGACCGGCTGGACGACAGCGAGGACCGGTTCAGCATGCACCTGGCGTTGCGCGCGCAACGCCTCGCCGCGCGGGGTGACCGGCCGTGAGCGCGCGGATTTGTCACGTGGGTGAGGGAAAACGAGGCGCCGGCACTCATCCGCGTGCGGTGCGCTGGGCCGATCGCTTCGCGCGGTTGCTCCGCGCACGCAAGAGATCCTTGCCAAGCACCGGACGTGGTGCGATGTTGGTCCTCCCGACGAAGAGGTAGTCATGACCACCGATGCCGGTTACCGGCACGGGAACACCGTGCGGCAGAACGTCTCCCGGAGACCGCCCCGCGCGCCGGGACTCCCCCCGCGGCAGCGCCAGAACGAGCCGGAGTTCACCGCGGGCATCGGACGCGCCAGCAGGCTGTGGGCCTCGCTGCCGCGTGAGCTGGCGAAGGCGTTCCGGCCGCACGCCGACGCGATGACGGCCGAGATCCTGCGCGAGATCCAGCTCGCCGTGCCGGAGTACGCGCGGCCGCTGGAGGGTCCGTTCGGCCGGACCATCGTGCGCAGCATCCAGCAGGCGGTCCGGCACTGCATGGACAACCTCGGCAACCCCGCCGCGCCGCAGGAGGCGTGGATGGGCGTGTTCCGGCACCTGGGCAAGGTCGAATTCAGCGAGGGCCGCACGCTGGACCAGCTGCAGACCGCCTACCGCGTCGGCGGCCGGGTGGCGTGGCGGTACGTGGCGTCGGTGAGCCAGTCGCTGGGCCTGTCGACGGACTTCCTGTGCGTCGGGGCGGAGGCGATCTTCGCCTACGTCGACGAGATCTCCGCCTTGTCGCTGCAGGGGTACGCGGCCGCGCGGAAACGGGCCGCCGGCACGCGGGCGCGGCAGCGGCGCCAGCTGCTGGAACTGATCATGGCCGACCCGCCCGCGTCCCCGAAGGCGATCGCCCGCCTGGCCGCGACCGCCGGGTGGCGGCTGCCGGACCGGGTCGTTGCGGTCGCCCTGGAACCGCGCGCCGATCAGCACCACCGCGAGCCGCCGTCGCTGGACAGCGAGGTGCTGATGGATCTGGAGGGGCCGCAGCCGTGCCTGCTGGCCGACCCGGACCTGGTCACGGCGGGCTCGCTGGAACCGGCGCTGGCCGGGTGGCGCGCGGTGATCGGGCCCGAGGTGAAACTGGGCGACGCGGCGATGTCGCTGCGCTGGGCGCGGCGCACGGTGGATCTGGCCCGGCGCGGGGTGATCGAGGCGCCGCCGCTGGCGCGCGCGACCGATCACCTGGCGACGTTGTGGCTGCTGTCGGACGAGTTCCTCGTCAAGGAGCTGATCCGGCGCTGTCTCGCGCCGCTGAACGGGCTGACCGACAAGCAACGGACGCGGCTGGGGCAGACGTTGCTGGCCTGGCTGCAGTCCAGCGGGACGGCGCCGGACATGGCGGACCGGCTGGGCGTGCACCCGCAGACCGTGCGGTACCGGATGCGGCAGCTGGAGGAGCTGTTCGGGGAGCGGTTGAACGATCCGGAGAGCCGGTCGGATCTGGAGATCGCGCTGCGGGCGGCTCGGTTGTTGGGGGTCTCGTAGCCGCTACGCGGGTGTTTTGCGCTACGCAGGTATCTACTGCGCCAGCTTCGCTTCGCTACGCCCCGATTGGGTGCCCTCCCGAACCCGATCTCTCAGTGTTCGGTTGCCGAGAAGCGGCGTCAAGGCGGGAAAGAGTACCTTGACCCCGCTGCTCGGCAACCGATGTGGGCTGGGGATCGGGTGCGGGAGGCGGAGTGGTTCGGGGGGTTGTTGCTTTGCGTTGCCGGGTGGCGGTTGTGTTGTTTTGTTATGCGCCGTCCAGGGCTTGGCAGGTTGGGGCCTTCTCGAATGCCTTGGCGAGTTCGGGGTTGTTCGTGAGGTCCTTGGTGGGGCCTTCCGTGGCGGTGCCGAGGTGGGCGAAGGCGTCGCCGGCGCCGCGGACCGCCTGCTCGAAACTCGCCTGGTCGGTGATCGGCGCCGACTCCAGGGCGGCGCGGGCGGCGTCCACCGAGGACTTCGTCGCGTTCAGGGTGTCCATCGCCCGGTCCACCGTGGCCTGGCCGTCCGTCACCGGAGGCGGACCCTCCCTCGTGATGCCGTGGCCCAGGTCGGTCAGGGCCTGCGACAGCGACGCCAGGTAGGTGACCAGGCCCTCCCGCGCCTTGCCGGCGTCCGAGGCGTCCACCCCGGGCAGCTGCGACAGCTTCGCCCCGCCGTCGCGGACGGCCGCGCACACGTGCTCCGACCAGGTGATCGCGGCGGCGTTCTCCTCCGGTGCGGCCCGCTCCGGCCCGCACCCGGCCAACACCGCCATCCCGGCCAGCGCGCCGGCGATCAACACAGCTCTCACGGCAACCCTCTCCTCAGCGTCGGCACCCGGCCGCCGTGTTCAGCGGCGCGGGTGTGGTGTCCAGGCCGTTGCGGTAC
Source organism: Amycolatopsis thermalba (assembly GCF_003385215.1). Taxonomy (GTDB): domain Bacteria; phylum Actinomycetota; class Actinomycetes; order Mycobacteriales; family Pseudonocardiaceae; genus Amycolatopsis_E; species Amycolatopsis_E thermalba. The sequence continues at coordinate 26,283 of NZ_PQHW01000080.1, read as the reverse complement.
CGGGTGCCCTCGTACCCGGCGGTGCACGGCAGCGGATCGAAGAACGTCGTCGCCAGGCCGAACCCCGCCGAATCACCCGTGATGACCGTGCTCCCGGCCTCGATCGCCGCGGGCGCGGCCACCAGCAGCTCCTCCACTCCGTCGCGGTGGGCGAGCAGCACCTGCGACGTGGTCAGCAGGTTCGCCAGCAACGTGGTCAGGTTCGGGCCGGTTTCGCGCAGCAGGCCGCTGATCTGCTCCGCGGCCGGGGGCGCCGACGACAGGATCGCCGACAGGTCCGCGTCCGAGTTCCGCAGCGTCTCGGCGATGCGCTTGGCGTCCGCGCCGAACGCCGTGATCGCGGCGGAGTTCTCGATCTGCGTGGTCAGCACGGTGTCCGCGTCGGTGATCAGCTGGATGGTCTGAGGCAGGTGGTCCGACGCCGATCGGGTGAACGCGGCCGTCGCGTCGAGCAGGGCCTGCAGGCTCGGGCCGGTGCCGAGCGTCGCCTCGTACAGTTCGTCGACCACCGAGCGCAGGTCGTCCCGCGGCACCGACGCCACCAGGCGGTCCAGGTTCAGCACCAGCTGCTCGTTCGGCAGCGGCAGCCGGGTGCGCGGCCGCGCGATCACCGAGCCGTCGGCCAGCACCGGGCCGCCCGAGCTGCGGGGCCGCAGGTCGACGTACTGCTCCCCCACCGCCGACCGGTTGGTCACCACCGCCTCGACGTCCGCGGGCACCGGCGGGGTGCCGTCGTCGATGCGCAGGTCGGCCTCCAGCCCGGTGTCGGTGAGCCGCAGCTCCCCGACCCGGCCGATCGGCACGCCGTTGTAGGTGACCTCGGCATTGGTGAAGATGCCGCCGGAGTCGGCCAGTTCCACGCGCACCACGTACCCGCCGCCGCCGAAGAGCCGGTCCAGCCCGGCGTAGCGGGCGCCGACGTAGGTGATCCCGGCCAGCGCGATCAAGGCGAACACGATGACCTGCACACGCACCTTGCGGGTCAGCATCTAGGAACCCCCACCCAGCGGCAGCGGCACGGACTGCGCACCCGAGGTCTGGGCGTCGAAGTCCAGGTACAGGTTGAGGTAGTCGCCCTTGATGGCGTCCAGCGCGGCATCCGGGAACGGGAAGGTCAGCAGCATCTCCATCGCCTCCGGCAGCTGCTGCCCGGCCACGGTGAGCTGGCGCAGCGTCGGTTCCAGCGCCCGCAGGTCGGCGATCAGGTCGTCCTTGCCGCGGTTGACGGTATCGACGGCGACGCCGGAGAGGTGGTCGAGCGAGGTCAGCATGGTGACCAGCTGCTCACGCTGCCGCGCCAGCACGTCGATGCCGGGCCCGAGGTCGTCCAGCACCCCGGTGATCTGGTCCCGGCGCGCGGACAGCGACGCGGACAGCGCCTCGATGCCGGTCAGCGCGCGGGTGATCTCGGCGCGGTGCTGGTCCAGCCCGCCGACGAAGGTGTTCACCTCGGTCAGCAGGTCGCGGATCTCCGCCTCGTTCCCACCCAGTGCGGCGTTCAGCTCGCGGCTGATCTGCTGCAGCTGGCCCACGCCGCCGCCGTTGAGCAGCATCGACAACGCGCCGAGCACCTCCTCGACCTGCGGGTTGCGGTTGGTCCGCTCGACCGGGATGCGGGCGCCGTCGGCGAGGCTGCCCTGCGGTTCACCGGCCGCGGGCGGCCCCAGCTCGACGAACTTCTCCCCCAGCAGGCTGCTCTGCCGCAACCACGCCTCCGCGTTCGCCGGCAGCCGCACCGTGCCGTTGACCAGCAGCGTGACCTGCGCGGTGCGGCCGTCGGCGGACAACTCGATCCGCTCGACCCGGCCGACCGGCACGTCACCGACCTGCACCGCGGACTGCGGCACGAGGTCGAGCACGTCGCGGAACCCGACGGTGACCCGGTACGGGTGGTCGCCGAGGTCCGCGCCGCCGGGCAACGGCGTGTCGTAGAGCCCGCCGAACGAGCAGCCGGCCAGCAGCGCCAGCACGGACAGCAGCGCCAGGGACATCCGCTTCATCGGCTGCCTCCCAGCGGCAGGACCGGGCCCATGCTGAACTCGTTGAGGTCGGCGCGGCTGTAGATCGTCGAGTTGGCCGGGTCGTAGGCGGCGAGCAGCCGGTTCAGCGCCTCCGGCGCCGCGGTCAGCGCCTCGGACAGCGCGGCGCGCTGGTTCGCCAGCACCTGCGTGGTCCCCATCAGCTTGTCCACATTGGACTTCACGCGGCCGCGGTTGTCCCGCACGAACTGCTGGATCTGACCGAGCGCCGAGGCCAGTTCGTCCAGCGACGCGCCGAAGACGTCCCGTTCGGAGGCCAGGAACGCCGACACCTGCGCCAGCAGATCGGCCAGCCGGCCCACCTGGTCGTCGTTGTCCGCCAGCATCGTGGTGAACCGCTGCAGGTTGTCGACGGTGGCGAACAGGTCGTCGCGCGACCCGCTCAGCGTCGTGGCCGCCTGGCCGAGCTGCCGGATCATCTCGCCGAGCTGGGCGCCGTTGCCCGTGAGGTCCTCCGCCGCGCTGCTCAGCAGCTCCGACAGCGCGCCGCCACTGTTGGCGCCCTGCGGTCCCAGCGCGGTCGTCAGCCGGTCCAGGCTCGCGAACAGCTGGTCCAGCTCGACCGGCACCGCGGTGCGCGCCACCGGGATGACCGTCCCGTCGGCGATCTCCGGCCCGCCGCGGTAGACCGGCGCGAGCTGCACGTACCGGTCGCTGACCAGGCTCGGCGTCACGACCAGCGCGGCGGCGTCGGCGGGCACCCGGATGCCGCGGTCGACGGTGAAGACCACCTTGACCTGCTGCCCCTGTGGTTCGACGGTGTCCACGGTACCCACCGGGACGCCGAGGATCCGCACCTCCGAACCGGGGTAGATCCCGACGGCCGCGGTGAAGTACGCGGTGAGGTGCTTGCCGCGCGCGCTGTCCCGCACGACGATCACGATCGCGGTGGCCAGCGTCGCGAGGATCACGACGAGCACGCCCCAGCGCAGCCACCTGCCCAGACGGGACATCGCCATCAGCCACCTCCTCCCGGTTTCGGTGGCATGCACGGGCTGCCGTCCGCGGGGACGATGAGCCCGCACAGGTAGGTGTCGATCCAGGCGCCGTTGCCGAGCGCGTCGCCCAGCAGCCGGTAGAACGGGCCGGACAGGCTCAGGCTGCGATCCAGCGTGGCCTGGTTGCGCTGCAGCACGTCGGTGACCCGGTCGAGCTGTTCCAGCGCGGGGCCGAGCTGCGCGGTGTTCTCGTCGATCAGGCCGCGCACCTGCTGGGCCAGGTCCCGGGTGCCGCGCAGCAGCTGGTCGATCGCGGCCCGGCGCTGGTCGAACTCGGTCAGCAGCACGTTCCCGTCGGTGATCAGGCGGGCGAGCCGGTCGGTGCGTTCGGCGACCGTGCCGCTGAGTTGCGCGGTGCCGTCCAGCAGCTGCTTGAGCTGGGTGTCGCGCGAGGAAATGGTTTCCGACAACGCGGCCAGACCGTCCAAAGCGGACCGGACGTCCTGCGGGGTGGCGGCGTCGAAGGTCTGCGCGAGCGTGCGGAAGCTCGCCGCGAGCTGGCCGGTGTCGAGTTCACCGGTGGTGCGGGCCAGGTCGGCGAAGGCGTCGTTGACGTCGTACGGGATGACCGTGCGGCTGCGCGGGATGGGCTGGTCCGGGTCCTGGTCGCGCTCGCCGCGCGGGTCGAGCGCGAGGTTCTTGGCGCCCAGCAACGTCTTGATGCGCACCGAGACGGTGCTCTCGTCGCCGACCCACGTGTCGTCGACGCGGAAGGTGACCTTGACGTGGTCGCCGTCCAGCGAGACGCCGGTGACCTCGCCGACCTTCGCGCCCGCGACCCGCACCTCGTCGCCGCTCTTGAGCCCGGCGGCCTCGGTGAACTCCGCGGTGTAGGTGGTGCCGCCCAGCGCGGGCAGCCGGTCCCAGAACAGGGTGAGCGCGCCGAGCACGAGCATCAGGGCCAGCCCGGCGAGCCCGAGCCGGAAGGAGTTGCGCGACCGGAACGACTTCATCGACGGCACCTCGCCTAGGTCACCGGCACGCCGACCGGGCCGCCGCCGGGCGCGGGGGTGGCGTCGGAGCGCACCGAGCACAGGTAGAAGTTCAGCCACGAGCCGTAGGAGGCGATGCGGCCGATCGCCTCGTACTTGACGGGCAGGTTGTTCAGGAACCGCTCGAACTCGGGGGTGTTGTCGCCCAGGGTGCGCGCCAGTTTCTCCAGCGCGTCGATGTCGTTGCGGAGTGGTTCCCGCGCGTCCCGGACGAGCCCGGCGGTGGCGGTGGTGAGCTCGCCGATGCCGTCGATGGCGCCGCCGATCGCGCCGGAGTTCGCGGCGAGACCGGACACCAGCTGCTGGGTCGCGTCGAGCAGCTGCGCGAGCTGCCCGTCACGCGCGTTGACGCGGTCGAGCACCTGGTTGAGGTTCGTGATCACCTGGCCGATCACCTGGTCCTGGCCGGCGAGCGAGGACGTCAGCGACGCGGTGTGCCGCAACAGGTCCGCGACCGTGCCGCCCTCGCCCTGCAGCACCTGCACGATCTCGCCCGCGAGCTGGTTGACGTCCTGCGGGGACAGCGCCTGGAACAGCGGCTTGAACCCGTTGAACACCGCGGTCAGGTCCAGCGCGGGCCGGGTGCGGTCGAGCGGGATCAGTCCGCCCGGCTCCAGGCGCCCGGTACCGGTGCCCTGGTCGAGCGTGATGTACCGCTGGCCGATCAGGTTGCGGTACTTCACCGCCGCGGTGACCGTCGCGCTGAGCGTGCGGTCGCGGTCCACCGAGAACGACACCTCGGCGATGCGGCGGTCCACGATCTCGATGCCGGTGACCTGCCCGATGCGCACCCCGGCCATGCGCACGTCGTCGCCGGGGTTGAGCGAGGTGACGTCGCTGAACCAGGCGCGGTAAGTGACCGTGCCGCCGTCGCCGCGGTTGGCGATCGTGATCGCCAGGAGCCCGGTCGCCAGCACCGTGACGACCGCGAAGATCAGGCCCTTGACCAGCGGTCGGATCATTTCAGCGTCACCTCCGCGCCACGCAGCAGCGGGTTCATCAGCAGCCCGCTCCAGCCGGGGATCTCGGACGGCCGCTCCCCCAGCACCGGGGCGAGCAGCTCGGACAGGAACCGCTGCGCGGCCGGGGTGTCCGCCCCGGGCGCGGCCGACCCGGCCGCCGGGCACCGCGGTCCGTCCGCCGCGGGCGGCGGGGCGCCGCCCTGCCTCGGCGGCCGCACCGTCAGGTCCACGTGCAGGCCGGGTTCGGCCGTGCCCACCCCCAGGGCTCGCTCGACGACCGGTTTCAACCGGGCGGCCGCGTCGGCCACGCACGGGATCTCCGGGCTGTACTCGGCGAGCAGGTCGAGCACCGGCCTGCTGTCCGCGGACAGGTCGACCAGCGTGTCGTCGTTGGCGTCCAGGAAGCCCCGCGCGTCGGAGGCGGCGGCGGTGACCGTGCCGAACAGCGCGGCGAGGTCCTGCTGCTGCCGGGTCAGGGTGGCCGCGGTGGCGCGCAGATCGGCCATCGCGTCCACCAGGTCCGGCGCGGCGGTGGTGTAGGTCCGCACGGTGTCGGCGAGCTTGGTGATCGCGGTGCGCAGCGCCGGCACCTCCGGGTTGAGCCGGCCCAGGTAGTCGCCGAGCGCCACCAGCGTCGTGCCCAGCTCGGGGCCGCGGCCTTCCAGCGCCTGCGACACCGCGCCGAGCGTGCTCGCGAGCTTCTGCGGCTGCACGGCCTGCAGCACCGGCAGCAGATCACGCAGCGCCTGCTCCACCTCGACCGCCTGGGTGCTGCGGTCCTCCTGGATCACCGCACCGGCGGACAGCGCGCGCGGCGCGGGCTCCGGCGGGATCACCAGGCTGACGTAACGCTGACCGAACAACGTCTTCGGCAGCAGCCGGGCGGACACGTTGGACGGGATGCCGGAGATGCGGTCCGGGTCCATGGCCAGCTCGACGTCGACCCAGCCGGGCCGGACCTCGATCGAGCGCACCGATCCGACGAGGACCCCGCGCACCTTGACGTCGGCGTTCTCCTTCAGCTGGGTGCCGGCCCGCTCGGCCCGCAGCACCACCGGGACGGCGGAGCTGAAGGTCTTGCGGTAGACGGCGACCGCGAACCAGCCCATCGCGCCGAGCAGCGCGAGGAACACCAGCCCGAGCGCGCCGAACACCAGGCGTCTGCGTCGCTCGCTCATCCGGCCACCCGCACGGTCGTGGTGGCGCCCCAGATCGCCAGGCTGAGGAAGAAGTCGAGCACGCTGACCACGACGATCGAGGTGCGCACCGAGCGGCCCACCGCGACCCCCACCCCGGCCGGGCCGCCGCCGGCGCGGTAGCCGTAGAAGCAGTGCGTGAGGATGATCGCGACGCTGAACACCATCACCTTGAGAAACGACCAGAGCACGTCCTCGGGCGGCAGGAACAGGCTGAAGTAGTGGTCGTAGGTGCCGCCGGACTGGCCGTAGACGGTGACGGTGATCGTGCGGGCCGCGAGGTAGGAGGTCAGCAGGCCGATCACGTACAGCGGGATGATCGCGACGAACCCGGCGACGATCCGGGTGGTCACCAGGTAGGGCATGCTGCGCACGGCCATCACCTCGAGCGCGTCGATCTCCTCGGCGATCCGCATCGCGCCGAGCTGGGCGGTGAACCCGGAGCCGACGGTGGACGACAGCGCGAGCGCGGCGACCAGCGGGGCGATCTCGCGGGTGTTGAAGTAGGCCGAGAGGAACCCGGCGAAGGCCGACGTGCCCAGCTGGTCGAGCGCGGAGAAGCCCTGCAGGCCGACGACCGTGCCGGTGAACACGCACATGCCGACCATCACGCCGATCGTGCCGCCGATGACGGCGAGCGCGCCGCTGCCGAACGCGACCTCGGCGAGCAGGCGGATCACCTCGCGGCCGTAGCGGGTGAGCGTGCGGGGCGTCCAGGCCAGGGCGCGCAGGTAGAAGGCGAGCTGATCGCCCAGGCGCACCAGGCCGTTCATCGGGCGCTCCGGGTTGAGCAACCGGTGGGTCACTGCCTCAGGCTCCCTTCGCCGGCACGACGCGCAGGTAGATCACGCTGATCACGAAGTTCACGAAGAACAGCAGCAGGAACGTGATGACGACGGACTGGTTGACCACGTCCCCCACGCCCTTGGCGCCGCCCTTGGGGTGGAGGCCGCGGTAGGAGGCGACGAGCCCGGCGAGGAACCCGAAGATCACCGCCTTGATCTCGCCCACCCACAGGTCGGGCAGCTGCGCCAGGGCGGAGAAGCTGGCGAGGAACGCGCCCGGGGTGCCGTCCTGCAGCAGGACGTTGAACACGTAGCCGCCGGTGACGCCGACGAAGCTGACCATGCCGTTGAGCAGCACGGCGACGGCCATGGCGGCGAGCACCCGCGGCACGACGAGCCGCTGGATCGGGGAGACGCCGAGGACCTCCATGGCGTCGATCTCCTCGCGGATGGTGCGTGAGCCGAGTTCGGCGCAGATCGCGCTGCCGCCCGCCCCGGCGACGACGAGGGTGGTGACGATCGGGCTGGCCTGCTGGATGACGGCGAGGACGCTGGCGGCGCCGTTGAACGACTCGGCGCCCAGCTGGCTGGTGAGGCCGCCGAGCTGGAGGGTGATGACGGCACCGAACGGGATGCTGACGAGCGCCGCGGGCAGGATCGACACGCTCGCGACGAACCAGAACTGCTGCACGAACTCCCGCACCTGGAAGGGCCGCTTGAACATGGCGACGACGATGTCCAGGGCGAGGCCGAAGAGCTTGCCGAACTCGCCGACGGCGTTCCGGGCGGCGGCGACGGGGGCGGTCACGTCAGCCCACCCCCTGCGCGGTCAGCGTCGTGGTCATCTTGTTGCCCGGGCCCGAAATCAGGCCGGTCAGCAGCGGGTCCAGGTCCTCGCTCACGCCGCAGCCGGAGAACGCGGGAATGTCGAAAGTGGACTCGATCGTCGACTTGCTGCCGGGCAGCAGCGAGGTCTGTCCCTTCATCGGGATCACCAGCGGCGAAACCGTCCGGCAGTTCGCGCCCACCGCGATCGGCACGCCGTCCTGCCGCACGTCGCTCACCACCAGGTTCACCCGCACCGTCAGGTCGATCGTGGGGGTGAACAGGCCACCGCTGATGTCCGCCGTGCCCGTCGCCTTGCCCTCCTGCGGCAGCTCCACGTCGCTGGTGACCGGCATGAACCGGAACGCCACGAAGTAGCCGGCCGACTTCGGCAGGTTCAGCTCGCCCTCGACGCGGATCGTGTCCGGCAGGTCGCCGGGGAACAGGCCGGCGTCGAACGTGCCCTGTTCCAGCACCAGGTCCGAACCCATCTTCGCGATGCGTGAGACGCCGTCGACGAGGAACTTCGCCGTCAGCAGCGGCGTGTCCGCCGTGACGCCGGGCACCGGTGGCGCGGCGGGCGCGGTCACCGCCACGCGTGCCAGCTCCCCGTTCGCCGCCGGGTCGGCGGTGCACGCCAGGTCGGCGGTCAGCGTCTCACCGCGCGCGACCAGCTTGGGAACCAGCGAAGTGAGGGAGACCGTCACCGGACCCGCACCGGCCGCGATCGGCGGAACGCGGCCGGGCAGCGTGATCCGCAGCTCGCCGTCGGCGGGGAGCGGGATCTCCGATGTGGACAGTCCGGTGACGGTCAGTTCCTGGGTGCCCGCCTGCTGGGTGACGCTCAGCTCCACCGCGGCGGACGCGTCCACCGACGTGGCGCCCGAATCGCGCAACGCGTCGACCGCCCCGGCCGGCACGACGAGGGTCACGGACGCCGCCGACACGGGCACGTTCGCGCCCTGCACAACGGTTTCGCCGAACGTGGCGCTGAAGGAGACCGGCACGTCCACCGGTCCCCCGGCCTGGCACGTGCTCGTGCCGCCGCGGGTGGCCGCGGTGGCGACGGCCGTCGTCGCGGGCGCCGGCGCGGCGGCCACGAGAGCCAGTCCCAGCGCGGCGACAGCGGCGCGACGTGACCGGGTTTGCGTCATCGAACCCTCCGGTAGCGGACCGCGAGGACGTTACCGACGAGTCAACGAGCGCCACAACGCTTCGCGTTCGTTCTCCGGCGGCACCGGTTTTTCTTGTCACGGAACGACGAAATACCGGTTCCGCGGGTGTCACCCGCCAGCGTCCTCCAGCAGCAGGCGCTTGAGCACCTTGCCGGTCGGCGTGCGCGGCAGCTCGTCGACGAACACCACCTCGCGCGGGATCGCGAACCGCGCGACCCGGCGGCGCAGGTACGCGCGCACCACGTCCTCGTCGAGCCGGGCCCCCGGCCGCACCGTCACGAACGCGACCAGCCGCTGCCCGAACTCGTCGTCGGGCACGCCGAGCACGGCCGCGTCGGCGACGCCGGGCAGCTCGGTCAGCGCCTCCTCCACCGGCCGCGGGAACACGTTCTCCCCGCCGGAGACGATCATGTCGTCGTCCCGGCCGGCGACGAACAACCGGCCGTCGGCGTCGAGGTAGCCGCGGTCGCCGGTGTCCATCAGCTCGCGGCGGACCGTGCGGCTGGTGCCGTCCGTGTAGCCGTCGAAGAGCAGGTCGTTGCCGACGAAGATGGCGCCGACCGTGCCCGGCGGCACCGGTTCGCCCGCCGGGCCGAGCACCGCCAGCCGCGTGCCCAGTGGCGGATATCCGGCGGTGGCGGGGGCGGCGCGCAGGTCGGCCGGGGTGGCGACGGAGGCCGCCGACACCTCGGTCGAGCCGTAGAAGTTGTAGAGCACGTCACCGAAGGCGTCCTGGAACGCCGTGACGAGCGAAACGGGCAGGGCCGACCCGCTGCTCGCCACGATCCGCAGGCCGCTGGTGTCGTACCGCGCCCGCACGTCCGCCGGCAGCGCCATGATGCGCTGCAGCATCACCGGAACCGCGAACATCGCGGTGCACCGGTGGTCCTGGATCGCCCGCAGGCACGCCTCCGGGTCGAACCGGCGCTGCATCACCAGTGTCGCCCGCAGCGGCATGCCGACCTGCAGCGCGGACAGGCCCCAGGTGTGGAACAGCGGGGCGGCCATCAGGATGCGTTCCCCCGCCCGCAACGGAATCCGCGACAGCAGCGCCACCGCGGCGCCCAGGCCCTTCGGCGTCGGCCGCCGCGCGCCCTTGGGCGTGCCGGTGGTGCCCGAGGTGAGGACGACGATCGCCGCGGGCCGTTCGGGCGGGGTGAACTCGGCGTCGGGGGTGTCGGCGATGACCTCGGCCAGCGTCGGCTGCCCCGCCGGGCCCGCGTCGGCGCCGGTGAGCACGACCGCGGTGAGCGGCAGCCCGGCCACCAGCGGCGCGAACTCGCCGTCGGCCACCAGCACGCGCACGTCGTGCCGCGCCACCGCGTCGGCCACCTGCGGCCGGGCCAGGCCGGTGTTGAGCAGCACGGTGCCCGCGCCCAGCCGTCCGCACGCGAGCAGTGTCTTCACCATCGCGCTGTGGTTGCGCGCCATGATCGCCACGGTGCCGTCCGGTCCGACGCCGACGGCCCGCAGCGCGGCGGCGAGCCGGTTCGCCTCGGCGCTCAGCCCGGCGAACGTGGTGGGGGCGCCGTCGTCGTCGATCACCGCGATGCCGCGGGGCGAGCGGGCCGCGGCCGCGGTGTACCCACCGGCCAGGGTGGCGCCCCACTGGACCAGCGCGCGCAGCTGCCGCACGAGGCGGTCCGGCCGGGCGGGCGCCAGGATGCCCGCCGCGATCAGGGTGTTGGCGATCTGCCGGGTCGACGGGGCGCGGCCGGGCGGCCACGGTTCCGCGATCTCCCGGAGGTGGCGCTCGATCCGATCGAGACCGTCCCGCGCCCACGACCGCACCTCGGCGGCGGTGGGGGCGCGGCCCGGGCCCGGCACGCCCGGCCGGAAGTAGATGATCTTGAGCCGGGTGCCCGGGGAGGCGTCGGACAGGCGCACCGACAGGCAGCCACCGGTGTCCGGCACCGTCTCCAGCACCAGCTGTTCCTCGCGGCGGCTCAGCAGCACCCGCATCTCGTGCTCGACCGGACGTCCGCTGAGCGTCAGCCGGATCCGGTAGCGTGCGTGGCGTCCCCGGCCGCCCGTCCGCTCGACCGCACCGACGCCCCGGAAGAAGCGGGGGTACAGTTCCGGCGACCCGAGCAGCGGCCACAGCGCGGCGCGCGGCTGGCCGGAGAACAGGTCGAACGTCACGCACTCGGGCATTCGCGGAACCTAGAACCGGCCCCCCTGCCGGTCAAGGCGGCCGCGCGTTGTCGGCACACGCGCGCGAGCCGGGAAACCGGTTTTTGTCACCGCGGTGAGTGCTCGCGCAGGCCGCCGGTGAACATTGTCCGCGTCGTACGGGTCCGATCGGCGCGGCCGTATCAGCCGGTGACAAGTTCCTTGGCCCCCAAGGACAATCCGCGCGGACGTATTGCCAATGCGGACGCCGCGAAACTACTTTACCCATCGGTAGCAACCAATTCCGATGACCTCGCGGCGGTTTTCCTTGCTGTCGCGTGGTTTTTCGTATCACTGCCGATACCCCGGAGGATAGGTGTGCGAACGAGAACCAGAATGAGAAGGATGGTCGCGGCGGCCGCGTCCGCGACCGTCGCGACCGGCGCGGCGCTGACGGCCGTGCTGGCCGGCTCCGGGACCAGTGCGGCCGAACCGGTCTCGCTGACCCTGCAGTACAGCTGCCCGTTCCCGCTGATCGGTACCCAGACGCTGCAGATCGTGATCAGCGCGGACATCCCCACGACCGTGAACGTCGGCGAACCCACGCCGGCCTTCCAGGTCAAGGCGGTGGCGACCGTGCCGCCGACCGCGACGCAGGGCCTGACGCTGGTCGGGGCGGCCACGGTCGAGGGCACCGCCAAGGCGAGCTCGACGGTCACCGCGCCGGAGGCCACCATCCCGGTGACCGTGCCGGCGACGATCCCGGTGACCCCGGTGCCTGCGTCGGGTTCGTTCGACACGGTGGCCACCGGTGACGCGCCGTCCCTGACCTTCACCCAGGCCGGGCAGGCGACGATCACCGTCGGCGACATCCTGCTGACCCTGCACCCGAAGCGCGCCGACGGCACCGACACCGGCCTGGGCGTCTTCGACTCGCAGTGCACGCAGGTGGCGGGCCAGAACAACGTGCTGGCCGACATCACGATCAACGGCGGCACGACGACCACCGAACCGACGACGACGGAACCGACCACCACGGAGCCGACCACCACCGAGCCGACGACCACCGAACCCACGACGACCGAACCGACCACCACCGAGCCCACCACCACCGAGCCGACGACCACCACGAGCAACCCGCCGACCGGGATCGACTACGGCTACGCCCTGGCAGGCGACTCGGTGATCAAGAAGCTCGGGGCCACGGTGCCGCTGTCCGGCGGCATCGACGCGAACCTCGACCTGGCGACCGGGAACTTCACGGCCGACCTGTCGCTGGAACCGACGCAGCTGAAGGCCACGCTGTTCCGCTTCATCCCGATCACCGCGAAGGTGGCCTTCGCGCAGGAGGGCAAGACGACCGGGACGCTGTCCGGCGGTGTGCTGAACTCCACCAGCCACACCACCATCAAGCTGCCCAGCGTCAAGGTCTTCGGCTTCCCGATCAGCAAGTCGCCGAAGTGCCAGACCGCGGAGCCGTCGGAGATCAACCTGACCTCCGGCCCCGGGTTCGACCCGCTGGCCGGCGGTGACCTCAGCGGCACCTACGACATCGCGCCGCTGCAGAACTGCGGTCCGCTGACCGGGCTGATCAGCCCGCTGGCGGCCGGCCCCGGCAACACCATCGACGTGACCCTGTCCCCGAAGGAGTCCTGATCCCTGACGGAACGGGCCCGTTCCCTCCCGACCGGGGGAACGGGCCCGTTTTCGCCGTGTTCAGAACACCGGCAGGTGCGGCACGCAGGGCGGCTCCGGCGCCGCCGGGTCCAGCCCCTGCTTCACGTACCCGATGGCGCGCGGCGAGTAGCTCATCGACAGGTGGTCGGACAGGTCGATCTCGCACCCGTCCTGCAGCGTCACGTTCCGGACGGCCTCCCCGGTGAGGAAGGTCGACTCGTACGGGGTGGTGACCTCGTCGTAGCGGGTGGCGATCACCAGGTACCGCACGCCGGGCACGGTGTCGCCGCCCGCGTTCAGGTCGGTGAGGAACTCCGAGCCCCGCACCTGCTGCCCGGCGGCCTTGCCCAGCAGCACGTCGGTGTAGGGCAGCAGGCCCAGTTCCCCGGCCAGCGTGGCGATCCCGCTCAGCGTGGTGCCGTGGTGCGTCGCGCCGAGCGTGACCAGCGTGTGCACCTTGGCCGCGCCACCGTGACGCAGGTATTCGCGGGGCATCAGGCCGCCCTGCGAGTGGCCGACGACGTCCACCTCGGACGTGCCGGTCGCGGCGGTCAACCGGTCGACGAACGCGGCCAGCTCCTGCGCCGAACGGCGGATGTCGCCGGTGCCCTTGAACGCCGGGTTGAGGCCGAACACGCTGGTCGGGTCCTCGCCGTAGTTGAGGGCGAAAACGCAGTAGCCGTCCCGCTTCAGCGACGGTGACAGGCGGGCGAAGTTGTCGTAGCGGTTCTCCCACGTGCCGTGCACCAGGACGACCGCGCGCGGGTGGTCCGCACCCGGGCGGCAGGTCCAGTCGTTCGCGCCGGGCGGGGTGGCGTTCGGGTCGACGAACTGGGAATAGGCGAACGCGGCGGGGAAATCGGGGGCTTCGGGCGCGGTGGCCGCCTGCGCCGGGGGCGCCGCCAGCACCGCGCCGGTCACCGTGGTCAGTGCCGCGAGGATTGCGGACAGGGCACGTCTTCTCCGGTTGCTCATCGTCGAACCTCCGTTTTCGGGGACCGGTCCGGCGATGCTAGATCCGCTCCGGGCCGCCGGAGGGCGGCCCGGTTTTTCTTGTCACGCGGGTGATCGTGGCGGGACGGCGTTTGCGCATCCGGCTCAGCGCAGCAGCGGCAGGACCTCCGCGCCGAGGCGGGTCACGTTCGCCAGCACCCGCTCGCGGTCCCCGGCGCCCTCGACGAGCAGGATGGTGTGCCGGATACCCGTCCGCTCCGCCGCCGCGGCGAGCCCGCCGGCGCACTCGCGCGGGCTGCCGACCGGGTGCAGCCGGCACAGCAGGTCGGTGTACTCCGCGGCGTCGCGCGGGCGGTACGGGCGGCCGTCCATCGGCACGTATCCCGCCAGCCCGTCGCGCAGCCAGCCCGGCATCGCCGCGCGCAGCTCCCGCACCGCGCTCGCCCGGGAGTCCGACACGTGCGCCAGCACCGCGGACACGTGCGGCGCGGACGGGTCCTGCCCGGCCTCGGCCGCCGCCTTCGCGTAGCAGGCCACCATCGCGGCCTTCTCCTCGTCACCGATGTGCATGCCCAGCAGCATCGGCAACCCGCGCGCGGCGGCCAGCTCCACGGTCGCCCGGGACGTGCACGCGACCGTCACCGGCGCCAGCGACACCGGCCGCGGCACCACCGGCACCTCGCGGAAGGCGAAGAACTCCCCCGACGCGGCCACCCGCCCGGAAAGCGCTTGCACGAGCACGTCGAGTCCCTCGGCGAACCCGCGCTCGTACCGGCCGAGCCCGGTGCCGAACACCTCGAGATCCACCCACGGCCCGCCGCGCCCCACGCCGAGCCGGAACCGCCCGCCGGACATCCGGTCCAGCATCGCGGCCTGCTCGGCCAGCGCGACCGGGTGCGCCGTGGACAGCACGCTCACCGCCGTGCCCACGGTGATCCGGCGCGTCCGGCCCAGCGCGTGCGCGGCGAACGCGACCGCCGACGGGCAGACCCCGTAGGACATGAAGTGGTGCTCGGCAACCCACGCGTCGTCGAACCCGGCCGCCTCGGCGCACTCGACCACGTCCAGCGAGCGCGCCAGCGCCTCCCCGTCGTCCTGTCCCGGAAACCGCCCGGCGAGGACGAAAACCCCGAACCGCATGGCGGCGAACCTAGCGGTCCCGCCAGAACGCGCAGTGGTGCGCCGCGGCGAAGTCCCCGATCGTGCGAGCGCCGCCCGGCACGAGCGCGCGCACCTGCTCGTGCGCCGGGTCGTAGCGCGGCCAGTCCGGGCCGGGCGCGCCGGTGCGCACGAAGGACGCCCAGTCCCCGACCATTTCCGCGGACAGCCGCCGCTGCCCGTCGTCCAACGACTCGCCGTCGCCGAACAGGTAGGACAGCTCCAGGCTGTGCGCGGCGCCGAGCGGGAACGGCGCGCGCGACAGGGAGTCCGGCACCGGGGCGCGGGCATCACCGAACTCGTAGGCGTACACCGGGCCGGTCCGCGACAGCGAGCCGGCCATGTCCCGGAGCGGGCAGGCGAACGCGACGTCGGTGAGCGCCGCCGCGAGCGCGCGCGGAGCCGACCCGGCGTAGGCCCGGAGCGGGTACTCGGCGGCCACGGCCGCGGCGTCCGGGCCGAACACCCGCGCCAGCGCCGCCGGGTAGTCCGCGGCGGTGACCGTCTTCCCGGTCGCCGCGTGCTGCTGGGCCAGGAACAGGGTGAACTCGTCCCGCGTCACGCCGACGAGCACCGGCACCCGGGCGGCGGCGCCGGCGCGCATCGCGTCGACGGGGTTGGCGGGCAGCACGGCCCCGCCGGTCACCGGGCCCACGACGGCGACCCCGGCGAGGTCGAAGTACCGCGGCACGGTCTGCAGGCGGGACGGCGGCAGGGCCCGCAGGCAGGCGGCGGCCGTGGCCGGCTCGGCGCAGCCGAGCCCGGCCGCGTACTCGGTGCTCGCCTTCTCCGCGACCGGCGCGCTCGCCTGCGCCTGACACGGTCCGCTTTGGACGATCGCGGCGCGGAACAGCCCGGCCGAGGCCGGGGAGACCAGGTGGTCGCACACCGACATCGCCCCGGCGGACTCGCCGGCGAGCGTGACCCGCGCCGGGGCCCCGCCGAACGCGGCGATGTTGTCCCGCACCCACCGCAGCGCGGCCTGCTGGTCGAGCAGCCCGAAGTTGCCCGCGCCGCCGTCGTGCGCGAGCGCCGGGTGCGCGAGCCAGCCGAGCGCGCCGAGCCGGTAGTTGATGGTCACCACGACCAGCCCGCGCGCGGCCAGGTCCCGCGCGTCGTAGGAGTCGCCGTGGCCGCCGAGGAACGACCCGCCGTGGATCCAGACCAGCACCGGGAGCCCCTCGGCCGCCGCGGGCGTGGTCACGTTGAGGAACAGGCAGTCCTCGCTGCCGGCGTCCCCGGGCTGGGGGCACCGCGCGCCCGGCGCGGTCGCGTCCCGCACACCGCTCCACACCGGAGCGGGCGCGGGCGGCCGCCAGCGGGCCGCGGTGGCGTACGGGATGCCTTCGAACACCCGGTGGCCGTCGGTCACCGTGCCGCGGATCTTCCCGGCGGGCGGCGACACGACGTCCGGTGGCGCGGCCGGCGCGGGCGCCGCGCACGCCACCAGGACGACGACGAGGAGCAGGAGCAGGCGCGTCACGGTCGGGCGGTCACCGGTCTCGTCGTCACCGGCGCAGCCTAGCCGGTGCCGGTGCCCGCCTCCGGGGGCTGGCCCCAGGGTCGATTCGGGGGTTTCCACCGATGCGCGCCGCGCCGCGCGGGGGCATGGTGGAGACATGACGACGACAACGACGACACTGACCAGGTCCCGGCACGACCGCGTGATCGCCGGGGTGTGCGCCGGCCTGGCCCACCGCCTCGGCTGGAAGCCGCGCACGATGCGCCTGCTGTTCGTGCTGTCCTGCCTGCTGCCGGGACCGCAGTTCCTGCTCTACCTGGCGCTGTGGGTGTTCATCCCGAAGGAGAAACGCTGACCGAAATCACCCGATCGGGTTTGATTTTCGCGAAGCGGGTTACTCCTTCGCATGGCCAGAACGGGTATCTACCGTGGACGCGGCACCGCCGCCAGGGTGGTCACCGGGATCGGGGCGTTGTTCGCGCTCGTCGAGGCGATCTACATCGTCCTGGTCCTGGCCGGCGCCAACACGGCGAACGCCTTCTACCGGTTCATCGATTCGATCGCCCAGCCGCTCGCGTTGTTCTTCCCGGGGCTCTTCCCGATCGCGAACACGCAGCTCAACGTGCTGGTCAACTACGGTCTGGCGGCGGTCTTCTGGCTCGTCGTCACCGGCCTCATCGCGCGCCTGCTCCGCTGACGGCGCGTCGTCCTCGCCGGGCTCCTCCGGTGGCGGAGCCTGGCGGCGGGCGACGACGATCAGCACCACGATGATCGCGATCGGGCCGGCGATGATGAGCGTCTCGTCCCACCCGCCCTGGTGGGCCAGGATCATCCGCTCCCGCATTCACGCTCCCGAGACCAGGGCGATGCCCACCGCCGTGTAGAGGACCATCACGGCGAGCATCGGGTACTGCCCCACCTTCGCATAGCCGCCCCGCAGCACGCCGAGCGCGCGGTCGTGCGCCGCGGTCACCGCCAGGACGTGCCCGGCCACGATCCCGGCGATCTGCACGAACGCGATCGCCGCGGCGGAGACCACGGTGTAGTCCACCGCGCCGCCGAACCCGCGCTGCCCCTCGAACACCGCGAACGAGAAGTAGTGCGCGACGGTGTAGCCGGCCATGATCGGCACCAGCGACGGCGCGAACGCGTCGTAGGCGCCGGTGACCGCGCGCCGCAGGTACGGCCGGGTCAGGTGGATGGCGCTCGCGTAAGCCAGCGCGGTGAGCGCGATCGCCGCCGCCAGACCGGCCGTGCCCAGCAGGACCCGGTCGCCGTCGCGGGTCGCCTCGCTCCAGAACGGCAGCCGGGTCAGCCCGTCGAACGCCGTCGAGCCGAGCACGACGAGCACGAACGGGGTCAGGCCGCGCTCGCGCTCCAGGGTGCGCAGGCCGTCGAGCGGGTTGCGCAGCACCAGCCGGCCGTCCGCCCGGCGCCCCCACGGGGACAGCGCGGCGATCAGCGCCGAGTAGACCTCGAACCCGTCGCCGCGGTCGAACCAGCGCGGCCCGAACACCGCGCCCGCCACGACGTGCACGACGGCGTAGGCGGTGACGAACACCGCGATCGCGCGCGGCGAGTCCGAATGCGGGTATACCAGTTCCAGCCACAGGAAGGCGACCAGGCCCGCGATCGCCGGGAAGAACCCCCACCGCGGCACCGGACGACGGCCGGGGAACAACGCGGTGAGTGTCCGCAGTGGATTGACCAGCCGCCAGACCGGCCCGCACAGCACCGAAAGCGGCACGAGCCCGACCCAGAACCACACGTAGAACCAGGCAGCGGCCGGGTTGTCCGCCGAGTCGTCCGGGCCGGTCCACGCGAACACCAGGAACAGCGCGAAGAGCGCCAGCCCGGCTAAGCGCAGCGCGATCCGCGTCGCACGGGCGTCGGCGATCCGTTCGAGCGCCCTGGCCCAGGCGAGCCCGGCCTCGGCGCCGCGCAGTTTCGGCTGCTTCCACAGTGCGGTGAGCGCGAAGAACGACACCAGCACCGCGGCCGCGCCGGCGTAGAGCGCGAGCCACAGCGGGACCGGCAGGTCGGACCGCCCGCCGAGACCGTGGGCGAGGATCACGCGCTCACCCGGAGTTCGGTCAGCGCGGCCCCGCTGTGGTGCAGCTCGACCTCGAACACGCCGGGGATGTCCGCGGTGAAGGTGACCGCGGCCGGCTGCCCGGCCACCACGTCGGCCGTGCGGTCGTAGCCGTGGACGTGCAGCTCGTCCGGCGCGTCGGTGGTCACCTCGATGGTCACCGTCCGGCCGGCCGCGACCTCGACGCGGTCCGGCCCGGACGTGCGCTTGCCGCCGGTCACGACGAACTTCGCCACCTCCGGCCCGGCACCGGCCTGCTGCGGCGCCGTGCTCCCGCACCCGGTCACCACCAGCATCGTTGCCAGCGCCGCCACGACGAACCTGCGCATTCCCCGTCCTTCCTCCGCCCGGCTTGCCCGTTGCGTCCGGGAACCCGTAAAGTGTGTGACCAACGGTAACAGTTACTTCGGGTAGCACGCATGCCCGGCTTCATCGAGGAAGGTCCACCGTGCTCGTCGCCCAGGAGTCCAGCCCACCCGCGGGCGGGGCCGCGCTCGGCCAGATCGTCATCGCGGGCCTGATGTTCTTCGTGATCTTCCTGCCGCTCGCCGTGTTCGTCATCCGGGAGCGCGCGGGCCGCACGACGGTCGTCGGCAGGCTCGCCGACTGGTCGGCCGGGCTGAGCGGGCTGCCCCGGTGGGCGGCGCTGCCGATGTTCGTCGCGTTCGTGTCCGGCATGGCCGCGCTGATCGGCGTCTACTGGGACGTGCCGATCCACATGGAACTCGGCCGCGACGAGGGGCCGCTGGCCAACCCGTCGCACTACCCGATCTACTTCGGACTGATGGGCATCTTCGCCAGCGGCGTGCTCAGCGCCGCGCTGGCGAAGGGGAAGCTGCCGGTGCGCACGTTCCCGATCGGGCCGCACTGGCGCGCGCCGATGGGCAGCATCCAGATGATGGCGACCGGCCTGGTCGGCATCGCCGGGTTCCCGCTGGACGACGTGTGGCACCGGCTGTTCGGCCAGGACGTCACCGAGTGGGGCCCGACGCACGTGCTGATGATCGGCGGCGGTGTCGGGGTGGTGATCGGGCTGCAGCTGCTGCTGGGCGAGGCGCGGCAGGTCGGCGCGCGCGGGCCGGTGGTGCGGCTGCTCGGGCCGCTGCTCGCGGGTGCGTGGCTGATGGGCGCGTCGGCGTTCCTGATGGAGTTCGACCTCGGGGTGCCTCAGTTCCCGATGCTCGCCCAGGTGGTGCTGGTGGGGCTGATCGGCAGCTGGACCCTGGTCTACGGGCGGCTCGCGGGCGGTCCCGGCGCCGCGCCGCTGGTGGTGGCCGTGGTGCTGGTCACGCGGGCGGTGTTCGCGGTGCTGCCGCTGGTCAACGACCTGCACGTGGCGCTGCTGCTGCCGTACGCGGCCGAGGCCGTGGTGATCGAGCTGGTGGCGATCCTGCTGCGCGGGCGGCGCGGGTACGCGTTCGCCGTGGTGGCCGGGCTGGCCGCCGGGGTGCTCGGGATGTCCGGCGAGTGGGCGTTCTCGCAGTGGCTGATGCCCGACCCGTGGCCGCTGTCCCACCTCGACACGTTCGTGCTGTGGGGGGCGGCCGCGTCGGTGGCCGGGGCGCTGATCGGGGTGTGGCAGTACCAGCGGGTCGAGGCGGTGGCGGCGCGGCGGGCATCGGACCCGGCGCCGTCGGGCGCGCCCGCGGTGCGCTTCCGGACGCGGCACCTGGGCGGGCTCGTGGGGGCGCTCGGGGCGGTGGCGCTGTGCGCGGCGGTCATCCCGCCGGCCGATCCGCCCGCCGACCTGGTGGCGGACATCCAGCTCACGGACACCGGCCAGAGCCTGCCGATCTCGAACCCGCACGGTGGCGGGCAGCCGCGGTGGGTGACCGCGACGGTGACGATCAACCGGGCGGACCTGGTGTCGGATCCGGTGTGGCTCAACGGTTTCTCGTGGCAGGGCGGGGATTTCTACAGCGCGCCGCTGGAGCGGACGGCGGAGGGCACGTACCGGACGACACAGCCGCTGCCGGTGTTCGGGCAGTGGAAGACCGGCATCCGCGTGCACTACGGGAACCGGGTGATGGCGATCGCGCCGATCTACGCGCCCGCCGACCCGGCCGCGAACGCCGGCGAGATCACCGCGACGTCCGGGCCGCGCCCTTTCATGTCGGAGATCAAGTTCCTGCAGCGCGAACGCAAGACCGACACGCCGCTCGTGCTGTGGACCGTGGCGTACGTCCTGGTGGGCCTCGTGTTCGGCGGCATGTGGGTGCTGTTCGCCTGGCTGTACACCTCCGCCGCGGGCGGCGCGCCGTCCCCGTCGCGGCGGGTGAGGGTCAGCAGCAGGTGACGCCGCGGCCGGCCGGTGCCTTCCGGGGGCGCACCGGCCGGCCCGTCACCCCACCTCTGCCAGCCTTCGCGTCAGGAAGCGGCGCTCCGCGTCCGTCGTGACCAGCCGCAACGCCTCGCGGTACTCCGCCGCCGCCTCCGTGTGGCGTCCCAGGCGGCGCAGGAACTCGGCTCGCGTGGCGGGCAGCAGGTGGTAGCCCGGCAGATCCACACCGGACAGGATCCGCAGCCCCTCGGCGGGCCCGGCGGCCATCCCCACGGCCACCGCGCGGTTCAGCTCCACCACCGGCGACCGGGTCATCTCGGCCAGCCTGCCGTACAGCGCGGCGATCTGCGGCCAGTCCGTGTCCGCGGCCCGCGCCGCCGTCCCGTGGCATGCGGCGATCGCCGCCTGCACCTGGTACGGCCCCGGCGCCCCGCGCCGCAGCGCGCCGTCCAGCAGCGCCACGCCCTCGTCGATCTCGGCGCGGTCCCACCGGCCGCGGTCCTGGTCCGCCAGCAGCACGAGGTCACCGTGCTCGTCCACCCGCGCGTCCCGGCGCGCGTCCTGCAGCAGCATCAGCGCCAGCAGCCCGGTGGCCTCCGGCTCGTCCGGCATCAGCTCGTGCAGCACGCGCGCCAGCCGGATCGCCTCCGCCGACAACTCGCGGCGCAGCAGGTCCGCGCCGGCCGTGGCCGCATAGCCCTCGTTGAACAACAGGTACAGCACCGCCAGCACGGCCGGGGTCCGCTCCGGCAGCAGGTGCGCCGGCGGCACCCGGTACGGGATGCCGGCGTGCCGGATCTTCTGCTTCGCGCGCACCAGCCGTTTCTTCAACGCGGGCTCGGCGATCAGCAGGGCCCGCGCGATCTCGGCCGGGGTCAGCCCGGCCAGCGTGCGCAACGTCAGCGCCACCTGCGCGTCGAGCGACAACGCCGGGTGGCAGCAGGTGAACATCAGGCGCAAGCGGTCGTCGGGCACGCCGCTGTCGTCGGATTCGGGTTCGGGAACAGGCATCGCCGCGACCTCCCGCAGCTTGGCCGCTCCGACCGCGTCCCGGCGCAGCCGGTCGAGCGCGCGGTTGCGGGCGGCGGTGGTGAGCCAGGCCCCGGGCCGGCGCGGCACGCCGTCCCGGGACCACGACCCGACGGCCTGGGCGAACGCGTCCTGGGCGCACTCCTCGGCGAGGTCCCAGTCGCCGGTGAGCCGGATCAGGGTCGCGACCACCTGGCCCCACTCGTCCCGGAAGGCCCGGACGAGCGCGGTGTGGACGTCGGTCACGGCTGCCAGATCGGCCGGACCTCGATCGACCCGTAGGTCGCGGCCGGGTGCTTCGACGCGATCTCGATCGCCTCGTCCAGGTCGGCGCACTCGATCAGGCAGAACCCGCCGACCTGCTCGCGGGTCTCGGCGAACGGGCCGTCGGACAGCAGCACCTCGTCCGACCGCACCCGCACGGTGGTCGCCTCGTGCGGGGGCCGCAGCCCGGCCCCGCCGCGCAGGACGCCCCGCCCGGCCATCTCCTCGCCCCAGTCGCCACAGCCGTCCTCGGCGTGCTCGGCGGCCTCCGGGCCACCGCAGATCAACAGCATGTACTGCATCGCGTCCTCCTCGCCGGTCCGTGTTCTCACCACACCGACGAACGGGATCCGCGGTCAGGGACGCACGGCGGCGAGGAATTCCCGGATCAGCCCATGATCCTTCGTGCCGCGCGTGGATTCCACTCCGCTGGACACGTCGACGCCCCACGGGCGCACCGTCTCGATCGCCTCCGCCACGTTGTCCGGGCGCAGCCCGCCCGCCAGCAGCCACCGCCCGGTCTGGCCGCGCAGCTTCGACCAGCCCCACTGCTCCCCCGACCCGGCCCGCGGCGAGTCGAGGATCAGCATCTCCTCGCCGAACGCCCCGACCGCCACCCGCTCGCCCGCCGTCGACGTGGCCCGCACCAGCGGCACCCCCAGGTCGGCGAGCGCGGCGAAGTCCTCCGCCGCGTAGCCGGCGCCGTGCAGCTGGACCGCGCCCAGGCCGGTCTTGACCGCGACGTCCCGGACCTCGGCGACGGGCATCCCGAGGAACACCCCCACGCTGAGGACCTCCGGGGGCACGGCGGCCACCAGGCGCGTGGCCTCGTCCACGCTGACCTGCCGGGGACTGGGGGCCAGGACGAACCCGACCGCGTCGGCCCCGGCCGTCACCGCGCAGTCCACGTCGGCCTCGGTGCGCAGGCCGCAGATCTTCACGAACACCCCACCAGGGTAGGCGCCGCGGCTGTCTAGACTGCGGCGATGTCCTTGATCGGTGCGCCGTTGCGGAGGCTGGCCAGGCATACGTGGTGTCGCGCCGGACCCACGACGACCTCCTGGCCCGGTGCGCCGCCGCAGAAGCCGAACGCGACCAGCTCGCCGCCACCTACCGGACCTGGGTGCCGCCGGGCCACTTCTACTCGCCGCACCCGGACCCCGCGCAGGTCCGCGCCCGCGCCGCGACGCTGTTCGACACCGGATCCGATCCCGCCGGCCTCGACCTGCGCGAGGACGACCAGCTCGCCCTGCTGCCCGTGCTCACGGAGCTGCTGAAGGACCACCCGTTCCCCGAGGACCGGTCGCCGGAGTACCGGTACTTCTTCGGCAATCCCGAGTACTCCTGGTCCGACGCGCTGGTCCTGCACGCGATGCTGCGGCACCTGCGCCCGCGGCGGCTGGTGGAGATCGGGTCCGGCTACTCGTCGGCGATGACGCTGGACACCGTCGAGCACTGGCTGGACGGCGCGGTCGAGCTGACCTTCGTCGAGCCCTACCCGGACCTGGTGCGTTCGCTGCTGCGCCCCGGTGACGAACAGCGCGTGACGATCCGTGAGCAGCCGGTGCAGGACGTCCCGATGGAGACGTTCCTCGCCCTGGAGGCCGGTGACGTGTTGTTCATCGACTCCACCCACGTTGTCAAGGCGGGCTCCGATGTCAACCACCTCTTCTTCGAGGTGCTGCCCCCCTCGCCGACGGGGTGTGGATCCACGTGCACGACGTGTTCTTCCCCTTCGAGTACCCGCTCGACTGGGTGACCGAGGGCCGCGCCTGGCAGGAGGTCTACCTGCTGCGCGCGTTCCTGGCCTGCAACTCGCGCTTCGAGGTGCGCTGGTTCCGGCAGTACCTGTGGGCCCGCCATCGGGAGCTGCTCACGGCGGGGATCCCGGACATGGCACGCAACCCGGGCGGGAACATCTGGCTGCGCACGACGCCCGGTTACGCCGCCGCGGCCCCGGGTACCCGCCGGCCATGACCGACGGCCGCGCAGATCCGCTCGCCCGCCTCGACCACGTGGCGGCCGCGCTGGAGGATCTGCGCGGACAGGCGGCGAGCCAGCCGCTGGAGGACATCGCGAAGGGCATCGCCGAGAGCGCCGTGGCGACCCTGCCCGACGCCGACGCCGCGACGATCACCGCCATCGCCGAGGACGGTCACCTGTACACGCTGGCGGCCACCGACGAGGTGGTCATCGGCATCGACGAGTGCCAGTACCGGACCCGCCGCGGCCCGTGCGTCGAGGCCGCCACCCAGCGACGCCCGGTGCGCGCCATCGTCGGCGAGCACGAGGTGGAGTGGCCGGAGTTCACCGCGTCGGCGAAGGCGGCCGGCATCAACACCTACCTGTCCGTGCCGGTGCTGCTGCCCGGCGAGCCCGGCGGCGAGGACGAGGTGGTGGGCGGGCTCGACATGTACAGCTTCACCGCCCGCGCCTTCGACGACTACGACGAGCAGGTGATGCGCCTGTTCACCACCGCCGCGTGCGAGGCGCTCACCAACGCCCGCCGCTGGGCGGCCACGCAGCGCAAGATCGCCCAGCTGGAGACGGCCCTGACCTCGCGCGCCGAGATCGACCAGGCCAAGGGCGTGCTGATGGCGATCCACGGGTGCAGCGCGGACGAGGCGTTCACCCGGCTGGTCGAGGAATCGCAGCGGACGAACACCAAGCTCGCCCTGGTGGCCCGCAAGCTGCTGGAATCGCTACAGCGCTGAGGCGTGCCACGGGTGACTTCCCGTGGCACGCCTCGCCCGATCAGCCGATCGGCAGCTTGCCGGTCACCGGGCGCAGCGGGTTGCCGCCGGTGACCGGGGACAGCGCGCTCTGCTTGCCCGTGACGGCGCTGAGCACGCTGGGGGTGCCGGCCTTGCCCATCAGGCCGTTGACCGTCATGCCGACGGCCTTGAGCTGCGGCGTGGAGACTCCGGCGGAGGCGGCGCCCGCCCCGGTCAGAACCGCCGAGGCGGCCGCGAGACCGACGACACCAGCACGAAGTGTGCGCGACACTGAGTTTCCCCTTCATCGGAAAATGGTTCTTCGAACGAGACGAAAAAACTAGCGATCCGGCGCACGCGGCGCACGGCTGCTGACACTCGACCGAGTGGTTCTGGAGTGAATTACAGTCGATGGTGGCGGCCCGGCTTGCGGAATCGCCGCGCGGTAGCGCGGCAGCACCTTCATCGGCCAGAGAAGCATGCCCGGAACTCGCGAAGGCCCACCCGGCCGCGGACCGAGGCTTCCCGCCGTGCGCGACCGCCCTGCGATACCGCGGGAATCGCGGCAGCCCCGCCTTCACCGGCCCGAGAACCGTCCCCCCAACTCGCCCACCCGAGCGTCGACCGAGCCCGCCCGCCTCGTGCGACCGCCACGGGATACCACGGAATCGCGGCAGCCCCGCCTTCGCCAGCCCGAGAACCGTCCCCGCAACTCGCCCACCCCAGCGTCGACCGAGCCCGCCCGCTGGGCGGAACCGCCAAGCGATGCCCATGGAAAAATTGCGGCACCCGCCTTCATCAACCGGAGAGGCGTCCCGCAACTCGCGAGCCGCCCATCCGGCCCTCCACCGTGGCGGCGCGGCTCGCGGGATCGCCGCCCGGTTCCGCGGATATTGCAGCACCGCAGCCTTCACCAAACCGGACAAACCTCCCCGCGACTTGCGAGCCGCTGCCCGGGGCGCCGACCGCAGCTGCTCGGCTCGCGCCCGCGCGGTACCGCGGAAATCGCGGGCCGCCTTCCCTGGCCGAGAAGTCTCCGCGGACTCGTGAGCTGTCCTTCGCGCGTGGAATACGCTTGCTCGGTGCCGTGGCGCGCGGAACGGGTCAGCGGCCGTAGTCGTGGCGTTCCGCGATCTCGCCGTCCTTGCGGCGGACGACGTGCGTGGCGCCGCGCTTGCGGGCCAGTTCGCGGCCCTCGGCCTGGGCCTCGGCCTTGGTGTCGCCGGTGCTGGAGGCCCGGCTGTTGCCCACCACCTGGTTCTTCCACCGGCCGTCCGCGTAGAAGGTCTCGACGTCGCCGTCCGCGAGATCCGCCTCGCCGTCCGGCCCGTGCGCCGATCCGTTTCCGGCGTAGGTCGCGTAGAGCTGTGGGTCGGGTTTGGGGGCGCTGCCGGGGCCGCCGAGGGGTTTGGGGTCCATGAGGTAGTCGATGCGGTCCTCTCCGGTGGACCAGGAGCCTTTGTTGCCGTCGGGGCCGTCGGAGAGGTGCCAGATGGTGTTGTTGTGGGTCTGGTCTTCTTCGTCGAGCAGGGCGTTGGGGGCGATGTCGCTTTCCAGGCCGTCGGCTT
>NZ_PQHW01000008.1 GCF_003385215.1 Amycolatopsis thermalba | reverse complement strand
GCTGGTGGGGTGGGCCGTAGGGGCCCGGCTGGGCGCCGTGTCCGGGCGCACCGGGGTGGGCGGGGTGACTGCCCTGGCCCGGCTGGTCCTGGTGACCGGGGTGGCTGCCCTGGCCCGGGTGGCCGCCGGAGCTCGGCTGGCCGAAGTTGCCGGGCTGGCCGGGCTGCCCTGGCTGACCGCCGTGGGCTGGCGGGCCGAAGTTGCCGGGCTGGCCGGGCTGATCGCCGGAGCCCGGCTGGCCGGGGTAGCCGCCATGGGCGGCGTCGGGCTGGGCGCCCGGACCGGGGACGCCCGGCGGGCCGAAGTTGCCGGGCTGGCCGGTGCCCTGCGGGCCGCGGTAGCCGCCTTGGGCGGCGTCGGGCTGACCGCCCGGACCGGGCTCGCCGGGCTGGCCGGCGCCCTGCGGGCCGGAGTAGCCGGCGCCGGGCTGCGCGCCCGGCGTGATACCGCCCGCGCCGGGGTGGCCGCCCGGCTGTCCCGCTGAGTACGGCTGCATCCCGGCCTCCCGGGTCGTCGGCTGGGGTGGTCCCGGCGGGGTGGTCGAGCCGGCGGCCGGGCCGAGGGACTTGCGGGCCGCGGTGATCAACTCGACGCAATTGTCGTAGCGGTCGGCCGGGTTCTTCGCCATGCCCTTGCGCACGACCTCGTCCACGGCGGAGGGCAGCCCGACCACCCCCGACACCGCGGGCGGCTCCACGGCCAGGTGTCCCTTGATGACCGTCGGCACGTCGCCGCTGAACGGGGGCTGCCCGGTGAGGCACGAGTACAGCACACAGGCCAGCGCGTACTGGTCGGTGCGCCCGTCCAGCGGTTCCCCGCGCAGGTGCTCCGGCGCGGCGTACGTCGGCGACCCCAGGAAGTCGCCACCGCGGGTGCGGTGTCCGGTCGCGCCGCGGCGGGTCAGCCCGAAGTCGGCGACGTAGACGTGCTCGCGCGCCGACTCCCGGCTGGTGACCAGCACGTTGGCCGGTTTGACGTCGAGGTGGACCAGGCCGCGCTCGTGCAGGCAGTCCAACGCGTCGGCGACCTGGTCGAGCAGCCTCAGCGTGCGGTCCGGGGAGATCGGCCCGTCCGCGATGAGACTGGCCAGATCGGCCCCGTCGACCAGGCGCATGGCGATGTAGAGCATCCCGTCGAGCTCACCGAAGTCGTACAACGGCACGACGTTCGCGTGATCCACGGCGGAGGTGTTGCGCGCCTCGTCCACGAACCGTTCGCGGAACTCGGCGTCGGCACCCAGGTGCTCGCCGATCACCTTCAAGGCCACCTTGCGACCAAGCCGCACGTCGGTGGCCTTGTACATGACGCTCATGCCACCCTTGCCGAGCACTCCGTCTATGCGGTAGTTGCCCAGCCGGCGACCGGTGAGGTCCCCCGACACATCGCCTGTCACACCGCGCAGCCTAGCCGCCGCGGCTACGACACCTTGCGGACGTCCGCTGCCTGCGTCCGGCCGTCCCGGCCCGACTCGATCTGGAACTCGACCTGATCGCCTTCGTCCAGGGTGCGGAATCCATCCGACTGGATGGCCGAGTAATGCACGAACACATCAGGCCCCTCGGGGGACGCGATGAAGCCGTAGCCTTTTTCGGAATTGAACCACTTGACCGTGCCAACAGCCACGGTTTCCTCCTTGCGAAAACCACCGGGAGCCGTGCCCGCCCGGCTCCCGAAGTGGAAGTCACGGTACCGGAGAAACGCGAAGGATCAATAAGATTCAGCGAGATTTCCGCGCTTGCACCAAAAGCGTTCCCGGTCCGGCGAAGTCGAGCATCAGCCCTTCGCCCGTCCGGATGGACTGCTGCCCCGAAGGGTCCAGCGCGCGCAGGCGGACCTGGACGCTGTCCGGATACGCCAGCAGGTGCCCCGGCCGCACCGAGATCAGCTCGCCCGCCGCGAGGTGGAACTGGTCCACCGGGCCGGCGCAGGCGAGCACGAGCGGGCCGGTTCCGCTGTAGTGCTCCAGGAACCCGTGCTCCGCGCCGAACATCGCCTGCAGCCCCGGCCACGAGTCGGCCCGCACCGACGCCGGGCGGGCGAGCACGGCGTGCCGCGCGACGCACCAGCCGGTGCGGCCGTCGAACTCCAGCGGGTAGACGTCACCGGCGCCGGGCGGCGCGAGGTCGAGCCAGCCGCCCTCCTTGGGCGCGGTGAACACCGATGGCGACCGGCGGCCGTTCGACGCTTCGGTGAGGCCGAAGCTGCTCGCGAACATCGACTCGCCCGGGGCCTGCACGGCCTCCCCGGGACCCAGGATCACTCGGGCGACGCCGAACGCGGGCGTGTGCCGGGTGCGGACCTGCATGCCTCCCCCTTGCGGATCAACGAGCGGGGGAAGTGTTGCACGGCCACCCCCGCGAGGCAGGATGGTCCGCGTGATTTCCGTCGACACCTACCGCGCGGCCGTCGTCGAGCTGCTCGGCACCGCCCCGCCGAAGGCGCTCCCGCTGGCCGAGTGCGCCGGGCTGGTGCTGGCCGAGGACGTGCCCGCGGGCGTTTCGCTGCCGCCGTTCGACAACTCGGCGATGGACGGCTACGCGGTGCGCGCGGTCGACGTCGCCTCGGCCACCGCCGCCACGCCGGTCGAGCTGCCGGTCGCCGAGGACATCCCGGCCGGGCGCACCGACGTGCCGCCGCTGCTGCCGGGCACCGCGCACCGGATCATGACCGGCGCGCCGATGCCGCCGGGCGCGGACGCCGTGGTGAAGGTCGAGGACACCGACGGCGGCACGGAGAAGGTGTCGATCCGCGAACCGGCCCCGGTGGGCACGCACCTGCGGCGCACCGGTGAGGACGTGGCGGCGGGCACGATCGCGCTGCACGCCGGCACCGTGCTCGGGCCGGCGCAGCTCGGGCTGGCCGCCGCGGTCGGCCTGGACCGGCTGACCGTGCACGCGCCGCTGCGGGTGCTCGTGGTGTCCACCGGTTCGGAGCTGGTGACCCCGCCCCAGGAGCTGCGGCACGGGCAGATCTACGAGTCGAACAGCATCATGCTGGCCGCCGGGATCCGCGCGCTGGGCTGCGCGGTCGAGGTGGTGCGCAGCGTGGTGGACGACGTCGCCGAGTTCCGCGCGGTCATCGAGCCGCGGCTGGCGGAGACCGACCTGGTGGTCACCTCCGGCGGGGTCAGCGCGGGCGCCTACGAGGTGGTGAAGGACTCGCTGACCGGCGCCGGCGTCGAGTTCGTCAAGGTCGCGATGCAGCCGGGCGGGCCGCAGGGCAACGGCCGCTGGCACGGGGTGCCGGTGGTGACCCTGCCCGGCAACCCGGTCAGCGTGCTCGTGTCGTTCGAGGTGTTCCTGCGCCCGGCGATCCTGACCGCGCTCGGCCACCGCCAGGTCGACCGGTCGCGGGTGCGGGCGCGGCTGACCGAGGCCCTGCGCTCGCCCGCCGGGCGGCGCCAGTTCCGCCGCGGGTTCTACTCGCACCACGACGGCGAGGTGACCGGCGAGGTCGGTCCGCGCGGCGGCCCCGGATCGCACCTGCTGGCCGCGTTCGCGCAGGCCAACTGCCTGATCGAGTTGCCGGAGGACGTGGTGGACGCGCCGGAGGGCAGCGAGGTGGACGTCCTGCTCCTGCCAACGCGTGACTTCTTGTAACAGTTGGCCTACGACTCGTTACTCATTCGCTTGCCGAAGCTAAGATTCAGCCCTTACGGCACCAGCCCGTCGTGCCGGGCCGCTGGGCCGTCGGGGGGTTCAGCGGCTCGGCGCGACGCATCGAGGGCTCGCGCGCAGCGCACCAGGGCCACCGCGGTTTCGGTCGACACCAGCCGGGGTATCGGGACACTGTTCACGTCGTCGCGCCAGGCCTGGAACAGCTCGGAAAGGCGCTCTTCGCGGATGCGCTCCGGGGCCGACATGACGGTTCCTCTCTGCTGTTACTACGGTCTGCATCGGGCGTCGCCACGAAGTGTTAGCAGCGCCTGACCCGAGTGGGGGGCCGTTTGGCGGGACGCGGAACGGTCCACGCAGACCTGGCGGTAGCGTGGATACCCGGATCGGCGAACCGCCACGCCTGGCCAGGCGTCACGGACCGGTCACACGTTGGACACGAATCACCGGGACACCGCTTCGATGAGCAGCACTGCGCCGGACAAGGCGAGCAATCCGATCACCCATGCCCTGAACCTCGCGCGCGAGACACTGCCGCCGATGCACCCCGCCGGGCGGCCGTTCGTCGCCGGCGGGGTCGCGGCCACGCTGCTGCTGCGCCGGGCCTGGAAGCCGCTGGGCGCCGTCGGCGCGCTGGCGACCCTGGCCACCGCGGCGTTCTTCCGCGAGCCGAAGCGCGTGCCGCCGGAGCGGGACGACCTCGTCCTCGCCGCGGCCGACGGCATCGTCTCGCTGATCGAGGAGGCCACCCCGCCCGCGGAGCTGGGCCTGCCCGCCGAACCGCGGATGCGGGTCAGCGTGTTCCTGTCGGTCTTCGACGTGCACGTGCAGCGCGTGCCGGCCACCGGGGTGGTCGAGCGCGTGGCCTACCGGCCGGGCAAGTTCCTGTCCGCCGACCTGGACAAGGCCAGCGACGACAACGAGCGCAACTCGGTGCTGCTGCGCACCGAGGCCGGGCACGAGCTGGTGGTCGTGCAGATCGCCGGCCTAGTCGCGCGCCGGATCCTGTGCCAGGTCGCCGACGGGGAGAAGGTCCGGGCCGGTGACACCTACGGGCTGATCCGGTTCGGCTCGCGGGTGGACATCTACCTGCCGCCGGGCAGCGAGGTGCTGGTGCGCAAGGGCCAGCGGACGATCGGCGGCGAGACGCCCCTGGCCGCGCTGCCGGAGCGAGGAGCCTGATCATGGTCCGGGTGATGACACCGTCGGTGCGGCTGCTGCCGAACGCGATCACGGTCCTCGCGCTGTGCGCGGGCCTGTCCGCCGCGCAGTTCGCGCTCAACCGGCAGTTCGTGCTGGCGATCGGCGCGATCGGCGTCGCGGCCGTCCTGGACAGCCTGGACGGCCGGATCGCCCGCCTGCTCGACGCGACGTCGAAGATGGGCGCGGAGCTGGACTCGCTGTCCGACGCGATCTCCTTCGGTGTCTCCCCGGCCCTCGTGCTCTACATCTGGTTCGGCGACACGTCCGGCATCGGCTGGATCGTGTCGCTGACCTTCGCCGTGTGCATCGTGCTGCGGCTGGCCCGGTTCAACACGCTGCTGGACGTGGAGAAACCGCCGTACGCGAAGGAGTTCTTCGTCGGCGTGCCCGCGCCCGCGGGTGGCCTGTGCGCGCTGATGCCGGTGATCCTGACGCTGGAGTTCGGCGACGGCTGGTGGTCGTCGGCGCCGGTCGTCTACGTGTGGACGGTGGCGATCGCGCTGCTGCTGATCAGCCGGCTGCCGACGCTGTCGCTGAAGTCGGTCAAGGTCCCGGCGAAGGCGGCCGCGCCGCTGCTGGTGGGGGTCGGCCTCGCGGCAGCGGCGATCATCCAGTACCCGCTGATCGCGCTGGCCGTCGCGCTGCTGCTGTACCTGGCGCACATCCCGTATGCGATCCGGCGCTACCAGTGGCTGGCCAGCCACCCCGAGGCGTGGGGCGTGCCGCTGCGCGAGCGGCGGGCGATCCGGCGCAGCACGAGCCGCCTGCGCCTGCGGCGGCCGCGGATCCGGGTGGCAGGCAACCAGCGGCTGTCCGTGCGCCGGACGCAGGACCACGTGGTGCGCGGGGTGCGCACCTACCCGGCGGAGAGCCAGGACCGCGCGCGCCGCCGCAGCTGGCGTCGCATCGGCCTGCGCCAGCGCAACCGCTAACGCAGGCCCTTGATGAACAGGTCGAGCTGGTAGCGGAAGTCCTGCAAGCAGTCGATCCCGGCGAGCGCGGGCATCGCCCGGTGCAGGTTCGGGTGCCGCTGCGGGGTGACGGTCCGGCGGAACCACTCGACGGCGGGCTCCTCCCGTTCCGCGGCCAGCCCACCGGCGCCGACGAGCACCGCGCCGAACACCATCCCGATCAGCGACCGGTACCCGCGGGCCGCGTGGTGCTCGTCGAGCCCGGCGTCCAGCAGCGCTTCGAGGATGGCGTCCATCAGCCGGACGGCACCCTCGGACAGCGGGTTGGCCTGCTCGGCGGTCATCGCGCGGACGACGGCCGGATGCCGGTTGAGCGTCTCGAACGCGCCCAGCCCGAGCGCACGCAGCCGCTCGTCCCACGGCAGCTCCGGGTCCGGTAGCTCGACCTGCTCGAACACCCGCGCCGCGACGCCGTCCAGCAGGTCCTGCTTGTTCGCGACGTGGTTGTAGAGCGACATCGCCTCCACGCCCAGCTCGGCCGCGAGCTTGCGCATGGACAGGCCGCTCAGGCCGTTCTCCCCGACCAGCCGCAACGCGGCGTCGAGCACCTTCTCCCGCGTCAGCGCCATGACTTACAGTGTAAGTACTTACAGTGTAAGTCTCTGGGAGGATTCAGATGGACGCGGACACGTTGCTGACCACCACCCGCTCGGTGCGGCGCAAGCTGGACCTCGATCGGCCGGTCGAGCCGGAGGTGATCACCGAGTGCCTGCGGATCGCGATGCAGGCGCCGATCGCCGGCAACCAGCTGAGCGCGATCCGCTGGCTCGTGGTCCGCGCCCCGGAGCTGAAGGCCCGCATCGCCGAGCCGATCCGCGAGGTCGGCCAGGCCGCCCAGCGCGAGTACGGGCACTTGGTCGCGCCGCGCTCGCTGGAGTCGGCGAAGTTCCTGCTGGACAACATCCACCGCGTCCCGGCGCTGGTGCTGGCCTGCCTGGCCGGGCGCCCGACCGGCGGCAACGGCGAGCTGACCGGGTTCTACGGCTCGATCTACCCGGCGATCTGGAGCTTCCAGCTCGCGCTGCGCGCCCGCGGCCTGGGCAGCACGATCACCGGCTACCACCTGTTCGGCCACGAGGAGGAGGTCGCGCGGGTGGTCGGCATCCCGGAGGACTTCACGCAGGTCGCGTTGCTGCCGGTCGCCTACACCACGCAGCGGGACTTCCGGCCGGCCGCGCGGCCACCGGTCGAGGACATCACCTTCCTCGACCGGTAGGGCTCGCGCGTCAGCTGATCTCGAGCACGGCCTTCCCGCGCAGGCGGCGGCCGAGCAGCGCCGCGGTCGCCTCGGCGTGGCGGGACCAGTCGCCACGCCAGGTGATCCCGGCGTCGAGACGGCCCGCGGCGACCTCGGCGGCCAGCCAGGTCAGGTCCTCGCGCACGTCCGCCCGCGGGTCGGCGAGCAGGAAGAACGTGCTGATCGACCGGTCGTGGCGGCCCTCGGTGGCCACGAACGCGCCGACCGGGAACACGACGTCCTGCCCCGCGGAGTGCCCGACGCTCACCAGCGTCCCGCCGGGCCGCAGTGCGTTGAACGCGGCCACCATCTGCTCGCCCTCCACGTTGTCGAGCACGCCGTGGACGCGCCGGCTCACCTCGGCCGGGTGCTTGATCACCTCACGCGCACCGAGCGCTTCGAGCACGCTCACCTGCGCGGGATCCGCGCTGACCGCCACGACCTCGGCGCCGGCCCGTGCGGCGAGCTGGACGGCGAAGCGGCCGACCCCACCGGACGCGCCGGTGATCATGATCCGGCGCCTCAGGGTCTGCCCGAACCGCCGCAGGACGTGCAGCGCGGCGACGGGAACGGTGCTGATCGCGCCGCCGTCCGCCGCCTCCGGCACGGTGCCCATCGTCGCGGTCGGCACGGCTCGCAACTCCGCCCAGGCACCGGCCAGCCCCAGGGTGATCACGCGGGTTCCGGGGGCCGGGCCGGAGCCGTCGGCGGCCGCCCGCACCACCACGCCCGTCGCGTCCCAGCCCGGCACGCTCCCCGCGGGCACCTGGGCGGTGTCCACCATGAACGCCTCGCCGTAGTTGAGCGAGACGGCCTCGACCCGGACCAGGGCCTCGTCCGGCGCCGGCACCGGATCGGGCACCTCGGCGAGTTCCAGGTGTGACGACGACGAGTGGTCGACGACCAGCGCACGCATGTTCTCTCCTTCGCAGCGATCTCGCCGCCCCTCGGCGTGCTCGCCGAGCGGCCGCCGTCCGGCCCGCTGCTCGGCGTCCTGAAGGACGCGTTTCTCACCGCCATCGGCCGGATGGACGACTACTGGTACCGGCAGTTCCTGCCGACGGTCCGGCTGACCGAGGGCTGCGCCGCGCTGCACGCCCACGCGCTGCGGTACTGCGCCGAGGTCAAGACCGAGATCATCCGCGTCCTCGGCGTCCCGCCCGGACTGGAACAGCGCCTGCTGGTCGAGGTCGTGATCGGGGCGTGGAACTGCGCGCTGGCCGAGTGGAGCCCGTCCGGCGAGCGCGACCTGCTGCCGGTCCTCGTCGATCGGGCGTTCGCCGCCATCCCGGCCGCGCTCGCCCTAGAGTGAGGGCGTGAGCGCGCCCCAGATCACGCTGACCATCCGGCACACGCCGTCCGCCCTCGACACCCGGCGCGGCATCGTCCGCCTGCACCCGGAGGTCCTCGACGCGCTCGGCCTGCGCGCCTGGGACGCCGTGCACCTCACCGGCGCCCGGGTGAGCGCCGCGCTCGCCGCGCCCGGCGACGCGAGCGGCACCCCCGGGGTGGTCTACGCCGACGACGTGACGCTGTCCAACCTCGGCGTCACCGAGGGCTCGGAGGTCGTCGTCGCGCCGGCGGACGTCTCGCAGGCCCGCTCGGTGACCGTCGCCGGGTCGCGGCTGGCCAGCGCGTCGGTGTCGCCGAACACGCTGCGGCTCGCGCTGACCGGGAAGGTCCTCACGGTCGGCGACGCGGTGTCGCTCCTCCCGCAGGACCTCGCGCCCGCGCCCGGCTCGGACGTGACGACCGTGCGCGGCCAGCTGTCCCGGGCGATCGGCGCCGGCTGGACCACCGAGCTGCTCACCGTCACCGCGACCGAACCCGGCGGGCCGGTCGTGATCAGCCCGTCCACGGTGGTCAGCTGGCGGGACGGCGCACGCGCCACCGCGCCCGCGGCCCCGGCCGCCCCGCAGGCGGCACCCGAGGTGATCGCCGAGCCGGAGGAGCCCGCCCCGCCGCTGGCCGACCTGTGCGGGGCGCACGACCAGGCCCGCACGCTCGCCGAGTGGGTCGATCTGACCTTCCGCCGCCCCGAGCTGCTCGCCCGGCTAGGCACGTCGGCCCGGCTCGGCGTGCTGCTCTCCGGCGCGGAGGGCGTCGGCAAGACGACGCTCGTGCGGTCGGTCGCCGCGGCCGAGAAACTCCGCCTGGTCACGCTGGCCGCGCCGTCGATCGCCGTGCTGGAGCCGAACTCGATCGCCACCCGGCTGCGCGAGGCGATCGACCAGGCCGCCGCGGGCGGTCCGGCGGGGCTGCTGATCACCGACATCGACACGCTGCTCCCGGCGACGCAGCCGCCGCCCGTCGCCACGGTGGTGCTGGACGAGCTGCGCGGCGCGCTGACCCGGCCGGACCTCGCGGTCGTCGCCACCACGGCCCGCCCCGAGGCGTGCGATCCGCGGCTGCGGGCGGCCGACCTGCTCGACCGCGAGCTCGCGATCCCCCAGCCGGACGCCCGGGTCCGCACCGAACTGCTGCGCGTGCTGCTGCGGGACGTGCCGCTGGAATCCACTGTGGACTTCGGTGAGATCGCCGACCGCACACCGGGTTTCGTGGCCGCGGACCTGCTGGCGCTGCGCCGGGACGCCGCGGTACGGGCCGCGCTGCGGCAGCGGGAGGCCGCGGAGCCGCACATCTCGCAGCAGGACCTGCTGGACGCGCTGCAGTCCGTCCGTCCGATCTCGATGTCCACTTCGGACAGCCTGGCGACCGGCGGGCTGACGCTGGACGAAGTCGGCGACATGACCGAGGTCAAGCAGTCGCTGACGGAGGCCGTCCTGTGGCCGCTGCGGTACCCGGATTCGTTCTCGCGGCTGGGCATCGCGCCGCCGCGCGGGGTGCTGCTGTACGGGCCGCCGGGTGGTGGCAAGACGTTCCTGGTGCGGGCGCTGGCCGGCACCGGCGCGCTGAACGTGTTCGTGGTCAAGGGCGCCGAGCTGCTGGACAAGTGGGTCGGTGAGTCCGAGCGAGCGGTGCGGGAGCTGTTCCGCAAGGCCGCCGACGCTGCGCCGTCGCTGGTGTTCCTGGACGAGATCGACGCGCTGGCGCCGCGCCGCGGGCAGTCCGGGGATTCGGGGGTGTCGGACCGGGTGGTGGCCGCGCTGCTGACCGAGCTGGACGGGGTCGAGCCGATGCGCGACGTGGTGGTGCTCGGCGCGACCAACCGGCCCGAGCTGGTCGACCCGGGCCTGCTGCGGCCCGGGCGGCTGGAGCGCCTGGTGTACGTGCCGCCGCCGGACGCCGAAGCGCGAGCCGACATCCTGCGCGCCACGGGCCGGCACACGCCGCTGGCGTCCGATGTGGACCTGGACGCGATCGCGGCCACTTTGGACGGCTACTCGGCGGCGGACTGCGCGGCGCTGATCCGCGAGGCGGCGCTCACGGCGATGCGCGAGTCGCTGGAGGCCGCCGAGGTGACGGCGGCGCACCTGGAGACCGCGCGGAAGACGGTGCGGCCGTCGCTGGACCCGGCGCAGCTCGCGGCACTGGAGGCCTACGCGAAGAACCGCGCCTGAGGCGCCGGCCGCCCTTCCGCACCCGGCGTCAGGAACCCTTGACCTGCGAACCCTTGTAGTCGTTGGTCACGATCACGATGACACCCGGGCTCGCGTCCTGGATGCCCTTGAACCGCGGCTCGACCTTCATCCCGAACGCGGCGGCCAGCGACCGCGCCGCCGTCTCTTCGTCCGTGCCGGGCGTGTAGTACGCCGTGGTCGTCGGGATGATGCCGTGCGGGTAGTTGCCCACCTCGACCACGTTCCAGCCGTTGGCCTTCAGCTCGTCGGCGGCGCGGGCGGCGAGTCCGTGGATGGTGCTGTTGTTGTAGACGCGCACGGGCACCCACTTGGCCGCGGTCTGGTCGGCAGGCACGCCGCCGTCACCCGCGCCCGGGGTTCCCGCGGTGCCGCCCGGCTGGGTCGCCGTGCCACCGGGCGCGCCCGGGGCGACGGTGTCCGTCGGCTGCCCGGGCGGCGGCGTCTCCGACGTCGGCGAGGCCGGGACCGACGGCGGCGGCTCGGTGGGGCTCGCGCCGGTGGTCTCGGTCGGCGCGGTCGTCCCCCCGGTGGCCGTGGGGCTCGGCGCCGCGGTCTGGCCGTTGTCCCCGTCGCCGTTCAGCGCGGTGATGCCGCCGATCACGACCGCCACGAGGGCGACGCCGATCAGCACCACACCGGCCAGGCGCAGCGGGCGGGACAGGCCCTGCAGGAAGTTCATCGCGCCTCGATCCCCAGTCGGCGGGCGACCCGTTTGCGCTGCCGCGCGGTGCGCATCTTGCGCAGCCGCTTGACCAGCATCGGGTCGGCGGCCATCGCTTCCTCTTTGTCGAGGAGCTGGTTGAGCAGCTGGTAGTAGCGGGTGGGCGAGAGGCCGAACTCCTCGCGGACGGCCTGCTCCTTCGCGCCCGCGTAGCGCCACCACTGGCGTTCGAACGCCAGCACCTTGAGCTCGCGGGGCGTGAGCCCGCCCTCGTCGCCGGTGGGCTCGGGCGACGGCCGGTCGCCCTCGGCCATCGACTCCGCGGCGTCCATCTGACTCCTCAACTCGCAAACCACACGGTTGTGATCCCGCGGGCGTCATTCAACCACGGGTCGAGGGTCCGGTTGTGGGATCACGGCCCGGCGCGTCACGGCTCGTCCGCTGGGTACGATCGCGGATTGTGACCATCCACCCGATCCGGATCGCCGG
Source organism: Amycolatopsis thermalba (assembly GCF_003385215.1). Taxonomy (GTDB): domain Bacteria; phylum Actinomycetota; class Actinomycetes; order Mycobacteriales; family Pseudonocardiaceae; genus Amycolatopsis_E; species Amycolatopsis_E thermalba. The sequence goes on along the minus strand of NZ_PQHW01000008.1, from coordinate 111,890 downwards.
CGACCCGGTGCTGCACAACCCCACCCGCGAGGTGGAGAAGTTCGACGACGAGCTGCGCACCCTCACCGACGACATGTTCGAGACCATGTACGCCGCCGAAGGGGTGGGGCTGGCGGCCAACCAGATCGGCGTCGACCTGCGCGTCTTCGTCTACGACTGCCCCGACGACCAGGGCGTCCGGCACAAGGGCCTGGTGGTCAACCCGCGGCTGGAGACCTCCGAGATCCCGGAGACCATGCCCGACCCGGACGACGACTGGGAGGGTTGCCTGTCCGCGCCCGGGGAGTCGTATCCCACCGGGCGCGCGAGCTGGGCCAAGGTCACCGGCTTCGACCTGGACGGCAACCCGATCGAGGTCGAGGGCACCGGCTACTTCGCGCGCTGCCTGCAGCACGAGACCGACCACCTGAACGGCTACCTCTACCTGGACCGGCTGGTCGGCCGCCACGCGCGGGACGCCAAGCGCATGCTCAAGCGCAACAAGTGGGGCGTGCCCGGGCTGTCCTGGCTGCCCGGCTCGGAGTGAGCTTTCGCCCTCGGTGAACGGGGCGCTTTTCCACGTGCCCGCGAGCGCACACTGGAAAAGCGCAGCAGCCGCGCAGCGGCTTCCATCAGGGGTGGTGGCCGGGCTGACGGGTGGGCGTAACCGTGTAATCGCAGGGGTGGTGGTCGTGGTGGATGACACCGATGCCCTGGACGCCTACTCACGCGCGGTGAGCACGGTGGCCGCCGAGGTGACCCCGCACGTGGCGAGCGTGCGGCTGTCCCGGGGCAGCGGTTCAGCGGTCGTGTTCGCCGACGACGGCCACCTGGTGACCAACGCCCACGTGGTCGGCGACGGCTCGCACGGCACGGCGACGTACGCCGACGGCACCGAGGCGCGGTTCACGGTGGTCGGCGCGGATCCGCTGTCGGACCTGGCCGTGCTGCGCGCGTCGGAGGCGCCACCCGCGGCCCGGCTCGGGGACGCGGACAAGCTGGTCGTCGGGCAGCTGGTGGTGGCGATCGGCAGCCCGCTCGGGCTGGCCGGGTCGGTGACCGCCGGGGTGGTCAGCGCGCTGGGCCGGTCGCTGCCGGTGCGCACGCGCAGCGCCGGGCGGGTGATCGAGAACGTGATCCAGACCGACGCGGCCCTGAACCCGGGCAACTCGGGCGGTGCGCTGGCCGATTCGGCGGGCCGGGTGGTGGGGGTCAACACGGCGGTCGCCGGGTTCGGGCTGGGGCTGGCCGTGCCGGTCAACGAGACCACCCGGCGGATCATCGACACGCTGCTGGTGGAGGGCCGGGTGCGGCGGGCGTACCTCGGGCTGGTCGGGGTGCCGGCGCCGCTGCCGGACGAGGTCGCCGAGCACACCGGGCAGCGCGCCGGGCTGCGGATCGCCGAGGTGGTGCGCGGCGGACCGGCCGAGCGGGCGGGGCTGCGGCCGGGCGATCTGGTGCTGACGGTGGGGCGGTCGCGGATCACGGACGCGCAGGACATCCAGCGGCAGCTGTTCGCCGAGGTGATCGGCACGCGGCTGGCCATCACGGTGCTGCGGAACGGCGCGATGGTCGACGTGTTCGCGACACCGAGCGAGCTGGTGAGCTAAAAGGCCGCGGTCGCGAGCACGAGATCGAACGGCGCGGGCAGGCGGATCTCCTCGCCGAACGAGACCTGCTCCGAGCGGCGGTAGTGCCCGTCGACGGGATCCGAGAACAGGGTGACCGACGGTTTCGGCTCCGCGTAGCGGTCGATCAGGAGGTAGAGGGGCACCGGCGCTTGCGCGTAGGCCCACAGCTTCTCGACGCGATCCGTGCGGGCGTTGCCCTGGGAGACGATCTCCACCACCAGTTCCGCGGCCTCCGCCGGAACGGGCACGTTGTCCGGGCGCGACAGCTCCCGCTCGGGTACCACCACCAAGTCGGGCAGGTAGAGCCGGCTCGCGCCCCGGATGGCGATGCCGAGCGTCTGCAGGATGGCCCGGTCCTCCGGCACCGCTCTCGCGAAGGCACGATGGATCGACGCAGCGATTCTGCTGTGCCCGTTGTCGACGGGCGGCGTCAAGCGCACCCCTGCCGCGGTGATCTCCGCCCGCCAGCCCTCGGGCACGTCGAGGTTCTGCCACTCGCGAAGCCGGGTATCCCAGTTGCTCACGTGCCGCAGCCTAGAAGTGCGTTTTCCGTGGTCAACCGCGGTCCGGCGCTCCAGTCCGCGGCCCTCAGGCGAGCTTCAGCAGCAGCTCCGCGAGCTCTCCGGGCGCCGTGATCATGCAGTCGTGGCCGGTGGGCAGCTCCCAGACCTCCGCGGGCGTTCCGTTGGGCTGCACGGCGGGCACCGGGCGCCGCTCGAAGCCCTCGGGCTTGATCGTGCAGTGGATGTGCGTGCGCGGGATCCGCCGCGCCGCCGGGTTGTCCAGCCGCACCGGTTGCTGCAGGCAGCGCACCGGCTGGTCGGACAGCATCGTGCGCAGCCACGCCACGTCGGCCGGGTCGGTCACGCCGAACAGACCCGCAGGTGGTGGCAGCTCAGGCATCGGCGGGACCCGCCAGCCGCTCTCGGACGCCAGCGCCGCCTCGATCAGCCCCTGGGAGACGGGGAGGACGTCCGCCGCGGATTCGCCGTGCTCGGGGACCATCGCGTCGAGGTAGACCAGCCGCGCGATCCGGTCCGGCACCTCGTTGGCCGCCGAGGAGATGACCAGCCCGGCGTAGCTGTGCCCCACGAGCACCACGTCGGTGAGGCCCTCCGCGCGGATCAGCCGGACGACGTCGCCGACGTGCGTGTCCAGGCCGACCTCCGGCCCGGCCAGGTGCACCGTCTCGCCGTAGCCGGTCAGCGTCGGCGCGAGCACCCGGTGCCCGGCCGCCTCCAGCAGCGGCACCACCCGTGCCCAGGCCTGTCCGGTGTGCCACGCGCCGTGCACCAGCAGATACGTCGTCATCAGCCCTCCAACCAAAACGGGACACTGTCCCACTTACGATACGGGACACTGTCCCGCTTAGCCATCACCGGGTGCGACAATGGGCTGGTGGACGACAGCGCACCCAAGCGAGCCGACGCGCGGCGCAACCAGAAGGCGCTGCTCGACGCGGCCGCCGCGGTCTTCGTCGCGTCCGGGGTGGAGGCGCCGATCCGCGACATCGCGGCCAAGGCCGGCGTCGGGACCGCCACCATCTACCGCCACTTCCCCACGCGCGCGGACCTGATCGTCGCCGTCTACCGGCACCAGGTCGAGGCCCTCGCCGAAGCCGGCCCCGAGCTGCTCGCCTCCAGCACCACCCCGTACGACGCCCTCGCGAAGTGGCTCGACCAGTTCGTCGACTTCGTGATCACCAAACAGGGCCTCGCCGCGGTGCTGCAGTCCGACGATCCCTGCTACGACCCGCTGCACTCCTACTTCCTGGACCGGCTCGTCCCCGTCTGCACCCAGCTGCTCGACGCCGCCGCCGGGGAGATCCACGACGGCCTGGACGCCTATGAACTCCTGCGCGGCATCGGCGGCCTCTGCGCGGGCGCGAGCCGGAAGCACCCCTACGACACGCGCCGCCTGGTCGGCTTCCTCGTCGCCGGTCTGCGGGTGTGACACCGCCGTCGCGGGGTTGAGGTCTGCGGTCCCGCATGGCATGGTCGGACGGACAACCGAACAACGCGGGAGCTCGCGCCTTGGCGGGCTGAGAGGGCGGCTGGTGTCCGTTGGGACCCGGCGCCGCCGACCGCCGAACCTGACCGGGTAATGCCGGCGTAGGGAGTGAATTTTCGCGTGACGACGCTGGAAAACGGCAAGACCGTCGCACCGACCGTGACCACCGGGCCGATCACCGGTTCCCGCAAGGTCTACCACCACACCGAGAACGGGCTGAAGGTCCCGGCCCGCCGCATCGAGCTGACGAACGGCGACCACTTCGACGTCTACGACACCTCCGGCCCGTACACCGACCCGAACGCCCCGATCGACGTCCACAATGGACTCTTTCCGCTCCGGTCCGGCTGGCTGGACGGCCGCGAGCACAACACCCAGCTGGGCTTCGCGAAGGCCGGCGTGATCACCCGGGAGATGGAGTTCGTCGCGGCCCGGGAGCGGGTGAGCCCCGAGTTCGTGCGCGACGAGGTCGCCGCGGGCCGCGCGGTGATCCCGGCGAACCGGCGGCACCCGGAGAGCGAACCCATGATCATCGGGAAGAACTTCCTGGTGAAGGTCAACGCGAACATGGGCAACTCGGCCGTGTGGTCCTCGGTCGAGGAGGAGGTCGACAAGATGGTGTGGGCGACCCGCTGGGGCGCCGACACGATCATGGACCTGTCCACCGGCAAGCGCATCCACGAAACCCGCGAGTGGATCCTGCGCAACTCCCCCGTCCCGGTCGGCACGGTGCCCATCTACCAGGCGCTGGAGAAGGTCGACGGCGATCCGGCGAAGCTGTCCTGGGAGGTCTACCGGGACACCGTGATCGAGCAGTGCGAGCAGGGCGTGGACTACATGACCGTGCACGCCGGGGTGCTGCTGCGCTACATCCCGCTGACCGCGAACCGGGTCACCGGCATCGTCTCGCGCGGCGGGTCGATCATGGCCGCGTGGTGCCTGGCGCACCACAAGGAGTCGTTCCTCTACACGCACTTCGCGGAGCTGTGCGAGATCCTGCGCGCCTACGACGTCACCTTCTCCCTCGGTGACGGCCTGCGCCCGGGCTCGATCGCGGACGCCAACGACCGCGCCCAGTTCGCGGAGCTGGAGACGCTCGGCGAGCTGACGCACATCGCGCGCGAGCACGACGTCCAGGTGATGATCGAGGGCCCCGGCCACGTGCCGATGCACAAGATCAAGGAGAACGTGGAGCTGGAGGAACGGCTCTGCGGCGAGGCCCCGTTCTACACGCTCGGTCCACTCACGACGGACATCGCGCCGGCCTACGACCACATCACCTCGGCCATCGGGGCGGCGCAGATCGGCTGGTACGGCACCGCGATGCTGTGCTACGTCACGCCGAAGGAGCACCTGGGCCTGCCCAACCGCGACGACGTGAAGGCCGGGGTGATCGCGTACAAGATCGCCGCGCACGCCGCGGATCTCGCCAAGGGCCACCAGTACGCCCAGGAGTGGGACGACGAGCTGTCCAAGGCCCGGTTCGAGTTCCGCTGGACCGACCAGTTCAACCTCTCGCTCGACCCGGACACCGCGCGCTCCTACCACGACGAGACCCTGCCCGCGGAGCCGGCCAAGACCGCGCACTTCTGCTCGATGTGCGGGCCGAAGTTCTGCTCGATGCGGATCACCCAGGACGTGCGCAAGTACGCCGAGGAGCACGGGCTGTCCACTGTGGATGCCATCGAGGCCGGGATGCAGGAGAAGTCGGCCGAGTTCCAGCAGGGCGGCAAGCAGGTCTACCTCCCGGTGGTCCAGCCGTAATGAGCGTCACCCCGAAGACCGCGCTGACCATCGCCGGGAGCGATTCCGGCGGTGGCGCGGGGATCCAGGCGGACCTGCGCACGTTCTTCGCCTGCGGGGTGCACGGGATGACCGCGGTCACCGCGGTCACGGTGCAGAACTCGCTGGGCGTGCAGGGGTTCACCGAGATCCCGCCGGACGTGGTGTCGGCGCAGATCAAGGCGGTCGCCGGCGACATGGGCGTGGACGCGGCCAAGACCGGCATGCTCGCCACGGCGGAGATCATCGGCGAGGTCGCCAAGACGCTCGACGAGGTCCACATCGGACGCGCGACGAACGTGCCGTTCGTGGTCGACCCGGTCGCGGCCTCGATGCACGGGGATTCCCTGCTGCGCGAGGAGGCCCTGGCGGCCATCCGCACGGAGCTGTTCCCCCGCGCGACGCTGGTGACGCCGAACCTCGACGAGGTCCGGTTGCTCACCGGCGTGGAGGTCACCGACCGGGCCAGCCAGCGCGACGCGGCGCGGGCGCTGCTGGCGCTGGGGCCGATGTGGGTGCTGGTCAAGGGCGGGCACCTCTACGACGACCCGGAGTGCGTCGACCTGCTCTCCGACGGCGTGCAGTTCATCGAGCTGTCCGCGCGCCGGATCGACACGAAACACACCCACGGCGGCGGCGACACGCTGGCGTCGTCGATCACCGCGTTCCTCGCCAAGGGCCTGGGCGTGCCGGACGCGGTGGACGAGGGCAAGCGGTTCATCGAGCGGTGCGTCGCCGAGGCGTACCCGCTGGGCGAGGGCGTCGGGCCGGTGTCCCCGTTCTGGCGGCTCGCTTGATCGACGGGTTTGCGACACTGGAGGCATGAGCCAGAACGCGAGTCCGCCTGCCGCCCTGACCATCGCCGGATCCGACTCCGGTGGTGCGGCGGGGTTGCAGGCGGACCTGCGCACGTTCCTGACCTGTGGGGTGCACGGACTGGTCGCGGTGACGGCGGTGACCGTGCAGAACACCCTCGGCGTGCACGACCGGTCGGACATCCCGGCGCGGATCGTGGCCGGGCAGATCGAGGCCGTCGCCGCCGACATGGGCATGCAGGCGGCGAAGACCGGCATGCTCGCCTCGGCGGAGATCATCGAGGCGGTCGCGCGGGCGTGTGACCGGGCGGAGATCGGCCGGGACACGAAGGTGCCGTTCGTGGTCGACCCGGTGGCCGCGTCGATGCACGGGCACCCGCTGTTCGACGCGGCCGGGCTGGCCGCGCTGCGCGATCTGCTGCTGCCGCGGGCCGCGGTGATCACGCCCAACCTCGACGAGGTGCGCCTGCTGACCGGGCTCGAGGTGACCGACCGCGCCGGCATGCACGACGCGGCGGTGGCCCTGAAGGAGCTGGGCCCGAAGTACGTGCTGGTCAAGAGCGGTCACCTGACCACTGATCCGGAATGCGTGGACCTGCTCTACGACGGCCGCTCGTTCGTCGAGCTGCCCGGGCCGCGGTTCGCCACGCCGCACACGCACGGCGCCGGGGACGCGATGGCGTCGGCGCTGACCGCCGGCCTGGCGCGGGGCATGTCGGTGCCGGAGGCGGCGCGGTTCGGGAAGTGGTTCGTCAGCAACGCGGTGGCGAACTCCTACCCGATGGGCGCGAAGGTCGGCCCGGTGTCGGCGTTCTGGCGGCTGGCGCCGGAGAACCGCTGACCCGCGAGTCCCACGCTCCCGCACGCGAGTCCCACGCTCCCGCACGCGAGTCCCACGCTCCCGCACGCGAGTTCCACGCTCGTGGCCAGGGCGCCGGTCCGTCAGCTTTCGTCGCCGGCCAGCAGTGCCTCCAGCGCCGGCAGCGCCTGGCCGAGCGCGGCCTGGTGCTCCGGCGACAGCCGGTCGATCCGCTTCTGCAGCTCGTGCACCCGCGTGGACCGCAGGTCGAGCAGCATGCGCTCGCCCGACGGGGTGGCCGTCGCGAGCCAGGCGCGGCGGTCGATCGGGTCGGGCTCGCGGCTGGCCCAGCCCGCGTCGACCAGCGAGGCGACGATCCGCGACATCGTCGCGGCCGCCACGCCCTCCTTCGCCGCCAGGTCACCGAGCCGCATCGGTCCGAAGGCGACCAGCGTCGACAGCGCGGAAATGGAGCCGTGGCCGGGACCGGGTGTGCCGGCCTGCCGCAGCGACCGGGACAGCCGGCCGACGGCAAGGAACAACCGCCCAGCGACATCCTCGGTTGACTCAACCACTCTCGAGCTCCTTCGCCTCGCCGACCGCTCGGGTGCGGTAAACCATACGTGCTCGCCGCGGTAAACCGAGGTGAAGGCGGTCAATTCAGCGCGGCGGGCTGGACGCCTGCGCCCAGAACCGCTGCGGGATCCGCCCCGCCTGCCGCGCCAGCCGCCCGGCGACCACCGCCGAGCGCATCGCGTACGCCATCCGCTCCGGGTCCTGCGCGCGGGTGACGGCCGTGGCCAGCAGCACCGCGTCGCAGCCCAGCTCCATCGCCAGCGCCGCGTCGGAGGCCGTGCCGATCCCCGCGTCGAGGATGATCGGCACGCCGGCGCGGGACACGATCAGTTCGATGTTGTGCGGGTTGCGGATGCCGAGGCCGGTGCCGATCGGCGCGCCCAGCGGCATCACCGCCGCGCACCCGGCCTCCTCCAGGCGCAGCGCGAGCACCGGGTCGTCGTTGGTGTAGGCGAACACGGTGAACCCGTCGGCGACGAGCTGCTCGGCCGCGTCGAGGGTTTCCACCGGGTCGGGCAGCAGGGTCCGGTCGTCGGCGTGCACCTCGAGCTTGATCAGGTCGGTCTCCAGCGCCTCGCGCGCCAGCCGTGCGGTGAGCACCGCCTCGGCGGCGCTGCGGCAGCCCGCGGTGTTCGGCAGGAGCCGGATGCCCAGGCGCCGCACCAGGTCCAGGACACCGGAACCGCCCTCGGCGTCCGCGCGGCGCAGCGCGACCGTCGTCAGCTCGGTGCCGGACGCGACGAGCGCCCGTTCCAGCACGGACAGGTTCGCCGCGCCACCGGTTCCGATGATCAGCCGTGAGCCGAGCTTGTGCTCGCCGATCACGAGCTGGTCGCCGTCGAACATGACCTCACCCACCTTGCACCGCCGTCAGGATCTCCAGCCGCGCCCCCGGGGGCACGGCCGTGGCCGCCCACTCGCCGCGCCGCACGACCTCGCCGTTGAGCGCGACCGCCACCCCGCGCTCGGGCGCGTCGATCGCCTTGAGCACGTCGGTCACCGTCGCGTCGTCGGGGACCTCCCGCCAGTCCCCGTTGACCTGCACTTCCATCAGACCCCTCCTGTTCCGAGCCGGGCCGGGTCCGCCGCGAGCGCCTCCTCGGGCGGTTTCTCCCCGGCCAGGCGAGCCACGACGGCGTCGGCGGTCGCCGGCGCCATGAGCAGACCGTTGCGGTGGTGACCGGTGGCGGCGAGGACACCGTCGCCGAGGTCACCGATGAACGGGAGCGTGTCGGTGCTGGCCGCGCGCAGCCCGGCCGCGGTCTCGACCAGCTCGTACTCGTCGATGCTGGGGAAGATCCGCTCGGCGCCCTCCAGCAGCTCGCGCACGCCGCGCGCGCTCACGGTGTCGTCGAAACCGGCCTCGTACTGGGTCGCGCCGAGGACGAGTTCGCCGTCCGCGCGCGGCACCAGGTACACCGGCCGCCCCTCGACGACCGCGCGCACCGTGCGCGTGGGAGGTGGCAGGCTCGTGCGCCGCGCACGCAGGCGGAGGATCTCGCCCTTGAGCGGACGGACACTTCGCGCGAGCAGCGGGTGGAGCCGCGCGCTGTGGGCGCCCGCGGCGATCACGACCACGTCGCAGTGGACCTCGCAATGGGCCGTGCGGACACGGCCGGGTTCGACGGCCTGCGCGGCGTCTCCGGTGAACTCCGCGCCGCGCCGGAGTGCGGCGGCTTCCAGGGCGCGGAGCAGCTTGCGGTTGTCGACCGCCAGGTCACCGGGCACGAGCAGGCCGCCGCGGACTGCGCCCAGGCCCGGTTCGAGCGAGCGCAGCCGTCGGCCGGTGACCTGCTCGACGTCGCGGCCGACCGACCGCAGGTAGCCGGCGACGATGTCCAGCTGGTCGGCGTCGGCGCGGTCCAGCGCCACGACGAGCGTGCCCGCGGTGGACAGCCCCGGGTCGCCACCGTCGTGCGCAAGCGCTTGCGCGAACGCCGGCCAGCGCTTCAGGGACTCCTCGCCGAGTGCGAGGGACTCTTCTTCGCCGGGCCAGGCCTCGGTGACCGGGGCCAGCATGCCGCCGGCGACCCAGGACGCGCCGCGGCCCGGCGTGGGGTCGACGACGGTGACGCGGTGCCCGGCCGCGGCGGCGCGCCAGGCCACGGACAGGCCGATGACCCCGCCGCCGACGACGGCCACGTGCTGGTTGCTCATGAGGAATCACGCTCCCTGCGCCGGCATGATCCGGATCAGGTTCCACGGTCGGAGCGCTGACAGCTCCCTCTCAGCCCGTGGCTCGGGCTCCCGTGCGGACACCCCCACCCTAACGTGCGAGATAGGGTTCGGGCCATGCCAGGGCTCAGTGGTGACGAGATCAGGAAGCGCCTCGACGCGGCGCGGCTCTACCTGTGCACGGGAGACCGGCCGGATCTGGCGGAGTTCGCCGATGCCGCGCTGGCCGGCGGGGTGGACATCATCCAGCTGCGGGACAAGCGGGACGGGGCGCCGCTGGAGGCCCGTCAGGAGCTGGCCGCGCTGGAGATCCTGGCCGAGGCGTGCGCGCGGCACGGGGCGCTGCTGGCGGTGAACGACCGGGCGGACATCGCGGCGGCTGTCGATGCGGACGTGCTGCACCTGGGCCAGGACGACCTGCCGGTCCCCCTGGCGCGGCGCGTGATCGGCGAGGAGCCGGTGGTCGGCCGCTCGACGCACGACCTTCCACAGGCCCAGGCGGCGGCTGTGGAAGAAGGTGTGGACTACTTCTGCACCGGCCCCTGCTGGCCGACGCCGACGAAGCCGGGCCGCCCGGCGCCCGGCCTGGAGCTGGTGCGTGACACCGCCGCGCTCGGCACCCCGCGGCCGTGGTTCGCCATCGGCGGTATCGACGCGGAGCGGCTGCCGGAGGTGCTCGCGGCGGGCTCGTCACGCATCGTGGTCGTGCGTGCGATCACCGAAGCCGACGACCCGGCGGCGGCAGCCCGCGCACTGCGGGCACAGCTGGACTGACCTGGACGCGCAACCGCGCGGCACACCGCGGCCGAGCGTCCTCGGCTGCTTCCTGGGCCCGGAGCCGGCCCAGTCGTTCCTGCCCCCACGAAAAGGGCCCTTCGCGAAAACTCGCGAAGGGCCCTTCTCCGTCTCGGCTCTTACGGGCTGCTCGGCGCCGTCGTGGCGGTCTCGGACGCCTGCGACGGGGTCTCCTGCACGCTGGTGCTCGGCGTGGTCGTCACCGGCGATTGCGTCTCTTCGGCGCTGGAGGACGTCGTGGGCGCGCTGCTGCGGGTGCTCGCCGGCGCCTGCTCGTCCGCGGAGGAGCTCTCCGTCACCGTCGAGACCTGCGGGGTCGTCTTCTCGGCGGGGCCGCTGCCGCCGACCACCCGGCCCAGCGTCGTGCCGTTCCCGCCGGACACCGTGCTGCCGGTCGCCGCCTCGAAGCCGGTGATCGCCAGCATCCCGACCACGAACGCGACGACGCTGGTGGCCGCCGCGAGCGTCCACCGGCTCTTCCACCAGGGCTTCTTCCCGGCCGGCGGCGCCGCTTCGGCCGCGGGCGGGTCCACCGGCTTCGGGATGAACACCGTCTTCTCGCCACCCCGGGAACCACCCTGCCCGGCGATCGGCATCCGGCGCGTCGTGCCCGACAGCGGCGGCGTGATCGGGTGGATGACCCGGGTCCGCTGCACGTCGGTGAGCTGGGCCGCCGGTCTGGCGACCGTCGTCCCGTTCTGCTGCTGGTGCCTGATCAACGGGTGCGTCGAACGCGGTGCGACGGCGGGTGGGACCACCTTGGTCTGCTGCCGGGTCTCGGCCACGGCCAGCAGCTCGGCGGTCTTGCGCGCCGCCTGCCGCGTACGCCGCAGCGACCGCAGGTAGACCTCGCCGCCCACGGTCGTCACGATGCTCGCGACACCGGCGCCGATGACCGTCCCCGCCACGCCCAGGGTGGAGCCCAGGAAGGCAGCCGTCACCGCGGCCAGCGCCGACGCCACCACCTGCGCCGGAGACAGCCCGGTCTTCTTCTCGCCGCTTGCTTCCTTCTCCTCGGTCATGATCGCGGTGTGTTCGCTCTCCCTCTCGTGTTAACCCCATCGTGTCCAACGTGTTTGTCGATTGAGATGCTCCCAGCGTTGCCGGAAGGTGACGCAGGACACCTCCATCGTCCACAGTGGACACGACGAGCTTAACGATCCCTTGACACGGCAAGGGATCTTGCCGGAGTTACGGACGTCGCAGCGTGGTCACGAACTTGTACCGGTCACCGCGGTAGATCGACCGCACGAATTCGACCGGTTTGCCGTCCGCGGCGAACGAATGCCGCGACAGCAGCAGCATCGGGGTGCCGACGTCGGCGCCCAGCAGGTCCGCCTCCTGCGGCCCGGCCAGCGCGGTCTCGATCGTCTCCTCCGCGCTGTCCATCTCCACCCCGTACTGCTCCCGCAACACCGCGTACAGGGAACCGCCGGCCGACACGTGTTTGCGCAGGCCACGGAACCGCCCGAGCGGCAGGTGCGTGGTCTCCAGCGCCATCGGCTCGCCGTCGGCCAGCCGGAGCCGGCGCATCCGCAGCACCTTCGCGCCGTTGCGGATGCCGAGCAGCTTCGCCAGCTCGGGCTCGGCCGTCAGCTCCTCGACCTCCAGCAGCTTCGACGACGGCTCGCGCCCCTTCGCCCGCATGTCCTCGGTGTACGACGACAGCTGCAGCCGCTGCGCCAGCTTCGGCTCGGCGGCGAACGTGCCCTTGCCCTGCACCCGGTGCAGCCTGCCCTCGGCGGTCAGGTCCGCCAGCGCCTGCCGCACCGTGGTGCGGGAGACCGCGAACTCGGTGGCCAGCGAGCGTTCGGTGGGAATCGGCGAACCCGGCGGCATCGTCTCCAGCAGGTCGAGCAGATGCTGCTTCAACGCCCAGTACTTCGGTTCGCGCTGACCGCGCGTGGCTGACTCCAACATGACCGACTCCTCCTCGAACCGCGCCCGTGGCGCAGGATGAAACTACCCTTTCCGGATGGAACCTCGCCCGGGGTAGCATTGGTCTAGACCTCCGAAGGGATCAGGGATGAGCAACCCCGGACAGCACATGGCCGCGGAAATCGCCGAACAGCCCGCCGTTCTGGGTGGGCTGGTGGCCCGCCGCGGGGACATCGCCGACGTCGCGGCCGCCATCTCCCGGCGGCCGCCGCGGTTCGCCCTGCTGGCCGCGCGCGGCTCCAGCGACCACGCGGCGCTGTACGCGAAATACCTCATCGAGGTCCTGCTCGGGCTGCCCGCCGGGCTCGTCTCACCCTCCACGGTGACCCTCTACGGCGCGCGTCCCGACCTGCGGGACGTGCTGCTGGTGTCGGTCAGCCAGAGCGGCGGCTCGCCCGACCTGCTCGAGTTCACCCAGACCGCGCGCAAGCAGGGCGCGCTGACCGTCGCGGTCACCAACACGCCCGCCTCACCGCTGGGCGGGGCCGCCGAGCTGGCCGTCGACATCGGGGCCGGCACCGAGACGGCGGTGGCCGCGACCAAGACGTACTCGGCCACGCTGCTCGCGTTGTACCTGCTCATCGACGCCGTCCGGGGTGGTGACGGCTCGGCCGCCGCGGAGATCGAGCCGCTGGCCCGGCAGGCGCTGGAGGCCGACGTGCACCGCGCCGTGGATCGCTACCGCTTCGTCGACCGGATCATCACCACCGGCCGCGGCTACTCCTACGCCACCGCGCTGGAGTCGGCGCTCAAGCTCGCCGAGACCAGCTACCTCGCCGCCCGCGCGTACAGCGGCGCGGACCTGCTGCACGGGCCGGTCGCCGCCGTCGACGAGGAGACCGCGGTCCTCGCCATCACCGGCGCCGGGCGGGGCGGCGCGGCACAGCGCGACGTGCTGGCCGCGGTCGCCGAGCGGGGCGCCGACGTGCTGGCGCTCGGGTCGTCCGCCGACGCGGTGCCGGCCGCGGTGCGCATCCCGGTACCGTCCGTGGCCGAGGAACTCGCGCCAGTGCTGGAGGTGCTGCCGGTGCAGCGGATCGCGCTCGGGCTGGCCCTGGCCCGCGGCTTCGACCCGGACCGCCCGCGCGGGCTGAACAAGGTGACCCGGACGCGATGAGGTTCGTCCTCGGCGTCGACGCGGGTGGCACGTCCACGCGCGCGCTGGCCGTCGCCGCGGACGGCACGGTGCTCGGCACCGGGCGCGCGGGCGGCGCGAACCCGAACTCGCACCCGCCGGCGGAGGCGGTCGCCAACCTCGCGGCGGCCATCCGCGCGGCGGCCGAGGTCCCGGGCCGGGCAAGCGCTTGCGTCATCGGCATGGCCGGCACCTCGAAGCTGACCGACCCGGCGGTCGCGGCCCTGTTCGACGCCACCTGGCGGAACCTGGGCCTGGACCGGGTGGTGGTCCTGACCGACGCCGAGGTCGCGTTCGCCTCCGCCACCGACGCGCCCGACGGCACGGTGCTGATCGCCGGCACCGGCTCGATCGCGGGCCGGATCCGCAAGCGCCGCATGGTCGCGACCGAGGGTGGCTACGGCTGGCTGCTCGGCGACGAGGGCTCCGGGTTCTGGCTGGGGCGGGAGGCCGTGCGCGGCACGCTGGCCGCGCTGGGCCGGGACGGCGACCTCGGCCCGCTGGCCACCGCGGTGCTCGCCGAGGCCGGGATCGACGCGACCGACCGGAGGTACGCGTGGCGGCGGCTGATCACGGTCGCCAACGCCGAGCCGCCGGTCCGCCTCGCCCGGTTCGCGCCGCTGGTCGCGGTGGACGACCCGGCCGCCGCGGACATCGTCGAGCGCGCGGCGGACCTGCTGGTCGCGACCGCGCTGGCGACCCGCGAGCCGGGCGAGGACACGCCGGTCGTGCTGGTCGGCAGCGTGCTCGGCGAGGGCAGCCGGGTGGGCGAGCGGGTGCGGGCGAAGCTGGCCGGGCTCGAGGTCCGGACCAGCTCGGACGGCGTGTTCGGGGCGGCCTGGCTGGCCGCGGTGGAGGCGTTCGGGGAGGCCGCGGCACACCGCCCGGCCTGACCGGACCAAAGAACCGGACATTTTTCGTGCGCGCAGCACGAATGCCCGGGTGCGCCGCCGGGCGTACGGTGTGGACGGCCCCCGGACCTCCCCCTCGCCGGGGGCTCTTACTCGTGCCCCGGTCCCCGCACGACCCGCAGCCCCGGGTGCTCCTTCGGCAGCGTCCGGTACAGCACCCAGCCGCTCACCGCGATCGTCAGCGCCTGCAACGGCCAGGTCAGGACCGTGCGCGCGACGCCCAGCGCGACCAGCTCGCCCGCCCACCACAGCGGCAGGTAGACGACCACGCGCAGCACGTACTGCAGCGACCACACCAGGCTCGCCCGCGAGTAGGCGCGCATCAGGTCGGGGTCCGTGCGCCAGCGGGTCTTCTGGCCGAGCAGCAGCCCGACCACGACACCCAGCAGGGGCCACCGGACGACGACGCTGGTCACCCACAGCAACGCGCTGGCGACGTTGGACAGCACCTGGATGAGGAAGAAGTCCTGGGCGCGACCGGTGTGCAGCGCGATCAACGCGGCCACGATCACCGCCGCGAGGCTGACCACGACGGCGCGCGCCTTGTCGCCGCGGGTCAGGCGGAGCACGCCCACCACGACGGCGGTGGCGATCGCCGCGGCCGCGCCCCAGGCGATCGAGTTCCCCGCGACCAGCCAGCCGACCACGAACGCCAGCGGCGGCAGGCTCGCGTCGATCGCGCCCTTGCGCCCACCGAGGATGCTGCCCAGGGACTCCCGCTGCGGCGTGGCTTGTTCGGTCACCCTTACAGCGTGCCCCAAAACTGTCGGTGGGGGCAGCTACCATCGAGATCTTCGCCACACCATCCGGCGAAGAGCGGTAATAAGGAAGCTCAGGAGGCCGACAACGTAAGAGACTGTGACCTTGCTCTGAACCGACGGTGGCGTAGGTCGGGACTACAGGTGCATCCTGCTGAGTTGTTCTAGGGGCGATCAACAGGTGCTGGCGAAAGGGGACGGCAGCGTGCGTGCGTACGACAGCTATGTCGCACTGGGTGACAGCTTCACCGAAGGTCTCAACGACTTCAACCCGGACGGGACCTTCCGAGGCTGGGCCGACCGGCTCGCCGAGATCCTGGCCGAAGGACAACCCGGCTTCCAATACGCCAACCTGGCGTTGCGGGGGAAGATGCTCGCCGAAATCATCGAAGAGCAGGTTCCCCTCGCTCTCGATCTCAAACCCGATCTCGTGACGTTGTGCGCCGGGGGCAACGACGTGATCGTGCCCGGTTCGGACGTGGACGAGATCGCGGCCCAGCTGGACGAGGTGATCGGCAAGCTGCGCGCGGCGGGGATCGACGTGCTCGTGTTCAACGGGCCGGACACCAAGCACCTGCCGGTGATGAGCGTGCTGCGCGGCAAGATCGGCATCTACAACGCGCACCTGTGGACGAGCGCGCTCCGGCACGGCGCCAAGATCGTCGACCTGTGGGCGATGGACCCGCTGCACGACCCGCGCGCCTGGAGCGACGACAGGTTGCACTTCACGGCCGAGGGTCACCGGCGGATCGCGTTGCGCGCGGCGGAGGTGCTGGGCGTGCCGACGGCCGAGGACTGGCGCGAGCCGTGGCCGCTCACGGAGACGCGCGCGGACTGGATCGCGATGCGGCGATCGGACCTGGCGTGGACGAAGACGCACCTGCTGCCGTGGATCCGGCGCCAGCTACGCGGCGAGTCGATGGGCGACGGGTTGTCCCCGAAGCGCCCGCAGCTGACCCCGTTCGTGGCGCGGCCCCCCGTATCGGAGGACCGCGCCCCGGCGAGTTGAGGCAAGCCGGCTCCCTCGGCGGGGCGATTCGTTCGCCCCGCCGTTTCGCCGTGCGCGGGTGAATGGCGGTGCCCACGCGCGATCGAGAAACCCGACCTCGTCTCGGCGCGCACCCACCCGTCGCCTCCAGACGGACACCGCGCGCTCAACAATCCACGCGCCGCCCAGCCACGCCTCGCCGAGTGCCCGCCCATCGGCCACCACCACCCTCAATGGAGACGCCGCGCGTCGCTGATAGTTTCTGGGCATGCCGCTGCCCCATTGGACCCCGGAGGGGGTTCTGCCGCCTGGGCGGCTTCCGGCGGACGTGGCCGACATCTACGAACGTCTCGTCTTCGACGCGCCGCACCAGAACGCCCGCGAGATCCTGTTCAGCGCCCTCAACAGCTATCTCGGCGCGGTCGCCCGCATCATCCCGAGCGGGCGCGCGTGGATCGGCGGGCAGTTCATCACGCGCACCCCGGACGTGCCCAGCGGGCTCGACGTCGTGCTGCTCCCGGACGACTGGGGCGGTCTCAAGCGCATGACGGGCCGGGTGCGGGATTCGTTGTACGGGTTGCTGACCCTGCGCGGGGTCATCGTCGGGCAGCCCGCGATGTACCTCGATCAGGTACAACCCGTCGGCGGTTTGCTGGACGGGTTCCTGTGCTTCCCCGGTGACGAGGAAACGTGGGCGAACACCTGGTCCTACGAGGGGCGCCGCGGGTTCCCCGAGGTGGTGTGGTGATGATGGACTTCCGCCGGATCGCCGACGAGATCCCGGGCGGCACGTGGCTCGACGACCTGGCGCGCGCGTCGGCGATGGCCGCGCACGCGAAGTTCGAGCGCACGGCGCGGTCGCCGTTGCTGCGGGTGTCGATGCTGGGGCCGACGAACCTGGACGCGTACACGTTCTCCGACATCAGCCGGGCGCTGCAGGACGCGACGGCGAAGGTCGGGCACATCATCCGCAACCCGCAGGGTGAGATCACCTACGTCCAGCAGGCCGACCGGGACAAGGCGCCGCTGATCCAGCGCGGGCAGGCGGGCAACACGATCTTCTTCGGCTTCCCCGAGCCGGCGCCGGACGACGCGTTGATCCACGACGGGATCGAGACGCTGTCCGAGCGCGCGGTGAAGGAACTGTGCGATTTCCTGCCGGCGAACGGTTCCGACGACGGCGCCCTGGACGCGGTGCTGCTCCAGCGGGACACGGTGCGCAACGCGGTGAGCGACATCGTCAGCGCGGTCGTGAAGAACACCGGCATCGGGCTGCAGCTGACCCCGACGGCCGGCGAGGACGTGACGCGCAGCATGACGACCGACCAGGCGAAGGTGCTGCACAACAGCCTGCGGGAGTCGCGCGAAGAGGTCGGCTACGAGACGGTGTCCGGCCGCTTGGACGGGGTCCGCACGCGCCGCCGGATCTTCTACCTGGAGCGCGAGTCCGGGGGGACGATCCAGGGGGCGGTGGCGCCGGACCTGCTGGACCAGATCAAGGAGAACCTGGACCGCCCGGTGACCGCCCGGCTACGCGTGGTGCGCACAACAACGATCGACGGCCGCCGCGGCCGCCCGGTGCACGAGCTGCTGGAGATCACGCCGGAAGTGAACCTGTTCGACCAGTGACTCCCAGGGGGCAGTCCTGGCGCTCGGTGCCCGTAGGGGCCGGCGGCCCGGTGGTTGGGTGGCAGGTGCCAGCGGGGGCTGTCGGCTAGCGCCCCCGGGGCTCCCGGCTGGCGCCAGCGGGACCGGGTGGCTGGCGCCCGGAAAGCCAGGTAGCTGTGCTCCGGGGGCCCGGGAGCCCGGTGGCTGGTACCCGTCGCTGGTTCTGGTGATCGCCGCCGGGTGAATGGACCATTCGTCCGCGCGCGGGTCAACGACAGGGCCGTCCAGCGGAAGCGAGACGGCCGTCTGGCGCTCCCCCACTGCGCCAGACAGCCAAGCGGCACCATACGCCCTCGGCAAGATCCATCGCTAAGGATTCGCTAAGTGCGGGGTTTCTTCTACTCGAAAGCGTCAGTTCGATTGTCCGATCGGGGGAGCAACCTCAGGCCTCACCAGCGGCATCCGTGCTGGGTGCCTCGGCGGGCAGGCCCAGCTCCTCCAGCTCCCGGGCCACCTCGGCAGGCAGCCCGGGGCCCACCCGCTGGTACAGCTCCGCCGCCAGCCCGACCTGCAACCGCGCCTCCTCGAGATCGCCTCGGCGGCGGCACACCCGGCCGAGCGTCAGCCGTCCGACGGCCTCCTGCAACAGGAATCCCCGCCGGGCCGCCAGGTCCACCGCCTCGGCCGCGTACGACGCCGCCATCCCGGCATCACCGAGCCCGAAATACGACTCCGCCAGGTTGTTCAGCGACACCACCACATAACTGTCGTCCCCGAGACGGCGGTCGATCTCCAGCGACGACAGCTGGTGCGCGATCGCCTCGGCATACCTGCCCCGCGCCTTCTCCGCCTCCGCGCAGTTCGCCAGCGCCTGCCCCCGCAGCTCGTCCGAACCCGCGGCCGCCACCGCCTTCGTCAGGCACTCCACCGCCTCGTCGTGCCGGCCCACGCTGTTCAGCGCGCACCCCAGGTGGATCATCGCGCAGGTGTGGCTCCGCTCGTCCGCCGCGATCGACAACGCCTCGGCCGCGTCCGCCAGCGACGCCGCACCCAGGTCGAACGTCAGCGACATCGCACAACGCGAGATCAGCATCCAGAACCGCGCCTCGGCACCGCCGCACGCCCGAGCCGCCGCCATCCCCAGCGCCACCAGCCGCTGCCACTCGCCCCACAGCGGGCGCACCACCCGGTACGTGTGCGCCACCCGCGCCAGCCGCCAGACGTCCTCGTCCAGCCCGGCCGCCGCCGCGGCCTCCAGCACGGCCAAGAGGTTCGGCCACTCAGCCACGAACCACGCCAGCGCGTCGTCGAAGCCCTCCAGCGAAGGCACCGGCACCGCAACAGCAGAAAAGTCCAGCGGGTCCACGACCCGCAACAACCGCCGCCGCGCCGCGTCGGCCGCCGCCTGGTAGTACCGCACCGCCCGCGACAGCCCCGACGAATCCGCCAGTTCATGCGCGTACAACCGCACCAGGTCGTGCCGCGTGAACACCTCCGGCCCGCTCTCGGTCAGCAGGTGGTGCGCCGCCAGCACCCGCAACCGCCGCCGCGCCTACGCGACCTGCACCCCGCACAACGCCGCCGCCACGAACGGTCCGGCCGTCGGCCCGGGAAACGCCCCCAGCGCCCGGAACATCGCCGCGACC
The DNA here is from genome assembly GCF_003385215.1 of Amycolatopsis thermalba. Classification (GTDB taxonomy): domain Bacteria; phylum Actinomycetota; class Actinomycetes; order Mycobacteriales; family Pseudonocardiaceae; genus Amycolatopsis_E; species Amycolatopsis_E thermalba. The sequence goes on along the minus strand of NZ_PQHW01000008.1, from coordinate 92,344 downwards.
TCGTCCGGCAACCCCCGCACCGACACGTCCAGCGTCGCCCGCACCCCGGCGTCGTCCACGTCCAGCGCCACCAGCCGCGTCCGCTCGCTCGCCAGCTCGGCCACGAACTCCGGCACCGTCCACGCCGGGCCGGCCGCCAGCCGCGCCCCCGCGATCCGCAACGCGAGCGGCAGGTCCCCGCACAACCCCGCCACCCGCGAGTGGTACTCCGCGAACGCCCCACCGGCGACATCCGCGATCAGCCGCACCGAGTCCCGCCGCGCCAACGGCTCCAGCGCCCGCACCCGCGCCCCGTGCGACACGGTCAGCCCGTCCAGCCGCGCCCGCGAGGTCACCACCGCCACCGAGCCCGGCCCCGGCGGCAGCAACGGCCGCACCTGTTCGGCCGACCGCGCGTCGTCGAGTACCACCAGCATCCGCCGCCCGCAGGCCAGCGACCGGTACAGCGCCAGCCGCTCCCCCTCCGGCTCCGGCACCTCGGCCGCCGGCACCCCGAGCCCGAGCAGGAACCGCGCCAGCACCTCCGCCACCGGCACCGGCGCGTCGAACCCGCGCAGCGCGGCGAACAGGACCCCGTCCGGAAACCGCGAAGCCGCCCGGTGCGCCCACGACACCGCGAGCGCGCTCTTGCCGATCCCGGGCGGCCCGGTGATCACCCCGACCGCGCCGGCACCGTCCAGCCACGCCAGGTCCGCGGCCCGCCCGGCCAGCATCGGCACCGCGGGCGGCAGCTGGCGCGGCACCACCCGGGTCACGTCGATCGCCGACACCACCGGCGCCAGGTCGTCGTGCAACACGTGCGAGTGCAGCGCGCGCAGGTCCGGCCCGGGGTCGAGGCCGAGCTTCTCCGACGTCACCCGCGCCGCCTCTCGGTAGACCTCGAGCGCGTCGGCCCGGCGACCCGAGTAGTACAGCGCGCGCATCAGCTGGCCCACGGTCCGCTCGCGCCGCGGATCGTCCCGGACGATCGTGGTCAGCTCGGTGATCAGCTCCTCGTGCCGGCCCAGCGCCAGGTCGGCGTCGACCCGGGCGCCGTGCACCGCGATCCGCAGCTCCGCCAGCTCGGGCGCGCGCACCGGCACCCCGCCCAGCTCCGGCCCCTGCCACAGGGCCCACGCCTCGGCCAGCAACGCGGCACGTTCGCCGAGCGGCGCCGCCTCGGCGCGCTCGAACAGCGCGCGGGCGCGGTGCACGTCGACCAGCAGCGGGTCGACGGTCAGCCGGTAGCCGGGCGCGGCGGTGTCGATCCGGGCCGCCGGTGCGTCGACCGACCGCAGTGCCCGGCGCAGCTGGGAGACGTTGCCGTGCACGATCGTCCGCGCCGTCGGCGGCGGGTCGTGGTGCCACAGCGCGTCGATCAGGTCGTCGAGCGCGACGACGCGGTTCGGGCTCAGCGCCAGGATCGCGAGCAGCCCGCGCGCCCCGGTCCCGCCGATCGGCACCGGCCGGTCGCCGGCGAAGAGCTGGACGGGACCGAGCAGCTGGATGCGCAAACCCTTGAGCACAGGCCCCTCCCCGAGCACCGCGCCGGAGGAAACGAGTACGGCCCCGCACCATCAGTCCCGATCTGATGGTGCGGGGCCGCACTCGGTGAAACAAGTGACGGGGCCGGGTTCGCCTCGCCCATCGCTACCGGCGTCACACGGGATTCACCCCGAGCAAGGAAGACCCATGCTGCCGCCGTTCGCAGTGGCGGCACTGTAACAGGGCGCGATGGACCGGCTACACCCGACCCGCACTTCTTCCGGTGTCTATCGCGTCACAGGCGTGAAGTCCCGGCTGCCGATGAAGGTCGGCCGGGGCTTCGTCGCCGCGTACGGCTCGACGAGCGCGTTCTCGACGCTGTTGAACACCAGGAAGATGTTCGAGCGCGGGTACGGCGTGATGTTGTTGCCGGACCCGTGCATGATGTTGGAGTCGAACCACAGCGCCGAGCCGGCCGGCCCGGTGAACTGGTCGATCCCGTACTCCGCGGCGAGCTTGGTGATGTCGTTCTCGCTGGGAACGCCGATCTCCTGCTCCTTCAGCGACGACTTGTAGTAGTCCTCCGGGGTTTCGCCGACGCACGGGACGAACGTCCGCTGCGAACCCGGCATGACCATCAGGCCGCCGTTGAAGGGGTAGTTGTCGGTCAGCGCGATCGAGCAGCTCACCGCCCGAGGCCGCGGCATGCCGTCCTCGGCGTGCCAGGTCTCGAAGTCGGAGTGCCAGTAGAACCCGGTGCCCTTGAAGCCCGGCATGTAGTTCACCCGGCTCTGGTGGATGTACACCTCGGAGCCGAGGATCTGCCGGGCCCGGTCGAGGACGCGGGGGTCGCGCACGAGTTCGGCGATCAGCTCGCTGATCTTGTGCACCTCGAAGATGGACCGGACGCTGCCGGTCTTCTTCTCGGTGATGACCCGCTCGTCGGCCTTCAGCTGCTCGTCGCTGGAGAGCCGGACGAGCTCCTGCCAGTAGCCCTGCACTTCGGCGGGCGACAGCAGGCCCTCGACGATGTGGTACCCCTTCGCGTCGTGCGAAGCGAGTGTCGCCGCATCGATCGGACCGTCGGCCTCGCTGCCCCAGACAGTCGGGTCGACACGATCGAAGGGCTCGGCCGGGACGGGAACCCTGGTCGGGTAACTGTCCTCGACACCGGTTTCCATGATCGTCAAATCGGTTCGCCTCCTTTTATGCGTTGCCTTTCGGTAGGGGCCTCGCTCCGTGGTGGCTCAGGCGGACTTCTCGTCCGCCTCGTCCTCCTCGACGACCAGCGGGTACACGCCGTTCTCGTCGTGCACCTCCCGGCCGGTGACCGGCGGGTTGAAGACGCACACGGTCTTCATGTCGGTCTTCGGCCGGACCTGGTGCTTGTCGTGGTCGTTGAGGAGGTACAGGGAACCCGGCTTGAGCTGGAACGTCTCGCCGGTCGCCTTGTTGGTGATCTCGCCTTCGCCCTCGTAGACGAAGACCGCCTCGATGTGGTTGGCGTACCAGAAGTCGTTGACGGTCCCCGCGTACAGCGTGGTCTCGTGCACCGAGAAGCCGACCTTCTCCTTGGCCAGGATGATCCGCTTCGAGCGCCAGTTCGGCGTCTTGATGTCGGCGTCGGTGTCGGTGATCTCGTCGAGGGTCCGGACGATCAAAACTCTTCCCCTTCTCGTTCTTCTACTTACCGAGCACGGCCTTGACGGAGGCGTCGATGATCTCCAGCCCCTCGCCGACCTCGGCGTCCGTGAGCGTCAGCGGCGGCAGCAGCTTCACCACCTCGCCGTCCGGCCCGGAGGTCTCCATGAGCAGGCCGCGTTCGAACGCGGCGGCGCAGACCTTGCCGGCGAGTTCCCCGTTCTGGAACTCCAGACCGCGGGCCAGGCCGCGGCCCTTGGCGGTCAGCTGCGCGTCGGGGTAGGCGTCGACCAGGCCCTGCAGCGCCGCGCCGATGCGCTCGCCCTTGGCCCGGACCGACTTCTCCAGCTCGTCGTCGCTCCAGTAGGTGCGCATCGCCTCGGCGGCGGTGACGAACGCCGGGCTGATGCCGCGGAACGTGCCGTTGTGCTCGCCCGGCTCCCAGACGTCGAGGTCCGGGCGGATCAGGGTGAGCGCCATCGGGATCCCGTAGCCGGACAGCGACTTGGACAGGCAGACGATGTCCGGCTTGATGCCGGCGTCCTCGAAGCTGAAGAACGGGCCGGTGCGGCCGCAGCCCATCTGCACGTCGTCGACGATCAGCAGGATGTCGTGCCGCTTGCACAGGTCGGACAGGCCGCGCAGCCACTCCAGGCCGGCGGCGTTGATGCCGCCCTCGCCCTGCACGGTCTCCACGATCACCGCGGCCGGCTCGTTGAGCCCGCTGCCGGAGTCCTGGAGCAGCCGCTCGAAGTACAGGAAGTCCGGGTAGGCGCCGTCGAAGTACTGGTCGTAGGGCATCGGCGTGGCGTGCACCAGCGGGATGCCGGCGCCGTGGCGCTTCATCGAGTTGCCGGTGACCGACAGCGCGCCGATCGTCATGCCGTGGAAGGCGTTGGTGAAGTTGATGACCGACTCGCGGCCGGTCACCTTGCGGGCCAGCTTCAGCGCGGCTTCGACGGCGTTGGCGCCGCCCGGGCCGGGGAAGATGACCTTGTAGTCCAGCTCGCGCGGCTTGAGGATCTTCTCGTCGAGCGTCTCGAGCAGGTCGCGCTTGGCGACGGTGAACATGTCGAGCGCGTGCGTGACGCCGTCGCGCTCGATGTAGTCGATCAGCGCCTTCTTGAGCACGGGGTTGTTGTGGCCGTAGTTCAGCGCCCCGGCGCCGGCGAAGAAGTCGAGGTACGGGCGCCCGTCCTCGCCGTAGAGGCGGCTGCCCTGCGCGCGGTCGAACACGACCGGCCATCCCCGGCTGTAGCTGCGCACTTCGGATTCGAGCTTTTCGAAGATGCTCACTTTGGGTTTTCCCCTCACTGGTGCTTGTCGACAGCTGATCGCACGGGCGTCCTCGCCCAATTCCGGCGTTATCTGGGGCTCAGCGGGCCGATTCGGTAAAGGTCTTCCGGCTCGTGCCGCGTGCCGTCGTCCGGAAAGTCCGCCGAGCCGAACAGCTCGGTGCACTCCAGCTCCGCGCCCCACCGCTCGGCGAATGAGGTGAACAGGCGGATGGACGCTTTGTTGTCGGGCGTGATGGTGGTCTCCAGGTGTCGCACCCCGTCGGCCACCAGCCGCGTGAACAGGTTGTCGAGCAGGGCTCCGGCCAGCCCCTGCCCACGTTGCGACGCATCGACGGCGACCTGCCAGACGAGCGCGGTGTCCGGCGCCGAGGGACGGCGATAAGCGATCACGAATCCGACCGCGTCACCGTCCACCCGCGCCACCACCGAGGTGTCGGCGAAATCGCGGCACCACAACAGATATGCATAAGGCGAGTTGAGATCGAGCTTCTGCGAATCGCGTGCGATTCGCCAAAGCGCAGCCCCGTCGGCCTTGGTCGGATTTTCGATCAAGTGCTTTCCGGACATGTCAAAACAACCTAACAGAGTTGTTTGGGTCGTTCAGCGCATCGCGGACCGGGCAGGCGAACTACCTGCAACAACGGCGAAACACACGTGAGAATGACAACAGGAAGCTGGCGCTGCGGAGCCCAGGTGTGGTATGGCCCCAGCCTGGGCGGGGCCTTATCACGTAGAGCGCTCGATGCGCGCCGTCCGTTACACGGTAGTGGCAGCGCTCACAGGATGCGAGTCCACTCGCCGGGATCGCACGCCGCCCAGAAGCGGACGCCGAACCGCGACAGGCGAACCGTGCGCCGCACCAGCCGTGCCCGCCGGGCCGATTTCACGGCCGTGCGGACCAGGTCCTCGGTGGTCAGGATCTCGTACTGCGATTCCAGCTCGGCGGATTCGGCGTCCAGCTCGACCAGGCCGAACCCGGCCAGCCGGGTCAGGTAGCCGGGCACCTCGTCGGGCAGCGTGACACCGGCCGTCTTGCCCACCGTCGAGGCGTTGCGCAAGATCGTCCGGCCGCCACCGAATCCGCGCTCGGTGACGTCGATCACAGGGAACGCGGTGCCGCTGGCGAGCGTGGCGACGATGCGGGCCTCGTCCGGGGTGAGCTGGCGCAGCACGGTCGCGTAGAGGTACTCGCGGGCCTGCTCCCGGCCGAAGCCCACGGACCGGTCGAGCAGCTCCTTCATCGCGGCGCGCAGCGGTTCCCGCGCCGGGACCAGTTCGCCGGCGCCGTTGGGGGTGTGCTCGGAGCCGGCCGCGCTGAGCGCGACCACGTACGGGTCGTCGACCTCGTCGAGACGGCGGCGCAGGCCGGTCAGGACCTGCCGCTCGACCTGCCGCAGCCCCTCACCAGCCAGTTCGAGGCCGGGCAACGGCAGACGGCGTCCGATCGTGAACCCGGTGCGCGCGGCCCACCCGGCGAGCCGTCCCGCGCGGCGCAGCAGGTTCTCGTCGCCACCCTCCGGCGAACTCGGCAGGTTCTCGCTGGTCAACCACATCACCCCGTTTCCCGGGATGATGGTACGGCCGGATCAGCGCAGAGCCTTGTTCGCCTTCCGCGTCGCCTTCCGCAGCTGGACGATGCGCGCGCCGCCGACCAGTGCGACCAGCAGTGCGCCGGCGATCGCGGAGAACAGCATGGCCACGGCCAGCGGCATGCTGCCCTCCATGCCGAGGAAGGCCACCGTCGTCGAGGCCAGGTTCTGCAGGATGAAGATCAGCAGGAACACCAGGATGATCAGCGCGACGATGATCGCGACCCAGGTGCCGCTGACCCGGGTCCGTTTGATCTTGACCGGCTTCGCGGGCGCGGGCTCCGCCACGGGCGGCTGGGGCGGGGTGCCGGTGACCGGTTCGTCCCCCTGCGCGTGAGTCATACACCGATTGTGCTCGGGTGCGAAGGTCTCCGCAGGTCGAAATCACCCGGAACGGCCAACCGGCCAGCTGAGCGTGACCACATCGCGACCCGCGGAACCGAAGTCGGGTGCGCCGCGCAGCGCTTCGGCCACTTCACCGGCGCGGTCCGGGGGCAGGCACAACCGGCGGCGGGTGACGTCGACCAGCTCGTCGAAGCGCTGGTACTCCGGCTTCGCGTGCTGGTGCCACCGCACGATCTCCGGCTCGACGCCGAGTTCGCGCAGCGCGGCGACGGCGTCGTCGGCCGTCGGGCCGTCGGGGCGCGCGATGCCGTGGAACCGCCGCCACAACGGGTTCAGGCTGGTCATCGGGTGGACGGCGGCGAGTTCGACGACCACCCGGCGGCGCGCGTGGGCGGTCAGCGCGCCGGCGAACGGCGCCAGGTCGGGGGCGTTGTAGAGGACGTGGGCGCAGACCACGACGTCGGCGGGTTCGGCCTCGACGTCCGGCCACCGCCCCTCGATCGTCGTGCAGGGCACGGACAGCGCTTTCGCGCGGTTGGCGAACTCGGCGAGCAGGCGGGCGTTGGTGTCCACCGCCGTGACCCGCGTGATGGCTCGCGCGCAGGGCAGGCTCGCCGCGCCCGCCCCCGCGCCCACGTCGAGCACGGAACCCGGAAGGGCCGCGAGAACCGCGTCGTGGGTCGGGGTGGCGGGTCCGGCGATGAGGCGGTCGGCGCGGCGCGCGAACGCCCGGGGCGGCACGAACCAGGGCGATTCCGGGGCCGCGGACAGGATGTGCTCCGGGATCGCCCAGCCGGCCAGCTGCTCCGACCACCTGCGCACCGCGTCCGCCATGCCCTCGATTGTGCCGGTCAATCAGTGATTGATTCGGTGATGGAAGTGTGGTGTGCTGGACGGGTGCCGAGCACCGACGCCCGCGAGCGACTGCTGACCGTCGCCGAGCGGCTGCTGCTGGAATCCGGCTACGACGCGGTGTCCGTGCGGGCGATCAACAGCGCGGCCGGCATGAACCCGGCGGCGGTGCACTACCACTTCGGGTCGAAGGACGCGCTGATCGCGGCGCTGCTGGAGGCCCGGCTCGCGCCGGTGTGGCAGCAGCGGCTGGACGAGGTCACCGAGCGGCGGCGCGACGGCTGGGCGCCGACCGTGCCCGAGCTGGTGGACCTGGTCGTGACCCCGCTGGCCGGGCTGGCCGCGGATCCGGTCGGGCAGTTGCGGTTGCGGCTGCTGGCGCGGTTCGTGCTGGGGCGGCGGGAACCGGCGTGGACATCCCGGTGGTTCGGGCTGGGGCCGTGGATCGAGCTGCTGCGGGACGCGCGGCCGGAGCTGTCGAAGGCGGGCGCGGCGCAGCGCTGGCTGCTCGCGTTCGGGCTGGTGCTGCAGTTCTTCGCCGACGGGATGCCCGGCGAGGTGCCGGTGGAGACGCTGCGGGCGTTCGTCGCGGCGGGATTGGCGGGGTCATGACCGACGTCTTCGCGCCCGCGCGGCTGGGGCCGGTGCGGCTGCGCAACCGGATCATCAAGGCGGCGACGTTCGAGGGCGCGACCCCGGACGCGCTGGTCACGGACCGGCTGATCGAGTTCCACCGGCGGCCGGCGCGCGGCGGGGTGGGCATGACGACCGTGGCGTACTGCGCGGTGTCGCCGGAGGGACGCACCGACCGGCACCAGATCTGGATGCGCCCGGAGGCGCTGCCCGGGCTGCGGCGGCTGACCGACGCGGTGCACGCCGAAGGGGCGGCGGTGAGCGCGCAGATCGGGCACGCGGGTCCGGTGGCGAACGCGGCGTCGAACCGCCTGCCGGCGCTGGCTCCGGGCCGGTTCCCGAACCCGCTGGGGATGCGGATGACGCGAGCGGCCACTGTGGACGATCTCGCGCGGGTGGTGCGGGCGCACGCTTCGGCGGCCCGGCTGGCGGCGGACGCCGGGTTCGACGCCGTGGAACTCCACTTCGGACACAACTACCTGGTGAGCTCGTTCCTGAGCCCGCGGCTGAACCGGCGCCGGGACTCCTACGGCGGGTCGCTGGCGAACCGGGCGCGGCTGGCGCTGGAGGTCGCGCGGGCGGTGCGGGACGCGGTCGGCTCACGCATCGCCGTGACGGCGAAGCTGAACATGGACGACGGCGTGCCCGGCGGGTTCTGGCTGGACGAGAGCGTGCAGGTCGCGCGGTGGCTGGAGGCGGAGGGGACGGTCGACGCGCTGGAGCTGACCGCCGGGAGTTCGCTGCTGAACCCGATGTACCTGTTCACCGGGGACGCGCCGGTGCGGGAGTTCGCGGCCGCGTTCCCGGCGCCGGTGCGATGGGGCATCCGCGCGGGTGGCGGGGCGTTCCTGAAGAGTTACCCGTTCCAGGAGGCCTACCTGCTGGACCGGGCGCGCCAGTTCCGCGCGGCGCTGGAGCTGCCGTTGATCCTGCTCGGCGGGATCACGCGGCTGGAGACGATGGAGCGGGCGGTGGCCGAGGGTTTCCAGTTCGTGGCGATGGCGCGCGCGTTGCTGCGTGAGCCGGACCTGCCGCGGCGGTTGCGGTCCGGGGCGCGTTCGCTGTGCGTGCACTGCAACCGCTGCATGCCGACGATCTACCGGGGGACGCGATGTGTGCTGACGTGATCGCTGTGACGGGGTCCGCGTCGGGGATCGGGGCCGCGGTAGTGGCGGCGCTGCGGGCGGACGGGCACGAGGTGATCGGCGTGGACCTGCGTGACGCGGAGGTGTGCGCGGATCTGTCCACTGCGGACGGTCGCCGGGCGGCGGTGGACGTGGTGCGCGGGCTGGCGCCGGAACTGGACGGGCTGGTGGTGTGCGCGGGGCTGGGGCCGCACGTCCCGGATCCGCGGCAGATCGTCGAGGTGAACTACCGCGGTGCGGTCGAGGTGCTGGACGGGTTGTTCCCGGTGTTGCGCGGGGCGGCGGTGGCGGTGTCGTCTTCGGCGTCGACGATGGTGAAGTGGGCGGACAACCCGATCTCGCGCGGCGAGGAGGCCGCGGCGCTGGCCGACGCCGGCGAGTACGCGGGGCACCTGGCCTACTCGTGGTCGAAGAACGCGTTGACGGTCGCGGTGCGGCAACGGGTCGCCACGTGGGGCGCGGCGGGCGTGCGGCTGAACACGGTGGCCCCCGGCGCGGTCGACACGCCACTGCTGCAGGCGGGCCTGGACTCCCGCTTCGGCGACGCGATCCGCGGCTACCAGGCCCCGATCGCGCGGCGGGGCCGGCCGGCGGAGATCGCGTCGCTGATCCGCTACCTGCTCGGCCCGGAGGCGGGCTACATCCACGGCGCCCAGTTCCTGATCGACGGCGGCTCGGACGCGTTGCTGCGGCCCACGGAGTTCTAGGCACGCAGCCGCCGGGCGAGCCGGACAGCGCAGGGGTGCGGGTGGACTCACCCGCCGCGTCGGCTCCCGCGGACGGGAGCGGCACCGCACGCGGTCGAGACCTTCTTCGTGGCTCGTTCCGCGCCCCGGCCGCCGGCACCGCGGGACGGCACACCGGCGAGACTTCCCGTGAGCGCTTGGATCGCGCAACCGGCCGCCAGCACCACAGCCCACGCCCGCCGTCGCGCCTTTCCCACAACCCGGCCGCTGGCGCCGCACCGCATGACTTCCCGCGGGCTCCTTCCGCTCAACCGGCCGCCAGTACCGTGCGCAGCCGGTCGATTTCGGCCAGCCAAGACGGCCGGTCCGGCTCCTCCCGCAGTTCGTCCAGTTCGGACTTCTCGCCCAGGACGCGGTCGATCGCGCGCACCGCGAGCGGTCTCAGCTCGGCGGGCAGCGCGGGCCGCGGCGCGGCCGGCCCGTAGCTGTCGTCCACCGGATCGCCGTCGGGGACCTGTGACGCCACGAGCGCGGCCGCCGCCACGGCGAGCATCCCCTCCGGCGCCTCGAGATACCCGGAATCGTCCGCGGCGGTCTCCAGCGTCGTGCGGATCAGCGCCACCCGCTCACCAGCCGGCAGGTCGTCCAGCTCGTTCGCGAAGTCGGCGGCCTCGTCGTTGTCGAAGTGCCCGATTCCCCCTGTGCCCATTGGCGCCTCCTCGAAGTTGCCGTGATCTTCCCAGGAGGCACCGACAAAACCGGTCGTTACGCCACCGGCGCACCCCTCGGTGAACTCGTGCTCCAGCGTCAACGGTTGTTCTCGCCCGGGATGTCCAGCTTCGGCAGCGCGCGCTCGATCTGCTCGCGGTCCGGTTCCAGCCACGGCGGCAGCTTGAGCGCACGGCCCAGCTCCAGCAGCGGCTCGTCGATGGCGAACCCGGGCTGGTCGGTCGCGATCTCCAGCAGCGTGCCGCCCGGCTCGCGGAAGTAGATCGAGCGGAAGTACTGCCGGTCCAGGATCGAGGTGACGTGCACGCCCCGGTCGGCCAGCTCCGCGCGCCACGCGGCCTGGCTGTCCTCGTCCGGCGCGCGCCACGCGACGTGGTGGACGGTGCCCGCGGCGACGAGCCCGCGCGGCACGTCCGGCGTGACCAGGACGTCGACCAGCGCGCCCGGCCCGCCCGCGCCGGCCTTGAAGCGCAGGCGGTTGCTGTCCTGGCTGCTGAAGGTCAGACCCAGGTCGCCGAACATCTCGGCGGTCGCGTCCTCCTCGGCGACCGACAGGGTCACCGAGTGCAGGCCGCGGATCGCGTGCTCGGCCGGGACGTGCCCGTTGTCCCACGGGTCACGTGGGTCGCCCTGCGGGTGCGCGACCAGGGCGAGCTGGAGGCCGTCCGGATCGCGGAACGTCAGGACGTCCTCGCCGGCCCGGTTGGCGATGCGACCGGTGGTGAGGCCGGCTTCCGCGAGGTGGTCCTTCCACCAGCCGATCGAGTTCGCCGGCACGGAGAACGCGGTCGTGGTGGCCTGGCCGGTGCCGAGGCGGCCCCTGGGGGCCCCGGGCCACGGGAAGAAGGTCATCAGCGTGCCGGGCTTGCCGGACTGGTCGCCGTAGTAGAGGTGGTAGGTGCCCGGGTCGTCGAAGTTGACCGTGGTCTTCACCAGGCGCAGGCCGAGCGTGCGCAGGTAGAAGTCGGCGTTGCGCTGGGGGTCGCCGCCGATCGCGGTCACGTGGTGCAAGCCGCTCGTCTTGATGGACATCCGTCTGCTCCTTCGCCGGGGCCTCAAGGTAACCCGGAGAACCTCTCGCCAGCAAGATATATTCCAGGAAGAGTTCTGGGCGGTATAGTCATGGCGTGACCACTCCCGGCGATGACGAGATCGTGACCTGGTGGGGCCTCGTGATCGAGGGGTACCTCGCCACGCAGGATCGACTCATGGGCGAGATCGCCGAGCGGTTCGGACTGGCGCCGGCGCCGTTCGACATCCTGCTGCGGCTGGTGCGCACGCCCGGTCACCGCATGCCGATGACGCGCCTGGCCACCGAGGCGGCGCTGTCCAGCGGCGGGTTCACCAAGGTGGCGGACCGGCTGGTCGCCGCCGGGCTGATCACCCGCAAGCCGAGCCCGGACGACCGGCGCGTGACGTTCGCGTGCCTGACCGAGCACGGCCGCGAGGTGGCGGAGAAGGCGCGCCAGGCGTGCGCGGAGATCCTGCGGCGCCGGGTGCTGGAGCCGCTTGGCCCGGAGGCGTCGGAAGCCCTGGCCGACGCGATGCGCACGCTCCGCGAGGTGAACGGCACCAGCTGAAACCCCCGTTGCCTCGACCGGATCCGCGGCGCACCATGGGTGCTCTCGTGAAGGAGGCGGCCATGCTCACCACGTCCACCATCACGCACATGCTCCCCGCGCAGGACACCGACCGCGCCCGGCACTTCTACGGTGACCAGCTCGGCCTGCGCCAGACCGGAACCGGCCCGGACGGCACCTGCTACTTCGAAGCCGGCTCCGGGCACGTGATCGGCCTGCGCCCGCTGCCGGACACCGCACCGAGCGAGAACACGGTGCTCAGCTTCGAGGTCGGCGACATCTCCGCCGAGGTGCACGACCTGGAGGCCCGCGGCGTGCGCTTCGCCGACTACGACTCCGGTGACCTCCGCACCGAAGGCCACATCGCCACGCTGGGCAACGAGAAAGCCGCGTGGTTCTCCGACTCCGAAGGCAACTGGCTCTGCCTCCACGAGGTGATGCGCTAGCCGACCCCGGCGCCCGCGAGTCCCACCTTCGGCGCTGAGAGTCCGACCTGCCCGGAACCGCATCGGGTGTGGGACTCGCGCGCGGGAGCGCAGGACTCGCGCGCGGGAGCGCAGGACTCGCGGGCCGGAGTGTGGGACTCGCGCGCGGGAGCGCGGGACTCGCGCGCGGGAGCGCAGGACTCGCGCGCGGGAGCGCGGGACTCGCGAGCGGGAGCGCGGGACTCGCGGCTGCGTCAGATTCCCAAGCCCGGGTAGATCTTCGCCGCGTTGGCGGACAGCACGTCGCGCAGCACGGGCTCCGGCAGGTCCAGCTCCATCAGCGCCCGGACGTTCCGCGCGACGCCCGGGACGCCCGGCCAGTCCGTGCCGAACACGAACCGGCCGGCCAGCCGCACGAAGTCGAACCGCGCGTAGTACTCCGGCAGCTTCCGCGGCGGCAGCCCGGACAGGTCCAGCCACACGTTGTCCCGCGCCAGGGCCAGGAACGCGGCCACGTCGTACCACCACCCGCGGCCGCCGTGGGCGAACACGAACTGCACCGACGGGAAGTCCTCGACGACGTCCGCCATCAGCTCCGGGTTCCCGAAGCTCGCGCGGGCGCCGGGGAAGCTGCTCGTGCCCGAGTGGATGATCACCGGCACCCCGCGCTCCGCACAGACGTGGTACGCGGCGTACAACTCCTTGTCCCCCGGCGAGAACGCGCCGTGCACGGGGTGGATCTTCAACGCCACCGCACCCAGGTCCAGCTGCCGCTCCACCTCGGCCGCCACCGGGTGGTGCAGGTACGGGTTCACGTTCGCCACCAGCCGGAACCGCGTCGGGTTCTCCGCGACCAGCGGCAGGTTGTCCTCGATCGGCTGGATCCCGGTCGCGCGCGGGCTGTACTCGCAGAACAACAACGCGCGGTCGACGCCCTCGGACTCGAACAACGCATCCAGCCGCGAAGGCACGACGTTCCCCTCCGCGTCGTACGCCGACCGCCAGTCGTGCGGCCCGGAGAACCGCTCCGCCCACTCCAGCCACGCCGGCTTCAACGTGCCCAGCCGCGGCGCGTGGACGTGCGCGTCGACCACCGCATACCCGTCGATCACGTGAGGGCTCCCGGCCGCAGCGAATCCCGCACCAGCTCGCGGATCACGTTCCGGCGGATCTTGCCCGTCGCGGTCTTCGGCAGCTCCTCGACCCCCACCACGGCGCGCGGCCGTTTGAACGCGGCCAGCCCCTCCCGGCAGAAGTCGATCAGCGCGTCCGGGTCGACGGTCCGCCCGGCGGCCGGCACCACGCACGCCACCGGCTTCTCGATGCCGTCGGAGTCCGGCGCCGCCACCACCGCCACCTCGGCCACGTCGGGGTGCTGCAGCAACCGCTGCTCGACCTCCGCCGGCGACACCCAGATCCCGCCCGCCTTCAGCATGTCGTTGAACCGGCCGAGACACGTGTAGGTGCCGTCCGGGTTGCGCACGAAGCTGTCGCCCGTCCGCAGCCACTCGCCCTGGAACACCTGCTTCGACGTCTCGTACCGGCTCCAGTACCCGAACGCCGTCGACGGCCCGCGCACGTACAGCTCGCCGGGCTGCCCGGTGGTCTCGATCACCGTGCCCAGCGGATCGCGGATCTCCAGGTCGTACCCGGGCACCGCGACGCCCGTCGTGCCCGGCACCACCGCGCCCGGCCGGTTGGACAGGAAGATGTGCAGCGCCTCGGTGGACCCGATGCCGTCCAGGATCTCCACCCCGAACCGCTCCCGGAACCGCTCGAACAGCACCGCGGGCAGCGGCTCACCGGCGGAAACCGCCTGGCGCACCGAGGAGAACGTGTCGCGCGGCAGGTCGGCGGACAGCAGGGCGGAGTAGAACGTCGGCACGCCGAAGAACAACGTCGGCCGCTCGGCGCGCACCCGGTCGGCCACCAGCTGCGGCGTCGGGCGGCCCGGTTCGAACACCGTGCTCGCGCCCACCGACAGCGGGAAGAACGCGGAATTGCCGATGCCGTAGGCGAAGAACAGCTTGGCGACCGAGAAGCACCGGTCGTCCGGCCGGATGCCGAGCACCTGCCGTCCGTAGGTCTCGCACACCGCGCGGATGCTCGCGTGCCGGTGCATCGCGCCCTTGGGCCGGCCGGTCGTGCCGGAGGTGTACAGCCACAGCGCGGGCGAATCCTCCCAGGTGGCGTAGGTTTCCCGCGGGTCCGCCGTGGACAGACGCGACCAGTCGTGTGTGGACATCGAAGAGAACTGGGCCGCGTCCGCCCGGTCCAGGACGACGTCGGTGACCTCCGGCGCCAGCTCGACCGCCTCCTTCGCGGCCGCGGCGAACTCGCCGGACACGCACAGCACGCGGGCCCGCGAGTCGGCGAGCACCCGGCCCAGCTCGGGCCCGGTCACCATGGTCGACACCGGCACCGGCACCGCCCCGGCGCACATCGCGCCGAGGATGCCGGTGAGCATTTCGACGCCGTCCACCATGCACAACATGACCCGTTCCTCGGGCCGCACACCGATGCCGGTCAACCCGCCCGCGACGCGGTGCACCGCTTCGGACAGTTCCGCGTAGGTGAGCGTGTGGGAGACCGTGACGACCGCGGTGCGGGCGCCGTCACCGTCCCGGACGTGCCGGTCGACCAGGTAGTCCGCGGCGTTGAACTCGGCCATCGCGCCCGCCCTTCGCAGGATTCACAGGTACACGTACTCGTAGTCGAACGGCTTCCCGTTGATGCCCTGCCGCGGCGGCGCGACCCAGCTCGCGATCTTGCCCCGCTCGTACACCGGGTGCATGAGCGAGCGGACGAACGCCAGGTCCTCGTCGGTGGGCAGCCAGTGCCTGCGGCTGCGCTCCCAGGTCGCTTCGTCCACGATCGTCCCGTCCGGCGTGATGTGGTGGCCGGAGTTTATGCCGACTTTCCGGTTGAAACCAGGGTGCGGCAGGCGGAACCGGAAGTCGATGCCGGCCTCGGCGAGGATCTTGTTCCACCGCTTGACCCCGGATTCGCAGTCGGCGATGTACTCGGTGCGCAGGTCGAGGTTGAGCAGCAGGATCTTCTGCATCTCCTCGGTGGTCCAGGTGCCGTCGTCCTGCGGTTTCTCCAGCAGCGCCGCGTCTTCGGTCAGCTGGTGGTCGTCCTTGCGGCGGGTCTCCATCCAGCGGCCCTTGAGGCCGGAGGTGTAGTAGTTGGCCGCGTTGGTCGACGTCTCGCTGCCGAACAGGTCGAGCGAGACGGTGTAGTGGAAGTTCAGGTAGCGCTGGATGATGTCCAGCGGGATGCCGCCGTGCGCGGCGATGTCCATGGTGTCGTGCTCGCGGATCAGCTCGGCGCTGCGCGTGACCACCCGGTCGACACCGGTGGTGCCGACGAACATGTGGTGCGCCTCCTCCTTGAGCATGAACTCGCAGGTCCGCGACAGCGGGTCGAACGCGGACTCCTTGAGCGTGCCCAGCTGGTACTTGCCGTCGCGGTCGGTGAAGTAGGTGAACATGTAGAACGCGAGCCAGTCCGCGGTCTCCTCGTTGAACGCGCCGAGGATGCGCGGCGTGTCCGGGCTGCCCGAGTTGCGGTAGAGCAGCGCTTCGGCCTCCTCGCGGCCCTCCTTGCCGAAGTAGGCGTGCAGCAGGTAGACCATCGCCCACAGGTGACGGCCCTCCTCCACGTTGACCTGGAAGAGGTTGCGCAGGTCGTACAGGCTGGGCGCGGTCAGGCCGAGCAGCTTCTGCTGTTCCACCGACGCCGGCTCGGTGTCGCCCTGGATGACGATCAGCCGTTGCAGGTCGGCGCGGTACTCGCCGGGCACCTGCTGCCACGCCGGCTCGCCGCGGTGCTCGCCGAAGGCGATGCGGCGGTCCGGGTCGCGCTCGGACAGGAAGATGCCCCAGCGGTAGTCCTGCGGCACGACGTGGTCGAAGTGCGCCCAGCCCTCGCGGCCGACGCTGACCGCCGTGCGCAGGTACACGCCCTGCGTCTCCAGCGCCGGGCCCATCTCGGCCCACCAGTGCATGAACTTCGGCTGCCAGCCCTCCAGCGCCCGCTGCAGGCGCCGGTTGTCGGACAGCTCCACGTTGTTCGGGATCTTGGCGTCGTAGTCGATCCTGGTCGGCATCTCACACCCGCTTGCGGTCGAAGGTCGCCTTCTGGCCCGTGCCGTAGCGGCGCAGCGCGCCGTCCGGGCCCGAGGCGTTCGGTCTCGTGAAGATCCAGTTCTGCCAGGCCGTCAGGCGGCCGAAGATCTTGGTCTCGATGGTTTCCGGGCCGACGAACCGGTGGTTGGCCTCCATGCCGGTGAGCGCGTCCGGCGACAGCGCGGCGCGCCCCTCCAGCACGATCCGGATCTCGTCCTCCCAGTCGATGTCGTCCGGGGCCTCGGTGACCAGGCCCAGCTCGACGGCCTCGCCCGCGGACAGGCGCCGGTCGCGTTCGCGTTTGAGCCAGTCGAGGTGGTCGTGCTCGCCGTAGAACCGGGATTCCAGGCGGGACAGGCCGTTGCCCATCGGGAACGCGCCGAAGTTCGCGTCCGACAGCACGAGGCACGCGCGCTCCTCGCTGTCCTCGTCGTCGATCGGAGGGCCGTCCAGCATGTACTGGCGGTCGCAGGCCAGCGCCAGTTCCAGCAGCACCCCGGCGAAGCAGCTGCCCGGTTCGATCAGGGCGATGAGGCTGCGGCTGGTGACGTCGAGCCGTTTCAGCGTGCGCTTGTAGTAGTGCAGGATTTCGTTGGACAGCCAGTCGGAACCGGTGAGCACCTCGCGTTCGGCGGCGAGCACGGCGTCCGGGTCGCCCTCGGTGCGGAAGACCCAGGTGCCCAGCTCGGGTTCGTTGGTGCGCAGGCGCAGGATGAGGTCGTCCAGCTCGCGGGTCATCGCGAGCAGCCAGCCGTCCCCGTGTGGCCCGTGGACGGTGATGGTGACGACGCCGGCGGCCCGGTCCAGCTCGGCGGTGGTGTTCGGGTAGGTGATGCGGTCGTCGTCTTCGGTGCGGTCGAGCGGTTCGAGCACGATGCCCTGCGCGTCCTGCGGACGGTTGCTGCGGGCGGCGAGCTCCCGGGCGCGTTGCTCGACGACCGCGCGGAACTCCTGGCGCGGGACCAGCTCGTCGACCAGTCGCCAGTCGACCGCCGTTCGGCCCTTCACGCCGTCCGGGCGGGTGGCGAACACGTCGGCGCGGTCCTTGCGGACGCGGCGCTTGTCGGTGACCCGGGTGAGGCCGCCGGTGCCGGGCAGCACGCCGAGCAGCGGCACCTCGGGCAGCGCGACGGTCGAGGAGTTGTCGTCGACCAGCAGGATCTTCTCGCAGGCCAGGGCGATCTCGTAGCCGCCGCCGGCGCAGCTGCCGTTGACCGCGGCGAGGTAGGTCTGGCCGGAGTTCTCGGTGGCGTCCTCGATGCCGTTGCGGGTCTCGTTGGTGAACTTGCAGAAGTTCACCTTCCACTCGTGCGAGGAGCCGGCCAGCATCCGGATGTTCGCGCCGGCGCAGAACACCTTGTCCTTGGCGCTGGTGAGGATGACCGCGCGCACCTCGGGGTGCTCGAAGCGCAGCCGCTGGACGGCGTCGTACAGCTCGATGTCGACGCCCAGATCGTAGGAGTTGAGCTTGAGCTCGTAGCCGGGAACCAGGCCGCCGTTCTCGTCGACGTCCATCTCCAGCCAGGCCAGCGGCGGCTCGATGCGGAGCCGCCAGTGCCGGTAGGAATCCGGTCGCCGATCGAATGACACCGTCGTCATGACTTCGATTCTCTACAACTTGCTCTCGGTCGTCAACGTTGTGTAGATAATGGATCTCCGGCCTATCGTGCTCACCATGGCTGACCTCAAACCCCGGTCGCGGGACGTGACGGATGGGCTGGAACGCGCGGCGGCGCGGGGCATGCTGCGTGCGGTCGGAATGGGCGACGAGGACTTCGCCAAACCGCAGATCGGCATCGCCTCGTCATGGAACGAGATAACACCGTGCAACCTGTCCCTGCAACGGCTGGCGCAGGCGAGCAAACAGGGGGTGCACGCCGGCGGCGGCTTCCCGATGGAGTTCGGCACGATCTCCGTCTCCGATGGGATCTCGATGGGCCACGAGGGCATGCACTTCTCGCTGGTGTCGCGGGAGATCATCGCCGATTCGGTGGAGACCGTGATGGAGGCCGAGCGGCTGGACGGCGCGGTGCTGCTGGCCGGCTGCGACAAGAGCCTGCCCGGGATGCTGATGGCCGCCGCCCGTCTGGACGTCGCCGCGGTGTTCCTCTACGCCGGGTCGATCCTGCCGGGCAACGTCGACGGACGCGAGGTGACGATCATCGACGCGTTCGAGGCCGTCGGCGCGTGTGCCCGCGGGCTGATCTCGCGCGCGGAGGTCGACAAGATCGAACGCGCGATCTGCCCTGGCGAGGGCGCGTGTGGCGGCATGTACACGGCCAACACGATGGCCTGCGCGGCGGAGGCGCTGGGCATGTCGCTGCCCGGGTCGGCCAGCCCGCCGTCGGTGGACCGGCGGCGGGACCGGTTCGCGCGGGAGAGCGGCGAGGCCGTGGTCGGGATGCTCGCCGCCGGGATCACCGCGCGGGACGTGCTGACGCGCGAGGCGTTCGAGAACGCGATCGCCGTCGTGATGGCGCTGGGCGGGTCGACCAACGCGGTGCTGCACCTGCTGGCGATCGCGCACGAGGCGCAGGTCGAGCTGACGCTGGACGATTTCACCCGGATCGGTGACCGGGTGCCGCACCTGGCCGACGTCAAGCCGTTCGGGCGGCACGTGATGACCGCGGTGGACCGGGTCGGCGGGGTGCCGGTGGTGATGAAGGCCCTGCTCGACGCCGGTCTGCTGCACGGCGACTGCCTGACGGTGACGGGCAAGACGCTGGCGGAGAACCTGGCCGAGCTGGCGCCGCCGGAGCTGGACGGCGAGGTGGTGCGGAAGCTGTCGAACCCGATCCACCCGACCGGCGGGCTGACGATCCTGCACGGCAGCCTCGCGCCGGAAGGTGCGGTGGTGAAGAGCGCCGGGTTCGACTCGTCGCGGTTCGAGGGCACGGCGCGCGTGTTCGACGGGGAGCAGGCGGCGATGGACGCTTTGCCGACACTGCAGCCCGGCGACGTGGTGGTGATCCGGTACGAGGGGCCGCGCGGCGGGCCCGGGATGCGCGAGATGCTGGCCGTGACGGGCGCGATCAAGGGCGCCGGGCTGGGCAAGGACGTCCTGCTGCTCACCGACGGGCGGTTCTCCGGCGGGACCACCGGGTTGTGCATCGGGCACGTCGCCCCGGAAGCCGCGCACGGCGGCCCGATCGCTTTCGTCCGCGACGGCGACCCGATCGTGCTGGACATGGAGACGCGGACGCTCGACGTGGGGATTTCCGCCGAGGAACTGGAGGCGCGGCGCGCCGGCTGGGAACCGCCGGAGCTGCCGCGCCGGACGGGCGTGCTGGCGAAGTACGCGCGGCTGGTCGGGTCCGCGGCCCAGGGCGCGATCTGTTCCTAGCGGCAGCCGACGAACTGCCGGATGCCGTGCAGCCCTTCCAGACCTCGC
The DNA here is from genome assembly GCF_003385215.1 of Amycolatopsis thermalba. GTDB lineage: Bacteria > Actinomycetota > Actinomycetes > Mycobacteriales > Pseudonocardiaceae > Amycolatopsis_E > Amycolatopsis_E thermalba. The sequence continues at coordinate 72,436 of NZ_PQHW01000008.1, read as the reverse complement.
ACCTGCGGAACGCCGCTCACCGAGCTGACGCCGGGCGCGTGCCTGACGATCCCGCTCGGCACGACCTTCCAGTTCCGCGCGGGCCCGGACGGCCTGGAGGTCGTCGCGGCCACCGCCCCACCCTGGCCCGGCACGCCGGACGAGGCCACTCCGACGACCGGACACTGCTGACCGTTGACTGAAATTCAAAATCAGTCATAAGATCACCGGCATGGATCGGCGGGAGCGGGCGGAACGCATCCTCGACGTGGCCGCCGGCCTGCTGCTGCGCTGGGGCTACCAGAAGGTGACCGTCGACGACGTGGCCGAGCGGGCCGGTATCGGCAAGGGCACCGTCTACCTGCACTGGAAGTCGCGGCAGGACCTGTTCCGCGCGGTGTTCCGGCGCGAGCTGGCCGCGGCCGCCGACGAGCTGGTGGCCGCGATCCGCGCGGACCCGCGCACGGTTCTGCTGCACGAGCTGACCCGCGTGAACTTCGAGTCGGTCGCCGGCCGTCCCCTGCTGCGCGCCCACGTGCGCGCCGATCCCGCCGTGCTCGGCAAGCTGGCTCGCGACCGGGCGGAGTCGCGGCACGACGAGGCTTTCGCCGATTACCTGCGGCTGCTCGCCGAGCACGACCTGGTGCGCACCGACCTGCCGTTCGACGACCTGCGCTACGCCTGGCACGCCACGCTCGAAGGCTTCTTCCTGTCCCCGCCGCACCCGGGCGCCGCGGATCTGCTCGCCGCGACCGTGCGCGGCGCCTTCGAACCGGCGGCCGAACCGGACCCGGCGGTGCTGGCCGAGCTGGCGCCCCGGGTCGCCGACCTGTTCACCGAGATCGGGAACCAGCACCGCGCCGCCTACGAAGGGGGAAAACCATGAGGATCGGCCTGATGGTCGACACCGCGAGCAAGACCATCGACGACATCGTCGCGGCGGCGCGCTCCGGGCTGCCCGCCCTATGGCTGGGCCAGCGGTTCAGCTGGGACCCGCTGACCGCGCTCGCCGTGGCCGGGCGAGAGGTGCCCGGGATCGAACTGGGCACCGCGATCGTGCCGACCTGGCCGCAGCACCCGATCACGCTGGCCACGCGGGCGCTGAGCACCCAGTCGGTCACCGGCAACCGGCTCAGCCTCGGCGTCGGGCTCAGCCACCCGGTGATGATCGAGGACCAGTACGGCCTCTCCTACGACAAGCCGGCGCGGCACCTGCGCGAGTACCTGACCGCCCTGGGCCCGCTGCTGCGCGGGGAATCCGTTGCCTACCAAGGCGAAACGCTGGCCGCGCGGGCACAGGTGGAGGTCACCGGCGCGCAGCCGCCCGCCCTGCTGGTGTCCGCGCTCGGCGACCTGACGTTGCGCATCGCGGGTGAGCTGGCGGACGGGACCATCACCACCTGGGCCGGACCGCGGACGCTCGGCGACCACATCGTCCCGAAGATCCGGGAAGCCGCGGCGGGACGGGCGGAACCACGGGTGGTCGCCGGCGTGATCGTGGCGGTGACCGACGATCCGGCCGCGGTCCGCGCGCGGATCACGCGGGAGTACGGCATGGCCGCGACGATGCCCGCGTACCGCGCGGTCCTCGATCGGGAGGGGGTGCGGGAGGTCGCGGAGACGGTCGTCGCCGGGGACGAGGATGCGCTCGAACGGCAGCTCCGGCGCCACCTGGACGCCGGAGCCACCGAATTCGCCGCCGCGCTCGCCGGGTCACCGGCGGAGCAGGCCCGCACGCTGGAACTGCTGCGGAGCCTGAACCGCTAGTACCGGTCGGTCGTGTACGGGGTGCCGCTCTCGATGCTGGGGCTGACGCGCGGGTCGCGGCCCTCCTGACCAGGCACCGGGGAGACGACCGGGTCGTTCAGCGAATGGTCCGCGGGGCGCGGGGTGTTCATCCGCGTGTTGATCTGCTCGACGACCTGTTCCTCGCGCTGACGCGACAGCACGGCGATCGTGATGCCGTGGGCCAGCGCCAGTACCAGCAGGAACACGCCGACGCGTCCCACGATCGCCGTCGGCGTGGTGCCGCCGGGGAAGTCGATCGTCGAGATGAGCGCGAGCACACCCAGCGTCGCGATGTGGAACAACACCGCGACCAGCCGGGCCATGGACGCCCCCGATTCCGATTCGCCCTGCCCGTTCGCCAGGTACCGCTTCCCGCTGTGGTAGACGAACTGGCCGTCGACCAAGACGATCAGCGCGCCTATCACCAGGAAGGCCACATAGGCGTTCGTGTCCATGACGAGCTCCTCTCCTCACCGTGAGTCGAGTACCCGTCACGCTTCCGAGCGAAACCCGCGTGTCGCTCCAGCTCAGCGCAGGTGGCGGCGGGAATCCGCGCCCTGGACCGTGATCCCGCGGGCGTCGAGCAGCTCCAGCAACGGCACCGCCGCCCGGCGGGTCGTGTCCAGGGCGCGCCGGGCCTCGCTGACCGTGAACGGCTGCGGCAGCGTCACCAGCGCCTCCGCCGCGCGGGCCGGCGCGTCCGGACCGAGGAACACACCCTCCCCGATCCGGACCAGCCGTCCCGCCCGCACCGCCGCCGCCAGCTCGCGCTGGCCCAATCCCAGTTCCGCGAGCTCGTCGGCCTCGGGAGCGCGGAACGGATGTGCCCGGAACCGCTCGTCCAGCCGCCCCAGTGCCGACAGCACCCGCGCCGGCAGCCCCGCACCCGGGCGCCGCACGATCCCTTCGGTGATCTCCAGCCCCGTGCCGTCCAGCGCGGCCGGCACCAGCTCGGCCGCGGGCAGGCCCACCACCTGCCGCAGCGCCTCCACCGGCATCCCGGCCGCCACCGGATGACGAGATGACCACTCGTCGAACCGCGACAGGGCCTTCTCGCGCGCCCGGGTGAGCGCGTCGCCATCCACGACCCACTCGCCGATCCGCTTGCCGGCCAACGGAAAGCCCATCGCGCGCAGCTCGCTCGCACGCGCGATCGGCGGTGGCGGCACCCGCCCGGACGCCAGCTCCGCCGCCCGCGCCCGCCCGGCCCCGCGACGCCCCAGCGGCGGCGGCCGCACGTCCAGCACCGTGATCCCGGCCGCGATCCGGTGCTCGCCCGGGTCCCGCAGCAGCCCGGTGTCCCCGATCCGCAGCGGCAACGCCACGCGCAGCCGCAACCGCGCCGCGTCCGTCCCGAGTGGACGGACGTGCACCGGTACCGCCGCCGCGCCCAGGTGCAGCACCAGCTCCCGGTGCAACTCCCCCTGCGCGCGCACCGCCACGTCCACCTCCGACGTGTGCACCCACGCGCCGGGCGTCAGCAACGCGTCCCCGCGCCGCACCCGGTCCCGGTCCACGCCACGCAGGTTCACCGCGACCCGCGCCACCGCGGTCACCTCGGTCTCCGCCTCCCCGAGCGACTGCAGGCCACGCACGCTCACCCGCTCGCCGCCCAGCTCCAGCTCGTCCCCGGCGCGCAGGGTGCCGCCCGCGAGCGTCCCGGTCACCACCGTCCCGGCGCCGCGGACAGTGAACGCCCGGTCCACCCACAGCCGCACGTCCGCCGCCGGATCCGGCGCGGGCAGCCGGTCGACCAGCGTGCACAGCGCCCGCCGCACCGGCGCGAGGTCGCCGCCGCGCCCGATCGACACCGCGTCGACCCGGCCCAGCACCGCCAGGTGGGAAAGCGCTTCCTCCGCCGCCGGCCCCGGATCGGCGAGGTCGGCCTTCGTCACGACCAGCAGGGCGTGCCGGACGCCGAGCGCCGCCAGCGCCGCCAGGTGCTCGGCCGACTGCGGCATCCAGCCCTCGTCCGCGGCGACCACGAACACCACGGCCGGCACCGGTCCGACCCCGGCGAGCATGTTCGGCACGAACCGCTCGTGCCCGGGCACGTCGACGAACGCCAGCCGCCGCCCGTCGATCTCCGTCCACGCGAACCCCAGCTCGATCGTCAGCCCCCGCCGCTGCTCCTCCGCCAGCCGGTCGGGCCAGGTGCCGGTGAGCCGCTCGACCAGCGTCGACTTGCCGTGGTCGACGTGCCCCGCGGTCGCTACGACGTACACGCGCGCACCGCCGCGAGCAGCAGTTCGTCCTCGTCCGGGCCGACCGTGCGCAGGTCCAGCAGGCACCGGCCGTGCTCGACGCGGCCCACCACCGACGGCGTCCCGGTCCGCAGCGGCTCCGCGCACGACTCGGGCAGGCTCACCGCGACCGACGGCAGCTCGACCCCGGGCGCGCCACCGCCACCGACCGCCGCCCGGCAGGACACCACGCTCGCGCCGGGAATCCGCGCGGCCAGCGCTTCCGCCCGGCGGCGCAGCTCCGCGACATCGGCGACCAGTGCCCGCGCGACCGGCGGTTCCGGCCCGCGCAGGGTCGCCTCCAGCGCGGCGAGGGTCAGCTTGTCGACCCGCAGCGCCCGGGCGGCGGGATGGCGGCGCAACCGCTCCACCAGGCCGGCCGAGCCCAGCAGCAACCCGGCCTGCGGGCCGCCGAGGAGCTTGTCCCCGCTCGCGGTCACCAGATCGGCGCCGTCGCGCAGGGCGGTGGTCGCGTCCGGTTCGTCCGGCAGGACCGGGTGCGGCGCCAGCAGCCCGGACCCGATGTCGACGACCAGCGGCGCCTCCAGCGTGGCGAGCTCACGCACCGACGCCTCCGCGGTGAAGCCGGTGACCCGGAAGTTCGACGGGTGCACCTTGAGCACGAACCCGGTGTCCGGGCCGAGCGCGGCCGCGTAGTCGCGCAGGCTCGTCCGGTTCGTCGTGCCGACCTCGCGCAGCCGCGCGCCGGTGGACGCCAGCAGTTCGGGGATGCGGAACCCGTCGCCGATCTCGACCAGCTCGCCGCGGCTGATCACGATCTCCCTGCCGGGCGCGAGCGCGGACGCGGCCAGGAGCAGGGCGGCGGCGTTGTTGTTCACCACGTGCACCCCGCCCGCGGCCGGCACCGCGTCGGCGAGCGCGGCCAGCGCACCGCGGCCACGGCGCGCGCGGCGGCCGGTCGCGAGGTCGAACTCGACGTCGGTGCTCCGCCCGGCCGTGACCACCGCGTCCAGCGCGGCCCGCGACAACGGCGCCCGGCCCAGGTTGGTGTGCACGACGACGCCGGTCGCGTTGACCACCGGCCGCAGCGTGGTGGCTGCCACCGGCAGCGCCGCGATGGCCTGCTCGGCGACCTGTTCCGGCTCGATCTCCCCGGCGCGGGCGCGGTCGTGCGCCGCCACCACCGCGGCCTTGACCAGGGCGCGGCCGAGCACGCGCTCCGCCTCGGCCAGGCGCGGGTGCGCGAGCAGCACGTCGGTACGCGGCACGCGGCGACGGGGGTCCGCCACTCCTCGCTCCTCCCTGGGTGGCGGAGGCGGACGGGAATCGAACCCGCCAGCGACAGCGCCTGCCGCTCAACGGTTTTGAAGACCGCGCCGGCCACCAGACCGGATACGCCTCCCTGCGGGATACCCCATGATCGCAACTTCGCGCGGCCGCCGCAGCGCGAAGGCGGCACGATGAGGGCATGGGCCATCGACTCACGCAGTACGCGCACGGCGGCGGGTGCGCGTGCAAGATCCCGCCCGGCGAGCTGGAGGACGTGGTGCGCGGGCTGGTCGGCAGGCGGCCGTCCGATCCGGTGGGCGAACTGGTGGTGGGCCTGGACGACGGGGACGACGCCGCCGCGGTGCGGATCTCCGATGGGCTCGCGCTGATCGCCACCACCGACTTCTTCACCCCGGTGGTCGACGACGCCTACGACTGGGGGCGCATCGCGGCGGCCAACGCGCTGTCCGACGTCTACGCGATGGGCGGCCGCCCGGTCGTGGCGGTCAACCTGCTGGGCTGGCCGCGGGAGGTGCTGCCGTTCGAGCTGGCGGCCGAGGCGCTGCGTGGCGGGGCGGACATCTGCGCCGACGCCGGCTGCCACCTCGCCGGCGGGCACAGCGTCGACGACCCGGAGCCGAAGTACGGGCTCGCGGTGACCGGCGTCGGCGACCCGGACCGCCTGCTGCGCAACGATTCCGCCCGGCCGGGGATGGCGTTGTCGCTGACCAAGCCGCTGGGCATCGGCGTGCTGAACTCCCGGCACAAGGCGACCGGCGAGCGTTTCCCCGACGCCATCGACGTGATGACCACCCTCAACGCCCCGGCCGCCCGGGCCGCGCTCGACGCCGGTATCCCGGCCGCGACCGACGTGACCGGCTTCGGCCTGCTCGGGCACCTGTACAAGATGGCGCGCGCCAGCGGGGTGACCGCCGTCGTGGACGCCGCCGCGGTGTCCTATGTGGAGGGAGCACGGGCGGCGCTGGCGGCGGGTTACGTCAGCGGCGGCACGCGACGCAACCTCGACTGGGTCCGGCCGCACACCGACCTGTCCGCGGTGCGCGAGGAGGAGGCCCTGCTGCTGGCCGACGCCCAGACCTCGGGCGGCCTCCTGCTGGCCGGCGAGATCCCGGGCGCCCCGGTGATCGGCGAGTTCGTCCCCCGCGGGGAGCACGTCGTGGTGGTGCGCTGATCTAGTCTGATCGCCGTGGGGGACGACGGGCTGATCGCGAACGTCCTGGTGACCGACGACGCGCGTGAGCTGCTCGCCGCCGAGCGGATCCCGGTGCGGGAGGCGCACGAGGCGCTGGCCGGGGACCCGGAGCTGCGGGAACGGCTGGACACCGAACGCGCCACCTTCCTGCGCGACCCTGCCTTCCAAGGCGTGATCGCGTCGCGCCTGCCCGGGCACCGGCCGGCCGACCTCCGGCTCGCCGCCGCCTTCGCCGTGGTGTTCGGCTACCACCTGCTGCTGGTCCGCGCGTGGCCGAACCTGCCGTGGGGGTTCGCCGTGTTCGGGGTCGCCGCCTACCTCGCCGTGCTGGCGATCGCCTGCCGCATCGGGTACCGCTGGATCGCGCCGCTGCGGCGGCTGTTCCGCCGCGTCGGCACGCTGCCGGTGGAGGACCTCTGGCGCGTGTACGCGGTCGAGCGGATCGTGTGGCCGGCCCTGGTCCGGTTCGTCGAGGCGAAGCGGACTCCGCCGGACAGCACCCAGTTCACCTACCGCGCGGTCGACGGTCTGCACGCCGAATCCCCCACCGCGACCCCGGTGATCACGGGCGCCGGGGAGCGGTTGCGCACCGCCGTCGCGCGGTCGGCGACCGGGGCGATCGCGCTCGCCGGGCACCGCGGCGTGGGCAAGACCACCGCGATCCGGTTCGTCGCCGACGGGGTGCTCGGTGATCCGGACCGGCCGCCGCTCGCGGTGATCGCCTCCGCGCCCGCCCGCTACGACGCCCGCGACTTCGTCCTGTACCTGCACGCCCTGCTGTGCAAGGAGGTCATCACCCGCACCCACGGCACCGGCCGGCCACGACGCTGGGCGACCTTCGCGCGCCTGGTGGCCCCGGTCCGGCGGCGGGAGCGGGCCGCGCAGCTGGTCCGCTCCCTGCTCGCCCACCTCGTGGCCATCGCGGTGCCGGTGCTGCTCGGGGCGTGGGCGTGGGGCCGGCCACCGCTGCGGTTCGTCACCGATCCGCCCCCGCTGTTCACCGGCCTGACCGGCTGGCGGATCGCCGTCCTGGTGCCCGCCGCGCTGGTCGCGCTCGTGGTCGTGGTGGACCTCGCCGCGTCGGTGTGGCGGACGGCGCGCGGGCTGCGTCCGGCGCGGCGGGCCGACCCGCGCCTGCGCGAGCTGCGGGCGGTCGCCGGGCAGCAGCTGCGCCGCATCCGGTTCCTGCAGACCTACACCACCGGCTGGTCCGGCAAGCTCACCCTGCCGCTCAAGGGCGAGGCCGGGTGGACCCGCTCCACGCAGAGCGCCGAGCAGCAGCTCAGCTACCCGGAGGTGGTCGACGAGTTCCGCGCCTTCGCCGAGTACGCGGCCGGCGTGCTGCGGGCCGCGCACGTGACCGACCGGCTGGTGATCGCGATCGACGAGCTGGACAAGATCGCCGAGCCGGAGAAGGCCCAGGAGCTGATCAACGACATCAAGGGCGTCTTCGACGTGCCCGGCTGCCTGTTCCTGGTGTCGGTGTCCGACGACGCGATCGTCTCGTTCGAGCGCCGCGGCATCCCGGCGCGGGACGCGTTCGACAGTGCGTTCTCCGAGATGGTCCGGCTGGACAACTTCACGCCGGACGACACGCGCGCCTGGATCAGCCGCCGCGTGCCCGGGTTGCCGGAGCAGTTCGTCTGCCTGTGCCACTGCCTGTCCGGCGGCCTGCCCCGCGACCTGCGGCGCACCGTCGTCGAACTGCTCGACCTCCCCGCCGGACAGCCGTTGAGCGCCGTCGTCGAGCTGCTGGTCCGGCGCGAGCTGGACCGCAAGGCACACGCGTTCACCGGAGCCGCGCGCACCGTCGAGCCCTCGCCCGAGCGGTCGAGCCTGATCGCGGACCTGGTGCGCATCCCGGCCGTGCGCGGGCCCGGCGAACTGCGTGCGCTGGCGGCGAGGATCACCTCGGGCGAGGGGCTGGCGGCGCTGCGCGCGCAGGCCGCCGCGTACCTGCTGTTCAGCGCGACGATCCTGGAGGTGTTCACCGACGACCTCACCCGTGACCGGCTGTACGGCGTGCCCGGCGGCGAGCCGCAGCTGCTCGCGCTGGCCCGGCAGCAGATGGCGTTCGACCCGCGGGTGTCGATGGACCTGCTCGCCTCGGTCCGCGCCGCCCGCGGGCTCGCGGTGGAATAGCGCCTGCTCGCCGGGGGTTTCACGAGGTATGGCCGACCTAGCCGAAGAAGTCCTGAAAGCCGCGAAGACCATCGCCGTGGTGGGGCTGAGCCGCGACCCGGCGAAGGCCGCGCACTCGGTCCCGGCCGCGATGCAGGCCGCCGGATTCCGGGTGATCCCGGTCCACCCCTCGGCGGACGAGCTCCTGGGCGAGAAGGTCTACCGGACCCTGGCCGACATCCCGGAACCGGTGGACCTCGTCGACGTGTTCCGGCCGTCGCGCGAGGCACCCGGCGTGGCGGAGCAGGCGGTCGCCATCGGGGCGAAGACGCTGTGGCTGCAGCAGGGCATCGTGTCGGCGGAGGCCCGGCGCATCGCCGAGGGCGGCGGGCTGAACTACGTCGAGGACCGGTGCATCGCGGTGGTCCGCGCCCTCGGCCGCATCCGGAAGTGACTCACGCGCACCGCGCGGTCAGCCCGCCGTCCACCGGCAGGCACACCCCGTTGACGTAGGCCGCCTCGTCCGAGGCGAGGAACACCGCCGCGGCGGCCACGTGCCACGGGCTGCCCATCCGTCCCGTCGGGCTGGCCGCGTGCCGCCGCGCCAGCTCAGCGGGGTCGGCCGCGATGCCACGCGTCACCAGGGGCGTCTCGATCAGGCCGGGCAGGATCGCGTTCACCCGGATCCCGCTCGCGGCGTAGTGCAGCGCCAGCGACACCGTCAGCTGGTTCACCGCCGCCTTCGCCGCGCTGTAGGCCGGGTAGACGTAACCGGTGTCCCGGATCGAGGCGATCGACGAGACGTTCACGATCGCGCCGCCGCCGGCCGCGAGCATCCGCGGCACCACGTACTTGCAGGTCAGGAACACCGGCCGGAGGTTCACCGCCAGCGCGGCGTCCCACTCCGGCAGGGACAGGTCCACCACGTCCCCCACCCGGGTGGCGCCGACGTTGTTGTGCAGCACCGACGGCGGCCCCAGCACCGAGGCGGCCTCGACGGCAGCGGCGACCTGCGCTTCGTCCGTGACGTCCGCGGTCAGCGCCACGGCCGAACCGCCCGCCGCCGCGATGTCCGCGGCCGTGCGCTCCGCCTCCGTGGCGCGGATGTCGATCGCCGCGACCCGCGCCCCCTCCCGCGCGAACGCGAGCGCCGCCGCCTTGCCGTTGCTCATCCCGTCGCCGCTGGAGCCCGCGCCGAAGACGAGCGCCACCTTGCCGTCCAGTCTCCCCATGCGCCGCAGTATCGGCACGCCACCGGCCCACCGGGAACCGCCGGGCGTCGAAGATCGCCCGGCGGCCGTTCCGAAAACCAGAGAAACGGGCTGGTGGATCATGTATCCATGGTCGAGAGCGAACTGCAGCGGAAGGTCGACGCGCTCGCCGAAGCCCTCGGCCGGTCGGTGGCGATCAACGATCCGTCGGTCCGGCTGCTCTGCGCGAGCAGGCACTTCGGCGACGAGGACGCCGTGCGGGTGCGGGCGATGCTGCAGCGCAGCGCGGGCAGCGAGGCGATCGGTCACATCCTCGCGCAGGGGGTGACCCGCTGGACCGGCCCCGGCGTCATCCCGCCACGCCCCGACCTGGACATGCTCGCCCGCGTCAGCATGCCGCTGCGCTGGCGCGGCACCCTGCTCGGCCTGCTGATGGTCATCGACCCGGACGGCTCGCTCACCGCCGCCGACCTGGCGGCGATCAAGGCCGCCGCCGAACCCATGGCCGCCCTGCTGTACCGGGACTTCCTCGTCGCCGACTCCGAACGCGCGGCCCGCGAGGACAACCTCCGCAAGCTGCTCAGCGGCGAGCCGGCCGACCGTGCCGGCCTCGCGCACGACTCCGCGACGGTGCTGATCGCCGAGGTCATCGACGGGGAGAGCGCCTGGACCGAGGTCGCCCTGCGCACCGCGCTGGAGGCCGCCACCCGTGGGCGCGAACCGTCCTTCTACGTCTCCGGTCACCAGGGCGTGCTGCTGGGCGGCGGCGATCCGGAGATGATCGTCCGGCAGGTTCAGGACGTGCTCGGTGGCTCCGCGCGCTGCGTGGCCGGCATCGGCAGCGGCGGCCGCCCCTGGATCGCCCGGGATCGCGCCGCCACCGCCGTCCGGGCCGCGGCGACGCTGCCCCGGTTCGGCGGCATCGCGCGCTGGGAGGACCTCGGCGCCTACGCGACACTCCTGCAGATCCCCGCCCCGGCCCGCGCCCAGCTGCCGGAACCGCTGCTCGACCTGCTCGCGCAGGACACCAGCGGCCGGCTGGTGGAAACCCTCGCCGCCTACCTCGACCACGCCGGGTCGAGCCTGGACACCGCCGCCGCGCTGCACATCCACCGCACGTCGCTGTACTACCGGCTGCACCGGATCGAGGAGATCACCGGCCTCGACCTCGGCGACGGGGAGCACCGCCTCACCCTGCACCTCGGCCTGCGGCTGCTCCCCCTGGTGCGGGACTGACCTGGCCGTTTCGACAGGATGAGGAAAGACGGCCGGCAAAACCCGACCACCGTAGGTCGTCAGCGGGCGGGGTGGCACCGATACTCCGACCCGGATCACCAGGCCCCGAAGGAGCAGCCGATGAGTACCGCCGCGCAGACGTCCGCCGCCCCGGTGTCGGCCTCGCGCATCGCTGTCGCCAGCTTCATCGGCACGGCCATCGAGTTCTACGACTTCTACCTCTACGGCACGGCCGCGGCGCTGGTGTTCGGGCACCAGTTCTTCCCTACGTTCTCCGCGCTCGCCGGCACGCTGGCGGCGTTCGCGACCTTCGGCGTCGGGTTCATCGCGCGACCGGTCGGCGCGGTGGTGTTCGGGCACTTCGGCGACCGGGTCGGGCGCAAGGCGATGCTCGTCGCGTCGCTGCTGGTCATGGGCACCGGCACGGTCGCCATCGGGGTGCTGCCGACCTACGGCGCGATCGGCATCGGCGCGCCGATCCTGCTCGTGCTGTGCCGGTTCCTGCAGGGCTTCGGGCTCGGCGGCGAATGGGGTGGCGCGGTGCTGCTGGCCACCGAGTACGCGCCGCGCAACCGCCGCGGGCTGTGGTCGAGCTTCCCGCAGATGGGCCCGGCGATCGGGTTCATCATCGCCGGCGGCGCGTTCCTGGTGCTGGGCCAGACGATGTCGCAGGAGTCGTTCGACGACTGGGGCTGGCGGATCCCGTTCCTGGCCAGCTCGCTGCTGATCGTCATCGGCTACTACATCCGGATGAAGATCGCGGAGACGCCGGTCTTCGAGCGCGCGATGGCCGAGCACGACAAGGCGAAGGTGCCGATCGTCGAGGTCGTGCAGCGGCAGCCGAAGACGTTGTTCCTGAGCACGTGCGCGTTCATCCTGGCGCACACGCTCTTCTACACGATCACCACGTTCTCGCTGTCCTACGGCACGACGGTGCTGGAGCTGGACAAGAACATGCTGCTGATCTGCGCGATGATCAGCGCGCTGGTGATGGGCCTGGCGACCCCGCTGCTCGCGACCTGGTCGGACCGGGTCGGCCGGCGTCGGGTGTGCCTGGGCGCCGCGGTGCTCGCGGTGGTGTGGGCGTTCCCGATGTTCGCGTTGATCAACACGGGCGAGCCGGTGCTGATCGCGCTCGCGATGGCCGTCGGGATGATCGCGTTCGCCGCGTTGTTCGCCCCGATGGGCGCGTTCCTGCCGGAGCTGTTCGCGACCCGCTACCGCTACACCGGCGCGTCGATCGCGTACAACGCCAGCGGCGTGATCGGCGGCGGGGTGAGCCCGATCCTGGCCACGCAGCTCATCGCCTCGACGGGTTCGTCCCTGCCGGTTTCCGGGTACGTCGCGCTGATCGCGGTGATCTGCGCGGTGTGCGTCTGGTTCCTGCGCGAGACCCGGGGCACCGAACTCGAGTGAGATCGACGCGCGTTGTTCGCCCGGGTGTTGCCTGACGGTCGGCGCCGCCACACGCGGAACGGACAAAGTGCGCCACATGTCTGACATCACTCGAAGGGGTGCACTTGGTCTCGCCGGCGCGGGTGCGGTGACGCTGATGACCGCGAACGGGCGCAGGCCCGGACCGACGAGGCGGTCATCGGCCGCGCGTCCGGCGACACCCTGCACGTGACCACGTTCAACATCCGCCTGGACACCAAGGCCGCGCCGGGCACGCCGGACTCGTGGACCGACCGGCGGCCGGTGATCGCGCGGTTCCTGGAGATCGAGCAGCCGACCGTGCTGGGCATCCAGGAGGGCCTGTACCACCAGGTCAAGCAGATCGCGGCCGACCTGCCCAAGCACTACGAGTGGATCGGGCTGGGCCGTGAGGGCGGTGGGCGCGGCGAGTTCATGAGCATCTACTACGACACCCGCCGCGTCGAGCCGATCGACTTCGACCACTTCTGGCTGTCCGACACGCCGTACGTGATCGGGTCGAAGACCTGGGGCAACAACGTGGTGCGCATGGTGACCTGGGTGCGGTTCCGGGATGCCCGCACCGGCAAGGAGTTCGTGCACGTCAACACGCACTTCGACCACCAGTCGGAGAACGCGCGGCAGCGCAGCGCGGCCCTGGTGCGCGACCGGATCGCCGGCTTCGACCCGGCGCTGCCGGTGGTGCTGACCGGCGACTTCAACACCCCGGCGGACTCGGTGTCGTACCGGACGCTGGTCGAGGGCGGGCTGTCCGACACGTGGCGCACCGCGGCGAAGCAGCTGACGCCGGAGTGGGGCACGTTCCCGAACTACCGCGAGCCGGTGCTGGGCGCCAACCGCATCGACTGGGTCCTGGCGAACTCGCGGGTGTCGGTCCTGGCGGCGGCGATCAACACGTTCCGCGTGGACGGCCGCTACCCGTCCGACCACGTGCCGGTGCAGGCGCTGGTGCGGCTGCGCTGAGGCTGGTGGGCGCTGCACGGACCGCGCAGCGCCCACCACTTCAGCCCGCCGTCTCCCGCGGCGCCATCTCCGAGATGATGCCGAGCTGCTGCAACGCGCCCAGCAGGTCGTAGTTGACCCACATCTCGACCAGGCGGTCGTCGGCCCACTTGCCGCACATCATGCCGGTCATCACGTACGTCTTGCCGGTGGCGGGCAGGCCGCGGAACTCCGCCCGCGACGTGCCGCCCACCGTGAACCGCATCGCGCACAGGTCGCCGTCGACGAGCACGTCGTGGATGTCCATGTGCAGGTCGGGGTTGGCCGTGCGCAGGTCGCTGACCTGGCGCTTGAACCCGGCCACCCCGTCCACCTCGAAGTTCGGATCGTGGAACGTGCAGTGCGGCGCGCAGAGGTCTTCGCAGGCGTCGAGCTCGCCCTGGTTCCACGTCAGGTCCAGCACGCGGCGCAAGCGCTCCCGCCGCTCGTCGGAAGTCATCGAGCTGCCTCCTTCCGGCCGCGCCCGAGCGGGCGGCGCCCGCTGACTCCTGCCGCGGCCGCGTCCCGCAGTGGACACCCGCGGCGCGCATGGCGGCCAGAGGATTTGGGCTCTTCATCGCCCCACCCGGGCGGTGGTGTCCGATGCGGCGCACGGCCAGCGCCAGTGGCCCGAGGCTGTGGGTGGCCGGGCTGAGCACCCACGCCCAGCGCCCGACCACCACTTTCCGCGTCGCGGGTCGCTTCCGCATGGCACCTCCGCTCGGGCCCGGCCAGTGCCGGAAGTCGCCCCGCCGGCGGGCGGTGTTACCCGGTGCCCGTGGGTGCCTCGACCCGCTCCCGGGCCCGTGCGGTGCGCTGTCGTGCCTCCGCCATCCGGCGTTCCGCGACCCGGTCCGCCGCCGCGGCAGGCGGCAAGCCCTCCTCGTCGGCCAGTTCCAGCACGTACCGCGTCGCTTCGAAGATCTTCGCGGCGCGGCGTTTGGCCCGCTGGAAGGTGAACCCGTGCAACTCGTCCGCCACCTGGATGACCCCGCCGGCGTTCACCACGTAGTCCGGCGCGTACAGCACGCCGCGATCGTGCAGCTCCTTCGCGATTCCCGGCTCGGCGAGCTGGTTGTTGGCCGCGCCGCAGACGATCTCCGAACCCAGCAGTCCCACCGCCTGTTCGTCGAGGACCCCGCCCAGGGCGCAGGGTGCGAAGATGTCCGCCTTCGTGCGCATGAGGGCAGGCCCGTCGACCGCGGCGCGGATCTCGGGACGAGCCAGGCGCAGGCGCCGCACCGCCTCGTCGTCGACGTCGTGGACGACCACCCGCGCGCCCTGCTCGACGAGGAGTTTGGCGAGCAGCGATCCGACTTTGCCGACACCCGAGACCGCGATCCGCAGCCCCTTCACCGACGGCGTGCCCCACCGGTACTCGGCGCACGCGAGCATCGCTCGGTAGACCCCGAACGCCGTCAGCACCGACGAGTCGCCGGCACCACCGTCGGCTCGTGAGCGGCCGAGGACGTAATGCGACTCCTGAGCTGCGACGTCCATGTCCCGCACTGTGGTGCCGACATCGCAGGCGGTGATGTACGTGCCGTGCAGAGACTCGACGAACCGGCCGTACGAACGCAGGAGGGCGTCTGACTTGTCCACTCGCGGGTCGCCGATGATCACGGCCTTGCCGCCACCGTGGGGAAGCCCGGCCACGGCGTTCTTGTAGGCCATGCCCTTGGCCAGCTCGAGAACGTCGGCCAGCGCGGCTTCCTCCGACGGGTACGGGTGGAACCTGGTCCCGCCCAACGCCGGTCCGAGCGCGGTCGAATAGATGGCGATGATCGCCCGCAACCCCGACTCGCTGTCCTGGCAGAACACCACCTGCTCGTGTCCTGACCGACGTTCGAACACGCCCTGGTGCATCCGACCTCCCCGGCTAGCAACCGGCCTGCGCCAGCAACCGCTTGGCCCGGTCGATGATCGGTTTGCCGACGATCTGGTTGTCCACGGCCTTGATCGAGCCACCGCTGTCCGCGGCGGCGAGAACCCGGCGGGCCCACTCGATCGCCTCGGGCGAGGGCGTGAAGACCGCGTTGACCACGTCGACCTGCCTGGGGTGCAGACAGACCTTGCCGGTGAAGCCCAGCTCCGCCGCATGTGTCGCGTCGGCGGTGATCACGTCCCGGTCGGTGAGGTCGAGCGTCGCGCCGTCGATGGGGGGCACGATCCCGGCGGCCGCGGACCCGAGCACGACCTGCGCGCGGGCGTGGACCAGCGACGCCTGGTGCGCCGGGTCCAACCCCAGCTCACTCCCGAGATCGGCGTTCCCGAACGCGGCCCGGACCACGCCTGGCACGGAGCAGATCGACTGCGCGTTGAGCACTCCCGCCGCGGTCTCCAGGATCGCGATCACGCACGAACCAGGCGCGAGCGCGCGGACCAGGTCGACCACCTGACCGGGGTGGGTGATCTTCGGCAGCATCACCGCTGCCTGCCGCTCCGCGAGCATCGCGACGTCGTCGGAGTACCAGGAGGTGTCGGCGTCGTTGATCCGGACGATGCCCTGTCCGCCACCGGCGAGCCACTCGGCGACGTTCTTGCGCGCGACGGGCTTCTCGTCGGGACCGACCGCGTCCTCCAGGTCGAGGACGATGGTGTCGGCGGTGGTCGCGGCCGCCTTGTCGAAGCGGTCCGGCCGGTGGCCAGGCACGAACAGCACCGATCGCGCCCGTGCGAGGGATTCGGACATCGCCGTCATGACACAACCTCCGTCGGGATTTCCGTTGATACCGAAGAATGTCATCGCGAGATTTCCGCGGGCCATGGAGTCGAGTTTCGTTCCACCGACTCCGAGCGCGTCACCGCAGCTCGAACACCCAGAGTCGGCCACGGTGAATTCAACCGACACATTCCGGGAAATGTCGGCCGTCGATTTTCGCGAACGTTTCCCGGAACCGATTTCAACCGATCCGCCCGACGCGTCCGACCGCAACGCGGCTTGTCCCACCACGTGTCGCGCACCTACCATCGTTTCAATAGACGGCATGATCAGTTCGCTGACCGGTTCGAAGGGGTTTGCCGATGAACGAGCACCGAGACAGGGACTTCTCGGCGGATTTCGGCCGGATCGCCTCCGCGCGCACCATCCTGTTCGTACCCGGCGATCGCCCGGACCGGTTCGGCAAGGCCGCGACCAGCGGCGCGGACGGCATCGTCCTCGACCTGGAGGACGCCGTCGCACCCGGCCGCAAGGACGAGGCCAGGGAGAACGTCCGGCAATGGCGGGCCACGGGCGGGCCGGGCCTGGTACGCGTGAACGACGCGACGAGCCCTTGGTACGAGGACGACGTCGCCGCCCTCAAGGACGGGCCCTGCTCGGTCGTGCTGCCCAAGGCCACGGGACCGGACCAGGTCCGCGACCTGATCGATCGCCTGCCGGAGGGTTCCTGCGTGGTGCCAACGCTGGAAACGGCCGCGGGCATCCTCGAGGCACGGGCGATCTGCTCGGTGCCGGGAGTCGTCCGCGTCGCGTTCGGCAACGGGGATCTCGCGCAGGAGCTGGGCGTCGACCACGGCGATCATCTCGGGCTGGCGCACGCTCGGTCGGCCGTCGTCCTCGCGTCTGCCGCGGCGGGGGTCGCACCCCCGCTCGACGGCGTCACTATCGCCATCCGGGACGAACGCAAGCTCGTCGAGGACACCCGGCACGCCGCGCGGCTCGGCTTCACCGGCCGGATGTGCATCCACCCGGCCCAGATCTCCGTGATCCACGAGGTCCTCGCCCCGACCGAGGAGGCCCTCGCGTGGGCGCGCGGAGTGCTCGAATCGGCCACCGACGGCGCGAGCACCGATGTGCACGGCAACATGATCGACAAGCCGATCGTCGAACGTGCCCGGCGCCTGCTCGAACACGGCTGAGCCGCCCCTGGTGTCCCGCCGGTGAGCGAGGTCACCCTCGTTTGCCCCGCCCGCCTCCGTACGGCATTTTTACGGGCGGCGCGCCGGGAAGTCTGGTCGGCACACCCGTCCCCAGCAGGGCCGGGCGGTCGGTCGACGGCAGGAGTGGCTCGGTGGTGCTCGTCAGGATTCCGGCAACGACCGGGGACCCCGCTGGTCGCGTCGAATTCGTGCGCTCTCGCGGCGGCCCGGTTGCTGGGGCTGGCTCCGCGCCAGGCGGTGCGCGGTGACCGTGCTCGCGATCGCCGTGTTCGCGGTGGCGTACCTGCTCATCGCGACGGAACGCATCCCGAAGACGGCCGCGGCGCTGGGCGGCGCCGGGATCGTGCTGGCGGCCGGCGTGGTCGGCTCGGACGAGGCGTTCTACTCGCACGACACCGGCGTCGACTGGGACGTCATCTTCCTGCTGCTCGGGATGATGATCATCGTCGGGATCCTGCGCCGCACCGGTGCCTTCGAGTTCACCGCGATCTGGGCGGTCAAGCGCGCGCAGGGCTCGCCGCTGCGGGTGATGGTCCTGCTGGTGCTGCTCACGGCCGTGGCGTCGGCGTTCCTGGACAACGTCACCACCGTCCTGTTGATCGCGCCGGTGACGCTGCTGGTCTGCGACCGGCTCGGGATCAACCCGGTGCCGTTCCTGATCGCGGAGGTGTTCGCGTCGAACATCGGCGGCGCCGCGACGCTGATCGGCGATCCGCCGAACATCATCATCGGCAGCCGGGCCGGGCTGACGTTCAACGACTTCCTCGTCCACATGGCGCCGATCGTGGTGGTCGAGGTCGCCGTGTTGGCACTGGTGCTGCGGTGGCTGTTCCGCGGCTCGTTCGACGCCGACCCGCAGCGCATCGCCGAGGTGCTGACCCTCTCCGAGCGCGAAGCCATCCGTGACAAGCGGCTGCTGGTCAAGTGCGGCGTCGTGCTGGCGCTGGTGTTCGCCGGCTTCATCGGGCACTCGGTGTTCCACCTGGACCCGTCGGTCGTGGCGCTGCTGGGTGCCGGGATCCTCGTGCTGGTCTCGGGCAGCCGGCCGAAGGACTACCTGGCCGCGGTCGAGTGGGAGACGCTGCTGTTCTTCGCGGGCCTGTTCATCATGATCGGAGCGCTCGTGCACACCGGCGTGATCGGCCACCTGGCGCGACTCGCGGCGGACGCGACCGGCGGGAACGCCCTGCTGGCCGTGATGCTGATCCTGGTGGTCTCCGCGGTGCTCTCCGGGATCATCGACAACATCCCCTACGTGGCGACGATGAGCCCGCTGGTCGCGGGCATGGTGGCGGACCTGCCGGACCCCGGGCAGGGCCAGGCGCTGTGGTGGGCGCTGGCGCTGGGCGCGGACTTCGGAGGCAACCTGACAGCGATCGGCGCCAGCGCGAACGTGGTGATGCTGGGAATCGCCGCGCGCGAGGGAACGCCCATCACGTTCTGGGAGTTCACCCGCAAGGGCGCGGTGGTCACGCTGATCACCGTCACCCTCGCGGCGCCGTACCTGTGGCTGCGGTACTTCCTGCTGGCGTGAGGCCGGGGTGCCCAAGCCAGCCGAGGCGAGCGAGACCGCGGGAATGCCTTTTGATCATCTGCTCCTGCCGGTGCCGGAGGGCCTGTCCTCGGCTGCGGAGCAGCGCGACCCGCTGCAGGCAGTCCTCGCCGCCACCGTGCGCACGTCCGTGGTCCCCCTGCTGACGCAGGGACGGTTGGCAACCTCGCCTCATCCACGGCGGTGCCTGCGGCAGGAAGG
Source organism: Amycolatopsis thermalba (assembly GCF_003385215.1). Taxonomy (GTDB): domain Bacteria; phylum Actinomycetota; class Actinomycetes; order Mycobacteriales; family Pseudonocardiaceae; genus Amycolatopsis_E; species Amycolatopsis_E thermalba. The sequence continues at coordinate 53,365 of NZ_PQHW01000008.1, read as the reverse complement.
CACCAAGCCGGCAATCTGCAACAGCTCCACGTCGCACTCCGCGTCTCGCGCCGAAGATCGAAGAGGCCGAGATCGAACCTCTGACCGTCGACGACGCGATGGCGATCTTCGGCGTCGGCTCGCGGGCGGCGAAACGGCGTGCGCGGTGGGGCGAGGCCATCGGCACCGACAAACGACGAGCCGGCCGCCGCTTCGGTACCGGAACGAACCACTGAGACGGGCCCGGACCAGGGTGTTTCCCACCACAGGGGAACACCCTGGTCGGCCGGGGAGCCGACTAGGGGGCTCGAACCCCTGACCTGCTGTTTACAAGACAGCTGCTCTACCAGCTGAGCTAAGTCGGCCTGATCGGGGTCATCCTAGCAACCGCTGCCGGGCCCTCCGGTTTCGTGGATGATCGGCGGAGTGGTGCACGCCACGGTTGCCCCTTTGCAACGACCGGCTTGATCCAGGCGATGGGCCTGCCGGGAGGCCAAATCAAGGAGGTGACGGCCGTATGAACAGCACCCAGCGCGTCCGGGGCCCGGTGACCCGCAGGCGCGGCTGGCACATCCTCGAAGCGCCGGAGGACCCCGGCGTCGAAAAGGCGAACCGGCGGCGCCGGGCGACCGAGCCTCGGCGCCGGGCCTGGCACATCCTGGAAGCGCCCACCGGAGAGCAGCCGGCGCCGGACGCGACCACCGAACTCGGTCCCGCCCTGCCGGACGAGGCGACGGTCAACTTCGTCCTCGACCTGGTCCTGCGCGTCGGCGAGGTGCAGATGGCCAGCGGCGCCGGCGCGTCCGACGTGACCGCGACCATCCTGTCCCTCACCTCCGCCTTCGGTCTCCCGCATTGCGAGGTGGACGTCATCTTCACGTCCATCACCGTCACCTGCCACCGCGGCACCGACGCGAACCCGATCACGGCCCTGCGCGTGGTCCGCTCGCGCAGCCTGGACTACACCCGCCTGTCCCAGACGGAGATGCTGGTCCAGCAGATCCTGCGCGGCCACCTCAGCGCGGAAGAGGCCTACACCGAGCTGCACAAGATCACCACCGCCCCGCACCCGTACCCGCGCTGGTTCGCCACGCTGGCCTGGGGCGGCATGGCCTTCTTCATCACCCTGCTGCTCAGCGGCACCCTCGACGTCGCGGTCGGCGCGCTGATCATCTCGGCCCTCATCGACCGGCTCGGCCGCCTCCTCAACCGCGTCGCGCTGCCGTTCTTCTTCCAGCAGGCCGTCGGCGGGCTGGTCGCGACCGGGCTGGCCACGGTCGCCGTGAACACCGATCTCGTGCCGTCGAGGTTCTCCACGCTGGTCGCCGCCGCGGCGATCACCGTGTTGCTGTCCGGCCTGTCCACGGTGTCCGCGGTGCAGGACGCCATCACCGGTTACAACGTGACCGCCGCGGGCCGCACGATGGAAACCGTCCTGATGTCCGCCGGCCTGATCACCGGTGTCGCGCTCGCGCTGAACATCGCCAAGGCGCTCGGCTTCACCCCGGCCGAACCGGTGCTGCCCGCCCAGACCGCGAACAGCCTGCTGGTCATCGTGCCCGCGGGCGCGGCCGCGGCGGCCTGCTTCGCGATCGCCAGCTACTCGACGCTGCGCTCGATGCTCGTCGCCGCCGCGGCGGGCGCGATCGGCGCGGGCGTGTACGGCGCGCTGGTGATCGTGGGCCAGTTCGACGTCATCACCTCCTCGGCCGTCGCGGCGGTCGTGATCGGCTTCTCCGGTGGCGTGCTGGCCCGCCGTCTGAAGGTGACGCCGCTGGTCGTGGCGGTGTCGGGAATCACCCCCCTGTTGCCGGGTCTGTCCACGTACCGTGGCCTTTATGAACTGGCCACCCAGAGCAACGGCAACCTCTCCACGCTGATCAAAGCCGCGGCGATCGGGCTTGCGCTGGCCGCCGGCGTGGTACTCGGCGAGTACCTCGCGCAGCCGGTCCGCACCGGTCTCGGCCGCCTCGAACGGAAGCTCGCGGGCCCCCGGATGGCGGGTCCGCTGCGGACGACCGAGCGCCGACTGGAGTAGCCGTCCATGAGCCACCGCGCGGTGGATCTTGGCTCGCCGTCGCGAGATAGTGTTCGAGGGGACGACAAGGGAGCATGGCCACGTGAGCGAACCAGGGATCGGCACGGCTTCGGCGGATTTCGTCGTGGTCGCCAACCGGCTGCCCGTCGACCTCGAACGTACGGCCGATGGCAACCAGCGCTGGACCGCGAGCCCGGGTGGCTTGGTGTCGGCGCTGGAGCCGTTCCTGCGTTCGCGCAAGGGCGCCTGGGTCGGCTGGCCGGGCGTGCCCGGTGTGGACGTCGACCCGTTCAGTGACGAGGGCATGGTCCTCTACCCCGTTTCGCTGTCCACCGAAGAGGTCCGCGACTACTACGAGGGCTTCTCCAACGCCACGCTGTGGCCGCTCTACCACGACGTCGTCGCGCCGCCGGTGTTCGACCGCGGCTGGTGGGAGAGCTACGTCCAGGTCAACCGCCGCTTCGCCGAGGCCAGCGCGCAGGTCTCCGCCGAGGGCGCCACGGTGTGGGTGCAGGACTACCAGCTGCAGCTGGTGCCGAGCATGCTCCGCGAGCTGCGCCCCGACCTGCGCATCGGCTTCTTCCTGCACATCCCGTTCCCGCCGGTCGAGTTGTTCATGCAGCTCCCGTGGCGCGCGGAGATCGTGCGCGGCCTGATCGGCGCCGACCTGGTCGGCTTCCACCGGCCGGGTGGCGCGCAGAACTTCCTGTGGCTGGCCCGCACGCTGCTCGGCCTCGAACCGAGCCGCGGCGCGGTCGGCGTGCGGTCCCGGCCGGGCATGATGCAGGTCGGCAACCGCACGGTCCGGGTCGGGGCGTTCCCGATCTCGATCGACGCCGCCGGCCTGGACACGCTCGCCCGTACCAAGGAGGTCGCGGAGCGGGCCGCCCAGATCCGCCGTGACCTGGGCAATCCGAAGACCGTCCTGCTCGGGGTCGACCGCCTGGACTACACCAAGGGCATCGACCTGCGCCTGCAGGCACTGCACGAACTGCTCCAGGAGGGCCGTGTCCAGCCCGAGGACGTCACCTTCGTCCAGCTGGCGACCCCGAGCCGGGAACGCGTCGAGCACTACCAGCGGATGCGCACCGAGATCGAGCAGATGGTGGGCCGGATCAACGGTGAGTTCGCCCGCGTCGGTCATCCGGTGGTGCACTACCTGCACCAGTCGGTGGACCGCAAGGAACTGGCCGCGTTCTACAGTGCGGCCGACGTCATGGTCGTCACCCCACTACGCGATGGGATGAATCTCGTCTGCAAGGAGTACGTCGCGTGCCGCCACGACCTCGGCGGCTCGCTCGTGCTGTCCGAGTTCGCCGGTGCCGCCGCCGAGCTGACCAGCGCGTTTCTCGTCAATCCACACGATCTTGACGGGGTGAAGAACGCGTTGGAGGCGGCCATTACGCTCGACCCTGCCGAGGGCAGACGCCGGATGCGCGCGTTGCGGCGTCAGGTCCTCACCCACGACGTCGACAGGTGGGCACGGTCGTTCCTCGAGGCACTCGGGTCCGAACCGGCCGCCTGAGTGGCCCACCTGCAGCAATACGCTTCTGAGCTCCTTAAGGAGGAGTGGTGACCGCCGAGTCCCTGCCCGCTGAGCTGCGCCGTGCGATCGTGCAGATCGCTCGCACGCCGCGTTTGCTGGTCGCTTGCGACTACGACGGGACCTTGGCTCCGATCGTGACCAACCCGGACGAGGCGCGCCCGCTGCCCGAGTCGGTGGGCGCGCTGCGCTCGCTGGCCGGGCTGCACGAGACGACCACCGCGGTCATCTCCGGCCGCGCGCTGCGCGACCTCGCCATCCTGTCGCGACTGCCGCACGAGGTGCACCTGGTCGGCAGCCACGGTTCCGAATTCGACATCGGCTTCGTGCACGAGCTCGACGCGCAGGCCCGTGACCTGCACCGGCGGGTCGAGCAGGAGCTGGAGCGCATCGCCGGTGGCGTGCCGGGCGTGTCGCTGGAGGTCAAGCCGAGCAGCATCGCCGTGCACGTCCGCCGCGCCGACCGCGAAGCCGCCCGCCGCGTCCTCGACGAGGTCCACAGTGGACCGTGCACGTGGGAGGGTGTGACGACCACCGACGGCAAGGAGGTCGTCGAACTGGCCGTCGTGCAGACCGACAAGGGCCGCGCGCTGGACACCCTGCGCCACCAGGTCGGCGCCACCGCGGCGATCTTCCTCGGTGACGACGTGACCGACGAGAAGGCGTTCGCGCGGCTGTCCGGCCCCGACGTGGGCGTCAAGGTCGGCGACGGTGAGACGCTGGCGGGCTACCGGGTGGCCAGCACCGACGACGTCGCCACGGTTCTCGCGTTCATGCTGGAGGAGCGCCGCAACTGGCTCTACGGCGAGCAGGCGCCGCCGATCGAGCGGCTGTCGATGCTGTCCAACGAGCGCGCGGTCGCCCTGGTCACCCCGGACGCCCGGCTGACCTGGATGTGCCACCCCGGCCCGGACGCGCCCGCGGTGTTCGCCGACCTGCTCGGCGGCGCCAGCGCCGGCCACTTCTCGATCAAGCCGCACCACAACGGCCTGCCGCTGGGCCAGCGGTACCTGCCGAACACGATGACGGTCGAGACCCGCTGGTCGCGGCTGCTGGTGACGGACTACCTGGAGCCGGAGGGCCCGCCGCACCGCACCGACCTGGTGCGCGTGATCTCCGGGACGGCCGCGGCGTCCGTGGTGTTCGCGCCGCGGCCGGAGTTCGGCGGTGTGCCGGTGCGGCTGGTGCCGGACGCCGAGGGCCTGCGCGTGCTGGGCACGTCGGAGCCGTTCGTGCTCCGCTCGCCGGGCGTGGCGTGGGAGATCACCTCCGACGGCCTGCACGACACCGCCACGGCACTGGTCCAGCCCACCCAGGACGAGCCGGTCGTGCTCGAACTTCGTTGCGGCACCACGGATCTGTCCGCGCACGAGTTGTCCGAAGTGGAGCGGCGGGCGCGCGCCGGGGCGTACTGGAGCGACTGGGCGACCACGCTGAAGCTGCCGAACGTGGAGTCGGAGCTGGTCGCGCGTTCGGCGCTGACGCTGCGCGGGTTGTGCAACGCCGACACCGGCGCGGTGCTGGCGGCCGCCACGACGTCGCTGCCGGAGGAGATCGGCGGCGTGCGGAACTGGGACTACCGCTACTGCTGGATCCGGGACGCCGCGTTCACCGTGCGGGAGCTGGTCGGGCTGGGCTCGATGGCCGAGGCCGAGGGCTACCTGCGGTGGCTGCACGGCGTGCTGGCGACGCTGGCCGGCCCGGAGCGGCTGCACCCGCTGTACACGATCAACGGCACCCAGCTGGGCGCCGAGGCCGTGATCGACTCGCTGCCCGGGTACGCGGGTTCGCGCCCGGTGCGCGTCGGCAACCTGGCGAACCACCAGGTGCAGCTGGACGTGTTCGGACCGGTCGTCGAGCTGGTGGCCGAGCTGGCGCAGGTGCGCGGCGAGCTGCGGGACGAGGACTGGCAGCTGGTGCGCGCGATGGCCGAGGCCGTGACGCGGCGCTGGTCGGAGCCGGACCACGGCATCTGGGAAGAGCGGCACGTGCCGCGGCACCGGGTGTACTCGCGGGTCATGTGCTGGGTGACGGTGGACCGGGCCATCAAGCTCGGCGAGGTGTACGGGCGTGAGATCCCGGCCGGGTGGCACGACCTGCGCGAGGAGATCGCGAACGACGTGCTGACCCACGGCTGGAACGACGAGGTGCAGGCGTTCACCACGGCCTACGACGGGACGGACCTGGACGCGGCTTCGCTGTTCGTCGGGCTGGCCGGGCTGATCGACCCCTCCGACGAGCGGTTCCAGCACACGGTGACCGCGATCGAGGCCGAGCTGCGCAGCGGTTCCACGGTGTACCGCTACCGCCGCGACGACGGCCTGCCCGGCGGCGAGGGCGGGTTCCACCTGTGTGCCGCGTGGCTGATCGAGGCGTACCTGCTGACCGGCCGCCGCACCGAGGCGGAGGAGCTGTTCGAGCAGCTGGTCGACGCGGCCGGCCCGACGGGGCTGCTGCCGGAGCAGTACGACCCGGTGGCGGAGCGCTCGCTGGGCAACCACCCGCAGGCGTACTCGCACCTGGGCCTGATCCGCTGCGCGAAGCTGCTGTCGGGCGCGTAAGCACGGTTGGACGAAGGCCCCCTCCGGCTGCCGGAGGGGGCCTTTTGCTTGCCAGGCGGAGCCGGACAGGCTCGGACTGGATGATTCATCCCGCCGCCCTGGCACGGCCCCGCGCCGGGTGCGACGAGCGGATTGCTCGCACGGCGGTCGCCAGCAGCCTGACTGCGACCGAGCCACGCACGATCCCGGCGCCGCCGCCCCGGTCCCCACCCCAGGCGCGGTCCACCGCGCGCCGGGCCACCACCACCGCAGCCTGAGTGCGACGGGACACGGGCGGCCCCGGCACCGCCGCTCCGATTCCCGCCCCAGGCGCACTGGGCCACCGCCACCGATTCGACCTGGCGGATGGTGCGGTCGCAGCTGCCGCGGAACAGGGCTTCAAGCCGGCCGGCTGGTGTATGCGGTGCCGGTGGTGGCCTGCTCCCGCGGTCCCAAGCAGGATCTGCAGCGCCTTCCGGTCGCCATTGTTGCGAGGAGTGCTGGCCATCGAGAGCCGCACCGCCCTGGCACGGCCCCGCGGCGGGAGCGACGAGCGGATTGCTCGCACGGCGGTCGCCAGCAGCCTGACCACGGCCGGGACACGGGCGATTCCGGGGCCGCCGCCCGGCTCCCGCCTCAGGCACGGTTCACCGCATGCATGGCCGCCGCTACAGCAGCCTCACTGTGACCGAGCCACGCGCGATTCCGGCGCCGCCGCCCCGTCGCCGCCGCCCCTTCCCCGGCTCAGGCGTGGTTCGCCGCGTGGAGGGCCGCCGCTACCGAGTCCACCTCCAGCACGCGGATGCCGTCCGGCAGCTTCCCCGGGTCGGGCGGCACCAGGGCGTGCGTGAACCCCAGCCGCGCGGCCTCCGCCAGCCGGCGGCCGGCTCCGGAGACCCGCCGGATCTCCCCCGCCAGCCCGACCTCGCCGACGACCACCAGCCGCGGCGACAGCGCCACATCACGCACCGAGGACCACAACGCCAGGATCACCGCGAGGTCCACCGCCGGCTCGGTCACCTTCATGCCGCCGACCGTCGCCGAGTAGACGTCCCGGTCGCCCAGCCGGATCCCGCCGCGCTTCTCCAGCACGGCGAGGATCATCGCCACCCGCGCGGAGTCCAGCCCGCTCACGGCCCGCCTGGGCTGCGGCGCCCCCGCACTCGACACGAGCGCCTGCACCTCGCACAGCAGCGGCCGCTTGCCCTCGACCGTGACCGTCACCGCGGTGCCCGGCACCGCGTCCTCCCGCCGGTTCAGGAACAGCCCCGACGGGTCCGGCACCCCGGCGATGCCGTCCTCACGCAGCTCGAAGCAGCCGATCTCGTCCGCGGGCCCGAACCGGTTCTTCACCCCGCGCACCATCCGCAGCGTCGAATGCCGGTCGCCCTCGAAGTGCAGCACCACGTCGACCAGGTGCTCCAGCACGCGCGGCCCGGCCACCGAGCCGTCCTTCGTGACGTGCCCCACGAGCACGACCGGCAGCCCGCGCTCCTTCGCCAGCGCCACCAGACCGGCGGTGACCGCCCGGACCTGCGTCACACCGCCCGGCGCGCCCTCCACCTGCGGCGAGGCCATCGTCTGCACCGAGTCGACGATCAGCACACCTGGTTTGACGGCGTCGACGTGCCCGAGGATGGCCGAGAGATCGCTTTCCGCGGCCAGGAACATGCGCTCGTGCAGGTTCTTCGTCCGCTCGGCCCGCAGCCGGACCTGCCCCGCGGACTCCTCACCGGTGACGTACAGCGCGGGACCGGACCCGCCGCGGGCCCACTGGTAGGCCACCTCGAGCAGCAGGGTCGACTTGCCGACACCGGGTTCGCCAGCCAGCAGCACGACCGCCCCCGGCACGAGCCCGCCGCCGAGCACGCGATCCAGCTCACCCACACCCGTGGTGCGGGCGCGGGCGGCCTCGATGTCGACCTGGCCGATCGGCCGGGCCGGGGCACTGGGCGCACCGGCGGCCACGCGGGCGATGGCCGGGCGCGCGTCCCCGCGCTCCTCGATCGTGCCCCAGGCCTGGCATTCCGGGCAGCGGCCGACCCACTTGGCGGCCTCGTACCCGCACTCACCGCAGCGGTAGCTCGTGCCCTTCTTGACCATGGTCGGTCACGCTAGCGGGCACCACCGACAGTTCTAGTGACCGCCGGCCTCGTGCGAGGCGCTGGGCTGGCAGCTCAGCTCGACGGTGGGCGCGTGGATCGGCAGCTGCACGGTCACCGGGCCGGCGTCGCGGAAGGTGAAGGTCACCGGGACGGTCTGCCCGGGCCACACGACCTGCTTGATGCCCTGCAGCACGATCTCGGCGTGACCGACGCGGGTCGGCTGGCCGGTGGGGCCCGCCGACGGCGAGGCCGAGGCCGGCGACGTGGGCGAACCCGACGTCGGCGAAGTCGGCGAGGCGGAGCTGGGCTGCTGCACGGACTCGCCCTCGGTGGCCGGGCCGACCAGCAGCTTGCTGCCCGCCACGACGGCCTTCTGGCCCTCGATGGTCGCGCTCCCGGCGTTCGCGCTGCTCACGCTGACCAGCTCGTCGTCGGCGGTGCCGTCGTTGGCGATCACCAGCGTCAGCGGGGCGCTCGACCCGCTCGCGTACGCCTGCTGGCAGTCGTTGCGGTTGACCAGGCCGGCGTCGCGCAGGACGAGCTTGCCCGCCTGCGCCATGGCGCCGTTGACCGCGGGCAGCATGGTGTTGGTCTGGGTGATCTGCCCGGCCCCGCACCCGGCGAGAGCCAGGGCGGCACCCACGGCGACCACGCTCGCGCCGACCACACGACGTTTCTGCAGCCTCACGGTCTCAGTCCCTCCTAGAAGCTATACCGGCCCGATCCTATCTGCGCCGCGAAGCGGCTCCGTTGAGGGTGGTGGTGGGCTGGCGGGAGGGACCTGGCCATGGCCGGAATGCTCGCCACCGAGGGCGCGCGGAGGGGACCATAAACCGTCCACAGTGGATCAATTCGGCAATGTCGACAGGGTTCCCCACCACCTGCATGAGCATGCACTTTATCGGTTTGTCAACCCCCCGGATGGCCCCTGACCTGCGACGACGATCTCGGCCCGCTAGGTGACCCCCCTCGCCGCGTGCTAAGATGGACCCAGCGAAAGGGGCAGAGGACACATGGTTTTCAAGGTCGGAGAGACCGTCGTCTACCCGCACCACGGTGCCGCACTCATCGAAGCGATCGAGACCCGCGTGATCAAGGGCGAGGAGAAGCAGTACCTCGTCCTCAAAGTCGCGCAAGGGGACCTCACGGTTCGCGTGCCCGCTGACAACGCCGAGATCGTCGGTGTGCGGGACGTCGTGGGCCAGGATGGCCTGAACCGGGTCTTCGACGTGCTGCGAGCGCCGCACACCGAGGAGCCCACGAACTGGTCTCGTCGGTACAAGGCCAACCTGGAGAAGCTCGCCTCGGGCGATGTGAACAAGGTGGCCGAAGTGGTGCGCGACCTCTGGCGGCGCGAGAAGGACCGCGGCCTGTCCGCCGGCGAGAAGCGGATGCTGGCCAAGGCCCGGCAGATACTGGTCAGCGAGCTGGCCCTGGCCGAGGGCACCGACGAGGGCAAGGCGGAGACGCTGCTCGACGAGGTCCTGGAAACAGCGGCCGTCTAGAACGCACAGGCTGACCTCGCGAGATGAGCAGGCAAGCGTGCTCATCCGTTACGTGTGCCTCATGAGACACAGCTCGTCCCGCGAAGTGAGACCCCGGCGATGAAGGTCGCGACAGTCCTCATCGCCGACCCCGAGGGGCCGGATCCGTGCGCCCTCGTGCGCGGTGCGCCGGTGTTGCGGCACGCCGTGCGCGGCCTGCTGGAGTCCGAATGTGCGGACCGCCTGGTCGTGGCGGTCCCCGAACCCGTGCTCGGGGAATGTGAAGTGATCATACGGGCCGTACCCGGCGCCGGTTCCCGGTGCCGGGTACTGGTCTGTGGTCCCGATCGCGCCGAAACCGTCCGGGCGGCTCTCGAGGCCGCCGGGGATTCCGACGTCGTCCTGGTGCACGACGTCGCGCGTCCGTTCGTGCCGCCCGCCACCGTCCGCGCGGTGGCCGAGGCCGTGTTCGCCGGGGCAGAGGCGATCATCCCGGTCCTACCCGTCACCGACACCGTCAAACACGTCTCCGGTGACCTCGTCGACGGCACCTCGGACCGGGACCGGCTGCGCGTCGTGCAGACCCCCGTCGGCTACCGGCCCGACGTGCTCGGCAAGCTCTGCGCGCGCGGCGCGGACCCGCTGTCGGACCTGCCCGGTAGCGTGCGGACGGTGGCCGGGCACCCCACCGCGCTCCGGCTCACCACGGCCTTCGACGTGGCCGTCGCGGAAGCACTACTCGAGGAGCAGGGTTGAGGGTCGGGACCGGGGTCGACGTCCATCCGATCGAAGCGGGCCGCGAGTGCTGGATCGCCGGGCTGCGCTGGGACGGCGTCGACGGCTGCGCCGGGCACTCCGACGGCGACGTGGCCGCCCACGCGCTGTGTGACGCGATGCTGTCCGCGGCCGGGCTCGGCGACCTGGGCGCGGTGTTCGGCACCAGCGACCCGCGCTGGGCGGGCGCGCACGGCGCCGAGTTCGTGGCCGAGGCGCGGCGGCTGGTCGAGGCCGGGGGCTGGCGGCTGGGCAACGCGTCGGTGCAGGTCATCGGCAACGCGCCGCGCATCGGCACCCGCCGCGAGGAGGCCCAGGAGGTGCTGAGCAAGGCCGCGGGCGGCGCGGTCAGCGTCAGCGGCACCACCACCGACGGGCTCGGGCTGACCGGCCGCGGCGAGGGCATCGCGGCGGTCGCCACCGCGCTGCTGCTGCCGGCCGACTAAGTCACACGGATCGGGGCGCCCGCGCCGGTAGCCTGTGGTCTGTGACGATTCAGGCGGTGATGTTCGACTTCTCCGGCACCCTCTTCCGGCTCGAGCAGAACTCCAGCTGGCTCTCCGACCTCACCACCCCCGACGGCGCCCCGCTCGACGTCGAGGCGCAGACCGAGCTGATGCGCCGCATGACCGCCCCGACCGGGCAGGTCGTCGAGCTGTCCGAGGAGTACCAGTACGCGTGGGAGAACCGGGACCTCGACCCTGCCCTGCACCGCAAGATCTACCTCGAGGTGCTGCGCAAGTCCGGCGTCGGGAAGGCCGACCAGGCGGAGGCGCTGTACAACCGCCTGATCGATCCCGCGGAGTGGACGCCGTACCCGGACACCGAGGCGGCGCTGAAGGACACCGCGGCCAAGGGCGTCAAGGTCGGCGTGCTGAGCAACATCGCCTTCGACATCCGGCCCGCGTTCGCCATGCGCGGCTACGACGACTTCGTCGACGAGTTCGTCCTCTCCTTCGAGGAGGGGTTCATCAAGCCGCAGCCCGAGATCTTCCGGCTGCTCGTCGACCGGCTCGGGGTCGCGCCGGAGCACACGCTGATGGTCGGCGACAGCGAGGAGGCCGACGGCGGGGCGAAGGTGCTCGGCTGCGCGTTCGCCCTCGTGGACCCGCTGCCGACCGCCGAGCGCCCGGACGGCCTGCTCACGGCCCTGCGCACGCACGGGGTGCTCTGAGCGACGCCGAGGTGACCCGTACCATTTCAGGGTGGCCCTACACCTATACGACACCGCGACCAGGAGCGTGCGGGAGTTCCACCCCGCCCGTAGCGGAACGGCGTCCATGTACGTGTGTGGGGCGACCGTGCAGGGCATCCCGCACGTCGGGCACGTCCGCGGCGCCCTGAACTACGACGTCCTGCGCCGCTGGCTGATCCACAGTGGACTGGACGTGCTGTTCGTGCGCAACGTCACGGACATCGACGACAAGATCCTCACCAAGGCCGCCGACGCCGGACGGCCGTGGTGGGAGTGGGCCGCGACGCACGAACGGGCGTTCGAGGAGGCCTACACGGTCCTGGGCTGCCTGCCGCCGTCCATCGCACCGCGCGCCACCGGGCACGTCACGCAGATGGTGGAGCTGATGCAGCGCCTCATCGACGCCGGGCACGCCTACGCGGCCGGTGGCGACGTGTACTTCGCCGTGTCCACGTTCCCCGAGTACGGCGCGCTGTCCCGGCAGAAGCTGGACGAGGTGCAACAGGGCGAGACGCTGGCCGAGGGCAAGCGCGACCCGCGGGACTTCACGCTGTGGAAGAGCGCGAAGCCGGGTGAGCCGTCGTGGCCGACGCCGTGGGGCGACGGGCGGCCGGGCTGGCACCTGGAGTGCTCGGCGATGGCGACCACCTACCTCGGGTCCGAGTTCGACATCCACGGCGGCGGCGTCGACCTGGTGTTCCCGCACCACGAGAACGAGCGCGCCCAGTCGCAGGCGGCCGGTGACCCGTTCGCGCGGTTCTGGCTGCACAACGCGTGGGTGACGCTGTCCGGCGAGAAGATGTCGAAGTCGCTGGGCAACGTGGTCTCGATCGAGGCGATGCTGCAGAACTACCGGGCCGCCGAGCTGCGGTACTACCTGGTGCAGCCGCACTACCGGTCGACGATCGAGTACTCCGACGGCGCGCTGTCCGAGGCCGCGCAGGGCTACCGGCGGATCGAAGGGTTCCTGCGCCGCGCGGCGCAGCGGACGGGGCCGGTCGAGCCGGGTGAGCTGGCGCCCGAGTTCGTCACCGCGATGGACGACGATCTGTCCACGCCCGCGGCGGTCGCGGCCGTGCACAACCTGGTGCGCGAGGGTAACGCGGCGCTGGACTCGGGCGATGACGCCAAGGCGCGCGCGGCCGCCGGCTCGGTGCGCGCGATGATGGGTGTGCTCGGGCTGGACCCGCTGGCACCGGAATGGGCGGAGAGCTCGGCGGCGGAGACGCCGGCGAGGGCCGCACTGGCCGAGTTGGTCGAGGCGATGCTCGTGGAGCGCCAGGAGGCGCGCGCCACGCGTGACTTCGCCCGGGCCGACGCCGTGCGCGACCGCCTGCTCCAGGCGGGGATCACGGTCGAAGATACTCCCGATGGTCCGGTGTGGACCGTGAAAGAAGCTTAAATGGCAGGCAATTCCAAGCGCCGGGGTGCGGTTCGCAAGTCCGGCACCAAGAAGGGCGCGGTCGTCGGCTCCGGCGGTCAGCGTCGCCGTGGGCTCGAGGGCAAGGGCCCGACGCCGCGGGCGGAGATGCGTCCGGGGCACCCGGCGCAGAAGCGTGCGGCGGCGGCCGCGGCGCGGGCGGAGAAGAGCCGCGACCGTCGCGAAGGGCCGGAGATCATCGCGGGCCGCAACCCGGTGGTCGAGGCACTGCGGGCGGGCGTGCCGGGCACGACGCTGTTCGTGGCGCTGAACATCGACGCCGACGACCGGGTGACCGAGGCGGTGCGGCTGGCGGCGGACAAGGGCATCTCGATCCTGGAGATCCCGCGCGAGGAGCTGGACCGCAAGACCAACCGCGCGGTGCACCAGGGGCTCGGGCTGCAGGTGCCGCCGTTCGAGTACAGCCACCCGGACGACCTGCTGGCGATCGCGAAGAACTCGGGTGAGCCGCCGTTGCTGGTGGCGCTCGATGGTGTGACCGACCCGCGGAACCTGGGCGCGGTGGTGCGGTCGGCGGCGGCGTTCGGGGCGCACGGGGTGCTGCTGCCGCAGCGCCGCAGCGCGGGCATCACGGCCGTCGCGTGGCGGACGAGTGCCGGCACCGCGGCGAAGATGCCGATCGCGATCGCGACCAACCTGACGCGGCAGCTGAAGCTGTGGGCGGAGGAGGGGCTGATGATCGCGGGCCTGGACGCCGACGGCTCGGTGGGCATCGACGACCTGTCCCTGGCGACGGACCCGCTGGTGGTCGTGGTGGGCTCCGAGGGCCGCGGCCTGTCCCGCCTGGTACGAGAAACCTGCGACGAGACGGTGTCCATCCCGATGGCCGCCGGGGTGGAGTCGCTGAACGCCTCCGTCGCGGCCGCGGTGCTGCTGGCGGAGGTAGCAAGACGCCGCCGCGTGACGGGCCGCGTCTGAGCGGTGCCCGCCGCGGCCCGCAAGGCTGGCGGCGGTCGTCAAGCGCCGCCGCGTCACGGGCCACGCCTGACGCACGCCCCGTCCCCGGCAGCGGTGTCCCCGATCGCGGCCGCCACGTGGAGTGCCCCCGCGGCGGCCGCAAGGCTGGCGGCGGCACCACTGAGCGGTGCCGCCGCAGCTGTCGCAGGGCCACCGATCCCCACCACCGTTCGGTGGTTTCAGGGTGCGCCGTTGCCGGCGCAGCCGCGCCGTGTGCACGGCCCCGGCTGCCGCTCCTCGCCGTCGGAGGGGAACTTCACACGCCCCCTCGCGAAGCGGTGAGTTTCACTCCTTCGGGCCAACCTCGTCGGTTAAGGTCAGTGCGCTGATCCGGTTGCACAGGGGGACCCCAGGTCGATGTCGTTCGCTTCACCGCTGTTCCTCTGGTACTTCCTGCCGGCGACGCTGCTCGCCGTGCTGGTGCTGCCGAGGAGCTGGCGGAACGGCATCATCGCGGTCGCCAGCCTGATCTTCTACGCCAGCGGCGCGGGCGCGTTCACCCTCCTGCTGCTGGCCTGCATGGTGGTCAACTTCGCGGCGGGCACCGCCCTCGAACCGAACGCGTGGGAACCCCGCTCGAGCCGCAAACGCTTGCTGCTGATCGCGGTCATCTGCTTCGACGTCGGCATCCTGGTGGTCTGGAAGTACGCCGGGTTCGCCACGCAGCAGATCGACTACTTCACCCAGCTCTTCGGCGGTTCGTTCCCGGTGGCGCAGCTCGCGTTGCCGATCGGCATCTCGTTCTTCACGTTCCACCACATCTCCTACGTCGTCGACATCTACCGCGGGGAACGGCGGGCGCTGCGGAACCCGGTGTCGTTCGTGACCTACATCGCGATGTTCCCGCAGCTCGTCGCCGGGCCGATCGTGCGGTACCGGGAGATCGCGGACCAGCTGCCGCAGCAGCGGTCGCACCGGCTGGACGACATCGCCGCCGGCTTCCCGCGGTTCGCGCTCGGTCTGTGCAAGAAGGCGATCATCGCGGACTCGCTGAGCCCGATGGTCGAGGCGTGCTTCGCGACCTCCGCCGAGGACATGACGTTCGCGATCGCGTGGCTCGGCGCGGTCGGGTACACGCTGCAGCTGTACTTCGACTTCTCCGGCTACTCCGACATGGCGATCGGGCTGGGCCGGATGCTCGGGTTCCGGCTGCCGGAGAACTTCGCGCGGCCGTACTCGTCGGTGACGGTGACGGAGTTCTGGCGGCGCTGGCACATGTCGCTGAGCCGCTGGTTCCGCGACTACGTCTACATCCCGCTCGGCGGCAACCGCGCCGGCGCGGCGAAGACGTACCGGAACCTGTGCATCGTGTTCGTGCTGACGGGCTTCTGGCACGGCGCGAACTGGACGTTCGTGGTGTGGGGCTGCTACCACGGGCTGCTGCTGATCATCGAGCGCCGGTTCGGCTGGGACCGGACGCCGCCGGCGGTGGCGGCGCGGGTCGGACGGCGGATCCTGACGCTGGTGCTCGTCGTGTTCGGGTGGGTGTTCTTCAAGTCCGCCGACATCGGGCACGCGTTCACCATGATCGGCCACATGCTGGTCCCCGATTTCGACGGCCTGACGGACGTCGTCGAGGCGGCGCTGACGAACCAGCGGGTGGTCATCCTGATCGCGGCGCTGGCGATCTTCGCGCTGCCGGCCCACCCGGTGACCGGCCCGCTGCTGGAGTCCGCCCGAACCCGCGGCGCCGTGGGGCTGCGCATCGGCGTGATGACGGTGGGCGCACTGTACGCGGCGATCCTGGTGGCGAACGGGACGTTCAGCCCGTTCCTGTACTACCAGTTCTGACTGGCGCGCACTTGCTCGAGGGCGCTCCGGTACTCGTGCACGCCGAATCGGCCACGGCTTGACCAGTGCTGCTTCTCCGGGGCAACGCCACGTTGCCCAGTAACACCGGTGCTAAGGGATGTCTCGTAACCCGGTGCCGGGCTAGCTGATCCGGTAGTTGATCATGATGCTGTGGTGCGGGTGATCACAGCGTCGCGGCCGGAGTGGATTGGCCCGTTCACCGGGCTGGAGCCGGCCCAGTTCCGCACGCTCGTGCGGCTGGTCTCCAAGCGAGGCGGGGACGGAATCGCGGACGGCCGACCAGGCCGACAGTGGGCGTTGCCGCTGGCCGACCGCGTTCTGCTGGTGGCGACCTACTGGCGGACGAACCTGACGATGCGCCAGATCGGGCCGCTGTTCGGCGTGTCGCATTCCGCGGCTCATCGGGTGATCGACACGGTCGGACCGCTGCTGGCGCTGGCCCCGGTCCGCAAACGCCGGATCGATGCGGTCGCGATCGTGGACGGCACCCTCGTCCCGACCCGCGATCACCGGCTGGCCACGCCGTCGAAGAACTACCGGTACTCCACCAACGTGCAGGTCGCGATCGACCCCGAGACCCGGCTGGTGATCGCCACCGGCGACCCGCAACCAGGCAGCCGCAACGACTGCACTGCCTACCGCGACTCCGGCATCGCCGAGCAACTCGCCGACCGGCCGATCATTGCCGATGGCGGCTACCAAGGAAACCCCGAGGTCGTCATGCCCTACCGCAAACCCCGCGACGGCAGCGACCTCCCGCACTGGAAGGAACATCTCAACACCGTCCACCGCAAGGTCCGCGCCCGCGTCGACATGTCCTTTCCCGGATAAAGAACTTCAAAATCCTGCGAGACTACCGCCGCGCCGCAAGCACGCTCGCCGACACCGTCTCCGGAATCGCGAACCTCCACAACATCATCCTCACAGCCTGACCCAACCACTAGCCCCACCAACCACAACACCAGTTACGAGACAGCCCTTAGGGGATGCCGTGCCCGAGCGGATCATGTTCGTGCAGCTGAAGACCGGCTTCCACACCCCTGCCGGGGCAGGAGGACGGTTAACGCTGTCCGCGTGTGGTGCGGAACGTGCGGAATCCCCGGCGGTGGTAGTTCGGCAGGGCGTGTGGGTGATCCAGGTCCGAGGTGTGCAGCCAGACGCGGCGGACGTCCGGGCCGCACTGCCACGCCTGCTCGATCGCCAGGGTCAGGGCGTACCCGCCGATGCCCTTGCCCACGTACTCCGGCACCAGGCCGAACGTGGTGATCTCGACTTCGCCGTCGCCGTGGGATTGGTAGTCCGCCAGGCCGGCGACTTCGCTCAGGTAGCGGATCAGCACGCACTGCCGTCCCTCGCGGGCCAGGTACGACGCCCAGTCGTCGTCGGACCAGCGGGAGCTGGGCCAGTTGTACGGCTTCCCGATCCGCACGGTCGTCGGGCGGACCAGCGGGGAGTCGGCGGGCACGTGCTCGGCCGACACCCCCGGCACGGGCGGCGCCGGGCGCAGGTCGGCGGGGCTGGACATCTCGAGATGGGTGACGATTTCCTCCACCCGGCCCAGGATGCCGTCCGCGCCCGCGTCGCGCGAGCTATTTCTGCCCGTACCCCCGCAACTTCTCGACCACGTGGGCGATCTCCTCGGACGGCAACAACCGCGGGCTGCCGGCCGAACGAGCCAGCAGCCACACCTGACACAGCCACTCCAGCTGCTCGGCACGGCTGTAGGCGGCCGCCAGACCGTCACCGTAGGTGATCGTGCCGTGGTTGCCCAGCAGACAGCCCCGGCGGCCTTCCAAGGCGGCGAGCATCGACTCCGCCAGCTCCTCCGTGCCGTACGTCGCGTACCGGGCGACCCGCGCGGACGGGCCGATCGCCGCCAGCATGTAGTGCACCGCGGGCACCTCGTCGACCAAAGTGGACACCGCGGTCGCGTGCACCGAGTGCGTGTGCACGATCCCGGTGATCGGCGCGCCGTCCGGATCGGTCGCCTTCGTGTACACCGACAGGTGCATCGGCATCTCGCTGGTGGGCCGCAGCTTGCCCTCCACAATGGCCCCGTCGAGCGACACCACCGGGATGTCCTCCGGTGTCAGCACGCCGTAGTCCACCCCGGTGGGCGTCATCGCGATCAGCTCGCCCGAGCGGGCGGAGATGTTGCCCGAGGTGCCCACCACGAGCCCGTCGGCGGTCAACCGCCGCGCGTACTCGCACACCGCTCGCCGTTCGTCGGCCAGGATCACAGTCGCCACAACCCTCGCGCGGCGGTCAGCGAAGCCTGGTAGTCCGCGTAACCGCCCTGGTAGAACTCGACATTTTCGGGCACCGGCGACACGGTCCGCGAGCTGCTCGCCCACAGCTCCGCGTCGTACGGCTGGTTCAGCGCCTCGGCCGCGACCAGGACGGCACCCCGCGCCCCGACGCCCGGATCGCTCGGGATCACGATCGGGCGGCCGAGCACGTCGGCGAAGATCTGCGTCCACTCGGCGGAGCGCACCCCGCCGCCGCACGCGTACAACCGGCCGGATAGCCCGGCGGCTTCAAAGCAGTGCCGCGCCGCGTACGCGATCGACTCGCACAACGCGCGCACCATGTCCGCCCGCCCGTGCTCCAGGCTCAGCCCGGCGAACTGCGCCCGCGCGGACGCGTCGACGAACGGCGCCCGCTCCCCGGACGCGGACAGGAACGGCAGCGCCCGCACCCCGGCGGCACCGGGCGGGCTCTGCGCGAGCAGCGACCCGATCTGGGTGACCTCGATGCCCAGCAGACGGCAGATCCAGTCGATGCTCGCGGTGCCCACCATCGCCGGCATCGCGTGCAGGTATTCGCCGGGCGTGGGCGTGGACAGGAACATCCCGGCCGGCTCGCCCTCGCCGTCGAACTCGGCGTTGTCGGTGAGCACCTGGCAGGCCAGGGTGGTGCCCGCGGTGAGGATGCCGTCACCCGGCGCCCGCACACCCGCGCCGATCGCGCTGGCCGGCAGGTCGAACGGGCCGGCGGTGACCGGCAGCCCCTCGGACAGCCCGAGGAGTTCGGCGCCGCGGCGGTTCAGCGCGAACACGGCCTTCGGCGGCGCCGGTTCGGCCAGCAGACTACGCCGGTGGGACAACCCGACGGCGGCGATGGCGTCCTCGTCGTAGCGGCGCGTCTTCGGGTCGAGGAACGGCAGGGACGCGTCGGAGACGTCGACCGTGATCTCACCGGTCAGCCGCTGCACCACGGCGTCGACGCAGTACCCGGCCACGGCGGCCCGGTCCAGCACCTCGGGCTCGTGGGTGTCCAGATAGGACAGGATGGCGGCCGCGCAGCCGGGGAACATGCCCGAGCCGGTGCGCCGGAACACCTCCCGGGAAACGCCGTCGGCCTGCCACTTCGCGAGCAGCGCGTTGGCCCGGCCGTCGAGCCACGAGATGGCCGGGCGCACCGCGTTGCCGTCCTCGTCACGGAGCCACACGCCATCGCCCTGGCCGGTCAGCGCGAGCGCGGTGACCGGGGCGTCCAGCTTCGCCGCGACCTCGCGCACGACGGTCGCGACCGTGCCGACGACCTGGTCGAGGTCCTGCTCGACCCGGCCGCCGGACAGGTGGTGCACCTCGGACGGCGTGCAGGCCTGGTGCAGCGACACCCCGGCCTCGTCGAAGACGACGGCCTTCGTCAGTGAAGTACCGATGTCGACGCCGATGATCATCGGAGCACATCCGGGTTGGCGACGTTGGCCAGCTTCTCCCCACGGGCGTAGCGGCCCACCTCGGCGGCGACGATCCGCGCGGCTCGCTCCGCGGTCTGGCGGCTGGCACCCGCCAGGTGCGGCGTCGCGATGACGTTCGGCGCGTCACGCAGGGCCCAGTCCGCGGGCGGCGGTTCGACGTCGTAGACGTCCAGCGCCAGGGCACCCAGCCGGCCGGACTTCAGCAGGCCGGGCAGCGGCGCGTAGTCCAGCAGCCCGCCGCGGGCGGAGTTGACCAGCACCGCGCCTTCGGGCAGCAGGGCCAGGCGCTCGGCGTTGATCAGGTGGCGGGTCTCGTCGGTCAGCCGGGCGTGCAGGCTGACCACCGCGCTGCGCCGCAGCAGGTCGTCCAGCTCGACCAGCTCGGCCCCGTCCGCGGCGATCTGCTCCGGCTTGGCGTAGGGGTCGGCGACCAGCACCTTCGAGCCGAACGCGACCAGCACCTTGGCCACCCGCGAGCCGATGGCGCCGTAGCCGACCAGGCCGACCGTGGTGCCCTCCAGCTCGAGGCCGGCGTTCGGGTAGGCGTAGTAGTCGCCGCGCCAGGTGCCGCCGAGCAGCTCGGCCGACGAGGTCGAGATGCGGCGCATGGCGGCGAGGATCATGCCGATCGCGAACTCGGCCGCGGCCGTCGCGTTGCGGCCCGGCGCGTACGTGACGGCGACGCCGGCCTCGGTCGCGGCGGCGAGGTCGACGTTCACCGGCCCGCCCCGGCACACCGACACCAGCTTCAGCTCGGGCGCGGCGGCGAACACCTTCTTCGTGAACGGCGCCATCTGGGTGACCGCGACCTCGGCCCCCGCCAGCGCCTCGATGACCTGCTCCTCGGTGCCACTCGCCTCGTGCACCCCGCCGACCGGCCCGAACGGCTCGACCGGCCAGGGCAGCGACAGCTCGCTGAACTCGACCTCGGTGGCCAGCTCGGCCCGGACCGCGTTGGCCAGCAGGTTGTTGCCGACGAACTCGTCTCCCGCGCAGAGAACGCGCACTTCTGGCTCCTCCTTGAACCCGCCGGGCCTCAGCTGGCCGCGTGGACCTGTTCGTATTCGGTGATGTGCGCGACCTTGGCCGCGCTGGGCGAACCCGGGTCGAACGTGTAGCCCAGCCACTCCGTGACGATCTTCTTCGCCAGCTCGGCTCCGATGACCCGGGCACCGAAGGTGATGATCTGGCAGTTGTTCGACTTCACGGACCGCTCGGCCGAGTATGAATCGTGGGCGACCGTGGCGCGCACCCCAGGCACCTTGTTGGCCGAGATCGCCACGCCGATGCCGGTTCCGCAGACCAGGACACCCCGGTCGGCCTCGCCGTTCGCGATCTTCTCCGCGGCCGCCAGGCCGAAGATCGGGTAGGCGCGGTCGTCGTCCGGGCTGTCCGCGCCCAGGTCGATCACCTCGGTGACCCGCTCGTCCTTCCGCAGCAGGTCCCGCACCTCGTTCTTCAGCAGCACGCCGGCGTTGTCCGCGGCCACCACGACCCGCATCAGTTCCCCTCCTTGCTCAGAGCTTCCCCGATCGCCGTGACGATCAGGGCGAACGAGGTCGCGCCGGGGTCGGCGTGCCCCTTGCTGCGCTGCGCCAGCCGGGCCGCGCGCCCCTTGGCGGGCACCAGGTTCGCGGTCTCCTCGGCGGCGAGCGTGGCCGCCTGCGCGGCCTTGCGCCACGCGTCCGGCAGCGCGGCACCGGCTTCGGCCTGCTTGCGCAGCGCCTGCCGGAACGGTTCGATCGCGTCGAGCATGGTCTTCTCGCCCAGCTCGGCCTTGCCCAGCTCGGTGAACGCCCGCACCGCGCCGTCCACGGCATCGGCGACCACCGCCGTCGTGATCTCGTCCACCCGCAGCCCGGCGCTGGTCTCGGCGAGCAGCACGCCGTACAGCGCACCGGAAGCCCCGCCGGCGGCGTCGGCGAGCGCGGTCCCGGCGGCCAGCAGCGTGTCGGCCACCGACGACCCGGCGGCCGCGCGCGCGGCCGAGACGGCGGCCCGCATCCCGCGGGTCATGCCCAGGCCGTGGTCACCGTCCGCCGCGACCGCGTCCAGACGGCCCAGCTCCGGCTCGTTCTCCTCGATGCTGCGCATGGCCGCGGTCAGCAGGCGGTCGACGACCTCGACGCCCGCGCCCTCCGGCCGGTCCAGTTGCTTGTCCACGGTGGACGACAGCTCGACCGGCTCCAGGATCGCGCCGCCGCTGCGGTAGCCCGGGGTGTCGCACGGCGCGCCGTACAGCTCGGCCAGCTCGTCGTCCAGCACCAGCACCGACAACGAGACGCCGGCCATGTCCAGCGACGTGACGAACTCGCCGACCTCGGTGTGCACCGGGGTCAGCCCGGCGGCGGTGAGACGCTCGTGGATCCGGGTGTAGGTCACGAACATCTCTTCGTACTTGGTCCGGCCCAGGCCGTTCACCAGCACCGCGACCCGGCCGTCGCCCCGCGGCAGCTCGGGCAGCAGGCCGTCGACCAGCTCGTCGGCCAGCTCCGCCGCGCCGAGACGGCCCACGGTCCGCACCCCCGGCTCGCCGTGGATGCCCAGCCCCAGCTCCATCTCGGACTCGCCGACGGTGAACAGCGGCTGATCGGCCCCCGGCAGCGTGCAGCCGCCGAACGCCACGCCGAACGTGCGGGTGTTCGCGTTGGCCTTGACCGCCGCCGCGTACACCGCGTCCAGGTCGTCCCCGCGCTCGGCCGCGGCACCCGCGACCTTGAAGACGATGAAGTCGCCGGCCACCCCGCGGCGCTTCTCCGGCGCGTCGGCCGGGCCGCTGGCGATGTCGTCGGTGATCAGGATGGTGCGGCTCTCGATGCCCTCCGCGGCCAGCCGGCGCGCGGCGAGGCCGAAGTGCAGGACGTCACCGGCGTAGTTGCCGTAGGCGAACAGCACCCCCGCGCCCCCCTCGGCGGCGCGGGCGGTGCGGTAGACCTGCTCGGCGCTCGGGCTGGTGAACACGTCACCGACCACCGCCGCGTCGGCCAGGCCGGGCCCGACGAGCCCGGCGAACGCCGGGTAGTGGCCGCAGCCGCCGCCGATGATCACGGCGACCTTGCCCTGGCGGGGCACGTTCCGGCCGAGCACGCCGTAGGCGTCCGGCACCTTGCGCACCTCGCGGCCGTAGGCGGTGACGAAGCCGTCCAGCCAGTCCCGCTTGAACGTCTCGGCTGTTCCCAGCGTGGTCATGAGCGCACCAGCTCTCCGGTGAGGTAGGCGAGCAGCAGCTTCCGGACGTCGTGGTTGGACTCGGCGATCCGCGCGGCCAGCTCCAGCGCGTCCGGCTTGGGCGGGTAGGTCGGGTTGGGCAGGGCGATGACGGTGAGCCCGGCGGCCGCGGCGGCGCGGATGCCGTTGCTGGAGTCCTCGACCCCCAGGCACTCCTCGCCGCGGAAGCCGAGCCGGGACGCGGCCTCGGCGTAGACGTCCGGGCTGGGCTTGCCGCGCGGCACCTCGGCACTGGACACCGTCGCCGAGAACTCGCCGGTCAGCCCGTGCGTCTCCAGCACCGCGTCGATGACCCGGCGGGCGGCGGAGGACGCGAGCGCGACCGGAACCCGGGCGGCCACATCGCGCACCATCGCGTCGGCGCCGTCGAGCAGCGGGGCCTCGCCGTTCGCGATCGACCGGATCATCCCGTCGACCACGGCCTTCTCGACCTGCTCCGGGCTCTCCGGGGTCCCGCTGCGCTCCGCCAGGTACGCGGCCCACTCGGGCGCGCTCATGCCCTGGACCGTGGCGGTGTCGGCGGCCGTCCACTCGACACCGTGGGCGGCCGCGTAGGCGACCCAGTTCTCCTCCCAGAGGTGTTCACTCTCGACCAGGACACCGTCGAGGTCGAACACCACCGCGGCGAAACCCATGCAACAACCCCTTTCACGCCGTTGGTGTTAAATTAACACCGCTGCCGAGATTTGTCACGGGAGGTCTGATGGGAACCCGGTTGCTGCTGGTCCGCCACGGCGAGACCGAATGGCACGCGGAGAACCGCTACGCGGGCACCAGCGAGGTGGGCCTCACCGAGCGCGGGAGGCGCCAGGCCGAGCGGCTCGCCGCACACCTGGCGGCGGCGGAAGAGCAGGTCACCGCCCTCTACCGCTCGCCGCAGGGCCGGGCGCGGGTGACCGCGGAGCCGTCCGCGCGGGCGCTCGGACTCGAGCCGGTCGTGGTCGAGGAGCTGCGCGAGGTGCACTTCGGGATCGCCGAGGGCCGGGTGCTGTCCGAGCTGGACCCGCAGGTCGTGGCCGCGTTCCGGGCCGATCCGGTGGCCGGCGCGTTCCCCGGGGCCGAGCCCACGGCCGACGCCGCACGCCGCGGGGCGGCGGCTCTGCGGGCCATCGCCGCGCGGGAGGACGGCGGCCGCGTGCTGGTCGTCGCGCACAACACCCTGATCAGGGTCACCCTGTGCGAGCTGCTCGGCATCCCGGTCCGCGACTACCGCCGGGTGTTCCCGCGACTGGAGAACGCGGCGATCACCGAGATCGGGATCGACGGCGACGCGACGAGCCTGCGGCGCTTCAACCTGCCCACGTCCTAGCCTGGTCGCGTGGAAGACAAGTCCAGCGGGAGCGCCCGCTCTCGTAACATCCGGCAGCAGCGCATCACCGACTACGTCGTGAAGAAGGGCCAGGCCTCCGCCGCGGAGCTGGCCGAGCTGACCGGCGTGAGCGTGATGACGGTGCACCGCGACTTGGACGAACTGGCCCGGCGCGGTCTGCTGCGCAAGTACCGCGGTGGGGTCTCGGCCCAGCCCTCGACGGTCTTCGAGAGCAACACCGAGTACCGGCTCAACGCCCACGTCGAGGCCAAGGCGGCGATCGCCAGGGAGGCGCTGTCCCTGGTCGAGCCCGGCATGTCGATCCTGCTCGACGACTCCACCACCGCGCTCGCGCTGGCCAGGCTGCTGCACCAGGTCACCCCGCTCACCGTGGCGACGAACTACCTGCGCATCATCGAGGTGCTCAAGCACATCGACGACCTGCGCCTGATCGGCCTCGGCGGCGACTACTCCGCCACCCACGACTCGTTCCTCGGCATGCCCTGCCTGGAGGCCGTCGAGCGGCTTACGGTGGACGCGACGTTCGTGTCGACCTCGGCGATGAACTCGGAGATGACCTTCCACCAGGAGCCCGAGATCGTCATGGTCAAGCGGGCGATGCTGGCCAGCGCCGAGATCCGGGTGCTGCTCATGGACTCCAGCAAGATGCCGCGCACCGCGCTGCACCGGCTGGCCGAGATCGAGGACTTCCACCACCTCGTGGTCGACTCCGGGGTCTCCGGCTACCTGCTGAACGAGCTACAGGACCAGACGAACGTGGCCGTCGCCGAGGTCTGATCGCATCACACCCTTGCGTGTTAATTTCACGTGCTCCATGATAACTTGAGTTCGAGACTCATGGAGGGCGTGATGACGCAGACGGCAACATCGAGGTTGTCCCAGCCGGACAGGGGGTTCCGGGGGCTTCTCACCAGGTGGGGGCTGCCGGCCCCGCTGTTCCTCGGCTATGTCGGCCTGTTGCTGTTCATGGTCGGCGACGGCGTGGAGTCCGGGTTCATCGCCCCGTTCATGGCCGACCACGGCGCCGGCACCGAAATTCACGCGTCCTATGTGATCACCGCATACGGCGTGGCCGTGATGCTCGCGTCCTGGCTGTCCGGCGCGTTGTCGGAGCTGTGGGGACCGCGCCGGGTCATGTGGATCGGCCTGGCGATCTGGCTCGTGTTCGACGTGCTGTTCCTCGCCGTGGCGGTGCCGAGCGAGAACTACCCGCTGATGCTGATCACCTACGGCATCCGCGGCTTCGGCTACCCGATGTTCGCGTTCGGGTTCCTGGTGTGGATCACCGCGGTCGCGCCGGTCGCCCGGCTCGGCGCCGCGGTCGGCTGGTTCTACTTCGCGTTCACCGGCGGCCTGCCCACGCTCGGCTCGCTGGTCGCGAGCTTCACCAACCCGGTGCTCGGCCACTACGGCACGCTGTGGCTGTCCGTCGGCATCCTCGCCGCCGGTGGCTTGCTGTGCGTCCTCGGCGTGCGCGAGCGGACCGGTTTCACGCGGCTCGCCCCGGAGGGCGTCAAGCCCGTGCAGAGCCTGGTGTCCAGCGTGTCGATCGCGTGGAAGAACCCGCGGGTGGGCGTCGGCATGATCGTGCGGATCATCAACACCGCGCCGGAGTTCGGCATGCTGGTGTTCTTCCCGACGATCTTCGCCGACCAGATCGGGTTCGGCGAGGGCCGGTGGCTGCTGCTGGTGTCGGTCATCTACGGCACGAACATCTTCTTCAACCTGATCTTCGGCGTGGCCTCGGACAAGATCGGCTGGCAGCGGACCATCTTCTGGTTCGGCGCGATCGGCTGCGCGATCTCGATCCTGCTGCTGTACTTCGTTCCGACGGCCCTGGGCGCGGACTACTACTGGGTGGCCCTGCTGGTCGGCGCGCTCTACGGTGCGACGCTGGCCGGGTTCGTGCCGATCTCGGCGCTGCTGCCGTCGCTCGCGCCGGAGAACAAGGGTGGTGCGATGGCGTTGCTGAACCTCGGCGCCGGTGCCGCGGCGTTCGTCGGGCCCGCGATCGTGTCGCTGTTCCTCGGTCCGGCCGGCGCGGCGGGCGTGGTGATCATCTTCGCGGCGCTCTACATCGTGGCGGCGGTGCTGACCCGGTTCCTGAAGCTGCCGGAGACCACGCGGAAGGCGATCGACGAGGACGTCAGCCTGCAGGACGTGACGGTGGCTCGCCCGTGACGGTTGTCGGTGTCGATGTCGCGACCGCGGGGGTGCGTGCCTTCGCGGTCGGCGACGACGGTTCGGTGCGGGCAACGGCTTCGGCGCCGCTGCCCGCCCCGGTCCGGGACGAGTCCGGCCGCAGCGAACAGGACGCGCGGTCGTGGTGGCCCGCGGTCGAGGCGGTGCTGTGCCGGGTGACCGCAGAGGCCGGGCCGGTGCGGGCGGTCGCGGTGTCGGCCACGTCGGGCACGATCGTCGCGGTCGACGACCGGGGTGAGCCGCTCGGCCCGGCCCTGATGTACGACGACCGTCGCGGCGCGGACGACAACGCGAAGGCGGCGGCGGTGGGCGCGCAGCGGTGGCGCGAGCTGGGGATGAGCGTGTCCCCGACCGCGGCGCTGGGCCGGATCAACTGGTTGCGGCGTGCCTTTCCCGGCGCGGCCGGGGTCCGGCACACGCCGGATCTGATCGGTGAGAAGCTCCTCGGCCGCCCGGTGGCGACCGACTCCTCGCATGCCCTGAAGAGCGGGTACGACCCGTTGCGCGAGGAGTGGGCGGCCGAGGTGTTCGACTTCGGGGTGGACTGGCTCCCCGAGGTCGTGCGGCCGACGACCGTGCTGGGCGAGCTGCCTCGCGCGGTCGCCGGCCTGCCCCAGGGGTGCCTGGTGGTGGCCGGCATGACCGACGGTTGCGCCGGCCAGCTGGCGACGGGTGCGGTGACGCCGGGCCGTTTCGTGGGCATCCTGGGCACGACGTACGTGTTGAAGGGGGTCACCGAGCAGCTGGTGCGAGACCCCTCGGGCGCGATGTACAGCCACCGGCACCCGGACGGCTGGTGGCTGCCGGGCGGCGCGTCGAACACCGGCGGCGAGGCGGTGGCCGGCGTGCCCAACCTCGCTCAGCTCGACGAGGCGGCGGCGCGACTGGGCCCGGCGCGCGTGGTGGCTTACCCGTTGAAGCGAGCCGGAGAGCGCTTCCCGTTCGTCACCCCGGACGCGCGGGGCTTCGTGCTGGGCGAGCCACGGGACGAGGTGGAACTGCACCGCGCGCGGCTGGAAGGCGTGGCGTTCGTCGAGCGGTTGGCGTTGGAGCGGTTGCGGGAGCTGGGGGTGCCGGTGAGCGGCCCCTTGGTCGCTGCCGGTGGGGGCAGCCGAAGTCCCTTGTGGACACGCATCCGGGCGACGGTCAACGGGATGGACTTGCGGATCTCCCCCCAGGCCGAGACGGGCTACGGGGCAGCAATGCTCGCGGCGGCCGCGGTACTGCCGGGAGGACTGACCGAGGCCGCGGAGATGATCAGCGGAGAGGAAACGCTGATCGAGCCAGACCCGGCGGAACGGGATGCGCTGGAAGAGAATTACGAGCGGTTCAAGGGGGAATTGCTTAGCAGAGGGTGGATTTGAGGTAGGGGAAGAGGGGCCGGCGGGGGAAGAAGCGCCGGCGGCGAAACAGGGGCTGACGGAGCAGCAGAGGTCGGCGAGGGAAGAGTTTTTAGCGAATGGGCCGACCAACCTGCACGACCGGCGGCCGGCAACGCAACAGCACCGACTACCCCAACCAGACCTCCCCCGCCCCCGATCCACAGCCGATCTTTGGTCGCCGACCAGGCGTGTCAAGGTACTCTTTCCCGCCTTGACACGCCTGCTCGGCGACCGAAACACAATCAGGCATCGGGGGCGGGGGTGGTCGTAAGGTGACCGTTCGGCGCCGTAGGCGCCCTGGTTTTACCGCCCGGAGGGCGGGCTCTTCGCCTGCCTAACGTCACCTCTAAAGATCAAAAGATGTCCTCGCCGGACGGGCAGGCTCCGGGATGACGGGGGACCGTTGTCGGCTCACCTTGGGCAGGTGGTCGCTGTGTGGTCATCCCGTCGCCTTCCGGTTTGTGTGTATCACTTTGAGCCAGGCCCGCAAGGTTGCGTACCCGGCCGCCGGAGAGAGCGTGGGTTGCGGGCCTGGCTCAAAGTGATCGTCAGGTGTCAGGCGACGGGATGACCACCCAGCTCGGGTTTGTTCAAAAAGCCTGGCGCGCGCGCCGAAGAAAAAAAGCGCTGGCGCGCACAGCGCGCCAGCGCTTTCAGCTGAAAAAATCCTCAGGCGACGGGGGTGCGGTCGTCGGCTGGGACTAGGGTTTCCAGTGCTTCCTGCAGGGCCGAGTGGGTGGCCGTGAGGCGCTCGGTGACCTCGCGGCGGAACTCGAACGCCTCGGTGCGCGCCTGCTGCGCCTCGGACAGCTGGCGCTCCGCGTCGGCGACCAGGGTGCTCGCCCGGGTCTCCGCCTCGGACGTCTGCTTGGCCAGACGCGACTCCGTCTCGGCGGTGATCTTCGCCAGGCGGGTCTCCGTCTCCTCGGTGTCCTTGGCGATCTTCGCCTCGGTCTCGGCGACCAGCTTCGCCAGGCGCTCCTCGGTCTCCCGGGTGTCCTTCGCCAGTCGCTCCTCGACCTCCTTGGTCTTCTGGGCCAGCGCGGTCTCGACCTCTTCGGTCTTGCGCGCGAGCGCCGTCTCGACCTCGTCGGTCTTGCGGGCCAGCGCCTCGGCGGTCTCCCGCTCGGCCTTGGCACGCGCGTCGGCGGCTTCGGCGTCCAGGCGGGCCCGCTCCTCGGCGGCCTCCTCGTTCAGGCGCGCGATCTCGGCGCGGCCCTGCTCCATGAGGTTCTCGTGCTCGGTGGTGAGCGCGGTGTGCCGCTCCTGGAACTCCAGCTCGAGGTCGTCGCGCCGCTTGGCCAGCTCGGCCTCGCGCTCGGCGACCATCTTGTCGGCCGCCTTGCGGGTGTCCAGGTCGTACTTGTCGGCCGCGGCGCGGATGTCGTCGGCCTGCGCTTCGGCGCGGTTCTTGAGCTCGGCGATCTCCTCTTCGGCGAGCGTCATCATCGTGCGCACGCGCTCGGTCATCGTGGCGGCGCTCGACGGGTCGCTCGCCATCCGCGACAGCGCCTGCTTGGCCTCGCTCAGCTCCTGCTGGGCGTAGGACAGGGCACGGGTCAGCTCGGCGACCGAGGACAGGGCCTCGTCACGGGAGACGGACGTCTCCTTCAGCTCGGCGGTCAGCTGGGCGAACTTCTCGTCCACCGGCGGTCGGTCGTAGCCGCGGAACACGAGCGGGAACAGGGGATTGCCAGCGATGGGATCTTGGGACTCGGCAGGAGGCATGCGGGCACCTTAGTGCTATTGGACCTGGGTTTCCATACTTTCGGGTGACACATTATCGAAGATCAACTGAATCCGGTCCGCGCCTCCCCCGGAACGGCTGGGATACGGTTCGGCGGGAGTCGCGAGGAGGGGCCGGTGCAACTGCAGGAGATCGTGGCCGACCTGGCCGAACACTGGCCGCTCTACGTGTCGATGCCGTTCATCGCGGCGCTCATCGGCTACGTGACCAAGCGCGTCGCGATCGAGATGATGTTCCGGCCGATCGAGTTCGTCGGGATCAAACCGTTCCTCGGGTGGCAGGGCGTCCTGCCGGCCAACGCCGAACGCATGGCAGCCACCGCCACCGACATGCTCACCAGCAACCTCGTCGACCCGAAGGAGATCTTCGCCCGGCTCGACCCCGACCAGCTCGCCAAGGAAATCGAGCAGCCCCTCCTGCAGGTGGTCGAGGAGATCACCGAGGAGGTCATGGAGCAGTACCAGCCGCGGCTGTGGGAGGCCCTGCCCACCGGCGCCAAGGAACTGCTGCTGCGCCGCGTCCAGGCCGAGGCCCCCAAGGTGATCGCGAAGATCATGCGGGAGCTGTCGGACAACATCGAGGACGTCCTCGACCTCAAGAACATGGTCATCACCAACCTGGTGCGTGACAAGAGCCTGCTCAACCGTCTCATCCGGGACATCTCCCGCCCCGAGATGCGGTTCATCGCGAACTCCGGCCTGGTGTTCGGCTTCGCCCTCGGGTGCGTCCAGCTCGTCGTCTGGGCGCTGACCAAGTCGCCGATCGTGATGCCGCTGTTCGGCCTCGGCATCGGCTGGTTCACCGACTGGCTCGCCCTCAAGATGATCTTCCTGCCGCGCGAGCCGCGCGAGTTCTTCGGCCTCTACACCTGGCAGGGCGTGTTCCAGAAACGCCGCGACCAGGTGGCCGCCGACTACGGCGACATGATCGCCCGCGAGATCATCACCATCCCGAACCTCCTGGAGGCCATCCTCAAGGGCCCGAAGGCCGACCGGCTGTTCCACCTGATCGGCCGCGAGGTGCAGCGGACCATCGACGCGCAGGCCGGCGTCGTGAAACCGCTCGTCGCGGCCGCGGTGGGCACCCGCAAGTGGCAGGAGATGAAGCAGGCCGCCGCGCTCAAGGCCGCCGAGCGGGTGCCGGACACCATCCGGTACGCCGAGGAGTACGCGGTCAACGCCCTGGACGTGCGGAACACGATCGTCGACCGGATGCGCCAGCTGTCCCCGATGGAGTTCGAGGAGCTGCTGCGGCCCGCGTTCCGGCAGGACGAGTGGAAGCTGATCGCCGTGGGTGCGATCATCGGCGGGCTCGTGGGCGAGCTTCAGGCGATCCTGCTCCTCCACTAATCTCGCGGCCAGGATTTCCGAGGGGGTGGCCGGATGGACGCGGTGCTGGCCGACTTCGCGCAGCACTGGCCGCTCTACACCGCGATCCCGTTCATCGCCGCCCTCATCGGTTACGTCACCAAGCGCGTGGCCATCGAGATGATGTTCCGCCCGCTGGACTTCGTCGGCATCCGCCCGATCTTCGGCTGGCAGGGCGTGGTGCCCAAGCACGGCGGCCGGATGGCGGCGATCGCCACCGACCTGCTCACCAAGAACCTGATCGACCTGGGCGAGGTGATCGGCCGGATCCAGCCCGACCGGCTGGTGCGGGAGATCGAACAGCCGCTGCTGCGCGCGATCGACGCCCTGGCCCGCGACGTGCTCGCCCGGCACCACCCGCGGCTGTGGGAGTCGCTGCCGCCGATGGCGCAGGACCTGATCGTCAAGCAGCTGCAGGCCGGCTCGCCGAAGCTGGTGCGGGAGCTGCTGGAGGAGATCCGCACCAACCTCGACGGCGTGCTCGACGTCAAGCACATGACGGTCGAACGGCTCACCCGCGACCGCGCCCTGCTGGTGCGGCTCATCCGGGAGACGTCCCGGCCGGAAATGGCGTTCATCGCCCGCTGCGGCATCTACTTCGGGTTCGTCCTGGGCGTCGTGCAGGCGGTGGTGTGGGCGCTGACGAAGAACCCGTGGGTGCTGCCCGCCTTCGGCGGGGCCATCGGGCTGTTCACCGACTGGCTCGCCATCAAGATGATCTTCCTGCCGCGCCGCCCGGTGAAGATCGGGCCGATCACGCTGCAGGGCAAGTTCCAGCGCCGCAAGGCCGAGGTGGCCCGCCAGTACGGCGAGATCATCGCCCGCGAGGTGCTGACCGTCCCCAACCTCCTCGACGAGCTGCTCACCGGCCCGCGCGCCGACCGGCTCGCCGCGCTCGTGCGGCGCGTGGTGGCACGGGCCGTCGACGAGCAGGTCGGCCTGATCCGGCCGCTGGTGTCCGCGACCGTCGGCGGGGAGCGGCTGCGTGAGATGACCGAGACCGCGGCCGCCGGCGCGCTCGCGCAGATGCCGTACCTGCTGCGCAGCGCCGAGCCGTACCTGGTGGAGGCGATGGACCTGGCGAACCTGGTCGAACGGCGGATGCTCGCGCTCACGCCCGAGGACTACGAGAACCTGCTGCGCCCGGCGTTCCGCCAGGAGGAGTGGAAGCTGATCGCGGTCGGCGGTGTGATCGGGTTCGTGGTCGGCGAGTTGCAGGTTCTGCTGATGCTGCACTAGGTGAACCGTTACCGTGGCCGCGTGGCGCACGAACCGCAGCAGCTCCCCGCGGTGCACGAGGCGTGGCTGCCCCGCGAGCACTCCCTGCACCGGCCCCGGCACGGCGGCCGGCAGCTCACCGCGTTGATCAGCGCGATCGTGTTCTTCACGACCCCAGCGCTGCTGTGGGTGTTCGGCGCCCGCCCCGCCGAGATCGAGAACCGGCACCTGGCGAGCTTCCCCAGCATCGGCGACGGCTGGGCGTTCTTCACCAGCCTGCCCGGCTGGGCCACCGACCAGCTCACCTTCCGCGGCGCCGCGATCGACGCCGCGGACTGGGTCAGCCGCACCTTCTTCGGCGAGACCCCGCCACGCGACCAGGCGGGCACCACCGAAACCGGTCCCCTGCCCGGCAGCCCGCCGCCGACGCAGACGCAGGGCGAAACCGACCAGCCCACCACCTCGGGCCCGCTCGACCAGGCCGGCTACCGGCAGGTGATCGAGGGCCGCAACGGCTGGCTGTACTTCGGCTACGACGCCGAGGCCAAGTGCTCCCCGGTCCGGATGCTGTCCGACACGCTGGAGCGGATGGGCCGGCTGCGCACGATGATCGAGGCGTCCGGCCGCAAGTTCGTGTGGGTCGTGGCGCCGGACAAATCCACCATGGTCCCGGAGAACCTGCCGTCCAGCTACCCGGGCCGGGAGTGCCACCGGGCCGCGGAGGCGCCCACCTGGCAGCAGATCGACGCGGCCGGCGCCGTGGACCTGCGGCCGGCGCTGACGGCGGAGGCGCGGCGCGTCAACCGGCCGGTCTACCCGTCCAACGACACGCACTGGACCGACGAGGGCTCGCTGGCGATGACCCGCGCGGTCGCCGAGGCCGTGCAGCCCGGCATCACCGCGACCTGGCAGAGCAAGCAGATCGGCACCTACACCGTGGCCGCGGACCTGCCGCCGCTGCTGGGCAAGAAGGCCGACAAGACGAACGTGCTCTACGACCTGCGCCCGGACGGCATCGTCGACCGGGCCGGGCAGACCATCACCGACATCGAGACACCGTCCTACCGGTTCGCCTCACCGATGTCCTCGACGGTGAACCAGAAGACCCTGTTCTACGGCGACTCGTTCACCAAGGCGTCCTCGCGCTACCTGGCGGCCGGGTTCGCGAACCTGACGATGCTCGCCTACTTCACCCCGAAGACGAGCCGGGACCAGGCGATCGGGATGTTCGTCAACTCGGACGTGATCGTGCTGGAGACCGTGGAGCGCAACGTCTCCAGCGGTCAGCTGCCGTTCCTGACCGACGAGTTCCTCACGGCGCTGCAGGCGCAACTGCAGCAGCATCCGATTCGGTGACGCGGGCGGCCCGGTCGCGCAGGTAGGCGATCAGGCGGCAGACCAGGTAGATCGTGAACGCGATCGCGGTGACGAACGCGCTCACCGGCGCGCCCGGCGCGAGCGACAGGACGATGCCGCCCAGCGCGGCCGTCTCGGCGAACACGACGGCCAGCACGGTCGCCTTCCACGGGCTCGCGGTGAGCCGCACGGCCGCGGCGGCCGGGGTGACCATCATGGCGACCACCAGCAGCGCGCCGACGATCTGCACGCCGAGCGCCGTCGCGACGCCGACCAGCACGGCGAACACGACGGACAGCGTCCGCGCCGGGACTCCGCGCGCGGCCGCGACGTGCGGGTCGACGCTGGCGAACAGCAGCGGCCGGTAGATCGCCGCGAGGATCAGCAGCACCGCGACTGCAGCGATGACCAGCACGATCAGGTTGGTCGTCTCGATCGACACGATCTGACCGACCAGGATGCCGAACTTGTTGGCCGCGCGGCCCGGGTAGAACCACAGGAACAGCACGCCGAGACCGAGCCCGAAGGACAGGATCGCGCCGATCACCGAGTCGCGATCGGACTCCCGCCCGCCGAGCAGGCCGAGCAGCAGCGCGGCGATCACCGCGCCGGCCAGCGACCCGAACTCGACGCCGACGCCGAGCAGCAGCGCACCGGCCGCGCCGGTGAAGGCCAGTTCGGCGGTGCCGTGCACGGCGAAGGACATCCGCCGGGTCACGATCAGCGGGCCCAGCACTCCGGCGACGAGCCCGAGCACGGCCGCGGCGAGCAGGGCGGTCTGCACGAACGGCAGCCCGAGCAGCTGCGCCGTCAGACCGAAGTCGAAGAGCTTGTCCATGTTCAGCGGGAACCTTCGGTGCTCACGAAACGCGCTCGTCCAGGTGGTGGGGTTCGTCCTCGCAGACCGCGCTGCGGGCACCGGCGACGTGGATCTGGCCGCCGACGCGGACCACCTCCACCCGGGCCCGGTACAGCTCGGACAGCGTCTCGGAGGTCATCACGACCTCCGGCGGGCCGATCCGGAACCGGCCGTCGACCAGGTACAGCACGCGGTCCACGTACGGCAGGATCGGGTTGATCTCGTGGGTCACGAACAGCACCGCGGTACCGGCTTCGCGGCGGCGGGCGTCGATCAGCTCGCTCACCGCGCGCTGGTGCGCGAGGTCCAGCGACAGCAGCGGCTCGTCGCACAGCAGCACGTCCGGCTCGCCGACCAGCGCCTGCGCCACGCGCAGCCGCTGCTGCTCACCGCCGGAGAGCTTCCCGACCGGCTGCTTCGCGTAGGACTGCGCGCCGACCGCCGCGACGGCGGCGGACACCCGCCGCCGTCGCTCGGCCAGTCCACGCAGCCCGGTGCCCCAGCGGTGCCCGTCGAGCCCCAGCCCGACGAGGTCGACCCCGCGCAGCGTCAGCGCCTCGGCCATCGCCCGCTGCTGCGGGACGTACCCGACCGGGTGATCGCTGTTGATGCGCACGCTGCCACGCGAGAGGTGCTGCAGACCGAGCAGCACCTTCAGCAGGCTGGTCTTGCCCGACCCGTTCGGCCCCAGCACGGCGACGAACTCGCCGGGCTCGACCGCGAGGTCCAGACCGGACCACAGCGTGCGCGAACCGAACGCGAGGGTCGCGCCGGAGATCTCGACAGCAGGGCTCAAGAGTTCAGTGCCTTCGCCAGGTCGTCGACTTCGCTGGTCATCCAGGCAATGTAGTCCGTCGTCCCGGCGGGCAGCGTCTCGGTCACGCCCACCACGGGGATGCCGGCGCGGGTCGCCTCGCCGACGACCTGCTCGGTGACCGGGGTGACCGTCTGCTCGTTGTTGATCAGGGCCTTGACCTGCTTGCCGGTGATCATCGAGTTGAACTCGGCCAGCGCGGCCGGCGGTACGTCGGTCTCCTCCTCGATGGCCTCGGAGAACTCCGCCGGGGTGGCGTCGGTGACCTTGGCGGCCTCGATCAGGTAGTGCGCGACCGGCTCGGTGACCAGGACCTTGGTGTCCGGGTGGGCGGTGCCGATCTGCTCGGCCTTGGTGGTGAGCTGGTCGAGCTGGGACTTGAAGTTCGTGGCGTTGGTGGTGAAGGTCTGCGCGGCGTCCGGCTTGATCTGGCCGAGCTGCGCGGCGACCTGGTCGGCGACCTTGGCGACGGTGGCGAAGCTGTACCAGACGTGCTCGTTCTCGTCGCCGGTCGCGCCGATCTCGTAGGCGTTGAGCTTGCGGGCGTTGGCGGCCTGGTCGGCGAGCTTGCCGAAGAAGTCGTCGTAGCCGCCGCCGTTGGCCAGGGTCAGCTGCGCGTTCTGCGCGGCGATGGCGTCCTCGGGGGTGGTCTCGTAGGAGTGCGGGTCGGCGCTCGGGTCGTCGATGATCGAGGTGACCGCGACCTGGTCGCCGCCGACCGCGGACAGCACGCTGCCCCAGACGTTCGTCGAGGCGACCACGTTGATCTTGCCGCCGGAGCCGCCGGTGTCGTCGCTGCCAGTGTTACCCCCACCACAGGCGGTGAGGCCGAGGACGAGGGCCGTCGCGGCGGACGCGAGACCGATCAGGCGGGGGAAACTCATCGCGAGCACTCCTGAAGTACGAGGTGGGAAGCATCGACAGCGCTATTGGAAACGGTTTTCGGGTTCACCTTACCTGAACGGGTGACGATCTCACCGGCTCGGTTACCGCCGCTTGAACGTGACGTTGCGCAGTGGCGCACGCCGCACGGACGGCGTTCGACTTCACGACTCCGTTCTGAACCGTTACGGTTCCCTCATGGGGCGTCCTATGCGCATGAGGCGACAGGCGACGTTGGCGTCGCTCGCCGCGGAGCTCGGCGTGTCTCGGACCACCGTGTCCAACGCCTACAACCGCCCGGACCAGCTGTCACCCGAACTGCGCAAGCGCGTGCTGGAAACCGCCCGCCGCCTCGGATACCCCGGCCCCGACCCGGTGGCGCGGTCGCTGCGCACCCGCAAGGCCGGTGCCGTCGGCCTGCTGCTCACCGAGAACCTGTCCTACGCCTTCCGCGACCCGGCCGCGATCGGCGTGCTGGAGGGGCTCGCGCTGGCGTGCGAGGACGCCGGCGTCGGGCTGCACCTCGTGCCGGCCAGCCCCGGGCGCGACGACGTGGCCGCCGTGCACCGCGCCGGTGTGGACGGTTTCGTCGTGTACTCGGTGCCGGACGACGACCCGCACCTGGGCGCCGTGCTGGCCCGCCCGGTGCCGACGGTGATCATCGACCAGCCGCGCATCGAGGGCGTGGACCGGGTCGGCCCCGACGACACGACGGCCGTCACCGCGCTCGCCGAGCACATCATCCAGCTCGGGCACCGGCAGATCGGCGTGCTGTGCATGCGGCTGGCGCGCGACCGCAACGACGGGTTCGCCTACCTGGACCGGCAGCAGAGCGCGCACTTCCACGTGCAGCGCGCCCGGCTGGAGGCGCTGGCGAAGGCGTTCGCGAAGGTCGGTGTCGACTGGTCGGCCGTGCCGGTGGTGGAGCGGTTCGAGCACACCGTGGACGACGGGGCCGCCGCGGCCCGCCACCTGCTCGACGCGCATCCCCAGGTGACCGCCCTGATCTGCACCTCGGACATCCTCGCGCTCGGCGCGCTGGCCGAGGCGAACCGCCGCGGCCTGCGGGTGCCCGCGGACCTGACGGTGACCGGGTTCGACGGCATCGCGGAGGCGGAGCGCGCCGGCCTGACCACCGTGCACCAGCCGGTGCTGGAGAAGGGCCGCGCGGCGGGCAAGCTGCTGCTGTCCTCCGGGGACCACGTCAAGCCGCGGATCATCACCCTCAACACGCAGCTGCGGATCGGCACGACGTCCGCGCCGCCGCGCACGATGGAGCAGCACTGGTTCGGGCCGTGATCTCTCTCATTGCGGGGTCTTGATGAGTCCGGTGGAATGAAATCCGGACAATCTCCCGGGAGGCATTCTTGACCGCGATCGACACCCTGCTCCAGCGCAACCAGGACCACCCCGAGACCGTGGGCGACCGCTCCAACGCGCGGCCCGGCCTGAAGGTGGCGATCCTGACCTGCATGGACGCCCGCATCCGCGTCGGCGACGTGTTCGGGCTCGGCGAGGGCGAGGTGCACGTCCTGCGCAACGCCGGTGGCGTGGTCACCGACGACGTGATCCGCTCGCTCGCGCTGTCGCAGCGCAAGCTGGGCACCGAAGAGGTGCTGATCATGCAGCACACCGGCTGCGGCGTCTCGTCGGTCACCGAGGACGACTTCAAGGACGAGCTGGAGTCGGAGTGCGGGGTGCGGCCGACGTGGTCGGTCGAGGCGTTCCGCGACGTCGAGGACAGCGTGCGCCGGTCGGTGCGGCGCGTGAAGCGCAGCCCGTACCTGCCGCACGTGGACAAGGTGCGCGGGTTCGTCTACGACGTGACCACCGGCAAGATCTCCGAGGTGGAGTGACCCTTACGCTGGTTCGGTGCCCATCGACTCCGAACTGCTGATCGACTGGTTCGACTCGTGTGCCCGGGACCTGCCGTGGCGGCGGCCGGAGTGCACCGCGTGGGGTGTGCTGGTCAGCGAGATCATGCTGCAGCAGACGCCGGTCGCACGGGTCGAGCCGATCTGGCACGAGTGGCTGGTGCGGTGGCCGGTGCCGTCGGCGCTGGCGGCGGCGAGCCAGGGCGAGGTGCTGCGGGCGTGGGGCAAGCTCGGCTACCCGAGGCGGGCGCTGCGCCTGCACGCGGCGGCCACGGCGATCGCCACCGAGCACGGGGACGTGGTGCCGTCCGATGTGGACACACTGTTGTCGTTGCCCGGCATCGGGGCGTACACGGCGCGGGCGGTGGCGGCGTTCGCGTACGGCAAGCGGGCGCCGGTGGTGGACACGAACGTGCGGCGCGTGGTGGCGCGGGCGGTGCACGGCGCCGGTGACGCGGGCCCGCCGTCGAACACCCGCGACATGGCCGACGTCGAGGTGCTGCTGCCGCGCGACGAGGCCCGGGCGGCGCGGTTCTCGGCGGCCCTGATGGAGCTGGGCGCGGTGGTGTGCACGGCCCGTTCGCCGCGCTGCGCGGACTGCCCGGTGTACGACGACTGCGCCTGGCAAAAGGCCGGCCGCCCGGCGTACCAGGGTCCCGCCAAGGCGACGCAGAAGTACGCCGGGACGGACCGCCACGTGCGCGGCCTGCTGCTGGACGTCCTGCGGGGCACGCCGGAGCCGGTGTGGAAGGCGAGCCTGGACGTGGTCTGGCCGGACACCGGCCAGCGGGACCGCTGCCTGGATTCGCTGCTGGTGGACGGTCTGGTGGAGCAGACGGCGGACGGCCGGTTCGCGCTCCCCGGCGAACATCGGTAGCTCAGCGGCGGTTGTCGATCTTCAGACCGCCCGTGGTGACCGTGCGGATGTGGTCACTGGCGAGCAGGGCGTGCGGGTAGCCGGGGTCGATCGCGCTGACCTCGTCGAGCCGGGCCAGCTGGGCGGGGCTGAAGGCGACCGCCAGGGCGCCGAGGTTGTCCTCCAGCTGGGCGGTGGTGCGAGCGCCGATGATCGGCGCCGTGATACCCGGGGTCCGCAGGGTCCAGGCGAGCGCGACCTGGGCGGGAGTGCACCCCAGCTCCGCGGCGACCTCCTGCACGACGTCGGCGATGGCGAGGTTGCGCTCGGTGACCAGGCCCAGATCGGCGTTGAAGCTCCGGCGGGTGCTCTCCCCGGCACCGTCGTCGCGGCGGTACTTGCCGGTCAGCACCCCACTCGCCAGCGGCGAGTACGGAATCACGCCCAAGCCCAGCTCACGTGCCATCGGGATCAAGTCGCGTTCCCCGGTGCGCTGCGCCAGGTTGTACTCGATCTGCAGCGCGACGAGCGGCGACCAGCCACGCAGGTCGGCGATCGCCTGCATGCGCGACACCTGCCACGCCGGGACGTTGGACATCGCCACGTGCAGGACCTTGCCCTGCCGGACCAGATCGTCCATGGCGCGCAGGATCTCCTCCACCGGAGTCGTGTCGTCCCACACGTGCAGGTAGAGCAGATCGAGGTAGTCCGTGTTCAGCCGTCGCAGACTGGTCTCCACCGACGTGAACATGCTCTTCCGGTGCGGGCCGCCGGAGTTCGGGTCGCCGGGACGGCGCAGCGTCGTGTACTTCGTCGCCAGCACGAGGCTTTCCCGGTTGCCCCGGGTGAATTCCCCCAGCAGGCGTTCGGAGCTGCCGTCGGTGTAGGTGTTGGCGGTGTCGATGAAGTTGCCACCGCGCTCGACGTAGGTGTCGAACAACTTGCGCGCGCCAGTGCTCGTGATCCGTCGCCGTGGACGAGTCTGTGGGCACGGCGGGCCGGGGATAAGGGAACCGGTTTCCTGGGAACACCGGTCCTACCCGGGCTGTTGGACCGTCCGTGATCACTCGCGCCGTGGACCCCGCGCAGGAGCTGGCCGCGTTCCTGCGCAGCCGTCGCGAACGGCTGGAGCCACGCGATTTCGGACTGCCGCCGGGGCGGCGGGCCCGGCGGACCCCGGGGTTGCGCCGGGAAGAGGTCGCCGAGCTGGCGGGGATCAGCGTCGACTACATCGTGCGGCTGGAGCAGGCCCGTGGGCTGCGGCCATCGGCGGAGGTCGTGGACGCGCTGGCCCAGGCTCTGCGCCTGGCCCCCGACGAGCGCGCCTACCTGTTCGACCTGACCCGGCAGCGCCCCCGCGACACCGGCGAACCCGCCTCCGCCGCCGCGCCGCAGCTGGCCCGGCTGGTCGAGGACCTCGCCCCGCTGCCCGCGATGCTGATGAACCACCGCTACGACATCCTGGCCTGGAACGGCCTGATGGCGAAGCTCCTCCTCGATTTCGACACCCTTCCGCCGTCGCAGCGCAACGCGATGTGGTTGTGCCTGCTGCACCCGAAGACCCGTGAGCTCTACGTCGACCGCGAACGCGTCGTGCGGGAGGGGATCGCGCACCTGCGTGCCGCCTGGGCGGCGCATCCGGACGACCAGGCGTTGACGGACCTGATCACCGAATGCGTGAGGCGCGACGCGGACTTCGCATGGTGGTGGGCCGAACGGGACGTCAAGGTCGACGGCCGCGGCCAGAAGGTGGTGCGGCACCCCGAAGCCGGGGACATCGCCCTGCAGTTCGAAACCCTCACGCCACTTCGCGACGCGGCGCAGCTGCTGGTGATCTACCGTCCCGCGGACGACGAGAGCCGGGCGGCGCTGGAGCGCTTGTCCGCGCGGTGACGCGCGCCTACCGCCCCAGCACCTCGGACAGGAACGCCTCCACCGCGCCCCGGTAGATCTCCGGCTGCGAGTCGTGCACGACGTGTCCGGCTCCGGGGACCACCAGGTGCCGCCCCTGCTGGGCCCGGCGCGCCATTTCCGCCTGCTGCCCGGCCGGCATCAACGTGTGCTCGGCCTCCACCACCAGCATGGGGCACTTCACGCCGTCCACGAGCGACCAGTACTCCCGCCGCCCCCACTCCGCGGCGATCTCGTACAGATCGTCCAGCTCGGCGATCAGGTGGTAGCCGTCGGCGCGTTCCTCCACGCATTCGGTGAAGTACTCGCCCGTCTCGCCGAAGAAGTCCCGCACGTGCGCGAGCGACTGGAACGGCACCGGCCACGACTCGAAGTACCCGCGCCACGTCTCGACCGTCTTGCCGCGCTGGTCCGGCGCCATGTCCTCGACCACCACGGCGTGCACCAGTTCCGGCTCGGCGGCGGCCAGCGCCCACGCGTGCAGGCCGCCCATGGAGTGCCCGATCACCACGGCCGGTTCGCCCAGCGACCGCGCCACCTCGGCGGCGTCGGCGACGAACTGTTCGGTCGTCCACGGCCCGCCGCGCGGCCCGCGCCCGTGCCCGCGGGCGTCCAGGCCCACGACGTGCCCGTACCGGCGCAGCCACTGAGCCACCCGCCACCACGTGCGCGCCCGGCCCATCAGCCCGTGCAGCAACACGATCGGACGGCCCTCGCCACCGAAGTCCACGACGCTCACGGCGCCCATTGAATCAGCTGCCGAGCAGCGACCTGGTCAGCGAGTTCCGCGAATCCTGCATGGCCCGCAACGCCGTCGCGAGCGCTTTGTCGCCCACCCGCACCCGCTCGCCGTCCACCCCGTTGCGCATCTCGTGCAGCACCGCGCGGCGCAGCAACTCCTTCACGAACGACGCGGTCACGCCCTCGGTCTCGGCGATCACCGGCTCCAGGTCCGCCACCAGGTCCACCCCGCGGCCGTACAGCTCGAACAGCTTGCGCCGCCCCTCGGCGTCCGGCCGCGGGATCTCCACCGCCAGGTCGACCCGCCCCGGCCGGTCCCGCAACGCCGC
Organism: Amycolatopsis thermalba; assembly: GCF_003385215.1. Classification (GTDB taxonomy): domain Bacteria; phylum Actinomycetota; class Actinomycetes; order Mycobacteriales; family Pseudonocardiaceae; genus Amycolatopsis_E; species Amycolatopsis_E thermalba. The sequence goes on along the minus strand of NZ_PQHW01000008.1, from coordinate 11,695 downwards.
CTCCAGCGCCGCCGGCCGGTTGGTCGTCAGCACGAACGTGACGTCCGCGTCCGCGCCGATCCCGTCCATCGCGTCCAGCAGGCTGAACAGCAGCACGCCGCCACCGCCCGGCATGGTGCGGTCCTCGGCGACCAGGTCCACGTCCTCGACCACCAGGATCGACGGCTGCAACCGCCGGGCCAGCTCGGCCGCCTTGTCGAGGAACCGCATGCCCGCGCCGGTGAGGATGATCACCGTGCTGCCGGCCAGGCGGCTCAGCAGGTAGCGCACGGTGTGCGTCTTGCCGGTGCCCGGCGGCCCGTGCAGCAGCAGCCCCCGCTTGAGGTGCTGGCCCGCGGCGCGCAGCCGGTCGGCGTGCTCGGCGATGCCGACGATGTGCTCCTCGATCGAGGGCAGCACCCCCTCGGGCAGCACGACCTGCTCGGCGGTCAGGCTCGGGCGGGGCAGGAACGTCAGCAGCTCGTTGCCCCGGTACTCGCTGCTGCCGAACGCCAGGACCTGGCCGCGCAGCACGTCGTGCTCACGGGCGAGCTGTTCGATCCGGTCGCGGACCGCCCCGGCCGCCGCGCGGTCACCGGCCAGCACCTCGACCTTGGACAGCGCGGACGGCCCGTGCTGCGGGTTCGGCCCGCGTAGCGCGACGACCACCGGCCCGCCGTCCGGGGCCGTCGTCAGGACCAGCCCGAACTGGACGACCTCCGCGGTCTCCTCCGGTCCGATCGCGACGGTCGCCATGTCGACCGCGCCCAGCTCGAACGCGCCGTGCCGCCGCGCGGACGACAGCATCCCGGTCAGTTCCTCGTGCAGCCGGTTCGCGCCGGTCACGCCGAACCACTCCGGCTCACCGCCGCGTTCGGCGAGGTAGGCCTCGACGCCGCGGTGCACGTTCACGTGCTCCCACGGCGAGAAGTCCTGGCCGACCAGCACGATCTGCCGGAACCCGACGCCGAGGTGCCCGGTGATCCGGCCGATGAGCTCCTCGGCCGGGTTGTCCTCCTCGACCACCAGCGCGGCCGTCTGGACGAGTTTCCGCAGGTCCCCGGCGAGCCCCCGGGCCAGCTTGCGATCTTCCCCTGTGATCCCCATTACGTCCCAGCATAGCCACGTGGGCTGGGTAGGCTGAGGCCATGGCAGTCGTGAAGATCAATGCGATCGAGGTCCCCGAGGGCGCGGGCCCCGAACTGGAGAAGCGGTTCGCGAACCGGGCCCACTCGGTCGACGGGCAGCCCGGGTTCCTCGGCTTCGAGCTGCTGCGCCCGGTCGCCGGCGAGAACCGCTACTTCGTCTACACGAAGTGGGAGTCCGAGGAGGCCTACCAGGCCTGGGCGAGCGGCCCGGCCAAGGAGGCGCACGCCGGCCAGAGCTCACGGCCGGTGGCCAGCGGGGCGAACCTGCTGGAGTTCGAGGTCGTCCCGCTCGACTGATGTCCGGCGACGGCCTTGCCGAGGCCGCCGAGATGCTCGCCGGCGCGTCCGCGCTCCTCGTGTGCGCGGGCGCCGGCATGGGCGTCGACTCCGGCCTCCCGGACTTCCGCGGCGACGAGGGGTTCTGGCGGGCCTATCCGCCGTACGCGCGGCTCGGGCTGAGCTTCGCCGAGATCGCCGACCCGCGTCACTTCGCCGAGGACCCCGAGCTGGCCTGGGGTTTCTACGGCCACCGGCTCGACCTGTACCGCCGGACCGAACCGCACGCCGGGTTCGGGTTGCTGCTGCGGCACGGCTCCCGGCTGCCCGGCGGCGTCGCGGTGTTCACGTCCAATGTGGACGGCCAGTTCCAGCGCGCCGGGTTCGGCCTGGTCGCCGAGGCGCACGGCTCGATCCACCACCTGCAGTGCACCGTTCCGTGCGGCCCGGACATCTGGCCCGCGGAGTTCTCCCCCGGCGTCGACGAATCCACCATGCGCGCCCGCCCGCCGCTGCCGTCCTGCCCGAACTGCGGTGGCCTGGCCCGGCCGAACATCCTGATGTTCGGCGACTTCGACTGGGTGTCCGCCCGCACGGACGCCCAGATGCGCGCGCTCGACGAGTGGCGGCGCGCGAACCGGGGCGCGGTCGTCGTCGAGCTGGGCGCCGGGCGCGCGGTGCCCACCGTGCGCCGCTACGCCGAGCTGGCCTCCGCCGTGACCGGCGCGCTGATCCGCATCAACCCGCGCGAACCCGAGGTCCGGCACGGGCGCGGGGTGTCGCTCCCCTATCCCGCGCTGACCGCGCTGACCGCGTTGCTCGGCGGCTGACAGCCGTTCGTCAGCGGCCGGTCAGTGGCGCCCGGCACGGTGACGGCATGACCAACACCAAGATCCTCATCTCCGGCGCCAGCATCGCCGGGCCCGCCCTCGCGCACTGGCTCACGCGCTACGGCTACACCGTGACCGTCGTGGAGCGGGCGCCCGCCCCACGGCCCGGCGGGCAGGCGGTCGACGTGCGCGGTCCGGCGCTGGACGTCGCCGAGCGCATGGGCATCCTGGACACCCTGCGCGCCCACGGCACCGGCATGCGTGGGATGTCGGTGGTGGACGCCGACGGCACCGAGATCTACCGCACCGAGGACCGCACGGTCAGCGGCGGCGACCTGGACAGCCCGGACGTCGAAATCCTGCGCGACGACCTCGCGCGGATCATCACCGAAGCCACGAGCGGCGAGGTCGAGTACCTGTTCGGCGACTCGATCGCCGCCCTGGAGCAGGACGCCGACGAGGTCCGCGTGGTGTTCGAGTCCGGCCTGGAGCGCACGTTCGACCTGGTGGTCGGCGCGGACGGCCTGCACTCGAACACCCGTCGCCTGGTCTTCGGTCCGACCGAGCGGTTCATCCGGGACCTGGGCATCAGCATGGCCGTGTGCACGGTGCCGAACTTCCTCGGCCTGGACCACTGGCAGGTCATGCACCAGATGCCGGGCGGCGGGATGCGCGGCGCGATGGTGATGAGCGCGCGGGGCAACACCGAGGCGCGGGCGTACCTGATGTTCGACACCCCGGAGCCGGTCGACTACGACCGCCGGGACGTCGAGGGCCAGAAGGAGATCGTGGCTCGTGCGCTGGCCGGGGACAGCTGGGAGATGCCGCGGCTGGTGGAGTACGCGCGGGCCGCCGCGGACTTCCACCTCGACTCCGCGGCGCAGATCCACCTGGACTCGTGGTCGCGCGGCCGGGTCGTCCTGCTCGGCGACGCGGGTTACTGCGGTTCGCCGATGTCCGGTCAGGGCAGCAGCATGGCGCTGATCGGGGCGTACGTGCTGGCCGGCGAGCTGGCCGCGGCCGGCGGCGACCACCGGGCGGCGTTCGCGGCGTATGAGAAGGAGCTGCGGGACTACGCCCGGGCGAACCAGGAGATGGCGGTCGTCAACCTGCGGGAGCGCCGGGCCCAGGCGGGTCAGGCCGAGGACGCGAGCGCGGCGGCCGAGATCCTGGTCGAAACCGGGGTGGACGAGTTCACGCAGGTCGTGGCGTCGTACTCGGTCAAGGACTACTGACCGGACCACTCGATCCGGTGAACATGAGGGTTCCACGCGTCCCGTGGGGCCCGTCGGCCCCTCTAACCAGACGGCTGCGGCCGCACGGGCGCCACCGTGCTCCTCGCAGTCGTCCGGCATACCGGATCCGGCCGTCACGCCCCCCGAACGGCCGGATCCGGTACGCGCCGCTACTGCTTCAGGACGCGCTCGGTCAGGTCACGGGCGGCCGCCACCAGATCGTCGGTGAGGGCCCCGGTCAACTCCTCCGACGGCTTGCCCTCCGCGTCGAGCACGGTCCCGCTCGGCAGGGACGGATCGGTCGCCGCGAGCACGACCGACCGAGCGGCCTCCGCGACCGGGCGCCGCACCGCCTCCTGGATCTGCGCCCACTGCGGGCGCAGGGCAGGCGGCAGCATCTCCGGGGTCATCTCGGCGGCGTTCGGCGTCGCCGCCGGGCCCGGGTCGGCCGCGCGGACCGAGATCCCACTGCCGCGCAGCCGCTGCGCCAGTTCCCGGTTGTAGGCCAGGTGCGCGAGCTTCGCCCGCCCGGACACCGCCATGCCGTAGTACTCGCTGGGCTCGACCTCCGCGTATGACGGGGTCCCGGCGAGCAGCGCGGCCTGGATCGACGACGAGGTCACGTCGACGATCCGGCTGGGGGCGCCGGCTCGGAGTGAGTCCAGCAGCGCTTCGGTCAGCACCAGCGGCGAGAGGTGGTTCACCGCGAAGCTGGCTTCGAGGCCGTCGGCCGTCTCCCAGCGCTTCGACCACATACCGCCCACGTTGTTCACCAGCAGCTGCCACGGTCCCGCCGCGGCGAGCAACTCACCGAGCGCGCGCACCTCCGCCAGCACCGAGAGGTCGGCCTGGACGAACCGGCCGCCGATGGTCCGCGCCGCCGCCTCGCCGTGTTCCGGGTCCCGTCCGATGATCGTCACGTCGTGGTCCCGCCGCGCGAGTTGCCGCGCCACCTCGAAGCCGAGTCCCCGGGTGCCCGCCGTCACGATTGCCTTCTGTGTCATGCCGTTCAGCTCAGCCGACTGGCGGGAATCCGTCCAAAGCCCCGCGAACATGGGTCCATGCCGGGCCGGCATGGCAGCCTGTCGGAGTGGATCTGAAGCACCTGCGGTATTTCCTCGCCGTCGCCACCGAGGGCACCTTCACCGCGGCCGCGCAGCGTCTCGGCATGACGCAGCCGGCGCTGTCGCGCGCGATCCGGGCCCTCGAAGACGGGGTCGGGACCGCGCTGTTCGCCCGCGGGCACCGGGGCGCGGAGCTGACCGCCGCCGGGCGGATGCTCGCCGAGGACGCCCGCGGTATCGACGAGTACGCCCGCGCGGCGATCGCCCGGGTGGCGCGGTTCGGGCAGGACGGACCGCGGCTGCGGGTGACCGCGCGGGCCTGTGACGTGGCCACGCTCCAGGGACTCGTCGACTCCTACAACGAGCAGTACGAACCGCACGCCGTCGCGACCGTGGCCGACTGGCAGGTCCAGGCGGACGAGCTGCGCACCGGGGCGGCCGACGTGGGTTTGCTGCGCGTCCCGTTCGAGAGCCGGGGCCTGGACAGCGATCCGGTGCGGATCGACGAGCGGGTCGCCCTGCTGCCGCGGTCGCACCCGCTCGCCGGCCGGGAGTCGGTCGACCGGGCCGAACTGGCGGGCGAGGCGTTCCCGCGGTGGGTCGGCATGCCAGCCGCGGAGACGGCGTACTGGACCGGCACCGACCGGGTCGCGTACGAGTGGCGGCCCGGCCCGTTGGTGCGCAACGGCGCCGAGTACGCGAGCGCGGTCCGGCTCGGTCAGGCGGTCGGGTTCGTGCCCCGGACGCTGCTGCCGGAGCTGCCGCTCACGGGCATCAGCGTGGTGCCGGTCAGCGGGTTGTCACCCAGCGAGCTGCACGTCGTGTGGGCGGCCACCGCGACGTCCCCGGACGTGGCGCGGTTCGTCCGGCACGCGCAGCTCACGGGAGTGTGATCGACGCGAACACGGCCTTGTGGTCGGAGTTCGGCATCGGGAACACGCGGTAGGCGGTGACCGCGGCCCGCTGGTCGACCAGCACGTGGTCGATCGTGACCGGCGGTGGGAACAGTTTCGACGGCCAGGTCGACGTGAAGCCCTCACCCATCGCGTCGCCCGCGTCCGTGTAGCCGGTCGCGATCAGGTCCCGCAGCGTTCCGTGGTCGAGCGTGGCGTTGAAATCGCCCGCGAGGATGCGCACCGGGCCGTCCGGATCGGGGTGCGGCAGTCCCGCGATCTCCGACTTCCACGCCCCCGCGTCGGCGACCGGCGCCGTCGGGTGCACCGCCACGACCTCGACCGACACCCCGCCGCCGAGGTCCACGCGCGCGCTCGGCTGCGCGAAGATCGACGGCCCGGCCAGCGACAACTGCGTGACCGGATACCGGGACAACAACCCTGACCCGGCACCGCGCCGCGCCGGCTCCAGCACCCGGTACGGCAGCAGCTCGAACAGCCCGGCCGCCTCCAGCGCCGTCACCCCCTGTGGCGTCAGCTCCAGCAGGTTCAGCACGTCGACCTGGTTCTCCCGCACCAGCCGCACGAGGGTTTGCGGATCGGCCTCGCCGTAGTACATGTTCGACGACATCACGTGCAGCGTCCGCCCGTGCACCTGCGGCTGGGCCGAGGAAAACGCGCGCGGCACCACCACGCCGCCCAGCACCAGGGCGAGCACCAGCACGACCCCGCCGATCCACCAGTGCCGGAGCGCGAGGGTGAGCGCCGCGAGCACCAGGCCGCACACGATCCAGTACGGCGTCAGCGCGATCAGCGACGCGGTCAGCCGCCCGCCGTCGACGCCGGACAGGCGCATCACCGCGAACACCACGAAGACCGCGGCGAGGACGGCGAAGAACACCATGCGCCCAGTCTTCCTGTCACGCCTCGGCGGCGGCTGACAGCCGGCTGTGCGCGCGCTGTCAGGTTCCCCCGGAAGAGTCGGTTCCGACACAGGAGGAGGATGTCATGACCTTGGCGATCCAGGCTGAGGGCCTGGTGAAACGGTTCGGGAACACCACCGCGCTGAACGGGGTCGACCTGGAGGTGCCGACCGGCAAGGTGGTCGGCGTGCTCGGCCCGAACGGGGCAGGCAAGACCACCACGGTGCGGATTTTGGCGACGCTGCTGCGGCCGGACGCCGGTCACGCGACCGTCGGCGGCTACGACGTCGTGCGCGACGCGGTGCGGGTGCGCGGGTTGATCGGCCTGACCGGGCAGTACGCGTCGGTGGACGAGGACCTGTCCGGCACCGAGAACCTGGTGCTGCTGGGCCGGTTGCTCGGGCTCGGCCGGGCCGATGCGAAGGCGCGCGCGGCGGAGTTGCTGGAGCAGTTCGAGCTGACCGACGCCGCCGCCCGCGCGGTGAAAACGTACTCGGGCGGTATGCGGCGGCGGCTGGACCTGGCCGCGAGCCTGGTCGGCCGCCCGAAGCTGCTCTACCTCGACGAGCCGACCACCGGGCTGGACCCGCACGCGCGCAACGAGGTGTGGCAGGTGGTGCGGCGGCTCGTCGACGACGGCGCGACCGTGCTGCTGACCACGCAGTACCTGGACGAGGCCGACCAGCTCGCGGACACGATCACGGTGATCGACCACGGGCGGGTGGTCGCGGAGGGCCGCCCGGACGAGCTGAAGCGCCGCGTGGGCGGGCAGACCGTGCAGGTGCGGCCGAGCTCGCGGAGCGATTTCGACGCCGTGGCGAGGATCCTGACCGATCTGACCGGGTTCGAACCCGCGCGCGACACCGATGTCGGCTTGCTGACCGCACCGGTGGGCGATCCGGTCCTGATGTCCACTTTGGTCCGCAAACTGGACGAAGCCGGCATCACCGCCGACGAACTCGCGCTGCGCCTGCCCAGCCTCGACGAGGTCTTCCTGGCGCTGACCGGGAAGCCCGCCGAAGAACCGGCCCGTGAAGGGAGCCTGGTGTGACCACGCTCGACCTGCCCCGGCGCATCAGCCCGGGCAAAGCCCTGCAGGACGGGTTCACCCTGGCCTGGCGGGGCGTGCTGAAGATCCGCAAGAACCCGGAGCAGCTGGCCGACGTGACGCTGCAACCGATCCTGTTCCTGCTCATGTTCGGCTACCTGTTCGGCGGCGCGATCGCCGGCAGCACGAGCGCCTACCTGCAGATCCTGGTGCCCGGCCTGATGGTGCAGAACACGGTGTTCGCGAGCATGGCGACCGGGACGTCGCTCAACACCGACGTCACCAAGGGCGTGTTCGACCGGTTCCGCGCCATGCCGATCGCCCGGTCCGCGCCGCTGATCGGCGCGGTGGTGTCGGACGTCGTGCGGTACGCGGTGGCGCTCGCGGTGCTGCTGGTCGCCGGCACGATCATGGGATACCGGCTGCACACCGATCCGGGTTCGCTGGTGGTGGCCGTCGCGTTGCTGCTGCTGGCCGGGTTGTGCTTCTGCTGGATCGCGGTGTTCGTCGGGATGCTGATGCGCAGCCCGGGGGCCGTGCAGGGCGTGATGGTCGCGATCATGATGCCGATCACCTTCGGCAGCAACGTGTTCGTCCCGTCCGACACCATGCCCGGCTGGCTGCGCGCGTGGTCGGACATCAGCCCGGTGAGCCTGCTGACCGAAACGATGCGCAGCCTGCTGAACGGCGGCCCGGTCACCGGTCCGCTGCTGGGCGCGCTGGCCTGGATGGCGGGGATCGTCGCGGTGTTCTTCCCGCTGGCGATGCGCGCCTACCGCCGCCGGGTCGTCTGATCCGCACGGGTCTCCGCCGACGGGCGCCGGCGGAGACCCGTCACCCGGCCCGCTCGGCGACCGCGGCCCCGATCGCGGCCATCGCCTGCGCGCTGGTGAGCCGCGCGCCCCGCTGGTAGGCCTCGTCGTACGCGTCCGCGCCGAGCTTCTCGCGCAAGTCGGCGATCACCGCGCGCAGCTCCGGGTCGCCGGAGTCGAAGACGCCGCGGATGGCCTCGCTCAGGCCGAGCGCCCACGCGGCCCGCTCGGCGTCGCCCTCCGCGTGGTACACCCGGGCGATCACGGCGGTCGTCTTCGCCACGTCCGGCAGGTCCTTGCGTTCGCTCGCCGAGCGCAGCGGATTCGCCAGCAGCGGCCACGCCTCCGCGGCCCGCCCCTCGGTGACGAGCAGCGAAGCCCCGGTGATCGCGACCAGCTCCGCCGCCATGTCGATCGGGAACGGGACGCGTGCCGCGTTCGCGGCCAGCCACGCGTGCTCGGCGCGCGCCACGTCCAGCTCACCGCACCGCCGGGCCAGTTCGAACTTCCGCAGCGCCACCATCGCCCGGCGGTCGACCTTGTCCGTCACCAGCCGCTCGGCCTCGGCGACGTCGTGCCAGGCCGCCTCGGCGTCCCCGGCCCGGAACTTCTCCTCCGCCAGCCGGGCCAGCTGCTGCACCACGTCGTCGGCCGAGGACAGCTCCCGCGCCATCCGCAGGCCCTCCGCGAACCCGGCGATGGCCGCGGAGTGGTTACCGCGCAGCGAGTGCGCCTCCGCCTGCATCGCGACCGTCATCGAGGTGCCCCAGCGGTCCCCGCACTCGCGGAACCCGGCCAGCCCCCGGTCCCGGGCGCGCCCGCTGCGGTCCAGATCGCCGTCCTGGTCGGCCATGAAACTCTCGGCCCAGCTCGCGCACGCGATCGCCCAGGGGTCCGAGCCGGCCAGCACGCGGCGCACCTCGCGTTCGGCGAGATCCCGGTGCCCGCCCAGGAAACAGGTCATCGGCAGGGCCAGCGCCAGCATCGGGTACCGCCGCACCGCGCCGGTGCGCAGGCACTCGTCGGCCAGCTCCGGCAGGTCGTCCCGGCGCACGATCGGCTGGCTCGTCATGAGCGCGTGCATCACGGTGAGGCACACGTGAGCGTGGTCCGGCAGGCCGTCGTGACGCAGCACCTCCCCCAGCAGCGGCACCGGTTCCGCGTGGAACCCGCGGATCACCCAGTACCAGAGCGTCGCGAGGACCAGTCGTGCGGCGGTGCCCGCGTCCTCGTCGTCGAGAGCGCGGCGCACCGCGGCCACGATGTTGTCGTGCTCGGCGCCGAAGGTCTCGATCGCGCGGACCTGCTCGTGACCCCGCAGCTTCGGTTCGTTCCCCTCGGCCAGATCGGCGAAGAACCCGGTGAACCGCCGCACCACGTCGTCCCGTTCGCCGGACTCGGCGAGCCGCTCGGCGCCGTAGGCGCGGATCGTCTCCAGCATCCGGTAGCGCGGCTCCGCACCCGTCGAGACCGCGTCCACAATGGACTTCTCGACGAGTGAGCCGAGCACGTACAGCACGTCCTCGGCAGGCAGCAGCTCGTCGGCGCAGACGGCTTCGGCCGCGGCCACGGTGGCGCCACCGGCGAACACCGACAGCCGCCGGGCCAGGATCCGCTCCGGCTTCTCCAGCAGGTCCCAGCTCCACTCGACGACGGCCCGCAGCGTGCGCTGCCGCGGCATCGCGGTGCGGCTGCCGGAACTCAGGAGCCGGAAGCGGTCGTCCAGCCGCCGCGCGATCTGGTCCGCCGTCATCGACCGCAGCCGCGCCGCGGCCAGTTCCAGCGCGAGCGGCATCCCGTCCAGGCTCCGGCAGATCTCCGCCACGGCGTCCGAAGTGGACTCGTCGAGCACGAACCCCGGCCGCACCGCGACCGCCCGTTCGGTGAACAACCGCACCGCCTCGGCGACCGCCAGCGGCCCGACCTGGCACAGCGCCTCACCGGTGATGGCGAGCGGCTCCCGGCTGGTGGCCAGGATCCGCAGCCCGGGCACCCGGGCCAGCAGCTGGAAGGCCACGTCGGCCACGGTGTCGACCACGTGCTCGCAGTTGTCCAGCACCAGCACCGCGTCACCACCGTCGAGCAGCGCCACGATCTGCGACATCGCGTCCACCGGCAGCTTCGGCGCGCTGGTCGTCCGCAGGTCCAGCGGGCCCAGCGCGCCCAGGATCGCGCCGGGGACGTCGTCCGCGTCGCGCACACCCGCGAGCGCGACGAACCACGCGCGCGCCGGGTGGCGTTCCGCCGCTTCGGTCGCCAGCCGGGTCTTGCCCGCCCCGCCGGGGCCGACGAGCGTGACCAGCCGCGACGCCGACAGGGCCCGCGCGACCTGGTCGAGTTCCCGCTCCCGGCCGACGAAACTGGTCAGCCGCACCGGCAGCGCAGGTTCGGCGCGCGGCGGCGCGACCTCGCCGCGCAGGACCTTCAGGTGCGCGTCGCGGAGTTCGGCCGACGGGTCGACGCCCAGCTCCTCGGCCAGCGTGGCGCGGATCCGCTCGAACACGGCGAGGGCGTCGGCCTGGCGGCCGCTCGCGGCCAGCGCCCGCATCCGCAACGACGCCAGCCGTTCCCGCAGCGGGTGCGCCTGCCCGGCGGCGTCCAGGTCCGCCAGCACCTCGGCGTGCCGCCCGAGCGCCAGCTCGGCCTCGAAGCGGTCCTCCACCGCGGCGATCCGCAGGTCATTGAGCCGCGCGACCGGGGCCTGCGCGAACGGCGCGTCGAGCACGTCGGCCAGCGCGCCGCCGCGCCACAACGCGAGCGCTTCGCCGAGGACCGCGGCGGCCTCGCCGGGGCGTCCGGCGGCGAGTTCCCGCCGTCCGCGGGCGGCCAGCTCCTCGAACCGCTGGGCGTCCACGTCGGCGTCGAGGGTGTAGCCGCCGGAACCGGAGGTGATGGCGCCCGCGCGGCCCAGCGCCCGCCGCAGCCGGGACACCAGCGACTGCAGGGCGTTCGCCGCGTCCGCGGGCGGGTCGGCGCCCCACAGGCCGTCGATCAGCGCGCCGGTGCCGACCGCGCGGCCGGGGTCGAGCGCCAGGCGGGCCAGGAGCATGCGCAGGCGCGGGCCGCCGATGTCGATCGGCGTGCCGTCGTCCGCCTGGGCCCGGACCGGGCCGAGCAGTGCCACCCGCACGGCTACCACTGTTCCAGATCAGGCGCCGGGCTTGAGGCTCTGCTCGAAGTAGTCGACCATCTCCTGCGGTGTCGGGCCGCTCCCGCCGAAGTCGATCCACACCAGCAGGCCGCAGATCTCGGCGTCGTCCGCGCCGAACAGCATGATGCCCATCCCGATCGCCGTGCCCGACAGGTACCGGCCGCTCAGCCCGGCACCGCTCCAGGTGCCGTCGAGGGTGCCGTCCGAACCGTCCATCTGGGACTCGACGCCCGGTTTCAACTCGTCGAACGACATGCCCTCGTAGTAGATGACGGACCGGCCGCTGGTGGTCGAATCGCTGGGCAGCTTGCAGGTCACCACGTTCTCGGCGCCGGC
>NZ_PQHW01000079.1 GCF_003385215.1 Amycolatopsis thermalba | reverse complement strand
CCCCCGCCCGCCAACCGTCGCGGGACGCCGCCGCCTGCCAACCGCGCCGCCGGGCACCCCGAGGGCAGCCGCGCCGCCGGGCACCCCGAGGGCAGCCGCGCCGCCGGGCACCCCGACACCACCCGCTCCACCGGGCATCCCGAGGCCGCCGACGCGAGTGCCACCCAGCTCCGTGAACCCGTCGAACGCCCCGGTGGCCCCCGCCGACCGCCGCGGGCTCGGCCTACCTCGCCCGCCGACCGGCTGACCATGACCGACGAGCTGGAACCCGTCGGCGACCACACCAAGGTCCGCCGCAAGATCGACAACACCCTCGCCCGCTTCGCGGCCGCCCACGAGGAACTCGCCGCCGAGGAGGCCAAGCGCCAGGAGCGCCGCGAGCGGTTCATCGCCCGCCCGGTCGCCCTCATCGAGCAGACCCGCACCCGCCTGCAGCGCGTCGTCGCGCCGGTGAAGTCCGACGACGACGGCGAGAAGGCCGCGCCCCAGACCCGCCTGCAGGAGAAGAAACAGCGCCGCAGCGATCGCTCCATCCGCATCACCCGGATCACCTGCGCCGTGCTGGCCGGCCTGATCTTCCTCGCCACCGGCGCCCTGTGGGGCACCAAGACCTGGTTCAACAGCAAGTTCACCGAGATCGCCGCCCTCGACGAGAACTCCTCCGACATCCAGAACGCGGCCGGCCAGACCGGTGACGAAAACTTCCTCATCGTCGGCTCCGACACCCGCGCCGGCGCCACCGCCGAGGAGAACGTGGGCGACGCGGACGCGGTCGGCGGCGCCCGCTCCGACACCGTGATGCTCGCGCACGTGCCGGCCGACCGGAAACGCGTCGTCGTCGTCTCCTTCCCGCGCGACCTGGAAATCTCCCGGCCCGCGTGCGAGCGCTACGACGCCAACACCGGCACCTACTCCAGCGAGGTCGTCGGCGCCGCCACCAAGGTCAAGCTCAACACCGCGTACGCGATCGGCGGCCCGAAGTGCCTCACCAAGTGGGTGCAGCAGCTCACCGGTCTGCGCGTGAACCACTTCGTGGGCATCGACTTCGGCGGGTTCAAGGACATGGTCGACGCCGTGCATGGCGTCACCGTGCACGTCGACAAACCGATCAAGGACTCCGTGCTCGGCATGGTGATCTCCCAGACCGGCGACGTCACGATCTCCGGCGACCAGGCCCTCAGCTACGTCCGCGCCCGCCACGTCCAGGGCGACCTGACCTCCGACTACGGCCGCATCAAGCGGCAGCAGGAGTTCCTCACCGCGCTGCTGCAGAAGGCCATGTCACAGGGCGTCATCACCGACCCCACCCAGCTCACCAACTTCGTGACCGCCTTCGCGCGCGCCACCTTCGGCGACAACATCGGCGTCGACCAGATGCTCACGCTGGCCCAGTCGATGAAGGGCATGGACACCAGCAAGCTCAAGTTCCTCACCGTGCCGACCACGGGCGAGTCGAACACCCGCGGCAACGAGGTGCTCCTGGAGACCAAGTCCAAGGAACTGTTCCAGGCCATGATCGACAACAAGCCGCTGCCCGGCACCCCCGAGTACGAGGCCGCGCAGGCGGCTGCGAGCGCGACCCAGACCCCGCCGCCGAGCTCGTCGAAGTCGTCCGGTTCGAGCTCGTCGGACTCGTGACAACTCGTTAGCCCCGGTTCATGCCCGGTTCACTTCGCGATGCGGCGATTGCCCCGAACGGGTCGTAGAGTGAGGCCATGCGCGAGGCTTACCACGTCGAACTCGAAGACCTGGCCGCGAACCTGGCGGACATGTCGCTCCAGGCCGCGGCCGCCATGAAGAAGGCGACGCAGGCACTGCTCGAAGCGGATCTGTCGCTGGCCGAGCAGGTGATCGGCGACGACCAGAAGATCGACGACGCCCGTGCCGAGAACGAGGAGAAGGCCTACGCCCTCCTGGCGCTGCAGGCGCCGGTCGCGACCGACCTGCGAACCGTGCTGGCCGTGATCCACGCCGCGGAGAGCCTGGAGCGGATGGGCGACCTGGCCCTGCACGTCGCCAAGGCGGCGCGGCGCCGTCACCCGCAGGCCACGCTGCCCGAGCCGGTGCGGAAGTACTTCGCCGAGATGGGCGAGCTGGACGTCCGCCTGGCGGAGAAGGTCGCCGACGTCATCAAGAGCCGCGACGTCGAGGCCGCCCGTGCGCTCGAGGAAGAGGACGACCGGGTCGACGAGATCCACCGCCACCTGTTCACGGTGATCATGGACAAGGACTGGGAGCACGGGGTCGCGGCCGCCGTCGACATCACCCTGCTCGGCCGGTTCTACGAGCGGTTCGCCGACCACGCGGTGTCCGTCGGCAAGCGGATGGTGTTCGTGGCGACCGGCAAGATGCCCGGCTACGCCCACGACGAGGACCTCTGACGCGACTAGGACTGACCGCCCTGCAGACGCTGGTGCAGGGCGGTCATCCGCGCGTCCAGGTCGGCAGCGGTCTCCGCGGCGGCGCGTAGCTCGTCGGCGAAGTCGGCCGGGGCGGTGCCGGCGTACTTGTAGAACAGCTTGTGCTCGACCGCCGCCCAGAAGTCCATCCCGACCGTGCGCATCTGGATCTCCACCTTGACCCGCTCGACCCGGTCGGACAGGAACACCGGGATCCGCACGATCAGGTGCAGGCTGCGGTAGCCGTTCGGCTTGGGCGCGGCGATGTAGTCCTTGGTCCGGACGATCTCGACGTCGTCCTGGCGGCCGAGCATCTCGGCGACCAGGTAGACGTCCGGCACGAACGGGCACACCACCCGGATGCCGGCGACGTCCTCGATGTGCTCGCGGATCGCCTCGATGCTCGGCGCGATGCCCTTGCGGGCGAGCTTGTCGAGGATCGCCTCGGGCGACTTGACGCGGCTCGCCAGGTGCTCGATCGGGTCGTGCTGGTTGGCGAAGTCGAACTCCTCGGACAGGATGCGCAGCTTGGTCATCAGCTCGTCGATGCCGAACTTGTAGACCATGAGTTCGCGCTGGAGCGTCCGAAGCAGCGCAGCTGAGTGGCCGACTTCGTCGAGCACGGTCATGCGGCCAGCCTACCGAGGTTGATCAGGGCGCATCGCGGATCGAGCGGGTCGCCCCGATCGAAGCCACGACCACGCAGCAGATCGCGAGCCACTGCAGCGGGTGCAGCGCCTCCCCCAGCACCAGCAGCCCGGACAGCGCCGCGACGGCCGGTTCCAGGCTCATCAGGATGCCGAACACCCGCGGCGGGATCTTGCGCAGCGCCTCCAGCTCGAGCGAGTACGGGATGACCGACGACAGCAGCGCCACCGCGAGCCCGATGAGCAGCACCCACGGCGACAGCAGGCTCGTGCCGCTGTCGACCACGCCAGCCGGCATCGCCGCGACCGCCGCGACGGCCATGCCCAGCGCGAGGCCCTTGCCCTCCTCGGTGCGCTTGCCCAGGGACGCGCTGAGCAGGATGTAGAGCCCCCAGCAGGCGCCCGCGATCAACGCGAACACGATGCCGAGCATCGACAGGTCGCCCCGCGTCTCGGCGAGCAGCACGACACCGCCTGCGGCCACCATCGCCCACAGCACGTCCATCCAGCGCCGCGAGCCGGCCAGCGCGACCGCCAGTGGCCCGAGGAACTCGATGGTGACCGCGATGCCCTGCGGGATCCGCGCGAGCGCCTGGTAGAAGGTCAGGTTCATGACGCCGAGCACGACGCCGTAGGCGAGGACCACCGGCAGCGCGCGGCGGCCCATCCGCAGCACCGGACGCCACACCAGCAGCAGCACGACCGCGGCGAAGAACAACCGCAGCGTGACCGTGCCGGCCGGCCCGGCGACCGCGAACAGCTGCTTGGCGAGCGAGGCGCCCACCTGCACGCTGACGATCCCGATCAGCACCTGCAGCGGCGGCGGGATGGCCCCCAGGGCCCGCCCGGCGGCCGCGAGCACCCGGGGCTTGGGCAACCGCCCGCCGACACCGTCCACGAAAACCTGAACCACGACCTCGACGCTAGCGGCACCCACCGACAGTTCCCACCGGATTTCCCTCACGTGGTGGGGACCCACCCGGGTCGGTCCGCGGCGGGGAGGCTGGTCTTCCAGGGGCCCGGGCGAGGAGGCGGCACCCGCCGACAGTGCCCGCTGGTTCCGTCGCACGTGCCGGGAGGCACCCGGGTCGGTCTGCGGGAGGTCCTCCAGGACCCCGCGCGACGTGCGGCAGCGAGAAGTGGTGGTCGAGTGCGGCGCTGTCGGCACCCACCGCCAGTGCCCGCCGGTTTCGCCTCACGTGGTGGGGAGCCACCCGGGTCGGTCCGCGGCGGGGAGGCTGGTCTTCCAGGGGCCCGGGCGAGGAGGCGGCACCCGCCGACAGTGCCCGCTGGTTCCGTCGCACGTGGCGGGGCTGCCCGGGTCGGTCCGCGGGAGGTCCTCCAGGACCCGGGCGGCGCTGTCGGCACCCACCGACAGCGCCCATCGAATTGCCTCACGTGCCCGGAGTCCCCAGTCAGTCCACGGCGGGAACGCCGGTCAACCGGCGCAGGGTGAACGGCTCGGCGAGGATCTCCTCCAGAACCCCTGCGACGTGCTCGAAGTGCGGCAGCGAGAAGTGGTGGTCGAGCGCGGCGCTGTCGGCCCACTCCTCGACGATGATCATCCGGCTGGGGTCCTCCGGGTGCGCGTAGGGCTGGTAGCCCAGGCAGCCCTCCTCGGCCAGGGACGGCTCGATCATCGCGGTCAGCTCGTCGCGCAGGCGCTGCTCCTGCCCGGGCTTGGCGGTGAAGCCGGCGATGATGGTGAGGGTGTTCGACATGGCGGAAACTCCTGATCTCTCGGGGTGAACGTGATCCATCCTGCGGCGCCCGCCCGCCCGGACCCAGGGCTTCGTCCAGGCGCGGTTCGCCGAGCCTGGGTCTGCCGGAACCAGGCTCGGCGGCGCCGTTCCCGCGGATACTGGGAACCATGGACCGCGCACAGCAGCTCACCGAGTTCCTCCAGACCCGGCGCGCCCGCCTGAGCCCGGAGGAGGCCGGTGCCACCACCTTCGGCGGGCGGCGCCGCGTCCCGGGCCTGCGCCGGGAGGAGCTGGCGCTGCTCGCCGGCGTGAGCGTCGACTACTACACCCGCCTGGAACAGGGCCGCGCCCGCAACGTGTCCGCCGACATCCTGGACGCCGTCGCCCGCGCGCTCCACCTCGACGCGGACGAAACCGCCCACCTGCACAACCTCGCCCAGCCCACGGCCCGGAAACGGCCCGCCCGCCGCCAGCAGGTCGGTCCCGAGATGCGCCAGGCGCTGGACGCCCTGACCACGGTTCCCGCCTACCTCATCGGACGCCGCCTGGACGTGCTGGCCTGGAACGATCTGGCCCGCGTCCTGGTCGCCGACTTCCCCGCCCTGCCCGCGGCCGAGCGGAACATGGCCCGGCTGGTCTTCCTCGACGACGCGGCCCGTGATCTCTACCCCGACTGGGAGAGCAAGGCGCGCGACACCGTCGCGAACCTCCGCTTCGATGCCGGACGCCACCCGGACGATCCCCTGCTGGCCGAGCTGGTGGGCGAACTTTCCCTGCACAGCGCCGACTTCCGCCGCCTGTGGGCCGGGCACGGGGTGCGCGGCAAGACCCGCGGCCGCAAACGGTTCGCCCATCCCCGGGCCGGCGAGCTGGCGCTCGACTACGTGGCGATGAGCGCCCCGGACGATCCCGACCTCACCATGATGATCTACAGCGCGCCCGCGGGCTCCGACGCCGCGACCGCGCTCCAGCTCCTGGCCACCCTCACCGCCCCGGCGGACCCGGTCGCGCTGCCGGTGGCGGGAACCCCCTGACACGACGAGACCCCCTCGGCGAGGCAGCCGAGGGGGTCTCGTCGAAAGAGATCAGCCGAACCGGCCCGAGATGTAGTCCTCGGTGGCCTTCTCGTTCGGGTTCGAGAAGATCTTCTCCGTGTCGTTGATCTCCACGAGCCGCCCCGGCTGGCCGACGCCGGCCAGGTTGAAGAACGCCGTCTGGTCCGACACGCGCGCCGCCTGCTGCATGTTGTGCGTGACGATCACGATGGTGTAGTCCTTCTTCAGCTCGGCGATCAGGTCCTCGATCGCGAGCGTGGAGATCGGGTCCAGCGCCGAGCACGGCTCGTCCATCAGCAGGACGTCCGGGCGCACGGCGATGGCCCGCGCGATGCACAGGCGCTGCTGCTGACCACCGGAGAGGCTGCCGCCCGGCTTGTTGAGCCGGTCCTTGACCTCGTTCCACAGGTTCGCGCCGCGCAGGGCCCGCTCGGCGATCTCGTCGAGCTTCTTCTTGTTCTTCGTGCCGGCGAGCCTCAGCCCGGCCACCACGTTGTCCCGGATGGACATCGTCGGGAACGGGTTGGGCCGCTGGAAGACCATGCCGATGGTGCGGCGGACCTGCACCGGGTCGACCGAGGACGCGTAGATGTCCTCACCGTCGAGCAGCACCTGCCCGTCCACCCGCGCACCCGGGATGACCTCGTGCATCCGGTTCAGCGTGCGCAGCACGGTGGACTTGCCGCAGCCCGACGGGCCGATGAAGGCCGTGACGTTCCGCGGCGGCACGGACAGCGTGACGCTGTCGACGGCGTGGAACTTGCCGTAGTAGATGTCGAGGTCCTTGACGTCGATTCGCTTGGCCATAGCGGAACGCTCACTTCTTCTTCGGGGCGACCAGGCGGGAGACCACCGTGGCGATCAGGTTGATGAGGGCGATGATGAGGACGAGGGTCAGCGCGGCGCCCCAGATGCGGTCGAAACCGACGCTACCCGGTTCCATCGAGTTCGTGGCCCGTTCGGTGTTCATCAGCAGCGGCAACGAGGCCTGGTTGTCACCGAACAGGTCCCAGTTGACGTACGCGGAGTAACCGACGAGCACCAGCAGCGGCGCGGTCTCGCCCATGACGCGGGCCAGCGCCATCATGACCCCGCTGATGATGCCGGACAGCGCCGTCGGCAGCACGATCTTCATGATCGTCTTCCACTTCGGCACGCCCAGCGCGTAGGAGGCCTCGCGCAGGTCGTCCGGCACGATCCGCAGCATCTCCTCCGAGGACCGCACCACGACCGGGATCATCAGCAGGACCAGGGCCAGCGACACGGCGAAACCGCTGCGCGGCAGGCCGAGCGTGGTGATCCACAGCGCGTAGATGAACAGCGCGGCCACGATCGAGGGGACACCGGAGAGGATGTCCACCATGAACGTGGTGATCTTGGCCAGCCGCGTGTTCCGCCCGTACTCGACCAGGTAGATGGCGACCAGCAGGCCCAGCGGCACCGAGATGATCGCGCACATCAGGCCCTGCTCGAGCGTGCCGATGATGGCGTGCAGGACACCACCGCCGACCTCGTCGGACAGCACCGACCCGAAGTCCTGGCCCCACCAGTTGCTGTACGGGATGCGCTTGATGCCGTTCGCGATCACCGTGTAGAGCACCCACACCAGCGGCGCGACGGCGATCAGGAACGACAGCCACACGAGCACCGTGGCCAGCGCGTTCTTCGCCTTGCGGCCCGTGCTGACGTGCTGGAACGCCGGCGGTGAGGCCAGCTGCTCGGTCTCGGACAGTGTCGTGGTCATCAGTCCGCCTTCCGCTGGCCGATGATCGACCGGGCCGCGAAGTTCACCGCGAAGGTCAGGACGAACAGCACCAGACCGGACGCGATGTAGGCACCGGCGGACTTCGGGTTGTTGAACTCGGCGTAGTTCGCCGCGATCTGCGACGCGAACGTCGCGCCCCCGTCGAACAGGCTCCAGTCGAAGGGCTTGCCCGCCGGGATGTAGAGGATGACGGCCAGCGCGATCGTCTCGCCCAGAGCCCGGCCGAGGCCGAGCATCGACGCGCCGATGTAACCGGACTTGCCGAACGGCAGGACCGTCGTCCGGATGACCTCCCAGCGGGTGGCACCGAGCGCCAGCGCGCCCTCGACCTGGGCGGTCGGCGTGCGCTCGAACACCTCCCGGGACAGCGAGGTGATGATGGGCAGCAGCATCACCGCGAGCACCACGCCCGCGGTGAAGATGGTGCCCTGGAAGTTCGGGAACACGTTGCCGGTGCCGAAGATCGGGATGAACCCGAGCGTCTCGTTGAGCCACTGGGCGATCGGCGCCAGCTGCGGAGCCAGCACCAGGATTCCCCACAGGCCGAAGATGATCGACGGCACCGCGGCCAGCAGGTCGACGACGTAGGCGAACGGCCGCGCCAGCCGCTTCGGCGCGTACTGGGTGAGGAACAGTGCGATGCCCAGTGAGATCGGCATCGCGAGCACCAGCGCGAACAGCGACGTGTAGATGGTGACCAGCAGCAGGTCCAGGATGCCGAACTCGAGGTTCGCCGGATCGCCGGTGTGCCAGATGCGGGAGGTGAAGAAGTTGGCGTTGTTCGCGCCCAGCGCGGGAATCGCCTGCACCAGCAGGAAGATCCCGATCAGCGCGATGAGCGCGACGACGAAGATGCCCGCGCCGGTGCTCAGGTTCTTGAAGATGCGGTCACCCGGCCGCACCTTCGCGGTCTTGTTCGGTGTGGCCAGTGAGGGGGTTCGCTCAGTGGCCGGTGGTTGCGCCGTAATCGGGGGCCTCCGGGAGTGGTCTAGACGCAAGCGGACGCCCACCGGTGTCGCCGGTGGGCGTCCGCCTTTGCGAGTGACTCGCTCATCAGTTACTCAGTGCAAACCGATCAGGGGTTGCGGTGATCGTTCAGGAGATCGCCTTGATCGAGGTCAGCACCTTCTCCTGCAGGGACTGCGGGAGCGGCACGAACCCCTTCTCGGCGATCGGCTGCTGGGCGGTGGTGGCCGCCACGGTCAGGAACGCCTTCATCGCCTTGGCGGTGTCGGCGTCGTAGCCCTTCGAGCAGACGATCTCGTACGTGGTCAGCAGCAGCGGGTAGGCACCCGGGGTGTTGCTGGCGTAGATGGCCTTGAGGTCCATGGCCAGGTCGTTGCTGCCCGGGGTGCGGAAGGTGGCGGCGTCCAGCGCCTTGGCCACGTTCTCCGGGGTCAGCTCGACGGCGCCGGAGCCGCTGTCCAGCTTGGCGGCGCTCAGGCCGTCCTTGACGTAGGACGACTCGATGTAGCCGATGGCGCCGTCGGCGGCCCGGATGCCCGAGGCGACACCGTTGGAGCCCTGGGCGCCGTTGCCGACGCCGCCCTTGAAGGCCTTGCCGGTGCCCTGCGTCCAGGCACCCTTCGAGGCGGCCTCGAGGTAGGTCTGGAAGTTGTCGGTGGTGCCCGACTCGTCCGACCGCGAGAACACCTGGATCGGCTTGTCCGGCAGGTTGACGCCCGAGTTGAGGGCGGCGATGGCCGGGTCGTTCCACTTGGTGATCTGGCCGTTGAAGATCTTGGCCGCGACCTCGCCGTTCAGGGTGAGCGAGGAGACGCCGTCCAGCTTGTAGGCGATGGCCACCGGGCCGACGACCAGCGGCAGGTTCCACGCCTCGCCACCGGCGCAGCGCTCGTTGGCCTTGGTCTGCTCGTCACCGGTCTTCAGCGGCGAGTCGGAGCCGCCGAAGTCGACCTGCTTGGCGGTGAACTGCTTGACGCCGGAGCCGGAGCCGGTCGCGTTGTAGTTCACGATCTGGCCGGCGCAGGCCTTGGTGTACTGCTGGGCGAAGATGTCCACCGCGGTCTTCTGGGCCGTCGAACCCTCGCCGGTCAGCGGCGACTTGCCGCCGCACTCGACGTTGGCGGTCGCGGTCGGCGCGGTCGCCGCACCCGAGGTCTGGGTGTTGCCGGTCGAGGCCGGGTCCGTGCCACAGGCCGCGAGCACGAGGGCAGCGCTCGCTGCGATGCCGAGAGCACCCATCGGCCGCATGATCTTCACTTCATGTCCTCCAGCTATTGAAAGCCATTCGTCGCAACCGGACATTAGGCAGCACGGGTGGACGTGCCCCTCTGTACAGATGAACGCAAAGTGAACAAGGGCGCCAATGTGAGCGGGACAACGTCACTCGAACGGGCGTCGTGTCCGGGCCGTGACCTGCGGGTACGCGATCCGTGATGGAAGGTTGGCGCAGGGTTAACGTAACGGAACGGCGATCACCGTTCGTACTGGACGTCGACCTCGTGCCGGGCGAAGCCGAGCCGCGAGTAGACGGCGATCGCGGGCGCGTTGTCCCCCTCCACGTACAAGATCACCTGCGGCAGGCCGCGGTCCCGGAGGTAACGCAGGCCGGCCAGGGTCAGCGCCTTGCCCAGCCCGCCGCCCTGCGCGCCCGGGTCGACGCCGACGACGTAGACCTCGCCGGTCTCCCGGCCACCGAAGCGGCGCGGGTTGGCCGGGTGGACCTTCGTCCAGTGGAAACCGAGCAGCTTGCCCGCGCCGTCTTCGGCGAGGAAGAACCCGTCCGCGTCGAACCAGTCCGCGGCCTCCTCGGCCCGCAGGTCGTCGACGGTGAGCCGGCCCTGCTCCGGGTGCCAGTCGAAGGCGCGGGCGTTGACCTCGATGACGGCCTGCTCGTCCCGGCCGGGCACGAAGGTGCGCAGCGAGACGCCCTCGGGCAGCCGGGGTTCGGGCCAGTCCGGGTCGACCGGGGTGTGCATGACCAGCAGTTCGCGGGCACGCGAGAAGCCCGCTCGTTCGGCCAGGGCCGCGGCGCCCGGGTGGTCGCCGTGCGCCCAGATCCGCAAGGGCGCGTCGCCGGCTCGGTCGGCGAGCGCGGACAGCATCTCGGTGCCCACGCCCCGGCGCCGAGAGTCCGGCCGCACGATCAGCTCGGCCACCTGGCGGCCGAACGCGTCACCGGAGACGTCCAGGTGGGCGTACCCGGCCAGCACGCCGTCGGCACGGGCGAGCAGGTGCGGCCCGGACGCGAACTCCCCGGGCAACGGCTCGCCGGGGGACACGTCCGGTCGTCCGTCCACCTCACGGGCGGCCAGCAGCAGCTCGCGGACCTCGCGGGTGGTCCGCTCGTCCAGCTCGTCGACCCACACCACGGTCAGCACGGATGCACGGTCTCCCGGATCAGGGGGTGGAGAATTCGGTGGACAGCTCGCTCGCGTCGAAGTTGAGCGAGGTCACGGCGGGCTTGGCGCCTGCCTTGGCCGGGCGCTCGAACTTGTAGCCGACGTTGCGCACGGTGCCGATCATCTGCTCGTGCTCGGGGCCGAGCTTGGCGCGCAGCCGCCGCACGTGCACGTCCACCGTGCGGGTGCCGCCGAAGAAGTCGTAGCCCCAGACCTCCTGCAGCAGCTGGGCGCGGGTGAAGACCCGGCCGGCGTGCTGGGCGAGGTACTTGAGCAGCTCGAACTCCTTGTAGGTGAGTTCGAGGGTGCGGCGGCGCAGGCGCGCGGTGTAGGTGGCCTCGTCGATCACCAGGTCGCCGACCCGCAGCTCGGTGTCCACCTGGGTGGCGCCGCCGTCGCGGGTGGTCGCCAGCCGCAGCCGGGCGTCGACCGCGGCCGGGCCCGCGGTGGGCAACAGGATGTCGTCGGTGCGCCACTCGGCGCTGACCGCGACCAGGCCGCCCTCGCCGATGACCGCGATGATCGGGGTGCTGCCCTCGTCGTCGCCGGTGCCCTTGAGCAGGCGGCAGAGGCTCTTGGCCGACGCGAGGTCGGTGCGCGCGTCGAGCAGGATGACGTCCCGGTGGCCCGCGTCGAGGAGCGCGGTCACCTCCGGTGCGCGGACGCGTACCGTGTGCGGAAGCAGGTCCAGGGCTGGAAGGACTGCGGTGGCTTCCGCCTCGGAAGTGAGTACGAGCAGGTCCAGGCTCATCGCCACACCGCCTTCTTGCTAGTCCGTAGCCTTGAGCGCCCCTGGTCTTAGCGGACAAGACTAGCGGGTGAACAGGGAGAAACCACCTGCTCTGCAGCCTCCGTCACAGTGACGTCACACTGGTGACCCATAGCCTCGGGCTGTCCAGGACCCGGATACGAGACAGATCGGACACCAAGAGTGAGCAGACCTGCGACCCAGGATCGAGCCGTGCCACCAGCGGGACCGAGCCGCCGTGGACGCCGCGCCCGGCGCATCGTCATCAGTCTCGTCGTGTTGCTCGCGCTGCTGGTCGGGGCCGACTTCGGGCTCGCCGCGTTCGCCGAGCACACGGTGTCGCAGAAGGCCCGTGAACAGCTGAAGCTGACCGACGACCCGTCCGTGACGATCCACGGCTTCCCGTTCACCACCCAGGCGATCGGCGGCGACTACGGCCACATCGCGCTGTCCGCGTCCGGGGTGCCGATCAAGGACCTGCGGGACGTGGGTGTGACGGCCGACCTCTACGACGTCACCGCGCCGCTGTCGGACCTGGTGAACGGCAACACCGACGCGATCCGGATCGGCCGCCTGGAGGCCCAGGTGACGATCAAGGCCAGCGACATCAACAAGGTGGACCCGCTGACCAAGATCGAGGACCTGCGGATCGAGCCGTCGAGCATCGAGTACGTGGAGACCGGCCAGGACGCCGAGAGCGGCACCGACAGCGGCGCCGGCGACCAGCAGGGCCAGGACGGCACGACCGAGGAGGAGCAGGACCAGTCGAAGGCCGGCATCCGGATCTCCGGGTACGTGCAGATCGCCGGCCAGCGCATCGAGATCTTCTGCTTCGCCATGATCGAGCTGCACGGCACCGCGATCGACATCGTCCCCAAGCGGCTGCAGTACGGGAATGACAAGGAGACGACCGTTGTTCCGGAAGCAGTGCAGCAGGCCCTGCTGCCGAACTTCAAGGCCACGATCGACACCGGCAACCTCCCGTTCGAGGTCACCCCGACGGCGGTACAGGTGAACAGCGGTTCGGTCACCATCAAGGGCGAGGCCAAGAACGTGACGTTCAGCGGGGCGACCAGCTCAACCGGAGGGTGAGGCGCTGATGACGGGCGTGTGGGTCGTGCTCGGCACGCTGGTGGTCGCGGCCGTCGCCGGCGGGCTGCTCAAGGCGCGCAACGGGCGCGTCCGGTCGGCTCGTCGCGCGCCGGCGGCCGGCCTGCCCGCGCCCGTCGCGGCGGCGCTGGACACCGGCGCCGAGGTCACCCTGGTGCAGATCTCCACCACGTTCTGCACCCCGTGCCGGCACACCCGCGCCCTGCTCGGCCCGCTGGCCGAGCGCACCGACGGCCTGAACCACGTCGACCTGGACGTGACGAACCAGCCGGAGGTCGCGCAGGCGCTGGGTGTGCTGCGCACGCCCACCACGATCGCCTACCGCGCCGACGGCACCGAGCTGTTGCGCGTCGGCGGCGTGCCGAAGGCTCCCGCGCTGCTCGAGGCGCTGCGGCCGCACCTGCCCTCGCGCGTCGCGGAGTAGGCGGCGCGGCCGCCAGTGGGCGGGGCCGGATCAACAGAACTAGAACCTGTTCCAGTCGACCGCGGTGCCCGCCCCGATGGCGTCACGTCCGCTGAGCTGCGCGAAATTATTTTCCTGGATGGTGGGAATGCTCTCACTGGGTGGACACCCCTCCCACTTTCAGGGACGTCCGGGTAGCCTGACGCTCGTGTGCAGGCTGCCACTCACTCTGCTGACGCAACGTCGCGCGGTCGACTTCTGCCGCGTGCGCAGCAGCCTGTGTCTGCTCTAGCGGGTCCGCCTCGGCCGTACCCGCACTCCCCCCGCCGGAAAAATCCCGTTCCGACGCGCGCTCACGCGCGCCCCGCCAGGGAGGTGACATGTCAGCAGGCCCAGCCGTCGATCCCCGTGGACCGCGTTTCGCGGCCGTCATCACCACCATCGTGCTCGCGGTGGTCCTCATCACCGGATGGTGGCCGCTGCTGGCCGTTCAGACGGTCGTGTTCGCGATCGGTGCGTTCGTCGGGCTGAAACCGGCCCCGTACTCGCTGATCTACCGCTACCTCGTGGCGCCGCGGCTCGCGCCGACGTCCGAGCGGGAGGACGCGGCGCCGCTGCGGTTCGCCCAGGGGGTCGGGTTCGTGTTCGCCCTGGTCGGCACCATCGGCTACGCCACCGGGGT
Source organism: Amycolatopsis thermalba (assembly GCF_003385215.1). GTDB lineage: Bacteria > Actinomycetota > Actinomycetes > Mycobacteriales > Pseudonocardiaceae > Amycolatopsis_E > Amycolatopsis_E thermalba. The sequence continues at coordinate 18,814 of NZ_PQHW01000079.1, read as the reverse complement.
CACCGCGCTCGGCATCGTCGCGACGGCGTTCGCGCTGTTCGCGGCCTTCCTCAACGCGGCCTTCAACTTCTGCCTCGGCTGCGAGATGTACCTCCTGATCCGGCGCGTGGCGCCGAGCCAGGCTTCCTGACAAGTCCACCCACGAGAAGAAGAAAGCGAGTAGTGCTCTCATGAGCCGTGAAGACGTCCTGGTCACCACGCAGTGGGCCGAGGAGAACCTGAACACCCCCGGCGTGGTCTTCGCCGAGGTGGACGAGGACACCACCGCCTACGACGGCGGCCACATCCGCGGTGCGGTCAAGATCGACTGGAAGACCGAGCTGCAGGACCCGGTCCGCCGCGACTTCGTCGACCGGGCCGGGTTCGAGGCCCTGCTGTCGGAGAAGGGCATCTCCAACGACGACCTGGTCGTCCTGTACGGCGGCAACAACAACTGGTTCGCCGCGTACGCCTACTGGTACTTCAAGCTGTACGGCCACGACAAGGTCAAGCTCCTCGACGGCGGCCGCAAGAAGTGGGAGCTGGACGGCCGCGAGCTGACCTCCGAGGAGGTCAAGCGCGAGCGCACCAACTACGTCGCCAAGGAGCCGGACACCTCGATCCGCGCCTTCCGCGACGAGGTCGTCGACGCGATCGGCACCAAGAACCTGGTCGACGTCCGCTCGCCCGACGAGTTCTCCGGCAAGCTGCTGGCCCCGGCGCACCTGCCGCAGGAGTCGGCGCAGCGCGGCGGTCACATCCCGACGGCGCTGAACGTGCCGTGGGCCAAGACCGCGAACGAGGACGGCACCTTCAAGACCGCCGAGGAGCTCAAGGAGCTGTACGCGGAGGCCGGCCTGGACACCTCGAAGGCGACCATCGCCTACTGCCGCATCGGTGAGCGGTCCAGCCACACCTGGTTCGCGCTGCACGAGCTGATCGGGCTCGAGGACGTGAAGAACTACGACGGATCGTGGACCGAGTACGGCTCGCTGGTCGGCGTGCCGATCGAAACCGGAACGGGGAAGTGACGATGAGTGCTGACGGTTGCGGCGCGCCGGTGCAGACGGCGACGCCCGCGGACATCGACACGAACGGGCAGGTCGTGGTGGCCGGCAAGGTCACCGGCAGCGACGGCCCGATCGGCGGTGCCTACGTGCGCCTGCTGAACGGTGACGGCGACTTCGCGGGCGAGGTCCAGGCCTCCCCCGAGGGCGACTTCCGGTTCTACGCCGCGCCCGGAGCCTGGACGGTGCGCGCCCTGCACCGCTCGGGCAACGGCGAGGCCTCGGTGACCGCCGAGGGCCCCGGCCTGCACCAGGTCGCCATCTCGGTCGGCTGACACCCCCCTTTTCCGAAGGCCCACCCGCGTTCCACGGGTGGGCCTTCGGTCAGCTTCAGCAGCTCGGCGGGGACGCCAGGAAGTGGTTCAAGAACACGGCCCTCGCAGTACCTGCAGGGCCCCGCGGCAGGCGGCCGCGGCTGGGCCCTTTCGTGGGGCCGCGAGTGGCCGTTCGTGCAGAGCGGCCGCGACTGGCCCTCTCGTGCGGATACGAGCGGCTGGCTCGTGCGGGCGCGCCCGGCCCTCTGGTGTGGCCGCGGCTGGGCCCTTTCGTGGGGCCGCGAGTGGCCGTTCGTGCAGAGCGGCCGCGACTGGCCCTCTCGTGCGGATACGAGCGGCTGGCTCGTGCGGGCGCGCCCGGCCCTCTGGTGTGGCCGCGGCTGGGCCCTTTCGTGGGGCCGCGAGTGGGCCATCGTGCGGGAGGTGTCTGATTCCCGCCGCCCGCGGCCTCCGCGGCGCGCGGTCAGCGGCCGGGTTCGCCGGCTCGACCCCGGTCGTGGTCGTCTTGGTGCTGCTCGCCGTCGCCGGCATGGTCACGCTCGCCGCGGGCGTGGTGCTCGCCACGCGGGTGCGGGGCGAATGAACGCCCTGGCAGCGGCTATCCTGCTGGGCGTGGAGATCCTGTTTACGACGCTGCTGGTGCTCGCCGCCATCGCGATCCTCTGGTTCACCGTGTACGTCGTCTACCGGCTGTACGCCGACCAGCGCTGACCGATGACCTCCGGCGATGACGCCGTCGCGGCCGCCGCCGAGCGGGCCGAGTCGACGCGCGGGCGCAACCTGCCGCAGTTCGACGACCTGCCGATCCCGGTGGACACCGCGAACCTGCGCGAGGGCGCGAACCTGAACGACGCCTGCCTGGCGCTGCTGCCGCTCGTCGGCGTGTGGCGCGGCGAGGGCGAGGTCAACTACCCGACCATCGAGGGTCCCCGCCGGATCGCCCAGCAGCTCACCATCGCGCACGACGGCCGCCCGTTCCTCTACCACGAGGCCCGCTCCTGGCTGCTCGACGACGACGGCAACGTGGTCCGCGCCGCCGCCCGCGAGGTCGGCTGGTGGCGCCCGCAGGCCGACGACACGCTCGAACTGCTGCTGGCCCACAACACCGGCATCATCGAGGTCTTCTACGGCAAGCCGCGCACCCAGACGTCCTGGGAGCTGGGCACCGACGCGGTCGTGCGCACCTCCACGGCCAAGGAGGTCACCGGCGCGCAGCGGCTCTACGGCCTGGTGAACAACGGAGACCTCGGCTACGTCGAGGAGCGCGCCATGGTCGGCCAGTCCATGCAGCCGCACATCTCCCTCTACCTCAAGCGCGTCGTGGGCTAGCGCCGGTGCGCTGGCTGCGCTACGGCCCGGACGCCGCGCTCGTCGAGTGCGAGTCGCTGGACGAGATGAGCGCGGTCCGCGCCGTCGTGGTCGCCGCGGGCCTGCCCGATCTCGTCGAGGTCGTGCCCGGCGCGCGCACCGTCCTCATCGCCGCGCGGCCCGGCTCCACGGGGCTCGCCCAGGCGCGCAAGCTCGTCGAGTCGGCCGGCCTCGAATCCGCCGACGGCGGCGAGTCGCGGGAGATCACCATCGACGTGCGTTACGACGGCGAGGATCTCGACCTGGTCGCCCGCACCGCCGGGATCACCGTCGACGAGGTGGTCGAGCTGCACACCGGCGCCACCTACACCGTCGCGTTCACCGGCTTCGCCCCCGGCTTCGGCTACCTCACCGGCCTGCCCGAACCGCTCCGGCAGTCGCGTTTGGACACTCCACGCACGCGGGTCCCGGCCGGGTCGGTCGCGATCGCCGGCGAGTTCACCGGCGTCTACCCGCGCTCGTCGCCCGGCGGGTGGCGCCTGCTCGGGCACACCGACGCCGTCCTGTTCGACAGCCGCGCGTCGCGGCCCGCGCTGCTCGCGCCCGGCGACCGGGTCCGGTTCCGGAGGATCCGGTGAGCCGCGCGCTGGAGGTCGTCGCGACCGGTCCGCTCGCGCTCGTGCAGGACCTCGGCCGCCCCGGGCACGCCCACCTCGGCGTGCCGCCGTCCGGCGCCCTCGACGTCCCGGCACTGCGGCTGGCGAACCGGCTGGCGGGCAACCCGGAGGACGCGGCCGGGATCGAGGCGCTGCTCGGCGGGCTCGCCGTGACCGCCCGCGCGTCCTGCACGGTCGCCGTCACCGGCCCGCCCGTCGCGGTCACCGTGGACGGCCGCCCGGCCGGCTCACACGTGCCGGTCCACCTCACCGCCGGGCAGACCCTGACCATCGGACGGCCGGACACCGGTCTGCGCTGCTACCTCGCGGTCTCCGGCGGCATCGACGTCGAACCCGAGCTGGGCAGCCGGTCCCGCGACGTGCTGGCCGAGATCGGCCCGCCGCCGCTGGAGCCGGGCGCCGTGCTGCCGCTGGGCGAGCCGAGCGGGATCCCGGACGGCGCCGACACCGTCACCGCCCCGCCGAACCCGCCCGACCTGCTCGTCCCGGTCGTCCTGGGCCCGCGCGACGACTGGTTCGGCGACGCCGCCCACCAGCTGTCCGCGCCGTGGACGGTCACCAGCGAGTCCAACCGCGTCGGTCTGCGCCTGGACGGCCCCGCGTTGCGCCGCACCGACGCGCGCGAGGGCGCGGAGCTGCCCAGCGAGGGCGTCATCACGGGCGCGATCCAGGTGCCGCCCAACGGCCTGCCGGTCGTGTTCCTCGCCGACCACCCGACCACCGGCGGCTACCCGGTGATCGCCGTCGTCGTGCCCCGGGCGCTGCCCGCGCTGGCGCAGGCCCGGCCGGGCACGACGATCCGCTTCCGCCCCTACGCGTAGAGGTCTTCGTAGGCCTGGGCCAGCTCGGCGTGGATCGCCGAGGAGTCGCGCAGCGGCTGGTGGTCCAGGGTGTGCACGCGGGTCAGCTTCCGCACCGAGGAGGCGAGGAACACCCCGTCCGCGCTGAACAGGTCCGGCGTCCGGATCATCTCGATCTTGGTCGACCACCCGGCCCGCTCGGCCGCCCGGAACACCGCGGCCTGCGTGGTGCCGGGCAGGATGCCGATCCCGGGCGGCGGCGTGTAGAGCGTGCCGCCGCGCGCCACGATCACGTTCGAGGTCGGGCCCTCCAGCACCGAGTGGAGGTCGCTGGCGGTGAAGATGACGTCGTCCGCGCCGCGGCGGGCCGCCTCCCGCCCGGCGGCCATGTTGACCGCGTAGGACAGGGACTTGGCGCCCAGCAGCAGCCACGGCGCGCGCTCGGCCAGCCCCGGGTCGATGCCGCGTTCCAGGGTCACCACCGCGACCCCGTCTTCGCGGGCGCGCAACACCTTCGGGTCGATTTCGATCCCCAGCGCGAAGGCCGTCGGCTCACCCTCCGGGTCGACGCCGCGCGTGTAGACGAGCTTCAGCGCGAACTCGCGGCTGCCGGACCAGTTGTCGATCACCGTCCGCGCGGCGCGCTGCCAGGCCGCGTCGTCCGGTTCGGGCAGGTCCAGCATGGACGCCGACCGGGCCATCCGGTCCAGGTGCGGGCGCAGCTCGCGCGCCTTGCCATCGGCGACCAGGATCGTCTCGAAGACGCCGTCGCCGCGCATCAGGCCGAGGTCTTCGACCCGGATGTGCGGGGTGTCGGGGTCGGCCAGGGTCCCGTCCAGGAAAGCGAGTACGCGCATGGGCCAACCGTACTCACCTAACATCGGGGTATGCCGCTCGTTTCTCCGCTCCTCACCGCGCCGGGCGCCGTCGCGCCGCCGGACGACCACCCCGAGCAGGGCGTGCCCTGGCACTGGGGCGACCCGTTCGCCGAGCAACGCACCGCCGCGCGCGGTGTGGCCGTGGTCGACCGCTCGCACCGCGAGGTGCTGAAGGTGACCGGCCCCGAGCGCCTGTCGTGGCTGCACCTGGTGATCTCCCAGCACGTCACGGAGCTGGCCGGGGGCAGCGGCACCGAGGCGCTGGTGCTGGACAGCCAGGGGCACGTCGACACGCACATGGTCCTCGCGCACGCCGGGGAGGCCGTGTACCTGGACACCGATCCGGGGCCGGAGGCCACCAGCGCGCTGCCCAAGGGCGGCAAGCAGACCCTGCGCGAGTACCTCGAAGCGATGAAGTTCTGGTCGCAGGTGGAGATCACCGACGTCAGCGGCGAACTGGCGATCCTCACCGTGCTCGGCCCCGACGCAGACCGGGTGCTGTCCGCTTTGGACATCGAACTCGGCGCCGAGCCGTACTCCGTCGTGCCGGTGGGCGGCGGCTTCGCCCGGCGCATGCCGTGGCCCGGCCGGTGCAGCGTCGACCTGGCGGTGCCGCGCGACGAGCTGGCCGGCTGGTGGCGCCGCATCACCGACGCGGGCGCCCGCCCGGCCGGCACGTGGGCGTTCGACGCGCTGCGGGTCGAGTCGCTGCGCCCGCGGCTGGGCGTGGACACCGACGCGAAGACGATCCCGCACGAGGTGAACTGGATCGGCAGCGCCGCGCACGTCGCGAAGGGCTGCTACCGCGGGCAGGAGACGGTGGCGAAGGTGTTCAACGTCGGCCGCCCGCCGCGCCGGATGGTGCTGCTGCACCTGGACGGCTCGCCGGAGATCTACCCGGAGACCGGGGATCCGGTGAAACTCGGCGACCGGGTCGTCGGGCGGGTCGGCAGCGTCGCGCAGCACCACGAGCTGGGGCCGATCGCGCTGGCCCTGGTCAAGCGGTCCACCCCGGTCGACGCCGAGCTGCTCGCCGGGGACGAGGACCGGGTGGTGCAGGCGGCGGTCGACCCCGATTCGGTGCCAGCCGAGGGCGCCGCGCCGGGCCGGGAGGCCGCGGCTCGCCTGCGCGGGTGATACCGCCCCGGCCTGGCGCCGGGGCCCGGCATGGAGCACTATGTCCCGGTGATCGAAGTCCGGCCGGGCGGACGCCGTCGCATCGACCGTGTCCTGGACCCCGGCTACGTGCACGGCCTCGCCGGCCTGTCGCTCGAGCAGCTGCGCGAGCGCCGGGACGAGGCTGCCCAGGAGGAGACCGATCTCTCCTACCTGCGGCGGCTGCTGCACGCGCGGATCGACATCGTGCGGGCCGAGCAGGAGCGGCGGCGCTCCGGCGGGGGCAGCATCGTCGACCAGCTGGCCACGATCCTGTCCGACAACGCGCTGCGCCCGGCCCGCGGGTCGGGGCGGTACCAGCAGCTGGAGCCCTCGCGTGCCGGTGAGTACCGGCGCCAGGCCGAGGCGCTGGTGGGCAACGCCGACCTGACCGACGTGGGCGCCCTCTCCGACGACAAGCTCGCCGAGACCCTCGCGGACTACAACGGCGAGGAGTCCTCGGTGTCCCAGCGGCGGCGCGAGGTGCAGGCCGTGGTCGACCAGCTGAACGCCGAGATCGCCGCCCGCTACGCGAAGGGCTCGGCCTCCGTGGACGACCTGCTGGCCGCCGAACGCGCGGACGATGCCGGCTGACGTCGCCCTGGTCACCGGCGCGTCCCGCGGTCTCGGCGCGGCCGTGGCCCGGCGGCTGGCGCGCGACGGGTTCGCCGTCGCGGTGAACTACCGCAGCGATCACGACGGCGCGGGTGAGGTGGTCGCCGAGATCGCCGAGACCGGTGGCCGCGCCGCCGCCTTCGCCGCCGACGTGACCGACCCCGCCGAGGTCGACCGGCTGATCAGCGCCGTCGAACACGGGCTGGGCCCGGTCGCGGTGCTGGTCTGCAACGCCACCGGGCCGCAGCCGGACACCGCGGTGTCCGACCTGGACTGGCCGGACTACCTCGCGCACCTGGAGTTCTTCGTCAAGAGCCCGGTCCTGCTGCAGCGCCGCGTGCTGCCCGGGATGAAAGCCCGCGGTGGCGGCCGGATCATCCACATCGGAGCCGAGTCGGAACGGACGGCGCCGGCCGGGGCCGCGGCCTACGTGACGGCGAAGTCGGCGCAGCTCGGGCTCGCCCGGGCCGCGGCGAAGGAGCTGGCCGCGTGGCGGATCACCGTGAACACCGTGGCGCCGGGCTGGGTGCCGGTCGAGCGGCACGCCGGGGTGGACCGCACCGCCTACCTGGCCGGGGTGCCGCTGGGGCGGCTCGGCGAGCCCGACGACGTGGCCGCCGCCGTGTCCTACCTGGCCTCCGACGACGCCCGGTTCGTCACCGGCGTGCGGCTGTCCGTCAGCGGTGGCGCGGTCACGGACTGATCAGTTGAAGTGCTCCCGCGCCGCCAGCTCGCTCCAGTAGTCGCGCAGGTCGGTGAACAGCTCGGCGATCTGCTCGACGTCGCCGGAACGCAGGGCGTCCATGATGCTGTGCACCTCCTCGGCGCTGGTGTCGGACTCCAGGACCGGGTCGGCGATCAGCTGCACCAGCCCGCCGTAGTCCAGCTCCACCGCCGAGGCCGGGTCGAAGTTCGTCAGCCACCGGGCGGTCTCGGCCAGGATGCGCGCCGGGCCGGAGTCGCCGAGGGTTTCCTCCACCAGTTCCCGCGCCTCGGCCACCCGCTGGGTCGCGTCGCCCATCGCGACGCGCCAGGAGACCTCGCGCTCGGGGTCGTCCGGGCCGGAGCCCAGGTTGAGCCTGCGGTGCTTCGGGTCGACCAGCGCGAACCACGGCAGCGGCACGGTCCAGGTGGTGGACAGGACGTGCACGGCGGCCTGCGGCAGATCACCGAGCGCGGAGCTGGCCCTGGCCTTCAGCTTCTCCTCGCTCACCCCGGTCGAGTCGAGCACCGCGGCGTGCAGCGACGGGTGCGCGTCACCGAGGAAGCTCACCAGCGCGGCGGCCGAGCGGGCCCGTACCTCCAGCGGGCACACGAGCGGGCCGGGCCCGACCTTCGCGCCGGTGTCGGTCGGGACGTCGGCCGGGTCGAGCACCAGCACGTCCAGGTTCGGCAGCGCCCGCCCGCCGGGCAACTCGCCCGGCAGCAGCCGGACCGGGCTGGTGGTCTGTGACTTCAACCACATGAGCTGTTCCCGCTCGGCGGCCGCCGCGCGGCTCAGCTGGGCCTGCTCGACGGCTTTGCGCAGCCCCGCGGGGGGAGGGTCGCCGAACGCGGACAGGGGCTCATACACCCGGAGGTAGGCCACGAACGGTCGGAGCACCGTTGAATCGTGGCACGTCGCCGCCCGCTCGCGACCACCGACCGGCGCAACAGCCGACACTGTCGTGACAAGCACACGAAGCCACGTCGCATTGGACCCCTCGGACAGGGTACGGTGTCACCAGGAACCAATTGTCGAGACGATGCGGGGCCGCCGATTCCCCCGGCCGCCCCGTTCCCTGTGCGAGGGGGTCGAGCCATGGGGCGCGGCCGGGCCAAGGCCAAGCAGACGAAGGTGGCGCGAGAGCTCAAGTACAGCACTCCCGACACAGATTTCGCTGCGCTTCAGCGCGAGCTGTCAGGACAGTCCTCCAATTCTCATCCTCGGGAAGAGGACGAGAAGTACGAGGACCCGTACGACCCGTACGCCGACGAGTACGACGACTACCGTCGTTGACGTCTGACCAGCACACGAGGGTGGGTCCGGTCGTGACCGGAACCCGCCCTCGTGTGCTGTGTCATGCGTCGTCGGGCGCCGGAACTGGAGAGGTGCGATGGCGGACATCCAGCGAGTAGGCGTGGTCGGAGCCGGGTTGATGGGCTCCGGGATCGCGGAGGTGCACGCCCGTGCCGGTGCGGACGTGGCGGTCACCGAGGTGAGCCAGCCGGCGCTGGACGCCGGGCGTGCCCGCATCGAGAAGTCGCTGCAGCGTGCGGTGAAGGCGGGCAAGCTGTCCACCGACGACGCCGACGCGGCTCTCGGGCGGCTCACGTTCACCACCGACATCGCCTCCTTCGCCGACCGCGACCTCGTGATCGAGGCCGTGATCGAGCAGGAGCAGGCCAAGGTCGAGGTGTTCCGCTCGCTGGACAAGATCGTCGAGCGGCCGGACGCGATCTTCGCCTCCAACACCTCCTCCATCCCGATCATGAAGCTGGGCATGGCGACGAGCCGTCCGCAGCAGGTGATCGGCATCCACTTCTTCAACCCGGTCCCGGTGCTGCCGCTGGTCGAGCTGGTGCCGTCGCTGCTGACCGGTGAGGACACGGTCAAGCGCGCGGACGAGCACGCCACCGGCTCGCTGGGCAAGACCGTGATCCGGTCGCAGGACCGGGCCGGGTTCATCGTGAACGCGCTGCTCGTGCCGTACCTGCTGTCGGCGATCCGGATGATCGAGTCGGGCTTCGCCTCGGCCGAGGACATCGACCGCGGCATGGAGCTGGGCACCGCGCACCCGATGGGTCCGCTGCGCCTGTCCGACCTGATCGGCCTGGACACCATCAAGGCGATCGCGGAGTCGATGTACGAGGAGTTCAAGGAGCCCCTCTACTCGCCGCCGCCGCTGCTGCTGCGCATGGTCGACGCCGGGCTGCTCGGCAAGAAGAGCGGCCGCGGCTTCTACTCCTACGGCTGATCGTGGACGAGCCACTGCGCGTCGGGCTGGTCGGCGCGGGTCCGTGGGCCCGCACCGTCCACGCGCCCGGCCTGGCCGACCACCCCGCGACGCGGTTGAGCGCGGTGTTCACGCGCCGCGTGGAGGCCGGCCGTGAGCTGGCCGAGCCCTACGACGCCGAGGTCTGCACCAGCCTGGACGAGCTGCTCGGCCAGGTAGACGCCGTCGCCTTCGCGGTGCCGCCCGCCACGCAGGCCGAACTGGCGGTCGAGGCGGTCAAGGCGGGCAAGCACGTGATCCTGGAGAAGCCGATCGCCGCCGATGTCGCGGGCGCCGAGCGGCTGGCCGACGCCGTGTCCGGCGCGGGGGTGGTGAGCCTGGTGATGCTGACCCTGCGCTACGCGACCGCGACGCGGGACTGGCTGGCCGGCCTCGCCGCCGCCGGGAGCTGGAGCGGCGGTGGCGTGCGGTGGCTGTCCGGCGGTCTGCTCGGCGGCCCGTACTCGGCCTCGCCGTGGCGGCAGGAGGACGGCGGCACCCTGGCCGACGTCGGGCCGCACGCCGTCGACCTGCTCGACGCCGCGCTCGGCCCGATCGAGCGGGTGCGCTCGGCGCACCGCGGGCCCCACGACCTGTGGCACATCGTGTTCCAGCACGAGGGCGGCGCGCTCAGTTCGGCGACGTTGTCGCTGCGGCTGCCGCTGCGGCCGACGGTGGTCGAGTTCGCCGTGTACGGCGAGCACGGGTACCGCACGCTGGGCCGCAAGGAGGGCGGCGCCGGCCAGTCCTACACCGCGATGCTGGACGACTTCGCCGCGCTGATCGACACCGGCACCACGTCCCACCCGTGCGACGTCCACCGCGGCCTGCACATCCAGCGGCTGCTGGACAGCGCGCTGTCAATGGCCCGCTGACCCGGGATCACCTTCTCCGGCCATCGCGGCGACCCGTCGCGCGAGGCGGGCCGCGGCCTCCCGCAGCTCGGGCGGCTCCAGCAGCTCCGCCTCGAAGCCGAGCCGGGCGACGTGCACGGCCAGCCAGTCCAGGTCGTCGCCCCCGGCGACGAGCAGGCACCACCCGTCGCGGTCTTCTTCGACGCGCGCGATCTGCGGCGGCACCAGGTCCCGCACCTCCGCGGCGCTGGCCCGCAGCCGCACCTTGGCGAGGTAGCGGTAGGGCGCCGCGGAGACCGATCGCTGCACGTACGCGACCGGGTCGGGGTGTTCTCGCGGCCGGAAGCGCCAGGTCGTCGCCGTCACCTCACGCATCCGGTCCAGCCGGAACGTGCGCCAGTCGTCGCGGTCGAGGTCCCACGCCATCAGGTACCAGCGGCGGTTGGTGGCGACCATGCGCACCGGCTCGACCGTGCGTTCGTGGTCCTCGCTGCTCCGGTCGGCGTACCGGAACCGCACCCGCTCCGCGTCCCGGCACGCCCGGGCGAGCGTCACCAGCACTTCCGCGTCGATCTCGATCCCGGCGACGAGCGTTTCGGTGGCGCCGTGCACCGCCCGCACCTCGGCGCGCAGCCGCGGCGGCATGACCTGGTCGAGCTTCGCGAGCGCCCGCAGCGCCGCTTCCCCGGCCCCGGCGACCGTGCCACCGGAGGCGAGCCGCAGGGACACCGCCGTCGCGATGGCCTCCTCGTCGTCGAGCAGCAGCGGCGGGAGTCGCGTGCCCGCGCCGAGCTGGTAGCCGCCGCCGACGCCCGCGGTGGCCTGCACCGGGTAGCCGACCGCGCGCAGCCGCTCCACGTCGCGACGCACCGACCGGTCGGTGACGCCCAGCTCCGCGGCGAGTTCGGCCGCGGTCCAGGACGGCCGCCGCTGCAGCAGCGCCAGTAGCCGCAGCACGCGCTCGACGGTGGCTTCCACGCTCATGGGTGAAATGGTTCCACAGATTGCGGAACGTATCTGTCCGCTATCCGTTGCATGCTGTCGCCATGGACCTCAACCGACTGCTTCGAGACCAGATCGACTGGCACTGGACCCACCAGCTGCGTGACCGCCTCGCCGGGCTCACCGACGACGAGTACTTCTGGGAACCGGCGCCCGGCAGCTGGAACGTGCGCCCGCGCGGCACGAGCACCGCGCCGGTGCAGGGCGGCTCCGGGGCGATGACCATCGACTTCGCGTTCCCGGAACCCGACCCGGCCCCGGTCACCACCATCGCCTGGCGGCTCGGGCACGTGATCGTCGGCGTGCTCGCCATGCGCAACGCCGCCCACTTCGGCCGCACGCCGACCGACTACCAGTCGTTCGACTACGCGCCGACCGCGGGCGAAGCGCTGGCCCAGCTCGACGCGGAGTACGCGATGTGGATGGCCGGTGTCGAGTCCCTCGGCGAGGAGGGCCTGGCGCGCCCGTGCGGCGAGGCCGAGGGCCCGTACGCCGAGTGGCCGATGGCCGCGCTGGTCCTGCACATCAACCGCGAGCTGATCCACCACCTCTCGGAGGTGTGCCTGCTGCGCGACCTCCACCTGCACACCCGGATCCGACAGGAGGCGAGCTGACGTGGCCCGCGAAATCCAGATCACCTTCGACTGCGCCGACCCGGCGGCGCTGTCGGCGTTCTGGGCGGAGGCCCTCGGCTACCAGCTGCAGGCCCCGCCCGCCGGTTTCGAGTCGTGGGAGCAGGCGCTGGAGGCGATGGGCGTGCCACCGGAGCGGCGCAACGACGCCTCGGCCGTGCTCGATCCGGACGGCAACGGGCCGCGGCTGTTCTTCCAGAAGGTGCCGGAGGGCAAGACGGCGAAGAACCGCGTGCACCTCGACGTGCGCGCCGCGCCGGGCCTCCAGGGCGCCGCGCGGATGGCAGCGCTGGAAGCGGAAGCCGAACGGCTGGCCGGTCACGGCGGGAGGCGGCTGGAGCGTCATGAGCCGAGCCCGCCGTTGGGGTTCGGGCACATCGTGATGGCCGACCCGGAGGGCAACGAGTTCTGCCTGGACTGAGCTCGGCCGCGGCTCGGCGGAGCTAGTCCTCGAACCGGCCGCGGCGGCCGCGCTGGTCGTCGCCCCGGCGCTTCTTCTCCGCCAGCCGCCGCTCCTTCGCGCCGCGGGACGGTTTCGTCGGGCGCCGGGGCGGGGGCGGTGGTGCGGCCGCCGCCCGCAGGACCGCGACCAGCCGCTCGCGCGCGGCCTCGCGGTTGGCCAGCTGCGCGCGGTGCTCGCCGGCCGCGATCGTCAGCACCCCGTCGATCAGGCGCGACCGCAGCCGCTCCAGCAGCCGCGGCCGCAGGTCGTCCGGGACGGACGGGGAACGGGCCACGTCGAAGGACAGCTCGACCCGCGAGTCCGTGGTGTTCACGCCCTGGCCACCGGGCCCGGACGAGCGCGAGAAGCGTTCCCGCAGCTCGGCGGCCGGGATCACCAGCCGGCGGGAAACCTGCAGGTCAGAACCGGGGGTGGTCACCGGCCAGCACCGCGCGCGGGGCGTCGGCGTCCTCGGTCGTGCGGACCTCGCCCAGCACCCACGCCGGCACGTGCCGCGCGGTCAGCACGGCCAGGGCCCGGTCGACGTCCTCGGACCCCACCACCGCGACCATGCCGACGCCCATGTTGAACGTCTTCTCCATCTCGGCCCGCTCGACCTTGCCGCGCTGCTGGATCAGCGCGAACACCGGCGCCGGCGTCCACGTGCTGCGCTCCAGCTCGGCACGCAGCCCGGCCGGGATCACCCGCGCCAGGTTCGCCTCCAGCCCGCCGCCGGTGATGTGCGCGAACGTGCGCACGTCGGCTTCGGCGGCCAGCGCCAGGCAGTCCTTGGCGTAGATCCGGGTCGGCTCGAGCATCTCCTCGCCGAGGGTGCGGCCGAACTCCTCGACGTGCCCCTCCAGCGGCATCCGCGCGATCTCCAGCAGCACGTGCCGGGCCAGCGAGTATCCGTTGGAGTGCAGCCCGGACGCGCCCATGCCGATGACCACGTCACCCGGGCGGACCCGCTCCGGCCCGAGCACCTCGGACGCCTCGACCACGCCCACCCCGGTGGCCGAGATGTCGTAGTCGTGCTCGCCCATCAGGCCCGGGTGCTCGGCGGTCTCCCCGCCCAGCAGCGCGCAACCCGCCTGCACACAGCCCTCGGCGATGCCCGCGACCAGCGCGGCGATCTTCTCCGGCACGACCCGGCCGACGGCGATGTAGTCCTGCAGGAACAGCGGCTCGGCGCCGGTGACCACCAGGTCGTCCACGACCATCGCGACGAGATCGATGCCGACCGTGTCGTGCTTGTCGAGCGCCTGCGCGACCGCGATCTTCGTGCCCACCCCGTCGGTCGAAGAAGCGAGCACCGGCTCCTTCCACCGGTCGAGCTTGAGCGAGAACAACCCGGCGAACCCGCCGACCCCGCCCAGCACCTCGGGCCTGCTCGCGCGCTCGGCGTGCGGCTTCAGCAGCTCGACTGCCTGGTCACCGGCTTCGATGTCGACGCCGGCTGCGGCATAGGTGGCGCTCGTGGACTCGCTCACGGCAAGCGGACTCCTGAACTCGACTGGACTCACGGACGCCGGACGGCATCCTCAGCACCGTACCCGGCCTGGGTGACGGTCCGGGCATCCGCCGGGTCCAGCCCCTCCAGCACGTACTTGCCGATGAGGGCGTCGTCGGGCAGCTCGATCGGGTACCGGCCGTCGAAGCAGGCCGTGCACAGCCGCGTCTTCGGCTGCTCGGACGCGGCGACCAGGCTGTCCAGCGATACGTAACCGAGCGAGTCGGCGCCGATCAGCCGCCGGATGCCCTCCAGGTCGGCCCCGTTGGCCACCAGCTCGGCGCGCGAGGCGAAGTCGATGCCGTAGAAGCACGGCCAGCGCACCGGCGGCGACGCGATCCGGACGTGCACCTCGACCGCGCCGGCCTCGCGCAGCATCCGCACCAGGGCGCGCTGCGTGTTGCCGCGGACGATCGAGTCGTCCACCACGACCAGCCGCTTCCCGCGGATCACGTCGCGCAGCGGGTTCAGCTTGAGGCGGATGCCCAGCTGCCGGATGGTCTGCGAGGGCTGGATGAAGGTGCGGCCGACGTAGCCGTTCTTGACCAGGCCCTGCCCGTACGGGATGCCGGAGGCCTGGGCGTAGCCGATCGCAGCGGGGGTGCCGGACTCCGGCACCGGGATCACCAGGTCCGCCTCGGCCGGGTGCTCGGCGGCGAGCCGCTTGCCGATCTCCACGCGGGTGGCGTGCACGCTGCGGCCGGCGATGGAGGTGTCCGGCCGGGCCAGGTAGACGTACTCGAAGATGCAGCCCTTGGGCTCCGGGCTGGCGAAGCGCGAGGACCGCAGGCCCTCGGCGTCGATCGCGATCAGCTCACCGGGCTCGACCTCGCGGACGAACGACGCGCCCACGATGTCCAGCGCCGCGGTCTCGCTCGCGACCACCCAGCCGCGCTCCAGCCTGCCGAGCACCAGCGGGCGCACGCCGTGCGGGTCGCGGGCCGCGTAGAGGGTGGACTCGTCGGCGAAGACCAGGCAGAACGCGCCGCGCAGGGTGGGCAGCAGCTCCAGGGCGGCCGCCTCGGTGCCCCGGTCCGCGGAGGCGTCCGCCAGCAGCCCGACGACCAGGTCGGAGTCGCTGGAGGAGCCGGTCAGCTCGCGGTGCGGCTTGAGTCCCGCGTCGAGGGTGCGGTCCCGCAGCTCGGCGGTGTTGACCAGGTTGCCGTTGTGGGCGAAGGAGATGCCGCTGCCGGTCGCCGTGTGGCGGAACATCGGCTGGGCGTTCTCCCAGGTCGAGGACCCGGTGGTGGAGTACCGGCAGTGCCCGACCGCGATGTGCCCCTGCAGCGAGGAGAGCACCTGCTCGTCGAACACCTGGCTGACCAGTCCGAGGTCCTTGAAGACCACGATCTGCTTGCCGTCCGAGACCGAGATGCCGGCGGCTTCTTGCCCACGGTGCTGGAGCGCGTACAGGCCGTAGTAGGCCATCTTGGCGACTTCTTCACCGGGGGCCCAGACGCCGAAGACACCGCACTCTTCTCGCGGCTCGCGTTCGGGCTGGTCGTCGGTGTGGTGGGAAACCACGAAAGTGCTCCCTGGAGACGAGGGCAGGCCTACTCAAGTGTAGGTCGTGGCCGATCGAAGTGACGCCCCGTGGTCAGTGGCGCTGGCCACTGACCACCGGGCGTCGACTCCCCCTCATGGGAGCGGCTCGGTCAGCTCGCGGCGAGCCAGGTGGCGCGGCCGGTGCCGGTGGGCACCCAGCAGCCGCCGCGGGCGGGCGTCCCGTGCTCCGGGGCCGCGGTGGCGTCCGGCAGCGCGAGCAGCTGGTCCAGCACCGGCGTGGCGTCACCGGCGGTGCGCCACAGCACGGTCTTGGGCGCGAGGATGTCCTCCTCGTCGCCGGGCATCCGCGTGGCGACCACGTCGTCCTCGGCGTTGAGCCGGACGACGTCGATCACGGAGTCGTGGGCGCGGACGCCGACCACCGCGATCACGGCGCCCTTCGCGTCGCGCGGGTGCACGAACTGGTAGCCGCGGGAGATGAGGTCCTGGAGCCGGTCGTCGACGGTCTTGGCGTCAGTTGAGGACATCGTCGAACTCGCCGTCCTTCGCCCCCGCGACGAACGCAGCCAGTTCGGCGCGGGTGTAGATGAGCGCGGGTCCTTCGGGGAAGCGGGAGTTTCTGACGGCGATCTGGCCCGTGGGCAGCTGGGCGAACTCGACGCAGTTGCCGTTGGCGCCGCTGCGGGCGCTCTTGCGCCAGGAAGCGCCGGTGAGGGCGTCGGCGGGCATGCCGTTCACGATGTGCTCAGCCATACTTCCCCAACCTTCCGGGTCAGTGCATCTGCGTGGTGCAAATGCACGTGCACTGGCCTTGTGGCGATCAAGCTACCACTGGTGACTGCACGCGTAAATGCACGTGCATGGCCGAGACTAATCCCAAGTCGGAGCGTGAGTAATGGCGCGGGTAGAGTAATTCGATCGGGTGATGAAACCTGTCCTGGTTGGCCTTGTTCCGGCTACTCGTCGTCACCCATTTCGCCTAGAGCTCTTCCCGCTTCTTCACCAGCATCTGACGCGTCCGATCGGGTGTTTCCGCGTCCACGGCCAGGCGATCGAACGCGCGGCCGTAGACCTCCAGGTCCTCCGGCTTCTCCAGGTACTGCGCGCCGTTGAGGTGCTCGACGTAGGCGATGTTCGGCAGGTCCGGCTCGGCGAACTGCAGCAGCGAGAAGGCGCTTTCCGCGGCGAACCCGCTCATGTCGTACGGGATCACCTGGATCGTGATGTGGGGCATCTCGATCAGCTCCAGCAGGTGGTCGATCTGCTGCCGGAGCACGCCGGCGCCGCCGAACGGGCGTTCCAGCACGGCCTCGTCGAGGACGGCCCACAGCCGCGGCGGTTTCGGCCCGTTGAGCAGCTTCTGGCGGCGCATCCGCAGGCCCACCTTGCGCTCGACGCCCTCGTCCCGGCTGTCCGGGTCGCCGTGGCTGATCACCGCACGCGCGTAGCGCTCGGTCTGCAGCAGCCCGGGCACGAACATCAGCTCGTACGTGCGGATCCGGGACGCCGCCTCCTCCAGACCGATGTAGTTGTCGAACCAGCTGGGAACGAGGTCGTTGTAGGGGTGCCACCAGCCGGGCTGGTTGGACTCCTTGACCATCTTGACGGCCCACTCCCGCTCGGCCGGGTCGTGCACGCCGTACATGGTCAGCAGGTCGGTGACGTCGCGTTCCTTGAAGCCGACGCGGCCCAGCTCCATGCGGCTGATCTTCGACTCGGACGCGCGGATCTCCCACGCCGCCTTGGCGCGGGTGATGCCCGACTTCTCGCGCAGGCGGCGGAGCTGGGTACCGAGGATCATCCGGCGGGCCGTCGGGCCGGTGGGCTGTTCGGAGCCGGGGAGGTCGATGGGAGCCATCAAGGACCCTTCCTCGCAGAAATCACCAGCCATCCAACTTACAGCGCGGTGTGCCGCAGTCAAGTGCGGTGTGCATTTACGGGCCGCGGTACGCCCCTTACCCTACGGGGGTCCGATAATTTCATTCGTATTCGATATGCCCGGGAGACCGCGATGTCCGGTGCCACCGCTCCCTATCCGAGTGCAGTCCCCGTAGGTGTGGACCCGACCAGGGCGAGCATCGCGCGCGTGTACGACGCCGCGCTCAACGGCAAGGACAACTACGAGATCGACCGCCAGGTGCTGGCGCAGGTCCGCACCGTGGCGCCCCAGGTGAACGACCTCGCCTGGGCCAACCGCGACTTCCTGATCCGCTCCTGCCGCTTCCTGGCCATGCAGGCCCGCATCGACCAGTTCCTCGACCTCGGCTCCGGGCTGCCCACGGCGGAGAACACCCACCAGGTGGTGCAGCGGGTCAACCCCGAGGCCAAGGTGCTCTACGTCGACAACGACCCGGTGGTGCTCGCGCACGGCCGGGCGCTGCTCGAGGAGAACGAGAACACCCACTTCGTCGCGGCGGACATCTTCCAGCCCGAGCAGATCATCGAGCACCCGGAGATCCGCGACTTCCTCGACTTCGAGCGGCCCATCGCGCTGCTGCACGTCGGCACGTGGCACCACTACCTGGGCGACGACGGCGGCGAGAAGATGGCCACCTACATCGACGCCCTCGCGTCCGGCTCGTACGTGTCCATCGCGCACTTCTACAACCCGGGCACGCCGGAGCACGCGGAGCTGGCCGTCAAGATGGAGGAGAAGTTCATCCACAGCCCGATGGGCAGCGGCCGGTTCCGCTCCAGGGAGGAGATCCAGGCGCTGTTCCCGGGCCTGGAGATGGTCGAGCCGGGCCTGGTCCTGTGCGACGACTGGTGGCCGGACGGTCCGCGGCTCCAGCCGCTCAACCTCGTCCGCCAGTGCATCGCCGGCGGCGTGGGCCGCAAACCGTAAAACCCGTAAAACTACGACTGCGGCTTGCTTGGCGGTGCGGGTGGCGGAACCTCAGCCGCCCCCTCGCTGTGGGATCGCCTCCTCATGAATGCCAATTCACCACGTCGGCGCTGTCCTCGCGAGGAGACGGCTGAGAACCCGCGGCGGTGCGAGCTGCGTGCGGGGTTCTAGTGTCCTGAGTCGTTAATTCGAGTTCAGCTGTAGGGTGCGGCATGCCGAATCCGAAGCTGCCTGAGTTGGCCTTGTCCGTTGATGAGGCACAGACGTTGCGGAACTGGGTGCAGCGGCGGAAGA
>NZ_PQHW01000078.1 GCF_003385215.1 Amycolatopsis thermalba | reverse complement strand
GTGTGTCACGCTCGGGCTTCTACGACTGGGAGCGTCGCGCGGTCTCGGCGCAGGAACAGCGCCGGGGATTGTTGATCGAGCAGATTCGCGTGGTGTTCGCCGCCTCGAAGCGCACCTACGGCTATCGGCGCGTGCATGCCGAGCTGGTGCGCGGCGGCGTGCAGGTCGACGACGAGCTGGTGCGGCGGCTCATGCGCCAGGCGCGACTGTTTCCCGTGCAGGTCAAGCCCCGGCGCGGGCTGACCGTCGCCGACCGGGTTGCCGGCCCGATCCCTGACCTGGTCAGACGGAACTTCACCGCGTCGGCACCTGGGGAGAAACTGGTCGGCGATATCACGCAGCTCAACACCGGTGAAGGCGCACTCTTCCTGGCAACAGTGATCGACTGCTACTCGAAGAGCATCCTCGGATGGTCTGTGGATGAGCATTACGATGCGGAACTGGTGTGCACGGCGATGACGATGGCAGCGCACCGTATCCGACTGCCCGCCGGATCGATCTTCCACTCCGACCGCGGTAGCCAATATACCTCCTACAGTTTTGGGCGACTACTACGAGAAGAGAATGTTCGGCAATCAATGGGCCGCACCGGGATCTGTTTTGATAACGCTATGGCCGAGTCGTTCTTCGGGAAGTTGAAGACGGAGTGGATGCACCACCGACATTTCGCGACCAAGAAGGAGGCTCGCCGCGAGATCATCCGCTTCATCGAAGGCTTCTACAACACACGCCGACTACATTCAGCGCTGGGATATCGACCACCGATCGAAGTGCTCGACGAATGGTTCACCAATCAGCAGGTTGCGTGATACAGTCCGCTTGAGCCGCGTCCGAGATTCTCGGAGCACATCACTTTCCCGCCTTGACACGCCTGCTCGGCGACCAATACACACTCAAGGAGAGGGGGCGGGGGAGGTGGCACCCGAGGTGACCGTCCGGCGCCGTAGGCGCTCTCCGCCCGAGGGGCGTTGTCCGCCCGAAGGGCGGACTCTTCGCCTGCCCAACGTCACCTCTAAAGATCAAAAGATGTCCTCGCCGGACGGGCAGGCTCCGGGATGACGGGGAATGCAGTTCCCTCACCCCGGGCAGGTGGTCGCTGTGCGGTCATCCCGTCGCCTTCCGGTTTGTGCATATCACTTTGAGCCAGGCCCGCAAGGTTGGCATGTTCGGCCGCCGGTTGGCAGCGGAGGTTGCGGGCCTGGCTCAAAGTGATTGTTGCGGTGTCAGGCGACGGGATGACCACCCAGCTTCGTCGGGGTCAAAGATCAAGGGCACGGCGCTGGCGCGCCGCTTTTGCCCTTACGGGCCCGTGTAGAGCAGGACGTTCGGGCTGTTCGTGCCTGCGCTGGTCACCTTGCCCGTAGTTCCCGCTGTCACCAGTGCGTCGCGCACCTGCTGGGGGCTCGCCGAGGTGTGGGTGGCCAGGTAGAGCGCCGCGGCGCCCGCCACGTGCGGGGTTGCCATCGACGTGCCGCTGATCGTGTTCGTGGCGCTCGTGCTGCCGATCCAGGCCGACGTGATGCTGCTGCCGGGCGCGAAGATGTCCAGGCAGCTGCCGTAGTTCGAGTAGCTCGCCCGGGCGTCCGTGCTCGTCGTGGCGCCCACGGTGATCGCTGCCGCTACCCGCGACGGGGACGACGTGCAGGCGTTCGTGTTGCTGTTGCCCGCCGCGACGGCGTACGTCACGCCCGCCGCGATGGATGCCTTCACCGCGTTGTCCACCGCCGTCGACACCGGGCCGCCCAGGCTCATGTTCGCCACCGCGGGCTTCACCGCGTTCTGGGTGACCCACTCGATCCCGGCGATCACCTGGTCGTAGCTGCCCGAACCCTGGCAGTCGAGCACCCGCACCGCGGTCAGCTGCACCCCCTTCGCCACACCGTACGCCGAGCCACCGACAGTTCCGGCGACGTGCGTGCCGTGCCCGTTGCAGTCACTGGCGTTCGAGTCGTTGTCGACGAAGTCGTACCCGGACTTCGCGCGGCCACCGAAATCGCTGTGGGACAGGTTGATGCCGGTGTCGATGATGTAGGCGTGCACGTTCGACGCGGTCGTCGAGTAGTTGTACGCCCTGTTCAGCGGCAGGTTCCGCTGGTCGACGCGGTCCAGGCCCCACGACGGCGGGTTCGTCTGCGTGGCGGCGATCGTGACGCGCCGGTTCTGCTCCACGAACGCCACCGACGGATCGGCCGCCACCCGCTTGGCCTGCGACTCGCTCATCGTGGCCGAGTAGCCGTGCAGCGCGTGGGAGAACGTCTGCCGCACCGTGCCGCCCAGCTTGCCGGTCACCTGGCTGACCAGCGACGACACCGGTGACGAGGATTCCTTGAACACCACGATGTAGCTGTCGGGGATCGCGCCGGCCGCACCCGCGCCGACGATCGACCCCTCCTGGGCCGAAGCGGGAGCGGTGAACCCGACGGTCGCGACCGCCGCGGCCGCGAGCGCCACACCGAACGATCTGGCCTTGGCGAGCAGGGATTTGGACATGGATCCTCCTTGGCAGGGCCGGTGCGCCGGGCTGGGGATTCGCCCACCGCACCGCAAGGGGTGAGACTTTTTCACGGTAGGACCGCGTCACCGCCCCGCGGAAGGACTGGCACCCGGGTGGCTCCCGGCGAAAGTAGGACGGACCGGTGACCCGGCGTGGGAAACTGCTCCCCTGGGGGTGACGAGATGCGCAAGCTCCGGTGGTTGGTCCTGTTCCCGTTCGTGGTCTACCTCTACGGCCCGTTCTGGCTGGCCCGCAAGCTCTTCGGCCCCTACGAGCTGCTGAACCTGTTCAAGTTCTCCACCAAGGCCCTGCCGTCGGCGCTCCGGCCCGACGACGCGCTCGGCCAGGCCGTGGACGTGGCGCTGGAACGGGTCCTCACCACCCGGGCGCTCGTCGCCGCCGGTCTGCTCGCCCTGGTGCTGCGCTTCGCGGTGGACCCGCGCGGCGCGGTCCAGCACCTGGACGAGGCGTTCGACGACGCGCTGACCGACGGGTTCTTCGTGCTGATCATCGCGCCGATCGCGGTCGTGTTCCTGGTCCCCCTGCTCGTCGCGATCTCCCGTGAGCGCACCGAAACGGCGCGGGCCGGCCTCTGGCCGGTCGGGGTGGGCGTCTTCGGGTTCGCCCTGCTGTGCGCGTTCTTCGAGGTGCCGGTGCCGCCGGTGCGCGACGCGGTCCGCGCGGTGATCCGCTTCGTGACGT
This sequence comes from Amycolatopsis thermalba, assembly GCF_003385215.1. Taxonomy (GTDB): domain Bacteria; phylum Actinomycetota; class Actinomycetes; order Mycobacteriales; family Pseudonocardiaceae; genus Amycolatopsis_E; species Amycolatopsis_E thermalba. The sequence continues at coordinate 30,262 of NZ_PQHW01000078.1, read as the reverse complement.
TCGACAGCTTCCCCATGCCGCTGATCGACCTGGAGGTCGAGCGGCTGCACCCGCTCGCCGGGGCGGCCCTCGTCTGGCTCCTGCTGTTCGTCGTCGGCGTCGCCTACCTCGCGCACCGCAACGGCCTGGCCCGCCGCGGGTTCCGGCAGCGGCGCCGTCTGGCCGTGCTCGCGCCACTGGTGTCGGTCGTCGTGGTGTGGACGACGCTCATCTGCAAGTTCGCCTGGGACTTCCCCGGTTTCGCCGGGCTGTCCGGGTGGCGCCTGGCGGTGATCGCCTACTCGACCCCGGTCGCGGCGACCCTCGTCGCCACCTACGAGCTGCGGCAGCTCGCGCGTGAGGAGATCACCCTCCGGCAGCCGGTGTTGCGGGAGCCTCCTCGATCACATCCAGCACCTGCCGCGCGGTGACCGCGCCGACGGCCTTGCCCGTCTCGTCCACCACGACGCCCAGCCCGGCCGGCGACGACAGCGCCGCGTCCAGCGCGCCCCGCACCGGGGTGCCGCGCCGGTAGAGCGAACCACCGGCGACCAGGTCCGACTCGGTCAGCGCACCGTCCACAGTGGAACCCGGCCGCAGCCACCCGCGCGGTTCGCCGGAGTCGTTCACCGCGAGCAGCCACTCCTCCGTCGGCCCGGAAACGTCGTCGCCCAGCGAAACCGTGGCAACCGAGCGCACTTCCACGCCCGCCGAGTCCACAAAAGACAGTCCACGGTAGCCGCGGTCACGCCCCACGAAGGACGCCACGAAGTCGTCCACCGGGTGCCGCAGCACGTCGGCCGGCGTGCCGTACTGCGCGAGCCGCCCGCCGACGCGCATCACGGCCACCTTGTCGCCCAGCCGCACGGCCTCGTCGATGTCGTGGGTGACGAACACGATCGTCTTGCCCAGCTGGGACTGCAGCCGCAACAGCTCGTCCTGCAGCCCCTCCCGCACGATCGGGTCCACAGCGGAGAACGGCTCGTCCATCAGCAGCACCGGCGCGTCCGCGGCCAGCGCCCGCGCGACCCCGACCCGCTGCCGCTGACCACCGGAGAGCTGCGCCGGGTAGCGCTTGCCCAGCTCGGCGGGCAGACCGACGATCTCCAGCAGCTCGGCCGCCCGGTCGCGGGCCTTCCGCTTGCCCCACCCGGACAGCACCGGCACGGTCGCGACGTTGTCCAGCACCGTCCGATGGGGAAACAGCCCGGCGTTCTGGATCACGTACCCGATGCCGCGCCGCAGCACCGGCGGATCCGACTCGCGGATGTCCTTGCCGTCGAGCAGGACCCGGCCCGAGGTCGGCTCGACCATGCGGTTGATCATCCGCAACGAGGTCGTCTTCCCGCAGCCCGACGGCCCGACGAACACCGTGATGGTGCCGTCCTCGACCGTCAGGCTCAGGTCGTCGACGGCGAGCGTGCCGTCCGGGTAGCGCTTGGTCACGCCGTCGAACTCGATCAACACGCCCTCCCAGCGAAAGCCTTCCCGGGACGCGCTTCCGCGCCCCGGGAAGTCCAGCTTAGCCGGTGACGCCGTCCTCGATCGCCGCCTTCGCCACGGCGGCGGCGACCTCGGGGGCGACGCGCGGGTCGAGCGGGCTGGGCACGATGCGGTCCGGACCCAGGTCGTCCTGCGCGACGGCGACGATCGCCTCGGCGGCGGCCAGCTTCATGTTCTCGGTGATCGCCCGCGCGCCGGCGTCCAGCGCGCCCCGGAACACGCCGGGGAAGGCGAGCACGTTGTTGATCTGGTTCGGGAAGTCGCTGCGCCCGGTCGCCACGATCGCCGCGTACTCGGCGGCCGCGCGCGGGTGGACCTCCGGGTCCGGGTTGGACAGAGCGAACACGATCGGGTCATCGGCCATGCCGGCCAGCAGCTCCGGCTCGATCGTCGACCCGGACAGCCCGAGGTAGACGTCCGCGCCGCGCAGCGCCTCGGCCAGGCCGCCGCGCAGCCCCGCCTTGTTGGTGGTCTGGGCCAGCTTCTCCTTGACCGGGTTCAGCCCGTCCCGGCCGGAGTGGATGATGCCGCGCGAGTCCAGCACCGTGACGTCCGCGACACCGGCCTCCTGCAGGATCTTCGCGCACGCCACCCCCGCGGCACCGGCGCCGGAGATGACCACCCGCTGCTGCGCGATGTCGCGGTCGAGCACCAGGTTCGCGCCACGCAGCGCGGCCAGCGTCACGATCGCCGTGCCGTGCTGGTCGTCGTGCATGACCGGGCAGTCCAGCGCCTCCTTGAGCTTGTCCTCCAGCTCGAAGCAGCGCGGCGCGGAGATGTCCTCGAGGTTGACCGCGCCGTAGGACGGGCGCAGCCGCACCAGCGTCTCGACGATCTCGTCGACGTCCTTGGTGTCCAGCACCAGCGGGATCGAGTCCAGCCCGCCGAAGGTCTTGAAGAGCACGGACTTGCCCTCCATGACCGGCAGCGACGCGCTCGCGCCGATGTCGCCCAGCCCGAGCACCGCGGTGCCGTCGCTGACGACGACCACCAGCCGGTGCGCCCACGTGTAGCGCTCGGCCAGCTCGGCGTTCTCGGCGATGGCGCGGCTGGCCTTGGCGACCCCCGGCGTGTACGCGATGGAGAGGTCGCGCGGCTGCGAGATGGGCCGCGTCGCCGCCACCGACAGCTTGCCGCCCTCGTGCCCGCGGAAGATCTCGTCGTCGGTCACCGGCGAATCGTCGGTACCCGTCGGCGGCACTGCCTCGGCCGCCGTGCTCTTGCTGACCTCGTCGTCCATCGATGTTCCTGTCCTCGTATCAGAGGTCTGAGCGTAGGTCATGGAAAAGAATCCCTCCCGGGACCGTGTGCGGGGACACTGCCCCATCCCCCAGTGGCGTGGTTGTCTCGCAGCTCGGTAGCCCGGGCGCGGTGGCGCCGGCAGCCGGCTCGGCGTCCGTCTCGGCCGTGCGGAGCCCTTGGTGAGGCGACGGCCGCGGACGCGGCGGTCCCCCCAGTGTTGCAGGCCGCCCACGGGTTGTGATGCCGAGGTGCGGTTGATGTCACAAAAAGGGGAGGTCACCGGGGTGATAGCAAGACGTCCGTCCGGCTTGGTTGGTGCCCGATAGGGTTTCGGGTATGGAGGTTCGCCAGCTCGCCGTCCCCGACGCCTACGAGTTCACGCCCAGGTCGTTCCCAGACCACCGCGGCCTGTTCGTCGCGCCGTTCCAGGAGGCGGCGCTCGTCGAGGCGATCGGGCACCCGCTGCACGTGGCGCAGACGAACCACAGCGTGTCCCGGCGGGGGACGATCCGGGGAGTGCATTTCGCCGACACCCCGCCCGGCCAGGCGAAGTACGTCTACTGCCCGCGCGGCGCGCTGCTCGACGTGGTGGTGGACCTGCGGGTCGGCTCGCCGGCGTTCGGCACCTGGGACGCGGTCCGGCTCGATTCGGTGGACTACCGCGCGGTCTACATCGCCGAGGGCCTCGGGCACGCGTTCGTCGCGCTCGAGGAGGACACGGTGATGGCGTACCTGTGCTCGACCGGGTACAACCCGTCCGGCGAGCGCGGGATCACGCCGCTGGACCCCGAGCTGGACCTCCCGTGGCCGTCCGGCCTCACCCCGATCCTGTCCGAAAAGGACGAAGCGGCCCCGGCACTCGCCGAGGCCGCCGCCGCCGGACTGCTACCGGCCTACGCCGACTGCGTCGCCCACTACGAGAAGCTCCGCGCGGGCTAGAAGTCCTCCGCCAGCACGCGGACGAGGTCGCGGTGGGCCGTCAACCGGCCCGCCCCGGGGGCTCAGCCGCACGGAGCGCATCAGCTGAGCGCGGCGGTTGCCTGACGGGCGGGGCCGCACCCCGCGCCACCACACAAGCCGCCCCGAAACACACCCTAGAAATCCTCCGCCAGCACGCGGGCGATGTTGCGCTCGGCCAGGGCGGTGATCGTCACGAACGGGTTCACGCCCGTGCTGCCGGGGATCAGCGAGCCGTCGGTGACGTAGAGGTTGCGGTAGCCCTTCACGCGCCCGTACAGGTCCGTGGCCTTGCCCAGCACCAGCCCGCCCAGCGGGTGGTAGGTGAACCGGTTCTCGAACGCGCGGGTGTCGCCGAACAGGTCGTACCGGTAGATCGTCCCGTTCGCCGAGTTGATCTTGTCGAACAGGTTCTTCGCGGCGTCGATCGACGGCTGGCCCTGCGCGACGTCCCATTGCAGCACCGCCCGGTCGGCGCCGGGGTCGTAGGAGAACCACCCGCGCTCCGGGTTCTTCGTGATCGCCAGGTACAGGCTCGCCCAGGTCTCCAGCCCGGCCGGCACCGGCGCGATCTCGGCGAACACCGGGTGCACCGGGTCGTCCCAGGCGTCGATGCCCAGCGCCGGCATACCGGACTCGAGGGCGCCCACCGGGTCCCACACGTGGTTGGCCCGGCCCAGCATCACGTTGCCGTTGGTGCCCCAGCCCTGGCCGACGTCCTCGCCGAGGTCCGGCAGCTTGCCGGTGTCGCGCGCCCGCACCAGCAGCTCGGTCGACCCGAGGCTGCCCGCGCCGAGGAACAGGTACTTGGCGCCGAGCTGGCGCACGCCGAGCACGTTGCCCTCGGCGTCGATCCGCCGCACGGTCAGCGTGTAGGTGCCGTCCTGCTGCTGGGCGATGTCGCGGACCTCGGTCAGCGTCTGGATGGTCACGTTGCCGGTGCCCAGCGCGGCGGCCAGGTAGGTCTTGTCCAGCGAGCGCTTGCCGTGGTTGTTGCCGTAGATGACCTCCGAGGCCAGCGCCGAGCGCGGCACCTCGCCGGCCTCCTCGCGGCGCATGTAGTCGAAGTCGTAGACGCTGGGCACGAACGTCGTCTTCAGCCCGGTCTTGTGCGCGTGCTTGCGGGACACGCGCGCGAACTGGTAGCAGTCACAGGTCTCGAACCAGTCCGGGTCGATGTCGTTGACGCCCAGCATCGAGTTCGCGAGCGGGTAGTACCTGCCGTACATCTCGTCGGCGTCGACCTCGGGCAGGATCTCCTCGAAGTACCAGCGCTTCGGCGTCACGGCCATCGCGCCGTTGACCAGCGAGCCGCCGCCGACCCCGCGGCCGACGTAGACCGACATGTCGCCGAAGTGCACGCGGTCCAGCACGCCCGCGTACGGGTCGATGTTCCGGTTGGCCAGGTCGAGCCACAGGAACGAGGCCAGCGGCGCCTCCGTGCGGCTCTTGAACCACGACGACCGGCGGTCCGGGCTGAGCATGTCCGAAAAGATCTTGCCGTCCTCGCCCGGCGTGTTCCACAGCTGGCCCATCTCCAGCATGAGGGTCGGGATGCCGGCCGCACCCAGCCGGAGCGCCGTGACGGCGGCGCCGTAGCCGGTGCCGACGACGACGGCCGGCGAGTAGTCGGGGGCCGCCGAGGCGGAGGTCCGGGTCGAGATCGTGGTCAGTCCGAGCGTGGCGGCGGAGCTGAGCGCGGTCAGGCCGAGGAACCGGCGTCGAGACAGAGACATACGCGAACCATATTCGGATTAGAGCGGTAAACGGTGTTAAGTTCACCCTAGTGGACCAATGTCAGGGTGCGGTCCGGGATCTTCCGGATACTGTCCGAAGCCCTGGCCGGACAGGATTTCGATCATGAAGATCGCACTCGCCGCGGCCGCCGTCGCCGCCCTCGCCCTGACCGTCGCCGCCGCCATCCCGGCCCACGCCGCGGAGAACACCTTCGCCGACTGCCCGGCCCTGCCCGCCGGCGCCGACCCCGGCCAGTGGCGCTGCGAGGTGCTCTACTCGACCGCGACGATGTCCTTCGGCGACGTCCGGAACCTCCCGCTGGGCCCGATGCGCCTCACCTTCGCCGAGGGGCAGCTCAACGGCCGGTACGCGCAGGTGTTCGGCGCGCTGAGATCCGAACCGGTCGCCGTGCCCGGGCTCCCGCACGCCACCGTGCGGTTCGGCTACGGCGGCCACTCCGACTTCCTGTCCAACGACCAGCGCAAGGGCGAGATCGATCTCGTCGCCGAGTTCGACGCGCCCTACCTGCCCCGCGACTGCGCGACCGGCGTCATCCACTCCGTGCTGCAGGCCGACGGGCCCACGGAGGTCGTCTCCACCGATCCGCTGACGCTGCGGTTCGCCACCCACGACGACACCCTGGCCGTGCCCGGGACGCGGAACTGCGGCCCACTGGGCCGGGTGGTGGACCACCGGCTGGGCCTGCCCGCCGCGTCCGGGACGAACTCCTACACGCAGACGACCACGGTCCGCCTGCGCGACTACTGACGCTTCGGCGTCACCCAGATCGTGATGGTGGCGGTGACGACGGGCTTCCCGCTCCGGTCGGAGATCACGACCGGCACGGGCAGCTCGACGCCCTCGTCGCCGAACTCCGGGATCTCCGGCAGCTCGGCGACCGCCCGCAGGCTCGTCTCCGCCTTGGCGACGTACCGCACGGTCATGCCCTTGGGCAGCCACCGGTGCGTCGCGGGCAGGGTCGACTCGGCGAGCATGCCCATCGCGATTTCCGCGAGGTTGCATGCCGCGATCGCGTGAAAGGTGCCGATGTGGTTGTGAACACCCCACCACTTCGGCGCGCGCACCGCGCAGTAGCCCGGACGCAGCTCCGTCACGGTCGGCAGCACCGAGCCGAAATAGGGCACACGCAGGCAGATCGCGGTCGAGAACAGTCGTTTGCCGCCGGGCAGCGCGCTCAGGCGCTGCCACAGCGAGTAGGTCGAAGCCACCGGCACCTCCAATGTTACTGACCGGTAGCAAAGCAGACCGGTGGCTATATTCGCAAACGTGGACCACGAGCTCTTCCTCTTCCGCCACGGGCAGACCGAGTGGTCGGTGAACGGCAGGCACACCGGCCGCACCGACATCCCGCTCACCCCGGCCGGGGAGAACCAGGCGCGCGCCGCCGGACTGACCCTGCAGACGCTGCGCAAGGGCCCCGCCCTGGTGCTGACCAGCCCGCGGCAGGTCGCGGTGCGCACGGCCGAGCTGGCCGGGCTGCGGATCGACGAGCGGACCGAGGACCTGGCCGAGTGGGACTACGGCGACTACGAGGGCGTCACCACGCCGGAGATCCGCAAGACCGTGCCCGGCTGGACGGTGTGGACGCACGAGATGCCCGGCGGGGAGACCGTCGAGCAGGTGACCGCCCGCGCCGACGCCCTGCTGGAGCGGGTGCGCGTGGCGCTGGCCGACACCGAGGTGATCCTGGTGGGCCACGGCCACTTCAGCCGGGTGCTGATCGCGCGCTGGATCGGGCTGCCCGCCACCGCCGGCGTCCACTTCGGACTGGACCCGGCCGGGGTCACCGTGCTGGGTGACGAGCGCGGCGAGCCGAAGATCGAGCACCTGAACATCCCGCCGTCCTGACCGTAGCGATCCCGTACCGCCCGCGCGGCCAGCTCGCTTGAAACGAGGTCAACGAGGACAGTCCGGCGTCATCCGCTTCGCTTAACGTTCCTCGCCATGAACTCCTTCGCGCGGGCCACCCACGTCGGCAGCCTCCTCCGGCCGCCGCGTCTGCTGAAGGCGCGGGCCGACCACGCGGCGGGCCGGCTCGACGACGCCGGGCTGCGGCGCGTCGAGCAGGAATCGATCCTGGTGGCGCTGTCGGTGCAGCAGGACAGCGGCATCGGCGTGCACACCGACGGCGAGTACCTGCGCACGGATTTCATGAGCCGGCTCACCGAGCACGTGGACGGTTTCGCCGCGCAGGCGCCGTCGCTGGAATGGCAGTCCGGCGACCACGCCGAGGAGGACAGCAGCATCCTCCGGCTGATCGGGGGCAAGCTGGCCTACCGCGAACGGTTCACCGACCGCGAAGCCGCGTTCCTCGCCGCGCACGCGCCCGGCCCGTTCAAGATCTCCATCCCGGAGGTCACGAACTTCGTGGTCGCCAACTGGGACCCGCGGGTCAGCGGCCCCCACTACCCGAGCCGGGCCGACATCGTCGACGACCTGGCGGCCGTCCTGCTGCAGGAAGCCGCGGCGCTCGCCGAGGACGGCGTCCGGCACGTCCAGATCGACGCGCCGTGCTTCATCGCCTTCGCCAACCCGCGCATCCTCGCGCTCCTGGAGTCGGAGGGCATCGACGCGCGTGTCCTGTTGCGACGCTGCATCGAAGCCGACGCGGCGGTCGTCCGGCTGCTGCGCGACCGCGGCGTCACGGTCGGCATGCACATCTGCCGCGGCAACTACCGCGGCCAGTGGTTCAACGAAGGCTTCTACGACGACATCGCGGCGGACGTGTTCGGCGGCATCCCGGTGGACCACTGGCTGCTGGAGTACGACACCGAACGGGCGGGCACCTTCGAGCCGCTGCGCCACGTGCCCGGCGGCGTGCGGGTCGTGCTGGGCCTGATCACGACGAAGACCGGCGAGCTGGAGGACCCCGACGACCTCGCGCGGCGCGTGGACGAGGCGGCGCGGATCGTGCCGCTGGCGGACCTGGCCGTCAGCCCGCAGTGCGGCTTCGCCTCGGAGGTGCGGGGGAATCCGCTGACCTGGGACGATCAGCGCCGGAAGCTGGACCTGACGGTTTCGGTGGCGCAGCGGGTCTGGGGCGCGGACTGAGTCTGGCAGGATCGGGTGCGGCTCACCCCGCTGGATCCCTGGGAGTTCCCATGCCTGACAGCCGCATCCGCCGTATCCGCGAGTCCGATGTGGACGAGGTCGCGCAGCTGGTGCACGACCTGGCCGCCTACGAGAAGGCGCCGCAGGACTGCCACCTGACGGCCGACCGGCTGCGGGTGGCGCTGTTCGGCGACACCCCGGCGGTGTTCGGGCACGTCGCCGAGCAGGACGGTGAGCTCGTCGGGTTCGCGCTGTGGTTCCTGAACTTCTCCACCTGGCGCGGTGTGCACGGCATCTACCTGGAGGACCTGTTCGTCAAGGCCGAGCTGCGCGGGTCCGGGCTGGGCAAGGCGCTGCTGGCGACGCTCGCGAAGGAGTGCGTGGACCGCGGCTTCGCGCGTCTGGAGTGGTCGGTGCTGGACTGGAACCCGGCGACGGGCTTCTACAAGTCGCTCGGCGCGATCCCGATGGACGAGTGGACGGTCTACCGGCTGACCGACACCGCGCTGGACAAGCTCGCGAAGCTCGCCTAGTCGTCCTCGCCGCGCTCGCGGCGGCGGCCGGCCATGCCGCCGCGCTCGGCGGCCTCCTCCTCGGTTTCGTCCTCGTGCTGCCCGAGCGCCCACGCCCGCGCGGACTGGCGGAACAGCAGCACGATGATCGCGACGCCGAGGGCGATGATCGGCACCCCGAACTCCGGCCGCCCGGACGGGCCAGCCATGTACCAGCCGACGCCGGCGGTGATGAGCGCCATGACCAGTCCGGGCGAGCGGGCCCAGGTGTGGCCGAACAGCAGCCCGATCGCGCAGCCGATCACGGCGAGGGCGAACAGCACGTAGAAGGCGCCCTCGGCGAGCACGCTGGTCAGCGGCATGCTGTCGCCGGGCGAGGCGAACAGCAGGACGCCGAAGACCAGCAGGCCGATCCCCGGCAGGACGGTCAGCGCGCCGGCCGCCCTGACCTCGCGCGGAGCGGGTGAAATCTTGTCGGCGAGCGCCATCGCGAAGGGCCTTCCACCAGCGGATACGCGGCACGGGTGACCGTGCGTGAACACCCTCGATACTAAGCCACCCGGTCGGCCGTTTTCGAACCGCGGCCATCGGGGTCAAGATCTGGGTGTCGTCGATGAGCCGGCGGACGCCCGGGGTGCACTTGTCACGACGAACGGACCGTGCCGAACGACGGGAGGTCAACCGGCAGTCGTTTCGCAGTGATGAGGTTCGCGCTGGACGCTTGGGATGCGCCTGTTTGGCCTACCCTGCGACCATGCGCGCGATTCTGGTGGTCAACCCGCAGGCCACGTCCACCACGGCCGGCGGGCGGGACGTGCTCGCGCACGCACTGGCCAGCCAGGTGAAGCTGGAGGTCGTGGAGACCGACTACCGCGGTCACGCGCTCGCGGTGGCCCGGGACGCGTCCCGGGACGGGGTCGACGTGGTGGTCGCCCACGGCGGCGACGGCACCGTCAACGAGGTGGTCAACGGCCTGCTCGCCGACGGGCCGGCGGCCGAGCTGCCCGCGCTGGGCGTCGTGCCCGGCGGCTCGGCCAACGTGTTCGCGCGCGCTCTCGGCATCTCGCGGGACCCCGTGGAGGCCACGCACCAGCTGCTGTCGGCCATCGAGTCGGGCCGCAGCCGGCGCGTCGGGCTGGGGCTGGCGGACGGGCGGTGGTTCACCTTCAACGCCGGCCTGGGCTGGGACGCCGACGTGGTCGCCACGGTCGCCGACCGGCGCGGGAAGCAGACGAACGCGCTGCTGTACATGCGGGCCGCGGTGGCCTGCTACTTCCGGCCGCGCTCGCCCCGGCTGCCGCTCACCGTGCACGTGCCCGGCGAGGAGCCGGCCGAGGTGCGGATGGCGTTCGTGTCGAACACCGATCCGTGGAGCTACCTGGGTGAGCGGCCCGTCCACCTCAACACCGGCAGCTCGTTCGACCGGGGTCTCGGGTTGTTCGCGTTGCGCAAGCTGTCGTTGCCGATAGTGGCCCGGCACGTGCGCCAGGCGCTGCGGTCGGAGGCGAAGCATCGCGGCAAGGCGCTCGTGAAGCACGATGACCTGGCGAAACTCAGCGTGACGGCCGAGGAGCCGGTAAACTTCCAGGTGGATGGCGACCTGATCGGCCGTCGGACCCGGGTGGACTTCACGAGCGTGCCCGGCGTGCTGACCGTGCTGGCGTGAGTGATCGGCCCGGCGATCTGCAACTTGCCGTTCGTCGACGCACACGGTCCATTCACCGCATCGTCCTTCCGCCGCGGAGGCCGTTTCGGAGAGAAACCGCAGGTCAGCGGGGTCGCCTGACCAGGTGAGCTGACTCACCGATGTCACGAAAACACTTGTCGAAAGCGGTGCTTCGTGAAAGCATTCACAAGCACCCCAAGAAACGATCCGCCATGACGACCTGTGGCGCAGCACGCTCTGCGCCCCGAGAAGGAGCTCACAGAAATGGACTGGCGCCACGACGCTGCCTGCCGCGACGAGGACCCCGAGCTGTTCTTCCCTGTCGGGAACAGCGGTCCCGCCGTGCTGCAGATCGCCGAGGCGAAAGCCGTATGCCACCGCTGCACCGTGGCGTCCGAGTGCCTGGCCTGGGCTTTGGCCAGCGGCCAGGACGCCGGTGTCTGGGGCGGGATGAGCGAAGACGAGCGCCGCGCCCTTAAGCGCCGTCGTGCTCACATCGGCATGCGCACCGCCTGACCTCTCCACGCGCTGCGGCGTCGCTTAACGCGTCTCTTACGAGAGTACGCGGGACCTGACGCAGGGGTTTGCACGCCCCCACTTAACGTTCTTAGGCCCGGCACCCACCTCCCGCGGGTGCCGGGCCTTTGAACGTGCTGAGCAGGGTTTTCGTTGCTTCGGGGGCGGTGGAGCTTGCCACCCGGCGACCCGGAAACGGCCTCCACCGCCGGCCCACTGATAGCCGCCGCCATTGGCCCGCTCGGACGGCTACCGCTGGCCCTCTCGCGCGGGTGCGACTGGCCCCCTCACGCCGCCACGACATGCCCGCTCGCGCCGCCACCACTGGCCCCCTCACGCAGGCACGACCGGCCCTCTCGCGCGACCACCACTGGCCCTCTCGCGCCGCCACGACATGCCCGCTCGCACGGCACGACCTGTCCACTCGCGCGGTCACGCTCACGACAGGCCCACTCGCCGCCTCACGAACGGTCCACTCGCGCCGCCACCACGTGCCCACTCGCGCGGTCACGCTCACGACAGGCCCACTCGCCGCCTCACGAACGGTCCACTCGCACGGCCGCCCCAGCCCGCCACTCGCCAGGCCACCAAACGGACCACCCGCAAGGCCCAACGACCCGCCCGCACAACCGCGGCGAACCAACCGCCGAAACCCCTACGGCCGCCGCCCCAGGGGGAGCCTCAACGCCGCCTCCGTGCCGCGCGTCGCGCCGTCCCGCAGCTTTCTCAGCGACAGCGAACCCCGCAGCTCGGACTCCACCAGGGTGCGCACGATCTGCAGCCCCAGCCCGTCCGCCCGCTCCAGCGAGAAACCCGACGGCAACCCGCGCCCGTTGTCCCGGATCAGCACGTCCAGCCACCGCGCCGAGCGGCTCACCACGATCTCCACCTTGCCCGGCCGCCCATCCGGAAACGCGTGCTCCACCGCGTTCTGCACCAGCTCCGCCAGCACCATCACCAGCGGCGTGGCAATCTCCGCCACCACGATCCCGAACGACCCGGACCGGCTGATGCTCACCCGCGACTCGGCCGTCGCGACCTCGCCCACCATCGGCAGCACGTTGTCCAGCAGCTTGTCCAGGTCGACCCGCTCGTCGACCGACACCGACAGCGCCTCGTGCACCATCGCGATCGACGCGACCCTGCGCACCGACTCCGTCAGCGCCTGCCGCGCCTCCGCGTTCGACGTCCGCCGCGACTGCAGCCGCAACAACGCCGCCACCGTCTGCAAGTTGTTCTTCACCCGGTGGTGGATCTCGCGGATCGTCGCGTCCTTCGACAGCAGCGCCCGGTCCCGCCGCTTGACCTCGGTCACGTCCCGGCACAACACCAGCGCCCCCGCCGGCTGCCCGTGCGGCCGCAGCGGCAACGCCCGGAACAACACGACCGCCCCCCGCCGCGACTCCGCCTCCGTGCGGCTGCCCGGCTTCCCGTCCAGCGCGTCCAGGATCCGGTGCGCCACCTCCGTCGCGTCGAACGGGTCCCGGATCAGCGACCGCGTCAACGGCGCCAGCCGCGTCCCCACCAGGTCCGACTCGTGCCCCATCCGGTGGTAGGCCGACAAGCCGTTGGGGCTCGCGAACACCACGTTCCCCGCCGCGTCCAGCCGGATCAGCCCATCCCCCACCCGCGGGCTCGTGTGCACGTCGGTCTGGCTGTCGACGTGCGGGAACGTGCCGTCGACGATCATCTGGCACAGGTCCCCCGCGCTGCCGAGGTAGGCGACTTCGAGCGGGCTCGGCACGCGCGGCGCGGCCAGGTTCGTCTCCCGCGACAGCACGGCGATCACGTTCGACCCGAACGTGACGGGAATCGCCTCGCGGCGCATCGGCAGGTCCCGGTACCAGTGCGGGTCCTCCTCGCGGCAGATCCGCACCTCCCGGATCGCGCGCGCGAGCTGCGGGTGGTCCTCGACCGTGAACCGCGTCCCGACCACGTCCTCGGGGTGCGCGGTGGGCGCCGTCGTGGGACGGGCCTGCGCGACGCACACGAAGTCGCCGCCCTGCTCGTTGTGCTCCGGCGACACGGGTACCCAGAGCAGGAAGTCGGCGAAGGACAGGTCGGCGAGCAGCTGCCACTCGGCCACCACGGCCTGCAGGTGGTCGGCGGCTTCGCCGGACAGGCCGGTGTTCTCGGCCAGCAGGTCGGAAAGTGTCGTCACGCTGGTACTCCTTCTCGGGGCAGCTCAAGTGAACCAGAGCGGGACCTTCCCGGCACCCGCCGGGGCGAGCCTGAGACACTGGTGGGCAGATCGCGACCAGGGAAGGAGCAGGCATGTCGAAGCGAGCCCGCAAGCGCCGCGACCGCCGGAAGAACGGCGCCAACCACGGCAAGAAGCCCAACAGCTGAGTTCGGGCACGAACAAAGGCCCCGGCGCGGCGCGCCGGGGCCTTCGTCGTCTTCGGGTCTACTCCGCGTTCTGCTCCAGCCGGACCTCGGTCCGCTCGATCGTCACGTCGCCGTGCCGCTGGACCGTCTGGTAGATCGACGCGCGCAGCTTCTGCTTGAACTCGTCGGGGGCGATGTCGCCTCCGCACTTGCGGTGCAACAGCTGCTTGAGCTGCTCGTCGATGCCGTACTCCTCGAGGCACGGCGGGCAGTCCTCGATGTGCTTGCGCAGCTGCGCGTCCCGTTCCAGACTGCACTCGCGATCCAGCAACAGGAAGATCTCGGCGAGCGCCTCGGAACAGCGGACGTCGTCCTTGTGCGGCTCACGACCGGTGGTCATCGCGCTACCTCCTGCTTCGCGCCCCGGATGAAGCCGCGCTCGCGCGCGACGTCGGCGAGCAGGTTGCGCAGCTGGGCGCGGCCACGGTGCAGGCGGGACATCACGGTCCCGATCGGCGTGTCCATGATCTCGGCGATTTCCTTGTAGGCGAAGCCCTCGACGTCGGCGAGGTACACGGCGAGCCGGAACTCCTCCGGCAACTGCTGCAGCGCGTCCTTGACGTCGCTGTCGGGCAGCCGGTCCATCGCCTCGACCTCGGCCGACCGCAGACCGCTCGAGGTGTGGCTCTCCGCCTGGGCGATCTGCCAGTCGGTGATCTCCTCGGTGGGCTGCTGCACCGGCTGACGCTGACGCTTCCGGTACCCGTTGATGTAGGTGTTGGTGAGGATCCGGTACATCCAGGCCTTGAGGTTCGTGCCCTCCTTGAAGGAGGCGAACGCGCCGTAGGCCTTGAGGTAGGTCTCCTGCACGAGGTCCTCGGCGTCCGCCGGGTTCCTCGTCATGCGCAGAGCGGCCGAGTACAGCTGATCCAGCAGCGGCATCGCGTCGCGCTCGAAGCGCTCGGCGCGCTCTTCGGCCGGCTCCTGCTCGGAGCCGGATTCGGGCACCGCGGGGTTCTGCGTGCTCGGCAAACCGTTCCCTTTCCCATCCGCGTCGAAGCGGTCCGCACCCGTGGCCGGGTACGCATACGACAGCTTCGAGGATACGCGGACGGGCTTCGCCGGGCCGGGTACACCGGCCGGCGGGGTGACGGCCTCCACACGGGCTCGTCGATCAGCAAGCTTTGACGGCACGTCCCTCACAACACCGCACGATCCGGGCACATTCCCCGCCGCGGGAAAAGGACTTGCGCCTCCCGGTTACCGTGCACGCCATGGCCGGGAAGGGAACGCCGGCGACCGCCCTGCTCGCGAAGCAGAAGGTCGCGCACCAGCTGCACGCCTACGACCACGATCCGAAGCACGAGTCCTACGGTCTGGAAGCGGCCGAGGCGCTGGGGCTCGAGCCCGACCGCGTGTTCAAGACGCTCGTGGCCGATGTGGACGGAAAGCTGACGGTGGGCGTGGTGCCGGTCACCGGGCAGCTGGACCTGAAGGCACTGGCGGCGGCGGTCGGCGGCAAGCGAGCGAAGATGGCCGAGGCGGCGGCCGCCCAGCGCGCGACCGGTTACGTCCTGGGTGGGATCTCGCCGCTGGGCCAGCGCTCGCGGCTGCCGGTGGTGATCGACGCGTCGGCGGAGAAGTTCGAGACGATCTACTGCTCGGCCGGGCGGCGCGGGCTGGAAGTGGAACTCGCGCCGGCGGACCTGGTGCGCCTGACGTCGGCCACGGTGGCGCCGATCCGGGCCTGACCACACGGCCGACGACAGCTCCGGGGCACCGAGGCGAGGGGTGCACGCTCCGTGGCGCGCCTCCGCAACGCGCACGGCAACGACCCACTCGGGGTGAGCAACCGCGGAACCGACCGCCGCCCCGCGGGACGGCCACGCCCTGCCATCGGCAACCACAGCGCCTCACCACCGTTGGCCACGCGCCGCCCGCAGGGGCGGCCTCACCCCACCGCCCGCGCCGGCAGCCGCAATGCCTGGCATCGCCGCGCCACCGGGGCGGCCTCGCCGCGCCACTCGCGCCGGCAACTGCGGCGCCGCACAACACGGCCACACGCCGCCCTGTGCGGGCGACCCCACCCCACCCCTCGCGCTGGCAGCCGCAATGCCTCACAACCGCCGCGCCGCCGGGGCGGCCTCACCCTGCCACCGCAACGCCTCACAACAGCCACACGCCGCCCGTGAGGGCGGCCTCACTCCGCCGCCCGTGGGCAACGGCAGCGCCTGCCACCGCCACGCGCCACCCCGTGGCTACCCCGCGGGCAACCCGCATTGCCTCGCCACCACCGCGCCACCGGAGCGGCCTCAGCCCACACCGGCCAGCAACGCCCCGCCAACGTCCCCACGGGGCTGCCTCACTCGACCGGCAACGGCAGCGCCTCATCACCGCCACGCGCCGCCCAGCAGCTATCCAGTCGCCGTCAGGGGAGCACGCGGCACCCACGCAGCCACCTCAGGTCAGCGGCCGCAGCACCTTCGCCAGCCACTCGTGCACCGTGCGGTACACCGACTCCAGGTCGGCGTCCAGGGCGTGCGTCCCGCGCACCACGACCACCTCGTGGTGCGGCCCCGGCTTCGGGCAGCCGAACGCGTCCGTCTCGCCCTGGACGACCAGCGTCGGCACCTCCACGGCGTCCAGTTCGGCCTGCCTGCTCTTCTCCGGCTTGCCCGGCGGGTGCTCGGGGAACGCCAGGCACAGCACCGCCACCGCCTGCCCGGCCGCCGCCGTCCGGCACGCCACCCGCGCCCCCGACGAGCGGCCGCCGAACACCATCGGCAGGTTGTCGAACCGGTCGCACAGCTCCTCGGCCACCGCGAGCCACGCCGCGTCCAGCTGCTTGGCCGGCGCGGGCGCCCGGCGGCCCGCCACCCGGTAGGGCTGCTCGACCAGCGCGACGTGCACCCCGGCCGCCTGTCCCGCGCGCGTGGCCGCCACCAGGTCCTTCGCCTCGATCCCGCCCCCGGCGCCGTGGCCGAGCATCAGCACCGCCTCCCCGTCCGGCGCGCAGTGCAGCTCCGCCCTGGCCGGGCCGTGCGGTGTCGGGATCTCGATGCGGGTCATGGCTTCGGCAGGTCGAACAGGGCTTCCGTGGCGTCCAGATCGGTCGCCGGCTCGGCCCGCTCGATCAGCTCGGGGCCGTTGTTGCGCACGTTGTTGACGCGGTCGGACACCGGCCGCAGCTCGATGGTCTCCATCAGGTCCATCGGCGGGGCCAGCAGCTCGTCGACCTCGGTGCGGTCCGGGTCGAGCCAGTCCGCCCAGTTCCGCTCGTGGATGACCAGCGGCATCCGGTCGTGCACGTCGGTCAGCCGCCCGGCCGCGTCGGTCGTGATGATCGAGAACGTGATCAGCTGCGGCGCGTCGGGATCCTTCGGGTCGCGCCAGGTGTCCCAGATCCCGGCGAAGGACAGCGAGTGGCCGTCCGGCCGGGTCATGAAGAACGGTTCCTTCTGCTTGCCCGTGCGCCGCCACTCGTACCAGCCGTCGGCGGGCACCAGGCAGCGCCGCCGGGCCAGCGACTTCTTGAAGGCCGGCTTCTCGGCGGCCGTCTCGGCGCGGGTGTTGATCATCCGGTTGCCGACGGAGACGTCCTTGGCCCAGAACGGCACCAGCCCCCAGCGCATGACGCGCAGGCTGCGCACGGCGGGCTCGTCCTCCAGGACCTGGCCGTCGGCGTCGCGCGGGTGCCGCTGCACCACGGTGACCACGTTCTTGGTCGGCGCGACGTTGTAGTCGGCCTCGCGGGCCTTGCCGTCGGTCTCGTCCACGGCGTCGAACTCCTGGGCCAGGTCGGCCGGGTTCTTCTTCGCCGCGTAGCGGCCGCACATGTCGCCCAACTCCTTCGAACCGGCTGCTGAAAACCCATCGTGACACGGGTGGCGCGCCACTGGCGAGCGGGATGGGGGATCATCTGTGCTCGGAAGGAGGGCACGGGGCTTGGCACGCAGGGACTGGCGCGATCTGGACGAAAGCGACGTCCGCGTGCGCCCGGGAAAGGGTTCACGCCCGCGCAGCAAGCGCCGCCCGACCCACGCCGACGCCACCCAGGCGATGGTGATCGCGGTGGACCGCGGCCGCTGGACCTGCGCGATCGACAGCGACCCCGGCCGTCTGGTCACCGCCATGCGCGCCCGCGAGCTGGGCCGGACCCCGGTCGTCGTGGGCGACCAGGTCGGCCTGGTCGGCGACACCAGCGGCGAGCCCGGCACGCTGGCCCGCATCGTCCGGGTCGACGAGCGCACCAGCCTGCTGCGCCGCACGGCCGACGACACCGACCCGTTCGAGCGCGTCGTCGTCGCCAACGCCGAGCAGCTGCTCATCGTCACCGCGCTGGCCGATCCGCCGCCGCGGTCCGGGTTCATCGACCGCTGCCTGGTGGCCTGCTACGCCGGTGGCCTGCAACCGGTCCTGTGCCTGACCAAGGCCGACCTGGCGAGCCCGGACGAGCTGCTGTCCCGCTACGCCGAGCTGGACGTGCCCGCGGTGGTGACCCGCTTCGACGAGGATTCGCTGCCGCTGGCCGACACCGTGCGCGGCCGGGTGTCCGCGCTCGTCGGCCACTCCGGGGTCGGCAAGTCGACACTGGTGAACCGGCTGGTGCCGGACGCCGAGCTGGCCGTCGGCGAGGTCAGCGCGATCGGCAAGGGACGGCACACCTCCGTGGCGGCCGTCGCGCTGCCGCTGCCCGACGGCGGCTGGGTGATCGACACGCCGGGCGTGCGGTCGTTCGGCCTGGCCCACGTCACCGCGAACGACATCGTGGCCTCCTTCGACGAGTTCGCCGAGGCCGCCGAGGAGTGCCCGCCGGGCTGCGGGCACCTGGGCCCGCCGGAGGACCAGGGCTGCATGCTCGACGAGGTCGAGGACAAGCGCCGCCTGCCGTCGCTGCGCCGCCTGCTGGCCTCCCGGGCCGGCATGGAGGTTTGATTTCCGCCCGTTCTGCGCATTCAGGTCGATGACAACCCACTTGGGGGACATTCGACTGAGGGATTCTTGTCATGCGCAAAATCGCTCTTCTGGCGGGTGCGCTGGCGCTGGTCGCCGGCACCACCGCCTGTGGTTCCACCACCGATTCGGGGCAGGCGAACGAGCCGCCCAAGCTGTTCGGCACCGCCCAGGAACTGGTGCTGGCCTCCTCCGGCAAGGCCGACCAGGTGCAGACGGCGAAGTTCACGCTCACCGGCACGGTGGCCGGCCAGCGGCTGGACGCCAGCGGGGAAGGCCGGTTCACCGGGCCCTCGCCCGCGATGACCATGACGATGAACGCCGCGGGGCAGAGCCAGGAAATGCGGGTCGTGGACAAGGTCCTCTACCTGAAGCTGCCGCCGGAGCAGGCGGCGCAGGCGGTCGAGGGCGGCAAGCCGTGGGCGAAGATCCCGGAGGACAGCGAGGCGGGCAAGGCCATCGGCGCGAGCATGGACCAGGCCGCGCAGGGTGACCCGACGCAGATGCTGGAGCAGATCCAGCAGGCCGGCACGATCACCCGCAGCGAGCAGACCACGCTCGACGGGCAGCAGGTCAGCCACTACTGGGTGGACATCGACGTCGCGAAGGCCACCGGCTCGCTCAAGATGGGCGAGCTGCCGCCGGAGGTGCTGGACAAGCTGAAGAACTCCGGCGCCGTCCTCCCGATGGAGGTGTGGCTCAACGCCGACCAGCTGCCGGTGCAGGTGACGCAGGACCTGACGCCGCTGATGCAGGCGGCGGGCGCGCCCGCCGAGGCGCAGCACGCCACGATGACGATGAAGTACCGCGACTGGGGCGCGCCGGTGAACGTCACGGCCCCGCCCGCGGATCAGGTCGGCGATCTGAAGACGGTGGGCTGAAAGGCGTAACGCGGGAGACCCGTTCGGACATATCCCGGTTAGCCACCCGAGGGTGGGTGAACCGATCAAGGGGATTTCCGAATGAAGAAGACCGCTCTGGTCTCCGGCCTCCTGGCGCTGGTGCTCGGGCTGACCGCGTGTGGTGGGCAGTCCGGCTCCGGCGGCGGGAACGCCGGGCCGGCGCTGTTCGGCGATGTGCAGGAACTGGTCCGGGCGGCGTCGGCGAAGACGGGGCAGGCCCAGTCGGCGAAGTTCACCATTTCCGGCTCGATCGCCGGTCAGCGGATGACCGGTTCGGGTGAGGGCCGCTTCACCGACGGGGACAGCGCGATGGCCGTGACCATGACCGTCGGCGGGCAGATGCAGGAGATGCGCGTCGTCGACAAGGTGATGTACCTGAAGCTGCCGGAGGAGGCCCAGGCCGCGACCGGTGGCAAGCCGTGGGCGACGTTCCCGGCGGGCAGCGAGGCGGCGAAGGCGCTCGGCGCGAGCCTCGAACAGGCCGAGTCGAACGACCCGTCCAAGACGCTGGAGCAGATCCAGAAGGCGGGCCGGATCGACCGCAGCGAGCAGACCACGCTCGACGGGCAGCAGGTCAGCCACTACTGGGTGACGATCGAGGTCGCGAAGGCCGCCGACGAGCTGGCCGCGTCCGGTCTGCCCGCGGAGACGCTGGCGCAGCTGAAGTCGACGAACGTCACGTACCCGATGGAGCTGTGGCTCAACGGCGACCAGCTGCCGGTGCAGGTCACGCAGGACCTCAGCCCGGTGATGAAGGCCGTCGGCGCACCGGCGGACGCGCAGCAGGCGTCGATCACGATGAAGTACAGTGACTGGGGCACCCCGGTCACCGTGGAGGCGCCGCCCGCCGACCAGGTGGGCGAGTTCAAGATCGGCGGCTGACACCGACCGGTAGTCACGGCGCGGTTCCGGTTTCCCGGGACCGCGCCGTTTCGGTTCTGGTCATCGGCGCTGGTGACCGGCCCGAGAGCCTGCGGCACGACGTCCGAGGCAGGCCCCGCCGCGTCCGGCGACGCGGGCGCTCGTCCGCGCCGCGACCGGGCCGGACGGCTAACCCATGTGCGGGTAGCCGATCGCCGTGGGGGCGTCGAACGTCTCCTTGATCGACCGCGGGCTCGTCCAGCGCAGCAGGTTGAACATCGACCCCGCCTTGTCGTTCGTGCCCGAGCCGCGGGAGCCGCCGAAGGGCTGCTGGCTCACGATCGACCCGGTCGGTTTGTCGTTGACGTAGAAGTTGCCCGCCGCGAACCGCAGCGTCTGGTGCGCCTGCTGCACCGCCGCCCGGTCGTCGGCGAACACGGCGCCGGTCAGGGCGTACGGCGAGGTCCGGTCGACCAGCTCCAGGATCTCGCCGTAGGACGCGTCGTCGTAGACGTGCACCGCCAGGATCGGCCCGAAGTACTCCGTCGCGAACGCGGTGTGCGCCGGATCGGCCGACACCAGCACGGTCGGCTCGACGAAGTACCCGATCGAGTCATCGCAGTGGCCGCCGACCAGCACGTGGAGGTCGTTGTCCCCGTCCACGCTGTCCAGCAGCTTCCGGTGCTTCGCGAACGCCCGCGCGTCGATCACCGCCCCGCCGAACACCGACAGGTCCGTGACGTCGCCGTAGTTCACGGTCCGCGTCAGGTCGGCCAGCTCGTCCCGCAGCCCGCTCTCCCACAGCGACCGCGGAACGTAGGCGCGCGAGGCGGCCGAGCACTTCTGCCCCTGGTACTCGAACGCGCCCCGCACGAGCCCGGCCAGCAGCTTCTCCCGGTTCGCCGAGGCGTGCGCGACGACGAAGTCCTTGCCGCCGGTCTCGCCGACGATCCGCGGGTAGCTCGCGTAGGAGTCGAGGTTCTCCGCGATCCGCCGCCACAGGAACTTGAACGTCGCCGTCGAACCGGTGAAGTGCAGGCCCGCGAACCCGGGATCGGCCAGCGCCACCTCGCTGACCGCGTGCCCGTCGCCGGTGACCAGGTTGATCACGCCCGGCGGCAGGCCGGCCTCCTCGAACACCTGCATCGTGTAGTGCGCGGCCAGCTGCTGGGTCGGCGTCGGCTTCCACACGACCGTGTTGCCCATCAGCGCGGGCGCGCTGGGCAGGTTCCCGGCGATCGCGGTGAAGTTGAACGGGGTGATCGCCACGACGAACCCGTCCAGCGGCCGGTAGTCCATCCGGTTCCACGCGCCCGGCACCGAGTTCGGCTGCTCGGCGAGGATCCGCCGCGCGTAGTGCACGTTGAACCGCAGGAAGTCGATCAGCTCGCAGGCGGCGTCGATCTCGGCCTGCTGCACCGACTTCGACTGGCCGAGGATCGTCGCCGCGTTGAGCGTGTCGCGGTACCGGCCCGCCATCAGGTCCGCGGCGCGCAGGAACACCGCGGCGCGCTCGTCGAACGGCATCTCCCGCCAGGCCGGGGCGGCCTCCTTCGCGGCGGCCACCGCGTCCGCGACGTCTTCGGGCGTGGCCTGCGCCGACGTGCCCAGGACGTGCGCGTGGTCGTGCGGCTGGACGACGTCGAAGGTGTCGCCGCCGGCCATCCGACGCCTGCCGCCGATCGTCTGCGGCAGCTCGTGCTTGTCGCCCTCCAGCTCGGCGATCCGGCGTTGCAGGGATTCCCGCTCGGGACTGCCCGGCGCGTAGGTCCGGACGGGCTCGTTGACCGGAACGGGCACGTTCGTGATGGCGTCCATGCCTACCTCCTGTGACGGGGCTTTTGGCCTGCCCCCAACGCTAGAGCAGGTCGAGGAGGAACGGCAGCTCCTGAGGCGCGTACCAGGCCAGTTCGTGGTCCTCGGCCTCGCCCAGGACGAACTCCGCGTGCGGGTCGCCGAGGTCGGCCGCGTCGATGACCCGGGCGGCCGCTCGCACCGCCTCTTCGGCCTCCTCCGCGTCGACGTGCACGGCGGCCACGTCCTCGTAGCTGATCGGCCCGGACAGCTTCACCACCGGCGCGTCCAGGTCCGGGCGCGGGGTCGCGTTGTCGACGTCGACCGAGATCACCACCCGGCGCGGCAGCTCCTTGGCGTCATCCTCCGCGGCGCCGATCAGCCGCAGCGACGCGCGCGCCGCGTCCAGCAGCGCGACGTACTCCAGCTCCTCGGTGTCCCCGCTGAGGTAGGACTCGCGCAGCGCCGGGGTGAGGGCGAACCCCGTCCCGCCGGGCGGCTGCAGCCTGCCGTCCGCCACCAGCCTGCGCAGCATTCCGATCGTGCCCGGAAGGTAGACCCTCACCAGCTCGCACCCTTCAGCTCTTCCAGCGAATCCTCGATCATGCCCGCGAGGACGTCCACATCGGACAGCGCCTTGCGGTCACCGTTCAGTCCGAAGTAGACGCCGCCGTGGTAGGACGTGACCCCGATGGCCAGCGCCTGGTTGCGCGCCAGCGGGATCACCGGGAACATCTCGGTCATCCTCGCCTGCCCGGCGTACAACGGTACCTGCGGCCCCGGCGAGTTGATGACCAGCAGGTTGAAGATCCGCCCGGAGAACGCCCCGGCCGCGCGCGCGGCCAGTGCGTGCATGGTCGCCGGGGCGAACCCGCCCACCTTGAGCATGGCGCGCGCGGCGACCGAGCGGCCGGAGTCGGCGTGCGCGCGCAGCGTGTGGCTGATGTGCTGCAGCCGCAGGACCGGGTTGGGCTCGCCGACCGGCAGGTCCACCAGGTACGGCTCGACCTGGTTGTTGACCAGGCCGGCCGGGGAGAATTCGACGGTGTCCGGTTCGAGCACGGCCAGCGGCACCAGCGCGCGCACGGTGGTGGCCTCCGACACGCCCTCGCCGCGGGAGAGCAGCCACTCGCGCAGCGCGCCGGTGATCGCGGCCAGGACGATGTCGTTGACCGTGACGCCGTGCTCGGCGCGGACCTTGCGGTAGTCCTCCAGGCGCGTGCGGACCACAGCGAACACCCGCCCGCCGGAGACGTGCCGGTTGAGCGGCCCGGACGGCGCCGGCTGCAGGACGCGGTGCAACGCGGCGGCGACCCCGCCCACGGCGTCGGTGACCTTGTCGGCGGTCGCGGTCAGGTCGCTCACCACGTCGCGCACGTTCTCGACGAGTTCACCCGGACGACGGACCGTCTCGCTGACCGCGTCGAGCACCAGCTGGGTGGCGCTGGGCGGGCGCCGCGGCACCCAGGTGTCCTCGAACGGCTCGCACGCCTGCGGCGTGGTGTCGAGGATCAGCTGTCCCAGCTCGACGGTGCCGCTGCCGTCCACGACGGACTCGTGGGTCTTGGTGACCAGCGCGATCCGGTCGCCTTCGAGGCCCTCGACGAAGTAGGCCTCCCACAGCGGGCGCTCGTGGTCCATCGTGCGCGCCATCAGGCGGGCGACCAGGTCGTACAGCTGGTCGTCGGTGCCCGGGGCGGGCAGCGCGGAGCGGCGGACGTGGTAGTTGAGGTCGAAGTCGACGTCGTCCACCCAGACCGGGCGCGCGAGGTGACCGGGCACGTTGACCACGCGCTGGCGGTAGCGCGGCAGGTAGCCGAGGCGCTGCTGGATCAGGCACAGCACCTGCGCGTGGTCGAACCCGTCCCGCGGGCGCTCGAACACGGCCACCCCGCCCACGTGCATCGGCGTCGTGGCGTCCTCCAGGTAGAGGAACGACGCGTCGAGGGCGGAAAGACGGTCGGGCATGACGCGATCCTGACACAAGCTGGTGTACTTGTGCTCGTGCGTGAAACGACCGTCTCCCCCAAAGACCGATTCCTCACCGTCTACGGGCGCAAACCGGTCCTGGAAGCCCTGGACGACCCGGAGCTGCGGGTGGACAAGGTCATCCTCGCCGACACCGCCCGCGGCCCGGCCGCGGCGGAGATCCAGCGGGCCGCGCGGGCCGCGGGGGTGCCGGTGCAGCGGGCGAGCGCGCACCGGGTGAAGGTGCTGGCCGGCAACGGCAAGCAGGACCAGGGCGTGCTGGCGGACGTGGTCGCGCCCCGGATGCGACCGCTGAGCGCCGCGCTGGCCGACGCGCCGGCCCGGGTGCTGCTGCTCGACGGCATCACCACCCCGGCGAACGTCGGGATGATCCTGCGCACCGCGACGGCGGCCGGGCTGGGCGGGATCGTCGTGCCGCGGCGAGGGGTGGCGGCGCTGGATCCGCTGGTTGTGAAGGCTTCGGCGGGGGTGGCGTTCCGGGCGCCGGTCCTTCGCTGCGCGACGGCCGCCGAAGCCGCTTCGATGCTGGTCGAGGCGGGATACGGGTTGTATGCACTTGGTGCACAAGGCGGTCCGTCGCTGTTCGAGGCGTCGTTGCCGGAGCGGGCGGCGTTCGTGCTGGGCGGGGAGACGGCGGGGGTGAGCGACGAGGTCGCCGCGCTGGTGACGGGATGGCTGTCGATCCCGATGCCGGGCGAGGTCGAGTCGCTGAACGTGTCCGCGGCCGCGGCCGTGCTGTGCTTCGAGCTGGTCAGGCGGGGAACAACGCGCTGAGTTCGGCGAGGGTGCCGGCGACCGAGGTGTGGTGCACGCCGACCATTCCGGCCGCGGCAGCGCCGTCGACGTTGGCGCGGGAGTCGTCGACCATGACGCATCCGGTCGTGGGGAGGCCGAGGCGTTCGGCGGTGAGGCGGAAGACGCGCGGATCCGGTTTGGCGATGCCGACCTCGCCGGAGAAGACGAACGCGTCGAAGTGCCGGGCGAGGTGCCCGCGACCGGCGCCACCATCCGCATTGGACAGTAGTGCGGTCCGGATACCGCGCCCCCGCAGCACATCGACGGCGGCGAGCAGTTCGGCGGCGTCCGGATCGGTCAGCACGCCGGCGTAGTCGAGTACCAGTCCTCGCAGCACGACTCGACAGTATCGGCCCGGATCACACCATCGGGCCACGGCTGTCCGGTTCTCCCGGGACTGCCGCTCTAGAGAGCGGCATGACTCGACTGAGGGGGACTGATGATGACGCTGCAGACGCTGCTCCAGTACGAGCCGAACAGGGGCACGACTCCGCCGGTCGTGATTCCGGGACAGGCGGGGGCGTCGCGGATCCGGATGCGCGGCCGGCCCGGGGAGCCGCTCGAACTGCGCCACGCGCGGACCGTCCTGACGGCGATCCTGGAGGTCCGCGCCGGGCGGCGGGCGCCGGGCCAGCTGCGGACGGTGGTCACGCCGAGGATGTACCAGCACCTGCGGGTGGTGCCACCATCGCCGGGCCCGCGCTACACGGTGCGCTCGGTGCGGGCGAGCCAAAGCGCACCGGGCGCGGTCGAGATCTGCGGAACGGCGCACGCGGACCAGCGGGCCACCGCGGTGATGGCCAGGTTCGAACACTCCGAGGCCGGCTGGCGGTGCGGGTTCTTCACGGTGGTGCAGCCGCAGCGACACCGCTGACCTGCGCGGTTGCGGGGCGGAGGCCGGTTCGTTCGCGGACCGGCCTCCCGGCGCCGCCGGTGCTTGGTGAGCAACGCTGCCGGGTGGAGCCGGCAGCAACTGGCAGACCGCCCGGATGCCCGTGGGCACCCGGGCGGTGGCGCTTCTTCCCCGCCTGCCGAACCGCCGCCCCGTGGGACTCCACCCCGCCCAGCAGGGGCGAGGCACACCGCGAAACGGAACCCCAAGCACGAAGGGCCGGCACCACCCGGCACCGGCCCCCGCGAAAAACCCAGCTCAGCGACGCTTCTTCGTCTTCTTCGCCTGCGTCCGAGCCGCCGCACGACGCTCCCGCCGCGTGCCCGCCGCGCCCTGGCCGTCCGAGGACGCCGTCGCCGTCCCGCGGGACTGCACGCCGCCCTGCTCGGCCGGGCCGGAGAACGTCAGGCCCTGCTGCGGGTTCTCGTTGCCGAGCCCCTTGCCGCGCAGCGCGTTCGGCACCGAGGCCGGCGCCGGCTCGGTCTGCTGCGGCGGCACCGGCTGCGCGTGCCGCCCACCCGCCGCCTGCGCCGGCGCGGCCGCGGCCGGAGCCGCCTCCTGGGGCTGCGCCGCCTCGACCTGCAGGTTGAACAGGAAGCCGACGGCCTCCTCCTTCAGCGAGTCCAGCATGGCGTTGAACATGTCGAAGCCCTCGCGCTGGTACTCGATCAGCGGGTCGCGCTGCGCCATGGCCCGCAGGCCGATGCCCTCCTTGAGGTAGTCCATCTCGTAGAGGTGCTCGCGCCACTTGCGGTCCATCACCGACAGCAGCACCTGCCGCTCCAGCTGGCGCATCGCGCCTTCGCCGACGCGGCCGTCGATGTCGGCCTCACGCCGGGCGTAGGCCGCCTTCGCGTCCTCGACCAGCGCGTCCCGGAGCACCTCGGCGCTGAGGTCCTCGTGCTCCTCCATCAGCTCTTCCCAGCTCACCGACACCGGGTAGAGCTGCTTGAGCGCGGTCCACAGCTTCTCGTGGTCCCAGTCCTCGGCGTAACCCTCGGACGTGGCGCCCTCGACGTAGGCGGTGAGCACGTCGACCAGCATGTGCTGCATCTGCTCGGAGAGGTCCTCGCCCTCCAGCACGCGGCGGCGCTCGGCGTAGATCACCTTGCGCTGCTGGTTCATGACCTCGTCGTACTTGAGGACGTTCTTGCGGATCTCCATGTTCTGCTGCTCGACCTGCGTCTGAGCGCTCTTGATGGCCCGCGACACCATCTTGTGCTCGATCGGCATGTCGTCGGGCAGCCGCATGGTCGTCATGACCCGCTCGACCATCACCGCGTTGAACCGGCGCATCAGCTCGTCGCCGAGCGACAGGTAGAACCGCGACTCACCGGGGTCGCCCTGACGCCCGGAGCGGCCACGCAGCTGGTTGTCGATGCGGCGGGACTCGTGCCGCTCGGTGCCCAGCACGTACAGGCCGCCGGCCTCGCGGACCTCCTCGGCCTCGGCCTTGACCTCGGCCTTGACCTCCTCGAGCACCTTCGGCCAGAGCGACTCGTACTCGGCGGAGTTCTCGACCGGGTCCAGGCCGCGCTCGCGCAGCCGCTCGTCGGCGATGATGTCCGGGTTGCCGCCCAGCACGATGTCGGTACCGCGGCCGGCCATGTTGGTGGCGACCGTGACCGCGCCCTTGCGGCCGGCGCGAGCGATGATCAGCGCCTCGCGGTCGTGGTACTTCGCGTTCAGCACCTCGTGCGGCACGTTCAGCTTGACCAGCAGCTTCGACAGGTACTCGGACTTCTCGACGCTGGTGGTGCCGACCAGCACCGGCTGCCCCTTGGCGTGCCGCTCGGCGATGTCCTCGGCGACCGCCTCGAACTTGGCCTCTTCGGTCTTGTAGATCAGGTCCGGCTGGTCCTTGCGGACCATCGGCCGGTTGGTCGGGATCGGCACCACACCCAGCTTGTAGGTCTGGTGGAACTCCGCGGCCTCGGTCTCGGCGGTACCGGTCATGCCGGAGAGGCGGTCGTAGAGGCGGAAGTAGTTCTGCAGCGTGATCGTGGCGAGAGTCTGGTTCTCGGCCTTGATCTCGACGCCTTCCTTGGCCTCGATCGCCTGGTGCATGCCCTCGTTGTAGCGACGGCCGGCCAGGATGCGGCCGGTGAACTCGTCGACGATGAGGACCTCGCCGTTGCGGACGATGTAGTCCTTGTCGCGCTTGTACAGCTCCTTGGCCTTGAGCGCGTTGTTCAGGTACCCGACCAGCGGGGTGTTCGCCGACTCGTACAGGTTGTCGATGCCGAGCTGGTCCTCGATGAAGGCGACGCCCTTCTCGGTGACACCGACGGTCCGCTTGCGCTCGTCGACCTCGTAGTGCGTGTCGCGCTTCATCAGCGGCGCCATGCGGGCGAACTCGACGTACCAACGGGCCGACTGCTCGGCCGGGCCGGAGATGATCAGCGGCGTCCGCGCCTCGTCGATCAGGATCGAGTCGACCTCGTCGACGATGGCGAAGTTGTGGCCGCGCTGCACGCAGTCGTCCAGGCTCCACGCCATGTTGTCGCGCAGGTAGTCGAAGCCGAACTCGTTGTTCGTGCCGTAGGTGATGTCGGCGTGGTAGGCCTTGCGGCGCTCCGCCGGCGTCATCTCGGACAGGATCGCGCCGACCTCGAGACCGAGGAAGCGGTGCACGCGGCCCATCCACTCCGAGTCGCGCTTGGCGAGGTAGTCGTTGGTGGTGACGACGTGGACACCCTTGCCGGAGATCGCGTTCAGGTACACCGGCATGACCGAGGTCAGGGTCTTGCCCTCACCGGTCTTCATCTCGGCGACCTGGCCGAGGTGCAGTGCCGCGCCACCCATCAGCTGGACGTCGTAGGGGCGCTGGCCGAGCACCCGCAGGGCGGCCTCGCGGGCCACCGCGAACGCCTCGGGCAGCAGGTCGTCCAGCGACTCGCCGTCCCCGCCGTCGTGCCGCTCGCGGAACTCGGCGGTCTTGCCGCGCAGCTCGTCGTCGGTGAGGTCCTTCACCTCGTCTTCGAGGGTGTTGATGTGTTCGGCGATGTTGCGCAGCCGCTTGATCATCTTGCCCTCGCCCGCACGCAGCAGGCGGTTGAGAACCATCCGGTCGACCTCACTAGCTGTTGGGACGCACCCAGGCTCTGTCCCTGGACCGCGCCGTCTCCGACACCCTGTCCGGCCCGTGGTGCGGGCCGTGCGCACCCTCCATCGTAGGGAAGGAGCGCGCGTCGGCGCACGCAACGTGCGTACATGCGCGAAACGGCCCGCGCGCTCCTGGCGCGCGGGCCGTTTTCGGACGCCGCTAGTGGTCGAGGCGGATCACGCCGTAGGCGAAGCCCTTGCGCCGGTAGACGACGCTCGGGACGCCGGCTTCGACGTCGTTGAAGAGGTAGAAGTCGTGTCCGACCAGCTCCATCTCGGAGAGGGCCTGGTCGATGGTCATGGGTTTGGCGGAGTGGTGCTTCTCCCGGACGATCCGGCCGGGGAGGTGTTCGGCCTCGTCGTCCCAGCGCTGCTGGGTGGGCAGCTCGATGTCCTCCGGGAGGGCGGTGCCGACCTCTTCGGCCGCGGGAGCGGGCGCCTCGAGCACTGCGGTGGACGCGCGGCCGGTGGCCGGCATCGCTCCCGCCGCGATGGCGTTCGACGTCGCTTCGGCGACGGATTCCGGGCAGCGGCGGCCGTAGTGGACGCGCCGGCGGTCGTGCATCTTGCGGAGGCGGTTTTCGAGCTTGTTCAGGGCGGTGTCGAGGGCGGCGTAGAAGTCACCCGCGGTGGCCTCGGCCCGGACGACCGGACCCTTGCCCCGGCCGGTGATCTCCACCCGCTGGCAGTTCTTCAGCTGCCTGCGGTTGGGCTCGTGGAACAGCTCGACCTCGTAGCGGTAGACCTTCTTGTCGTAGCGCTCCAGGCGCTCGAGCTTGTCACCGACGTGTGTGCGGTAGTGATCCGGCACCTCGACGTTACGGCCTTTGACGACGATTTCCATACACGACCTCCCTCATTGCGGAATGAGTTCGAGAGCTCTATCGATGGATCGGCGCCGACGCCGCTCCCGCCCGACCGGTCTGATGGCAGAACCGGGGGTCAATCTTCCGTCGGCGCCAGGGTCATCGGCTGTTCACCTCCCTGCCGGCGGGACTTGCTATAGCGCAGCACGCTAGCGCGGTAACGCGGATCACAAAACCCCCCGAGCCGGGGGATGTCACGGATCGGGAAGTGGTGACGGTGCGCGTCTGAACCCGTCCAGGCGCGTTGACCTGCTGCTCCGTTCGGAGCAGGCCGCGCGACCGGTTTTCACCTTGACATTGCGCCGTTCTCCGGCGTCCCGGCCCGTGGGTGACGAGACCGCGTTCCGGCCGCAGCACTCCCCCGGACGCTTGCGCGTGAGCCGCTCCGGCGTTCCAGGGCCTCATGTCCGGACAACGGCCGGCAGGGGCCCCGCGTTCCCGGCGAGGTGCGCCCGGCTGGGTGAAGCAGGGTTGGGCCGCCGGGCGCTGATCGCCGTTCAAGGAGTGAGCGACGCGCGGCCACCCCATCTCCGCGCCTGGCGCCACGACTACCGCCCCCGCCTCACAACCCGGAACGGCGCAGCCACCGCCCC
>NZ_PQHW01000077.1 GCF_003385215.1 Amycolatopsis thermalba | reverse complement strand
GCCACTGCTGGTTGCCGACACCGGACGCGGCCGACGCCGTGGCCACCGCGGGGGCGGGCGCCGCCGGTTCGACCCGTCGCGGCGGCGGTTCCCGTCGCGGGGGGGCGGGCGGGGGCGGCGCGACTGGGGGAGCCAGCATCGTGGGCGGCCCGGCCGGGTCCGGCTCGTCGAGGCGGTCGGACAGGGCCCGTTGCGGCAGGTCGTGCCGCGGCGGCTCGGACGGCTCCTGGGCCGGCGTGCGCGGCACCTCGGTGGCGTCCATCTCCGGCCGCGCGGGCGGCGTGATGCGGCCGCCCGGGCTGAGCAGCAGCTTGCCGAGCATGAACGCGGCCGCGTCGTCGGCGTCGCCGAAGACCGCGGGGCTCGTCAGGGTCTCGTCGTACCAGCCGACGCGCCAGCCGTCGTCGACCTTCTCCAGGCTCCAGCCGTGCTCGGCCGGTTCGCCGATGCGGTAGGCCGCGTCCGGCACGCCGAGGTCGGACAGCTTGGCGCGCAGGTTGTCCAGGGCAGGCTCGGTGGGACCGGACGGCGGGGCCACCGGGCGGGCGAGCATGGTCGGCGGGCCGTCGGGCGCCGGACGCCCACCGCGCGGCCCCGGCCCGGCGAAGGCCGG
This sequence comes from Amycolatopsis thermalba, assembly GCF_003385215.1. Lineage (GTDB taxonomy): Bacteria > Actinomycetota > Actinomycetes > Mycobacteriales > Pseudonocardiaceae > Amycolatopsis_E > Amycolatopsis_E thermalba. The sequence goes on along the minus strand of NZ_PQHW01000077.1, from coordinate 32,850 downwards.
TGCCCCCTGCGGAGCGAAGCCGCCCGGCGCGGATCCGAAGCCCCGTGCTTCCGGAGCGGCCTCATGACCCACGAGGCCCTCCGGCCCCTCCTCACTGGCGAAGGCACGCTGGTCACGGCCTTCCTGGCCGGTGAACCCGCGCGGGTCGCGGCCCTCCGGACCGGCGAAGCCGCGTGGGCCGGGTCCCTCCTGACCGGCGAAGTCGCGGTGGTCGGGGCCTTCCGGACCGGCGAAGCCGCGCGCGTCGGGGCCTCCCTGGCCGGCGATGCCGCGTTGGCTGGGGTCCTCCTGATCGGCGAAGCCGTGCTGGCCCGGGCTTCCCTGTCCGGTGAAGGCGCGCTGGCCGGGGTCCTCCTGACCGGCGAAGCCGCGCGCGTCGGGGCTTCCCTGGCCGGCGATGCCGCGTTGGCCGGGGTCCTCCTGATCGGCGAAGCCGTGCTGGCCCGGGCCCTCCTGTCCAGTGAAGCCGCGTCGGTCGGGGCCTTCCGGACCGGCGAAGCTGCGCGCCTCGGGGCCTCCCTGGCCGGTGAAGCCGCGTTGGTCGGGGCCTTCCTGGTCGGCGATGCCGTGCTGCTCCCGGCCTTCCGGGCCGGCGAACGCGCGCCGGCCTTCCGGCGCCTCGGCGGCGAAGCCCTCCGGACGGCGGACGTCCGCCTGCCCGGCCGCGCCACGGCCTTCCGGCGCGAAGCGTTCCGGAGCGCGGGGGTCGAACCCGGCCACGGTCGCCTGCCCGGCGAGCCCCTCCTGCGCCGCGGAGTGCTGGCCGCGCCCCTCCGGGGCGGCCTGCTCCTGCCCGGCGAACCCCCGCTGGCCGCGGGAGCGTTCACGAGGCTCGGGGCCCTCCTGGGCGGTCAGGCCGTGCTGGCCCCGGCCCTCCGGGGTTTCCTGGCCGGTGAACGCGCGCTGGCCGGGCCCTTCCGTGCCGTCGGGCCTGGGGCGCCGCTCCGGCGCTTCGGGGCCGCCGAAGCCACGCTCGCCACCCTCCTGGCCTTCCGGGCTCTCGGGCTCGGCGAATCGGCGCTGGCCGCGTCGCTCCGGCGCCTCCGCGGCGAAGCCACGCTCGCCGGGACCCTCCGGGCCATGCTGGCCGCCGAAGTCGCGCTGGCCGCGCCCCTCGGGGGCCTCCGCGGCGAAGCGCGCCTCCGGGCCTTCCGGGCTGTAGCCGTGCTGCCCCCGGCCCTCGGTGCCGAAGCGCTCCGGGCCGCGTGCCTCTGGGCCCTCCTGACTGAAGCCACCCTGGCCCGGCCCCTCGGGCGCCTCCGCGGCGAAGCGCGCCTCCGAGCCTTCCGGGCTGTAGCCGTGCTGCCCGTGCTCGGCACCGAACCGCTCCGGGCCGCGTGCCTCTGCGCCCTCCTGGCTGAAGCCGCGCTCGGCGCCGAAGCGCTCTGCGCCACGCGCCTCCGGCCCCTCCTGGCCGTAGCCGTGCTGGCCGGGCCCCTCGGCGCCGAACCGCTCCGGGCCGCGCGCCTCCGCGCCTTCCTGCGCGGCGTAGGCCTCGCGGCCGTCCCAGCCGCGGCCCTCCGTCGGCTCCTCGTCCGCGGCGGCCACGCGCTCCTGTCCCGCAAAACCGCCCGGCTCACCGCCGACACCGTCGCGCGGCTCCCACGTCCGTCCGTCCGCACCACCGCGCGGCTCGTCGGCGAACGCTTCTCGTGCGTCCCACGTCCGCGTCTCATCCCCGGCGTCCTCGGCCGAAGCCGAAGCCGAAGCCGACCCCGACGCCGGCTCCGCGTCCTGCACCGCCGGCTGCACCAGCATCGTCGGCGGCCCGGCCTCCGGGTCGATCACCGGCGTCAGCGTGGTCGGCTGCTCGACGGCCGCCTCCGGCGCGGGCTCGGCAGGCGGCGGCGCCTGCTCCGGCACCCGGCGCGCCGGCTGAGCGGGCCCCCGGCTCAGGTACGCGCCCGCGGCCTGCACGATCTGCTCCGGTACCTCGGGCAGCGTGTGCCCGTGGCCGGCGATGTGCGCGACCAGCTCGGCTTCCGGCGCGACGCCGTACTCCTGCAGGTAGTAGTTGACCGCCGCCGGCCAGATCCACACCCCGTCGGTGTGGAAGGCCACCGGCACGGTCGCCGCGGGCTGCTGCGCCAGCCGGTCCAGGTCGAACCCGCGCTCGGCCCGCACGACCGGCGCGTTGTTCAGGTACTCGAGCACCCGCTGCTGCTCGTCGGCGTCCAGCTCCGGGCGGTTGAGCACCGGGCGGCCGCTGGGCTCGTGGCCGTCGAAGATCCGGGCGATCCGGAAGCGCGGGCCGGGCTGCTCGGGTGCCAGACCGGCCATCCGGCGCATCAGCCACTCCGGGACGTTGTCCTCCGAGCGCGGGAACATCCTCAGCTCGTCCGCGTACGCCTGCGGCGGGGGCATCAGGTCCCACCGCGGCTCGTCGCGGTCGTACTCGAGGTTGTAGCTCGATGGGTGGTCGAGCTGGTAACGCGCGTTGAACCAGGTGCCGCGGCCCTCGCGGTACATCCCGGCCCGCAACCGGCCGAACAGCGTGGCGATGTCGTGGGTGGCCATCCACTCCTGGGCCGACCCGTCCTCGAGCAGGACCTCACCGGACAGCTCGTGGTAGCGGCCGACCGCCCGGTAGGTCGCGGTCACCCGCCGCCAGTCCCGCGGAGCGGCCCGCAGCAGGGCCAGTCCGATCTGCTTGACCAGTGTGTCCTGCTCGGTCGCGTTCAGCTGGGTCGTCGGTTGCGCCACCAGGCCATTTTGACTGGTCACCGATCCGATTGCACACCGCCCGCACCGATAGGGGCAATGACCAGTGCAGATACATCAATCGAGGTACTAAGCGTTTCAACGGAACTACCCATAGTGTCCTCCGCCGTCCTCGCGTGAGGCCGAGTTCATTCCTTTGCCAGAATGGAAGCCGTGACTGCGACGGTTCTCGACGGCAAAGCGACCAAGAACGCCATCTTCGACGAGCTCGAGCCGCGGGTGGCCGCCCTGGCCGAGCGCGGCGTGACGCCCGGGCTGGGAACCGTCCTGGTCGGCGACGACCCGGGCTCCCACTCCTACGTCCGGATGAAGCACGCGGACAGCGCGAAGATCGGCGTCAACTCGATCCGCCGCGACCTGCCCGGCGACATCAGCCAGGACAAGCTCGAGGCCGTCATCGACGAGCTCAACGCCGACCCGGCCTGCCACGGCTACATCGTCCAGCTCCCGCTGCCCAGGCACCTCGACGCGGGCCGCATCCTGGAGCGCATCGCGCCGGAGAAGGACGCCGACGGCCTCGCCCCGGTCAGCCTCGGCCGGCTGGTGCTCAACGAGGCCGGGCCGCTGCCCTGCACGCCGTACGGGATCCTCGAACTGCTCAAGCGCCACGACGTGCCGATCGCCGGCGCGAACGTCACCGTCGTCGGCCGCGGCGTCACCGTGGGCCGCACGATGGGCCTGCTGCTGACCCGCCGCAGCGAGAACGCCACCGTGACGCTGTGCCACACCGGCACCCGCGACCTGGCGGCCGAGGTCAAGCGCGCGGACATCGTGATCGCCGCCGCCGGCGTGCCGCACCTGATCAAGCCGGACATGGTCAAGCCGGGCGCGGCAGTGCTCGACGTGGGCGTCTCGCACGTCGACGGCAAGCTCACCGGTGACGTGGACCCGGCGGTCGCCGAGGTCGCCGGATGGCTGTCGCCGAACCCCGGCGGGGTGGGCCCGATGACCCGGGCGATGCTGGTCACCAACGTCGTCGAGGCGGCCGAGCGTGCACTCGCCACGGCGTAACCGCGCGGCCGTCCTGGAACAGCTCCCGTTCGCCCTGGTGATGCTGCTGGTGGCGATCGCCGGGCTGCGGATCTGGCAGTACCACTGGCGGCAGGGCGCCGCGATCATCGGCGGCGCCCTGCTCGTGGCGGCGGTACTGCGGGCCGTCCTGCCGGACGTGCGGGCCGGCCTGCTGGCCATCCGCGGCCGCCCGGTGGACGTCCTCAGCTACGCCGGGCTCGGCGTGCTCATCCTCTTCCTGGCCTTCACGATCACCGACGGACCGTTCGGCACCTGAGGTCAGGCCTCGGCCATCGCCGGGGTCCGGGCGGCTTCGCGGCGGTCCAGCGAACCGGACACCACGGCGATCGTCAGGCCCACGATGGCCAGGCCCGCGCCGACCCAGTTCGGCGAGACCAGGCCGAGCCCGCCGGCGATGACCAGGCCGCCCAGGTAGGCGCCGATCGAGTTGGCGACGTTGAACGCCGACTGCACCGCGGCCGACACCATCGACGGCGCCCCACCGGCCTTGACCATGACGCGGGTCTGCATCATCGGGCCGATCATGAACCCGGCGATGCCGACCAGGAAGATCGTGATCGCGGCGCCGATCTTGTCGTGCGCGGTGACGGTGAAGATCGCCAGCACCGCGGCCAGCGCGAGCAGCGCGACGTACAGGCTCGGCATCAGCGCCTTGTCGGCCAGCCGCCCGCCGAGCAGGTTGCCGATGGTCATCCCGACACCGGCCAGCGCGAGCAGCAGGGTCACTGCCTGCGGGTCGTAGCCGGCGACGTCGGTCATCATCGGCGTCACGTAGGACAGGCAGGCGAACACCCCGCCCAGCCCGAAGGTCACGATCGCCAGTGCCAGCCACACCTGCGGGCGGCGGAAGGCGCCCAGCTCGCCGCGCAGCGACGGCGACTCCGGACGGCCCTGGTGCGGCACCAGCTTCGCGATCGCCAGCACGGCGACCAGGCCGATCAGCGCGACGACACCGAAGGTGAACCGCCAGCCGACCTGCTGGCCGAGCAGCGTGCCCAGCGGCACGCCCACGACGTTGGCCAGGGTCAGGCCGAGGAACATCATCGACACGGCCTTGGCGCGGTCGCCGGGTTCGACGAGGCTCGACGCCACGACCGCGCCGGCGCCGAAGAACGCGCCGTGCGGCAGTCCGGCGAGGAACCGGAAGACCACGCCGAACTCCTGGTTCGGCGCGACGGCGAACAGCAGGTTGCCCGCCGTGAACAGCGCCATCATCGCCAGCAGCATCGTCTTGCGCGGCAGCCGCACGGCGACCGCGGTCAGCAGCGGCGCCCCGACGACCACGCCGAGCGCGTAGGCGGAGATGAGGTGGCCCGCGGTCGGGATGTCCACCCCGAACGTCGCGGCCGTCTGCGGAAGGACACCCATCATGACGAATTCCGTGGTGCCGATACCGAAGGCACCGACGGCGAGCGCGAGCAGCGCGATGGGCACGGTACTCCTTTCGAGGATGTCTGCATCGATACAGTCACGAGGCATGAATAAGGACAGCCCATCGCCGTCCATGGCGGCACGAGCTGTCCGTCAACCAGTCTCAACCAGGCGGGGGCTCGTTGTCATCCCGCTACCCGGGTGACCATTCCCACGTAACGCGCCTGGTCAGGCGTTGTTTTCCTGCTGGTCGTGACTGACCTCGCAGTCCGAGCCGGGGAAGATCAGGCCTTCGTGGCCGTCGGCGAAGCGGACGAGGTAGGGCGGTCCGCCGTTCTCCCCGCGGACTTCGACGATCTCGCCGCGCTGTTCGGCCGCCCCGACGGTGCGACCGTGGACGAGGATCCGGTCTCCTACGGCTGCGTGCATCATCGACCACCTCCGCGGGAACCAGGGTAAATCGGACGACCGGCAATTGTCACCGGACGGGAATTGATCAAGTTGCCGGGTATCCGGGAGGCGAGCAGGCTTCGATTCATCCCGACGCGAAAAGGAGTTCCGACGATGGCTACCTGCGTGGTCTGCGGAAACGACTACTGGATGTCCTTCGAGGTCCGGACGGTCAGCGGGGACACCTACACGTTCGACAGCATCGAATGCGCGGCGCAGAAAATCGCCCCGTCGTGTGAGCACTGCGGATGCCGGATCCTCGGGCACGGCGTCGAGGTCGAGGGCCGGTTCTTCTGCTGCGCGCACTGCGCGCGGGGCAGCGGTTCGGGGCTGGGCGCCGAAATCCGCGACACGGTCGGCGCCCACCCCGGCTGATCAGCTCTTCGCGGCGGCCTTGGCGGCTTTCTTGAAGGCGCGGACCTCGGCGAGGGTCTCCGGGCTGACGACGTCGGCGATCGAGCGGCGCGAGCCGTCCTCGCCGTAGGCGCCGGCGGCCTCGCGCCAGCCCTCGGGCTGGACCCCGCGCTGCTTGCCGAGCAACGCGAGGAAGATCCGGGCCTTCTGGTCGCCGTAGCCGGGCAGCTCCTTGAGGCGGCGCAGGACCTCCTTGCCGTCCGGTTTGCCCTGCTTCCAGATGCGGTCGGTCTTGCCGTCGTAGTGCTCCACGATGTGGTTGGCGAGCGCGTGCACGCGGCGCGCCATGGAGCCGCCGTACCGGTGGATGGCCGGCGGGGTCACGCACAGCTCGACGAACTCGTCGAGGTCGGACTCGGCGATCTTGCGCACGTCGAAGCCGTCCATGCGGTCGGCGATCTTCTTGGGCCCGATGAACGCCGTCTCCATGGCGATCTGCTGGTCCAGGAGCATGCCCGTGAGGAGGGCGAACGGGTCCGCGGAGAGGAGGGCGTCCGCGTCGGGGTCACCGGTGAGACGGAGCTTCTTCGGCATGGGCCAATAGTGACACCCGCGTGGGACGGCCCGCACTCCCGAGCGGGGCCGTGACTTCGGCCACTTCCGGCCTTTGCGAGACTGAGGTACGTCACCACTTAAGGCGTTGGTCGCTCAATAGCAGTACGCTTGTACCGCATAGACGTGCTGCACAGACACGCGCAGATCCGCGAGAGGAGCACCGCGGCTCATGGCCAAGATCAAGGTCGAGGGCACCGTCGTAGAACTCGACGGCGACGAGATGACTCGCATCATCTGGAAGTTCATCAAGGACAAGCTGATCCACCCGTATCTCGACATCAACCTCGAGTACTACGACCTCGGCATCGAGGAGCGGGACCGGACTGACGACCAGGTCACGATCGATTCCGCGAACGCCATCAAGAAGCACGGCGTCGGCGTCAAGTGCGCCACCATCACCCCGGACGAGGCCCGGGTCGAGGAGTTCGGCCTGAAGAAGATGTGGCGGAGCCCCAACGGCACCATCCGCAACATCCTCGGCGGCGTCGTCTTCCGTGAGCCGATCATCATCTCCAACATCCCGCGGCTGGTCCCGGGCTGGACGAAGCCGATCATCATCGGCCGTCACGCGCACGGTGACCAGTACAAGGCCACCGACTTCAAGGTCCCCGGCCCCGGCACGGTGACCATGACGTACGTGCCCGAGGACGGCTCCGAGCCGATCGAGTTCGAGGTCGCCCGCTACCCGGAGGGTGGCGGCGTCGCGATGGGCATGTACAACTACCGCAAGTCGATCGAGGACTTCGCGCGCGCCTCGCTGCAGTACGGCCTGGACCGCGGCATGCCGGTCTACATGTCGACGAAGAACACCATCCTGAAGGCCTACGACGGCATGTTCAAGGACACCTTCCAGGAGATCTTCGACAACGAGTTCAAGGCCGACTTCGACGCCAAGGGCCTGACCTACGAGCACCGCCTGATCGACGACATGGTCGCCGCCTCGCTGAAGTGGGAGGGCGGCTACGTCTGGGCGTGCAAGAACTACGACGGTGACGTGCAGTCCGACACCGTGGCGCAGGGCTTCGGCTCGCTGGGCCTGATGACCTCGGTGCTGCGCACGCCGGACGGCAAGACCGTGGAAGCCGAGGCCGCGCACGGCACGGTCACCCGGCACTACCGCCAGCACCAGCAGGGCAAGCCGACCTCGACGAACCCGATCGCGTCGATCTTCGCGTGGACCCGGGGTCTCGAGCACCGCGGCAAGCTGGACGGCAACTCCGAGCTGGTGGGCTTCGCCAACAAGCTCGAGCAGGTCGTCATCGAGACCGTCGGTCGCGGCAAGATGACCAAGGACCTGGCGCTGCTCGTCGGCAAGGACCAGCCGTTCCAGACGACGGAGGAGTTCCTGGCGACCCTGGACGAGAACCTGGCGGCGAAGATCGCCCAGGGCTGAGTCCGCGTTCTTCCCGGCCACAGCGAGAGGCCCGGTCACCGTTTCGGTGGCCGGGCTTTTCCGTGCCCCGGGCGCGGTGGTACCGGAACTTCTCCTGCGCACGGGTAAGGTGCGGCCGCCGAGGAGCCCGTACCGTCGGGTAACGCCGGAGCAGACGTTCGACGAAGGTGTGTACTCGCTCGACCTCCTCGATCGCGACGATCGGATCTGATACGCGTCTACTGGACAGCAGTGCGCTGATCAAGCGGGTGATCCGGGAGGCCGGATCCGGGCGGCTCGTGGACACGATCGACCGGTACCACGACCGGAACGCGCTCCTGGCCGCCTCCTCGTTGGTGTGGATCGAGGTGGCCCGGGCACGCCGGGCACGGTCCGATCTGGACTTCGCGGAAGTGACGGACGATGTCGAGGCCGCGCTGTCCGGGGTGGCGGCGCGTCACAACGGCCTGCGGGCAGTCGCGCCGAGCTGAACCGCGTCGGGTATGACTGCCCTCGTGCAGGTGATCCATCCCGACAACCACGTCTGGACCGTGACGCGCCGGTTCGCGCCGTGGCAGCGTGTCATCCAGCCGGTGAACATCCCGACCGGCGACTACAAGCGCTACCGGTTCGCGCCGCCGAGGCCGCGGCGCACACCCGCGGAGTGGCGCCACGAACGCCGGGACCAGCGCAAGTCCCAGCACGACCGGGAAATCCGCGGCTGGCAGTGGCTCTACCTCGCGCCGCTGCTGCTGGTCGCCGGGCTCGCCGGGCAGGCTCTCGAAGCGCTCGTCGTGGGCCTGCAGATCCTCGTCTGGCTGGTGCTGCTGCCGTTCGCGCTGCTGGAGGTGATCGCGCTGCTGGTGTGCGGGCTGGTCCTCGGCGCGTTGCGGCTGACCGGCCTGGCGCGGGCGCGCGTCGACGTCGTGTGCCGTGCCGCGGGTGAGCGGATCCTGTCGTTGAGCGTCCTGACCGTGCGCGGGTCCGGCACGGCCGGGCAGCTGGCGAAGGCCCTGTCCGACCACCTGTGGAAGGTGCAGCGCCCGTTCGATCCGTACCGGGACCCGGTCACCGTCGCCCTCCTGAGCCGCGCCGGCACTCACGTGGTGCGGCACCACAGCGTCTGGTCACCGAGCGTGCCCGCGTCGTGACGCCTCTCGGGTGGTTCGCCCGCGCGGCCCTGTCCCGGCTGCTGAAGTGTGGCTACCCTTACCCGGAACGCAAGTGAGCTGGTGAGGAGTTCCCGTGTTCCTGGGCATCCCTAAGCGGGCACTGATCATCGTCGCGATCCTGGCCGGCGTCGGGCTGATCTACCTGATGGGCACCGACAAGCAGGTCTCCGAGGGCGCCACCGGCGGCGGCTCGGCCGGCTGCCGCGTCACGGTGACGGCGGACGTGCTCAACGTGCGGGCCGCCCCGGACACCGGCGCGGACATCGTGGGCAAGTTCAACCAGAACGCCGAGACCGACGCCCAGGCCGAGGTCCAGAACGGGTTCCGCAAGATCGCCGAGAACAAGTGGGCGAAGACGGAGTACCTGCGGCCGGTCAGCGGCAACTGCTGAAGTCACAGCGCCACGACGAGTCCCTCCTCGGCGACGATCACGTCACCGCCGAACACGGCACGCGCCCGCGTCGCGGAGACCACGCGATCGCTGCCCGGCCAGAAGTGGGTCAGCAACAGCCGGCGGGCGCCCCCGGCCGCCGCCCAGGTCGCCGCCTCCGTGGCGGTCATGACGTTGCGTGGGCTGCCTTCCGGTTCCTCCGGCAGCGTGGCGTCGGCGATGAAGAGGTCGGCGTCGCGCGCGAGTTCGCGTAGCGCTTCGGTGGGGCCGCAGTCGCCGGTGTAAGCCACGGTGAGGCCCGGGGCCGTGAGCCGGACGCCGTAGTCCGGGACGTGGTGCGGCAGCGGGAACGGGGTGAGCGAGAAGGGCCCGATCCGCGCCGGGCGGCCGAGGTCGTGCACGTGGAAGACCGTTGCCGGGTCGGGCCGGGGTTCCAGCGCGCGCAGCACGTCCAGGACGCCGGGTTCGCAGTACAGGGGGATCTTCGGCTCGCCGGCGGCCTCGTAGTGCCGCACGCGGGCGAGAGCGCTCACGTCCACGCAGTGGTCGGGGTGGCGGTGCGTGACGACCACCGCGTCGACGTCGCCCCGCGGGAAGTGCCCGAGCAGCGGGCCGATGGTGCCGTAGCCGAGGTCCAGGACGATCCGGAAACCCTGGTGGGACAGCACGAAGCCGGCGCAGGCGCGGCCCGGTTCCGGCCACGCCCCGCAGCTGCCGAGGACGGTCAGTGCGCTCATGGCGGCAGTGTCCAGGATTGTCGGGGGTGGCAGGTAGCGTGCGTGCCGTGTTCACCGTCTCCACAGTCAACGTCAACGGCATGCGCGCCGCCGCCAAGAAGGGGTTCGTCGAGTGGCTCGCGGCCAGCGGGTCCGACGTGATCCTCTGCCAGGAGGTGCGCGCCGAGGCCGGGCAGCTGCCCAGGGACGTCGTCGCCCCCGAGGGGTGGCACGCGCACCACGCGCCCTCGGCCGTGAAGGGCCGCAACGGCGTCTCGGTCTACAGCCGGGCCGAGCCGTCCGAGGTGCGCGTCGGGTTCGGCGCGGCGGAGTTCGAGGACAGCGGGCGCTACCTCGAGGTGCACCTGCCGGGCGTGGTCGTGGCGAGCCTGTACCTGCCCAGCGGTGACGTGGGCACGCCGCGGCAGGAGGAGAAGGAGCGGTTCATGGCCGCGTTCCTGCCCTACCTGGTGGAGTTGCGCGGCAAGGCCGAGGCGGCCGGGTGCGAGGTCGTCGTGGGCGGTGACTGGAACATCGCGCACGCCGAGATCGACCTGAAGAACTGGAAGGGCAACCAGAAGAACTCCGGCTTCCTGCCCGAGGAGCGCGCCTGGATGAGCCGCGTGTTCGGCGAGGCCGGGTACGTGGACGTGCAGCGCAGGCTCGACCCGGAGGGCCCCGGCCCGTACACGTGGTGGTCCTACCGCGGCAAGGCGTTCGACAACGACGCGGGCTGGCGCATCGACTACCTGGTCACCACGCCCGGTCTGGCCGAAACGTGCACGTCGCTGGTGGTGGAGCGGGCGCCGAGCTACGAGCTGCGCTGGTCCGACCACGCCCCGGTGACGGCGACGTTCGACTTTTCCCCGGAATAGCCGGAATGCCCGGATGGGTGCGGGTGTTGACCATGGCACACCGACTGAATGGGGGCAGCTCGTGTCATTCGTGATGACGCCGGCCGAACGTGAATCCTTCCTGGCGGGCGTGCACGTCGCCGTGCTGGCCGTCGAGCGCGACGGCCGGGCGCCGCTGGCCGTGCCGATCTGGTACGACTACCGGCCCGGCGGCGAGGTCCTGCTGTGGATGGATCGCGGTTCGGTGAAGGACAGGCTGGTGCGCAAGGCGGGCCGGCTGACCCTGACCGTGCAGGACGAGAGCTGGCCGTACAAGTACGTGTCCGTCGAGGGCAGCGTCGTGATCAGCGACGAGCCGCCGACGCGGGCGGAGGCCCTCGGGATCGCCTCCCGCTACCTCCCGGAGCCCGACGCGCGGAGCTACGTGGACGGCGCGCTGGGGGAGAACTCGCTGCTGGTCCGGGTGCGCCCGGAGAAGTGGCTGAGCAACGACCAGAGCAAGTCCTGACCGCTCTGCGCGCGGGCGCGACCCGCGCGCAGGGTCGTCCTGTCCCCGCCGATTTCCGCGCACCGAACCGGTTGCCGAGCGGGCTGTGCCGGACGAGCCGTCTGACCGGCGATGATGTCGCGCCGGGGCGCGGGGGTGGAACCCCCGTGTCCCCGGCACTCCGATGGGCGCTACTCTCTGCCCCGCGCGTGATCAAGAACGATCGGCCTTGACACGGTCGGTAGTTTTCACGCTGGCAACGGTCGCCCAATAGGGTGACTGCGACGTTGGAACGGCAGTCTCGTCTCAGGAGGCACACCGGTGCGCAACCGAACAGTGCACGTACTGCGGGCCGGCCTGGTCCTCGCGGTCCTCGCGACCGCGACCACCACCGGCGTCGCCTCGGCGGCACCGGCTTCCCAGGCCGAACCGGCCGGTGTCTCGTTCGGCCTGCTCGGTCCCGTCGGCCTCGCCGCGGTCCTGCTCGGCATCATCGGCATGGCCCTGGGCATCGTGCGCCAGCGCCGCAAGGCCCAGGCGGAGGCGGTCGTCCCGGTCATCGTCGAGACCTGCGAAGAGCCCACGCGCCCGGCTCTGACCCCCTACCGGCGTCCCCAGGTCTGACCCGTCCGCGGTCGGACGGTTACCCGGGCGCCGACGAGCAAAACCCGGAGCGACCGCGATCACAGCGGGCACCGGTCCCGCGGCGGACCTCGCTGCCATCGCCGTCCGCGGCGCCTGCGACAATCCAGGTCGTGTCCGAAGCGCCAGAAACCACCGCCCGCCCGCGCGTGCTGTCCGGGATCCAGCCCACCGCCGACTCGTTCCACCTCGGCAACTACCTCGGTGCCCTGCGCCAGTGGGTGCGCATGCAGGACACGCACGAGACCTTCTACATGGTCGTCGACCTGCACGCGATCACGGTCGAGCAGGACCCGAAGGTGCTGCGGCAGCGCACCCGGGTCTCGGCCGCGCAGCTGCTCGCGCTCGGCGTGGACCCGGAGCGCAGCGCGTTGTTCGTGCAGAGCCAGGTGCCCGAGCACGCGCAGCTGTCCTGGGTGCTGGAGTGCCTGACCGGCTTCGGCGAGGCCAGCCGCATGACGCAGTTCAAGGACAAGGCGGCCAAGCAGGGCACCGACCACGCCAGCGTCGGCCTGTTCACCTACCCCGTCCTGATGGCCGCGGACATCCTGATCTACCAGGCGGACGCGGTTCCGGTGGGTGAGGACCAGCGCCAGCACCTGGAGCTGACCCGCAACCTGGCGCAGCGGTTCAACCAGCGCTTCGGCAAGACGTTCACCGTGCCCGAGCCGCACATCGTGCAGGGCACGGCGAAGATCTACGATCTGCAGGACCCGGCGGTGAAGATGAGCAAGTCGGCGTCTTCGCCGAACGGCATCATCGAGCTGCTGGAGGACCCGAAGCGCTCGGCGAAGAAGATCCGCTCGGCGGTCACCGACACCGGCCGCGAGATCGTGTTCGACCGGGAGAACAAGGCGGGTGTGTCGAACCTGCTGTCGATCTACTCGGCGCTGACCGACCGCACCATCGCCGACTTGGAGGCCGCGTACGCGGGCAAGGGCTACGGCGACCTGAAGAAGGACCTGGCCGAGGTCCTCGTCGAATGGGTCACGCCGATCCAGGAGCGCGTTCAGTCCTATCTGGACGATGTGGCCGAACTGGACAAGATCCTGGCCCGTGGCGCAGAAAAGGCCCGTGCGGTGTCGGCGCGCACGCTGGAGCGGGTGTTCGACCGCGTCGGGTTCCTGCCGCCCGCGAGCTGACGTCCACAATGGACCTATTCCGGCCTCGAATTGCGGGGCCGGGACCGGGTCGTTAGCGTTTTCCCGTGGCGGACGAAAAGGAAAAGCTGGTCCCGCGGCTGCGCCGGAAGTACCCGTGGCTCGATCACCTGGTGCGAGCCAACGACGCGTTCGGCGAGCGCTACGGCAACCACTACGCGGCGGCGATCACGTACTTCAGCGTGCTGTCGCTGTTTCCGCTGCTCATGGTGGGGTTCTCGATCGCCGGGTTCGTGCTGGCGAACAACGCGACGGCCCTGAACGAGCTGCGCGACGGGATCGTGTCGTCGACGCCGGCGGGCATCGGGGACTTCGTCGCGAACATCGTCGACACGGCGTTGAAGTCGCGGGGTGCCACCGGGGTGTTCGGTCTGCTGCTGGCCCTGTACTCGGGGATCGGCTGGATGAGCAACCTGCGGGACGCGCTCACCGCCCAGTGGGGGCAGGAGAAGAAGAGCCGCCCGCTGGTCTCGACGACGATCAAGGATCTGCTCGCGCTCGCCGGGCTCGGGCTGGCGCTGGTGGTGTCGTTCGGTCTGACCGCGATCGGCGGCGGGGTCGGCAACCTGATCCTGCGGTGGGTGGGGCTGGACGACCAGGGGTGGGCGTTGTTCATCCTGCGCCTGGCGACGATCCTGCTGGCGCTGCTGGCCAACATGCTGGTGTTCCTGTGGGTGCTGTCGCGGCTGCCGCGGGAGAAGGTGTCGCCGCGCAGCGCGATCAAGGGCGCCGCGATCGCCTCGGTGGGGTTCGAGGTGCTGAAGCAGGTCGGTTCGATCTACCTGGCGAGCGTGACCAGCTCGCCGAGCGGGGCCCTGTTCGGGCCGATCATCGGTCTGCTGGTGTTCGCCAACCTGGTGTCCCGCTTCCTGCTCTTCGTCACGGCCTGGACGGCGACGGCGCGGGAGAACCTCGTGCAGACGGTCGAACCCCCACCGCCGGCGGTCATCCGGCCGACGGTGGAGGTGCGGCGCGGCCCCGGTGCGGGCGCGGTGGCCGGAGCGTTCAGCGCGGGCGCGGTGCTGGCCTGGCTGGGCCGGCGGCGCCGGTAGCGCCGGTCAGGAGGCCTGCGGCCCCTGCCGCTTCTTGCGGTGGTGCCCGATCACGAACCCGGCCACGATGATCACCGCCACCACCAGCGTCAGGATCCACCCGGTCACCCCGAACGGATCCTTCTCCACCGCCGCCCCGGCTTCCGCGACGCCGGAATCCGAAGCGGCGCCGTCCGCGGTCACCTCCGGCGCGGCCGGCGACACCAGGTGCCCGACCGGCGAAGCGTTCGTCCGGGCCAGCGCGAAGCCGTAGTCCAGCAGTGCCTTCGCCTGGTTCACGACCGGCGTCGGGCGGTTTTCGGCCCGCATCAGGACCACCGCGACGCGCCGGCCGTTCTGTTCGGCGGCGCCGACGTAGGTGTGCCGGGCGTCGTCGGTGAAGCCGGTCTTCCCGCCGAGGAAACCGGGGTACGTGCCGAGCAGCTTGTTGTCGTTGACGATCGAGAACGCGGGCTTGCCGGGCTGCGCCGGGATCTGCACGGCGCGCGTCGCGATCGAGGCGGCGAACTCGGGCTGCTTCATGGCGTAGTTGAAGATCAGGCTCATGTCGTAGGCCGACGCCGACATGCCCGGCCCGTCGAGCCCGGACGGCGTCGCCGCGCGGGTGTCCGTCGCGCCCAGTTCCGCGGCCAGGTCGTTCATCTTCCGCACCGTCGCCGGCACCCCGCCCAGCGCGGTGGCGAAGGCGTGGGCGACGTCGTTGCCGGAGTGCATCAGCAGGCCGTGCAGCAGCAGGTCCACGGTGTACCGGCCGCCGGCGACGAGGCCGACGCAGGTGCACTCCTGGCTGGCGTCCTCGACCGTCGGAACGATGATCTGCTCCGGCTTCAGCTCGCGGATCACCACGAGCGCCAGCAGCGTCTTGATCAGCGACGCCGGGCGCTGGCGGGCGTGCGGGTTCTTCGCCGCGAGGACTTCGCCGGTGTCGAGGTCCTGCACCAGCCAGGACGCGGCGGTGGTGCCGGGCGGAACCGCGGCGCCGGACGGGTAGACCACGCCGCACTCGCCCATGCGCGCCCCGCCGACCGCGGCCTTCGGCACCGGCAGGGGAGCGGGCGCGGCCACGCCGGGCGGTGGCTGTTCGGAGGTGTCCACCGGCGGGGGCGGCACGACCGCGTCCGGGCACACGGCGGGAGCGGCCGCCGCGGTGCCCGCGAACGGGACGAGACCGGACAACACAACCAGAACGAGGGAGAGCAGGAAACCGCGTCGCACCAAAGCAGGCTAGAGGACGCGCGTACCGGTTCCCCCGCGCGGCGCCCCGATCCGATCGGGGGATACTCGGAGCATGTCTCGACGTGTGGCGTGGTTCCTGCTGGCTTTCGGGATCTGGTCCTGGGTCATCTGGATCACGTTCGTGAAGAACCTGTGGGCGAGCGAGAACTCGTGGGGGCCGGACGGGTCGGCCACCGGGTTCTTCGTCGTGCACCTCATCCTGGCGATCGTGAGCTTCGCCCTCGGCACGATCATCGGGGTCATCGGGCTGCGCGGCCTGCGCGCGAAGCAGAAGGCCGACGCCTAGCGCGTGTTTCAAGGCTGGGAGCTGGTGTGATGCCGATGAGGATCGTGTCGGCGTGTCGTTGGAACCGCTGCTGCCCATCGGCAGTAACCCTGGCCGCCCGCCGAAGTGGACCAAACGCCAGCTGATCAACGGGATCCGCTGGCGGATCCGGATCGGTGCACCCTGGCAAGACATCCCCCGGGTCTATGGGCCGTGCGCACGGCAAAGGGGGATCCGCAGGTCGAACCGCCCGGCGGGACCGACGCCGAACCTGCTGATCACGGGCTCGGCCGCCCCCGGCCTGCAGCTCCCGAGCCAACCGTGGCTACCTGGGGCGTCGTGGGATCAAGGCCACGATCCCGGTGCCGGCTGACCAAGCGGGGTACCGGCGGCGGGCGTGGCCGTGTGGGTGGCCGCCGCCGGCGTTCGATCCTGGAGGTGGAGTGCTGCATCAACCGGCTCAAACGCAACCGGGCAGTGGCCACCCGCTACGACAAGCTCGCCGTGCGTTTCGAGGCGGTACTGACAATCGCCTCGATCAACGAGTGGCTGCCCCGCTCATGAAACACGCACTAGCCGAAACCCGGTGGAACCCATTCGTTTGCGATCGCATCCAAGCGGCATCGATCACACGGATGGGGGACCATGTTCCGGCTTTCGCAGCTTCTCCCGGTGGCCGTCGCGGGCCTGCTGGGGCTCGGGCTCGCCCCGGCTCACGCGCAGGAGCCCACCTACGCCCCGACCATGCTCGTCCTCGACGGGTCCGGCTCCATGAAGCAGGCGGACCCCACCAGCGGCACCAAGATGGACGCCGCGAAGACCGCGCTCCGCCGGTTCATCGGGTCGGCGCCCGCGCAAGCCCAGGTCGGCCTCACCGTCTACGGCACCCGCACCGGCTCCTCCGACGCCGAGAAGCCGCAGGGCTGCCAGGACGTCCAGGTCCTCAGCCCGCCCCGCGCCATCGACAAGCCCGCCCTCACCGCGGCCGTCGACGGCATCCAGCCCAGCGGCTACACCCCGATCGGCACCGCCCTGCGCACCGCCGCCGACGCGCTCCCGGACACCGGCCCGCGCGCGATCGTCCTCGTCTCCGACGGGGAGGACACCTGCGCCCCGCCCGACCCCTGCGAGGTCGCCCGCGAGCTGACCGCCCAGGGCGCCACGGTCGTCGTGCACGCGGTCGGCTTCGCCGTCGACGCCAAGTCCCGTGCGCAGCTCACCTGCATCGCGCAGGTCACCGGCGGCACCTACACCGACGCGCCCGACGGCAAGACCCTGGAGCGCATCCTGCCGCGCGTCTCCGCGACCGCCCTGCGCACCTACGAGCCCGCCGGCACCCCGATCACCGGTACCGCGACCTGGGACAACGCACCGGTGGCCGAGCCCGGCCAGCACCTGGACACCATCGGGCAGAAGGAGACCCGCTACTACGCGGTGGACGTGCCAGAGGGCGGCGCCGCCCACTTCAGCGCCACCATCTCCTTCCCGCGCATCGACGGCGTTTCGATCACGCAGGACATGAACACGCTGCAGTTGCGCCTCTACGCCGACGGCGGCAAGGACTGCCACGTGTTCGAGACCGAGCAGGTCACGATGTCCAGCGACGGCGAGGCGCTGACCGTCGCCCGCACCCTGGACGGCGACGACGGCACGTGCAAGGGCGGCGGTCGCTACTACGTCGCGCTCACCTGGGACCGCGTCTCCGCCGGGGTGCCGGAGCGGCTGCCGGTCGAACTGCTCACCATCGTCGAACCGCCGGTCACCGACGGTGGCAGCAGGGCGGTCCTGCCGAAGGTCCCGTTCACCGAACCGTCCGCGGACCGGGAGGTGACCGGCGGCGGGTCGTTCACGGTCGCGGCGACGCTGCCGGGCAGTGGCCGCTACCGGGACACGCTGCAACGGGGCGAGTACGTCTTCTACCGCGTCAAGCTCGACTGGGGCCAGGGGCTGGCCTACCGGGTCCACTTCGGACAGGCGGGTGGCAGCGGCGTGGACAACATCTCCAACATCGCCACCTCGCTGTACAACCCGTACCGCGCGCAGATCGACTCCGACACCACGGTCTTCACGGGCCGGCCGGCGGCGCTGCCGTCGACCGAGGACGTGCTGTCCACCGTTCCGGTCCGGTACCACAACCGCCACGCCGACACCTTCTCGGCGCGCAGTCAGGCCCTGGCGGGCTGGTACTACATCGCGATCAAGGTGGGCTCCACCGCCGCGTCCGGCGACGACGTCCCGGTGCCGGTCACGCTCGACCTGACGATCGGCGGCCGGCCGGAGGACGGCCCGTCCTACGCCGGCGCCAGCCAGAAGCCCGCCCAGAGCGCCCCGGTGCTCGTCGCAGCCGAGGAACCGACGGAGACCTGGCCGATCTGGCTCGGCGTCGGCGCGGGCGCCGTCGTCCTGGGCGGCGTCATCACCGTCGTGGTCCGCAAACGGGCCTGAATCACGCAGGGGGCTTTGATGCAAGGCTCTACATGAAGCCACCCCGCGTGGAATTTGTCTTTATGTCAAGCCCGTACTCGCGGAACGCCACCGCGTCTCCCGATGCCAAATGCGATGCGATATACATCTGGCAGATCGAGCTTGCCGTTCGCCCGTCTTGTCATGATACCCAAGGCAATGAGTTCGTTGACCAGACGAGGATAGTCTCCCGGGTGCTGCGGGCCTGTGCGGACATCGTTATCGTCCCCAGGAACCTGAACGAGACGACCTAGCGAACTTTCCAAATCCCGTTCGTGCCAACGCTGCAGAATTTCGTTCTGCTCGATAGGGACTTGGAGGCCATGAAGCGGACTGATCGTCGAGGCAACCCAGGGAAGGTCCTCCTGAATCTCGTCAACGCGTGTCTTGGAGGCTTTTTGAACTCCTTGTTTTATCGCGTCCCAATGTAGGGGTGAAAAGTGGTTGGCGTACGTGCTTACGGTGTTGTCTACCGCAGTGCGCAACGCAGCCAGGAAGCTGCGCGGGCTAGTTTGCCCTCGGCCGTCGGCAAGGTGATTCGGCAACCAAGTGTACGTCCGGCCACGTCGATGGTTGGGACCCATGAATTTGCCGGCGATCCGGATGAAAACCTCTTGCTGGGTCTCGCCATCTGCGGCCAGTCTTGACGGCGGCACGTGACGAGATCCCTTTGTCTGCCATGTCCCCGTCGACCTTCGAAACCTTTCGGCTAAGTCCTCTTCTTCAGCATTGCCTAGGTGTTGGAAAAGCAGACCGTATAAGTCCACCTGTGACCACGTCAAATCTACGGCGTTAGATGTGAGTTTTGACGAGTCTGGGAAGTATGCGTGAGAACTATCAAGCATGTCGTCTCGAATGAAAACCTTAGCACGCAGGTAGCGTGTCTCGATGCGCAAATTGAGCGCAAACTCTAGTATGCTGCCGGTTAGAATATCGGCGCTTCTGCGATTTTCATGTAGTCTGTCGAGTGCGTCAAATAGGAAGAGTTTGATGGTTCCTGTCTCTGCCGCTGCTCGATCGGCTTTATCGAGCGCACTTTCTGCTTCTTCTGGATGGCTTCTCAGCCAGCCCAGTTTAGCTTTCCAGGTGGTCAACTCTCGGATAGCATTCATTCCGAGAGCCTGAAGTGCGACGGCAGTCCAGATATCGACCGGATTGACACCGTCGTGCAGTAATTCTTCGAGGACTCGGCGACTTGGATACTTGTCCAGATTTCTTTCCGAGCCGAATCCGGCCAGTGGGTCAATCTTCAACAGTCGCGGCAGTTGGTATTCGTCGGCGGCGAGCGTTCGCAACTCGTCGTTCAGGAGGGTTTGAAACCAGACCGTCTTTCCTACTCCGCGACCACCTGTAACGACCGTTACGTCTGGTTCGAGTGCGCCTCTGTGTCGACTCGCTGTAAAAAGCGTGCTCGTGTGGATATTCTCGGTATCGGTATCCGGCGTTTGCGGAATCGCGTGCTGCAGAAGCGAGCGGTATTCGAATACGGAAAGGTCTTTCACGAGTCCTCCTCAATAATGAGCGTGGACACTGTGTCGACGAAACGCTCGAAGGCAGCTTTGATGAGAGGGCGCGCATGCCAGTCGGAGTCGCGGGTAGGATCCAAACCCACCAAGTCGGAATGAAAGAGTATCGGTATCGGTGAATGAGGTGCATCGGGGTCGTTCACGCTGTAATTGAAGGCGTCCAACTCGTCGGCGGTCGTGTCCTCGTATAAGGTTTCCGCGAAACATACTTGGGCATGGTCTCGAAAATCTGCGAGATACTCATCAACAGTCGCGGCGGGTGTTAGCGATGCAACCATCTTGAGGCGTTCTCCTAGATCGCGTCGCCTGGGATTGTGTTTCCACTGCGCAAACAGCGATCCGTATCCGCGCCAAGTTTGAGGCGTGTCAGCCGCGAATAAGAGATTGAGGTCGCTCAATTGTGTCAGGGCGACGGCCGCCACATCGTGAATTCCGGCCCTGCTGTCTAATAGTACGACGTCTGGTTTCCGGCTCAATGTTTCGACCTGTGCTTCGGCATACCTGATCGCAGCATCTAGTCGATTTCCGAACCTCTGCGCTCGCCCGTCGGGCGCTGGTGGTAGGTCTGTGTAAATCCGGTTGAGTTTTGCCATGTAATCATAATCGGCCCTCGGTGTTCCCGCCGCGGGCGCAATCCACACCTCACCGTTACCCTCTGCTGTAACTCTCTGGCTTCGGCTGACGATCTGCAAGCCGTCTGCGTTGCCGACGGCGTCTTCGACTAGATGATCCACGATGCCGTGGGCAGAAAGATCTTCGTCGGCTTGGGTCAACCAGCTTATCCCAGGTGATTCAAGGTCCAGATCAACAATGAGGACGCATTTCCCTTGGGACGCGAGTCCTTTGCCTAACATGAAAGTTGCGGTCGAGCGGCCGACGCCGCCTTTAAATCCGTATAGGGTCACTCGCCGACGGGTGTTCATGTCAGCTGTGCGGCGAGTCCAGTCGGCGCCGACAATCCCGTTCTCCAGAACTGAAAAGCTGCCATGAGTGCCGACTCGTGACCTTTCCAGCAGAAGGTCAGGGGAGTTTAGCACCTGCTCGGGAACAAAAAGGTCGCCGGATATCTGCACCGGCGTGGGAGACGCAAAAGCGCCAGCAGCGCGCTGGAGGTCGGCGCGCACTTTTTCAAGCCAGTCTGGCTGCTCTTCCAGATCCAGGAGAAGTGAAACTCGCCCCAGGATATCTCGAATGAGAATGACATCTATGCCACGATCCGCCAGCTCGATGGCGACGACCCGTGCATCCCTCCAGGCGTCATCGAATCTCACGGTCATGGTAGCACTCCGCTTATCTTGGCTGCTTGGTAGATGCTCAATACTGTCTTGGCCGAGTCCAGGTGGTGCTTTGTTCTGTCTTCTGGTATGTGTTTCCCGTCGCTGTATCTTTCGGCGACGTCCCACCTCGCGAATGGGTTAGGTCCGCTTATCAAAGCGGTAAAGTGTGTAGCTGTTCGACCTCGGGTAGTCGCTGCAAGCTCCGCCCACACGCCCGGCAAATGTCCATAGCGTCGATTAGGCGCACTTGGATGTCTGGGCTTGCCGTCAACTAGTGTTCCGCCGAGGTAATCTAGAAGTATGGCTTTGAGGCCGCACTCTGCAGCGACGCCTGCGAGGTGGTCGGCATTCGCAAGCCGTTGCTGTTGGTGCAGCAAGGTCGCGTCCTGCAGATGCCGCTGCGCCGCCTGCGCGAACTGTACGTGTTGAGTGGCTGCCACGGGTAGAGGCTACAACCGTCAGAGTCTGGTTCGGTTGAGGCGCACGATAATAAACCGCCGTGCCTCTTGAATGTGAGAGGCACGGCGGCTCGATGTGCTCAGCAGGACACTCAGACGCGCTTGAACAGCAGCGCGCGCTTGACCTCCTGGATCGCCTTCGTCACCTGGATGCCACGCGGGCACGCGTCGGTGCAGTTGAACGTCGTGCGGCAGCGCCACACGCCCTCGGCGTCGTTGAGGATGTCCAGCCGCTCCTCGGAACCCTCGTCACGGCTGTCGAAGATGAACCGGTGGGCGTTGACGATCGCCGCCGGGCCGAAGTACGACCCGTCGTTCCAGTACACCGGGCACGACGAGGTGCACGCCGCGCACAGGATGCACTTGGTGGTGTCGTCGAACCGCTCGCGATCGGCCGCCGACTGGATCCGCTCGCGCGTGGGCTCGTTGCCGTAGGTGATCAGGTACGGCTTCACCGCCCGGTACGCCTCGAAGAACGGCTCCATGTCGACGTAGAGGTCCTTCAGCGTCGGCAGGCCCTTGATGGGAGCCACGGTGACCGTGGTCTCCTTGCCGTCCTTCGCCAGCAGGTCCTTGACCAGCACCTTGCAGGCCAGCCGGTTGATCCCGTTGATCTGCATCGCGTCCGAACCGCAGATGCCGTGCGCGCACGACCGGCGGAACGACAGCGTGCCGTCCACGTAGTTCTTGATGTTGAACAGCAGGTTCAGCACCCGGTCGGTCGGCAGCGCCGGGACCTCGTAGGACTCCCAGTGCGGCGCGTCGTCGATCTCGGGGTTGAACCGCTGGATCTTCACCGTGATGGTGACCGAGCCCTCCGGCGCGGGAATCCCGTTGACGGTGTTCTGTTCGGCTACCGCGGTCATCAGTACTTCCGCTCCATCGGCTCGTACCGGGTGAAGGTCACCGGCTTGTAGTCCAGCCGGATGTCGGCCATGAACCCGTTGATGCCCAGCGGGGCGTCCGGGTCGGGCTTGTCCGGCAGAATCTTGTACGACATCGAGTGCCGCATGAAGTTGACGTCGTCCCGGTTCGGGTAGTCCTCGCGGGCGTGCCCGCCGCGGGACTCCTTGCGCGCCAGGGCGGCGTTGACCAGGGCCTCGGCCAGGTCGAGCAGGAAGCCCAGCTCGATCGCCTCGAGCAGGTCGGTGTTGTACCGCTTGCCCTTGTCCTGGATCGAGATCCGGCCGTAGCGCTCCTTGAGCCGCTGGACGTCGGTCAGCGCGGTCTTCAGCGTGTCCTCGGTGCGGTACACGGCCGCGTTGGTGTCCATGGTCTGCTGCAGCTCGGTGCGGATGTCGGCGACCCGCTCGCCACCGTGCGCGGTGCGCAGGTGGTCGACCATGCCCTCGACCATCTTGGCCGGGTTCTCCGGCAGCTCGACGAAGTCGTGGCCCAGGGCGTACTCGGCGGCGGCGATGCCGGCGCGGCGGCCGAACACGTTGATGTCCAGCAGCGAGTTGGTGCCCAGCCGGTTCGCGCCGTGCACCGACACGCACGCGACCTCACCGGCGGCGTAGGCGCCGGGCAGGACGGTGTCGTTGTCGAGCAGGGCCTCGCCGTGCACGTTCGTCGGGATGCCGCCCATCGCGTAGTGCGCGGTCGGGTACACCGGCACCGGCTCCTTCACCGGGTCCACGCCCAGGTAGGTGCGGGCGAACTCGGTGATGTCCGGCAGCTTGGTCTCCAGGACCTCCGCGCCGAGGTGCGTGCAGTCCAGGAGCACGTAGTCCTTGTGCGGGCCGGCGCCGCGGCCCTCCAGCACCTCCAGGACCATCGAGCGGGCGACGATGTCGCGCGGCGCGAGGTCCTTGATGGTCGGGGC
This sequence comes from Amycolatopsis thermalba, assembly GCF_003385215.1. Classification (GTDB taxonomy): domain Bacteria; phylum Actinomycetota; class Actinomycetes; order Mycobacteriales; family Pseudonocardiaceae; genus Amycolatopsis_E; species Amycolatopsis_E thermalba. The sequence goes on along the minus strand of NZ_PQHW01000077.1, from coordinate 9,411 downwards.
GTAGCGTTCCATGAACCGCTCACCCGAGGCGTTGCGCAGGATCGCGCCCTCGCCGCGGGCGCCCTCGGTGAGCAGGATGCCGAGGCCGGCCAGGCCGGTCGGGTGGAACTGGTAGAACTCGATGTCCTCCAGCGGCAGGCCCTTGCGGTAGTAGATGCCCATGCCGTCACCGGTGAGGGTGTGCGCGTTCGACGTGGTCTTGAAGACCTTGCCGAAGCCACCGGTGGCGAACACGACCGCCTTCGCCTGAAAGACGTGGATCTCGCCGGTCGCGAGTTCGTAGGCGACCGCGCCGGTGGCGACGGGCCCGTTCTCGGTCTCGGTGGTGATCATGTCGAGCACGTAGAACTCGTTGAAGAACTCGATCCCGTGCTTGACGCAGTTCTGGTACAGCGTCTGCAGGATCATGTGACCGGTGCGGTCGGCCGCGTAGCAGGCCCGGCGCACCGCGGCCTTGCCGTGGTCACGGGTGTGCCCGCCGAACCGGCGCTGGTCGATCTTGCCTTCCGGCGTCCGGTTGAACGGCAGGCCCATCTTCTCCAGGTCGAGCACGGCGTCGATGGCCTCCTTGGCCATGATCTCCGCCGCGTCCTGGTCGGTCAGGTAGTCGCCGCCCTTGACCGTGTCGAAGGTGTGCCACTCCCAGTTGTCCTCTTCGACGTTGGCCAGCGCGGCGCACATGCCGCCCTGGGCCGCGCCGGTGTGGGAGCGGGTCGGGTAGAGCTTGGTGAGGACCGCGGTGCGGGCGCGCTGGCCCGACTCGATGGCGGCGCGCATACCGGCGCCACCGGCGCCCACGATCACCACGTCGTACTTGTGGAACTGCATGTCCGCTTCTTCCTCGGGTGGTGGTGGGTCAGCTGCCGGCCATGTCGGGGTCGAAGGTGAAGATCACCAGGGTGCCCACGAACAGGATGAGGACCATCGAGACGTAGAGCACGATCTTCAGCCAGAAGCGCGTGCTGTCCTTGCGGGCGTAGTCGTCGATGATCGTGCGCAGGCCGTTGCCGCCGTGCAGCTGGGCCAGCCACAGCATCAGCAGGTCCCACGTCTGCCAGAACGGCGAGGACCAGCGGCCGGCGACGAAGCCCCAGTTGATGCGGTGCACGCCGCCGTCGAGGATGTTCATGATGAACAGGTGGCCGAGCACCAGGACGACCAGCGCGAGGCCGGAGATCCGCATGAACAGCCAGCTGTAGAGCTCGAAGTTGCTGCGGCGGGCGGCGGGGCGCCGCGGCGAGCGCGGCTTGTCGAGCGCGAGGGTTTCGGTCGCCATCTCTACTCTCCGCCTCCGAACATCACCGACACCGTGCGCCACATCATCGCGATCGCGCCGGGGATCATGACGAGCACCCAGACGACGGCGATCGTCCACAGCATGTGCTTCTGGTACTTCGTGCCCTTCGACCAGAAGTCGACCAGCATGACCCGGATGCCGTTCAGCGCGTGGAACAGCACGGCGCCGACCAGGCCCACCTCCATGAGGTTGACCAGCGGGGTCTTGTAGGTCTCGATGACCTCGTTGTAGGTGTCGGGGGAAACCCGGACCAGCGCGGTGTCGAGGACGTGGACGAACAGGAAGAAGAAGGTGAGCACGCCCGTGATCCGGTGCAGGACCCAGGACCACATGCCCGGGTCGCCCCGGTAGAAGGTCCCGCTCCGGCGTGAGGCACCCGCCCGATCGCTCGCCTCCGCCGCCGTCTGGTCGGCGGCGGTGCTCGCCGTGGTGGACATCGGTGTACGGCCTCCAACGTCGTGGTTGGACTGTGCCCGGCTGACCTGCGAATCCACCGGGCCGCGGGGAGCGTCCACCTGGGACTTCGCAGGCGCCCCGGCGGGGTGTTCAAGGCCATCGAGCTTGGATAGAGGGGATGCTAGACCTGCTCGCCATACCGCACTCAACCTGTGGTTGGTGTGTGTGATCGACCAGACACCGTACGCGTGTCGTGCGTCTCATCCTCATTAACACCCCGGCGAAACTTCGCGAAGTGAGGTGAATCTCGCTCACTCGGATGGGTGGGGGTGACTCCATGTGATTGAACTGTCGCAGTGCCGGAGGACAAGCAAACATTTAGGTTACGTGCTGTGGCTCTGGCATGGCCATTTGCTCACAGGCGGGTACCGTTCGCCCGTCGAGCCCGGCACTGAGCCGGGTCGTTCTCGGGTCCGCTGGAACAACCAGCGGGGAGGGAGAGACAGGGTGCGTAAGACGCGTGCCACCACACTGGCCGCCACCGCCATGGCGGCGGCGCTCGCGCTGGCGGGGTGTGCGAAGGACTCCGGCACCAGCGGGAGCAGCAACAACGACAACGCCGCGGCCGGTTCCTGCGTCACGGCACAGGCGCCCGCGGCCACCGCCGCGTCCACGACCTCGAGCGCCGCCGGCGCCAAGGTCGACGCCAGCAAGCTGCGGGTCGCGCTCGCGTTCGACATCGGGGGCCGGGGTGACGCGTCGTTCAACGACGCCGCCGCCGCGGGCGTGGACAAGGCCAAGGCCGACATGGGCGTCACCGACGTCCGCGAGAGCACCGCGTCGCCGACCGAGGACGAGGCCGCCAAGGAGCAGCGGCTGACCCAGCTGGCCACCGACGGCTACAGCCCGATCCTGGCGATCGGCTTCGCCTACGCCACCGCGGTGCAGGCCGTCGCGCCGAAGTTCCCGAACACCCAGTTCGCCATCGTCGACGACGATTCGGTCACCGCGCCGAACGTCACCCCGCTGGTGTTCTCCGAGGAGCAGGGCTCCTTCCTGGTGGGTGTCGCCGCGGTCTACAAGAGCAAGAACTGCCACGTGGGCTTCGTCGGTGGCGTGAACACGCCGCTGATCCAGAAGTTCGAGGCCGGGTTCATCGCGGGCGCCAAGGCCGCGTCGAACAAGGTCCAGATCACCAGCGACTACCTGACCCCGGCCGGTGACAACACCGGTTTCCAGGACCCGGCGAAGGGCAACATCAAGGCCGCCGCCGAGTTCTCCGCCGGCGCCGACGTGGTGTACCAGGCCGCCGGTGCCTCCGGTAAGGGCGTCTTCCAGGCCGCGAGCGCGGCCAAGGGGCTGGCCATCGGCGTCGACTCCGACCAGTACCACCAGGCGACCGTCGCCGAGTACAAGGACGTCATCATGACCTCCATGCTCAAGCGGGTCGACGTGGCCGTGTACGACTACCTCCGGGCGCTGGCGACCAACACGCTCAGCTCGCTGCCCAAGCGGTTCGACCTGTCGGTGGACGGCGTCGGCTACTCCACCTCCGGTGGCCAGGTCGACGACATCAAGCCGCAGCTCGAGGGCTACAAGCAGGCGATCATCTCGGGCGCGATCACCGTCCCGTCCACGCCGCAGAAGTAGATCTTTTCCAGCCGCGTCCGGGGCTCGGGAGGGTGACCCCTTCCCGGGCCCCGTGCGCCGTTTCCGGGGGTCTCATGACCAACTCACCACCGGCCGTCGAGCTGCGCGGCATCACGAAGCGCTTTCCCGGCGTGGTCGCCAACTCCGACGTCAACCTGACGGTGGCGTCCGGCGAGGTCCACGCCATCTGCGGCGAGAACGGGGCCGGCAAGTCCACCCTGATGAAGATCCTCTACGGCATGCAGCCGCCGGACGAGGGCACGATCGCGATCAACGGCGAGCAGATCCGGCTGCGCAACCCGCAGGACGCGATCCGCGCCGGCATCGGCATGGTGCACCAGCACTTCATGCTCGCCGACAACCTGACGGTGCGGGAGAACGTCCTGCTCGGCGCCGAGAACCTGCACGGCATCGGCCGGGCCGCGCGCGCGAAGCTGGCCGAGCTGGAGAAGAAGGTCGGGCTGTCCGCGCCGCTGGACGCGCTGGTCGAGACGCTGGGCGTCGCCGACCGGCAGCGCGTGGAGATCATGAAGGTGCTCTACCGCGGCGCGCGGATCGTCATCCTGGACGAGCCGACCGCGGTGCTGGTGCCGCAGGAGGTCGACGCGCTGTTCGAGACCGTGCGCGGCATGCAGGCGCAGGGGTTCACGTTCATCTTCATCTCGCACAAGCTCGACGAGGTCCGCGCGATCGCCGACACGGTCACCGTGATCCGGCGCGGCACCACGGTCGGCACCGCCGATCCGAAGAAGATCTCCTCGCGTGAGCTGGCGGAGATGATGGTCGGCTCCGAGCTGCCCAGCCCGGAGACCCGCGAGTCCACCGTCACCGACCGGGACGTGCTGCGGGTGACCGGGCTGCGGCTGACCGTCGAGGGGGCTGATACCACTGTGCGCGCCGTGCTCGACGACATCACGTTCACCGTGCACGCGGGCGAGGTGCTCGGCATCGCCGGGGTCGAGGGCAACGGCCAGACCGAGCTGGTCGAGACGATCATGGGCATGCGCAAGGCCACCGCCGGGTCGATCGAGCTGGTCGACGCCGACGGCAACGCGCGCGATCTGACCGGCCTGGGCACGCTCGCCCGGCGCGAGGCCGGCATCGGCTACGTGCCGGAGGACCGCACCCGGCACGGCCTGCTGCTGACGCAACCGTTGTGGGCCAACCGGATCCTCGGCTACCAGACGCGGCGGCCCGTGTCGAAGGGCCAGCTGCTCGACATCCCCGGGGCCCGCAAGGACACCGAGCGGATCGTCGCCGACTACGACGTCCGCACACCCGGCATCGAGGTGCCCGCGGCGGCGCTGTCCGGCGGGAACCAGCAGAAGCTGGTGGTCGGCCGGGAGCTGTCCGGCAACCCGGTGCTGCTGATCGCCTCGCACCCGACCCGCGGGGTGGACGTCGGCGCGCAGGCGCTGATCTGGGAGCAGATCCGCCAGGCCCGGCACGACGGGCTGGCGGTGCTGCTGATCTCGGCCGACCTCGACGAGCTGATCGGCCTGTCCGACACCATCCGCGTCATGCTGCGCGGACGTCTGGTGAGCGAAGCCGACCCGGCCACGGTGACCCCGACCGAGCTGGGCTCGGCCATGACCGGAGCGGAGGAAGCCGCGTGACCTCCTGGCGCACCAAGGTGCTGCCGCCCCTGCTGGCGATCGTCTTCTCGGTGCTGATCTGCTCGATCGCACTGCTGATCTCCGGAGCCGATCCGCTGCAGGCCTACGGCACCATGATCGGCCAGCTGTTCAAGGGCACCACCGCCGTGGACACGGTGAACCTGGCGACGGTCTACTACCTGTCCGGGCTCGCGGTGGCCATCGGCTTCCAGATGAACCTGTTCAACATCGGTGTCGAGGGCCAGTACCGCTTCGCCGCCGTGGTCGCCGCGATCATCGGCGGGGCCGTCGTGCTGCCGCCGGTCATCCACGTCGTCTTCATCATCCTCGTGGCGGCGCTGGCCGGCGCGATCTACGCGGCGGTGCCGGCGATCCTCAAGGTGACCCGCGGGGTCAGCGAGGTCATCTCGACGATCATGCTCAACGCGATCGTCGGCGGCATCGTGGCGTTCCTGATCAACCCCGACCAGTTCGGCGTGCTGACCGGGAACAACCTCAAGACCGAGGAGATCGCCCCGTCCGGCCGGGTGCCGAACATCCCGATCGGCGGCGGTGAGCTGTTCGGCTTCGTGATCATCGCCGCGGCCATCGGCTTCGCCTACTGGTTCATGCTCAACCGCACCCGGTTCGGGTTCGAGCTGCGGGCCAGTGGCGAGTCGACCACGGCGGCGGCCGCGGGCGGCGTCAACGCGAAGAAGATGACGCTGATCGCGATGCTGCTCTCCGGTGCGGTGGCCGGCCTGGTCGCCATCCCGGAGCTGGTCGGCCGCGACTTCACCTACGCCATCACCTCGACCCAGGGGTACGGCTTCACCGGCATCGCGGTCGCGCTGCTGGGCCGCAACCACCCCGGCGGGATCGCGCTCGGCGCGCTGCTGTGGGCGTTCCTGGACAAGTCGGCGGTGTCGCTGGAGCAGGTCGACGTGCCGAAGGAGATCGCGACGATCATGCAGGGCGCGATCGTGCTGTCGGTCGTAGTGGCGTACGAGATCGTGAAGCGGGCCGACCTGGCCGCCGCGCAGCGCCGCGTCGGCCGCGCGCTGTCGGGCGGCCGCCCCGCTTCGGTGAGTGAAGGGGGTGCGGTGTGAGTCTCGCGACGGAAACCGCGGCGCCGCTGACCGTGCCGCCGGCCCCGGGCAAGCGCCGGATCCCCGGCTGGGCGCGTGGTGTCCTGTGGGCGGTGGGGATCGTCGCGGTGCTGTCCACCGCGTCCTACCTGACCGGGGTCAACACGCTGACCTCGACAAACACCGCGCAGACCGCGCTGCGGCTGGCGCTGCCGATCCTGCTGTGCGCGCTCGGCGGTCTGTGGTCCGAGCGCGGCGGTGTGGTCAACATCGGTCTCGAGGGCATGATGATCCTCGGCACCTGGGGTGCGGCGTGGGGCGCCTACTACGGCGGCCCGTGGGCCGGCCTCGGCGCGGCGATCGTCGTCGGCGCGCTCGGCGGCCTGCTGCACGCGATCGCGACGGTGACGTTCAACGTCAACCACATCGTCTCCGGTGTGGCGATCAACCTGCTCGGGCTCGGGGTGGCGAAGTACCTGGCGACGCTGATCTTCGAGCCGCTGTCGGGCAACCCGCGGCAGTCGCCGACGGTGCCGACGTTCGACACCTACTCGGCGACGTTCCTGTCGAACTGGCTCACCGATCTGGAGGACCAGCAGCGGGTGTTCATCTCGGACGCGGCCGGCCTGCTCAACGGGCTGGTCACCGGGGTGGCACCGCTGACGATGATCGCGATCCTGCTGGTGCCGGTGAGCTACCTGGTGCTGTGGCGGACGCGGCTGGGGCTGCGGCTGCGGTCGTGCGGCGAGAACCCGGTGGCGGCCGAGTCGCTGGGCATCAACGTGTACGCGCACAAGTACCTGGGCGTGCTGATCTCCGGTGGCCTGGCCGGCATGGGTGGCGCGTCGCTGGTGCTGCTGCAGGGCGGCGGCGGTTACCTGGAGAACCAGACGAACGGCCGCGGGTACATCGGCCTGGCCGCGATGATCTTCGGCAACTGGCGGCCGGGCGGTCTGCTCGGTGGTGCGGCGCTGTTCGGGTACGCGGACGGTCTGCAGCTGTCCGGCGGCGGGCGGGCGGTGCTCGCGCTGCTGTACGGCGTGGTGCTGCTGCTGTTCGTGATCGTGGTGGTGCAGCTGATCCGGCGGCAGTGGATCGCGGCCGCGCTCGGTGTGGTCGGCGCCGGTGTCCTGTACTGGATCTACTGGTCCAACGACTCGCTGCCCAGCGAGCTGACCCCGTACACCGCGCACGTGGTGACGTTGATCGTGCTGGCGGTGGCGTCGCAACGGCTGCGGCCACCGAAGGCCGGCGGTGCCCGGTACCGGCGTGGTGAGGGGGACTAGTGGGCGAGATCGACTGGGAGGCGTTGCGCGCTCAGGCCGTCGAGGCGGCGAAGAGCGCGTACGCGCCCTACTCGGGGCTGCACGTCGGCGTGGCCGGGCTGGTGGACGACGGCCGGGTGGTCGTCGGGTGCAACGTGGAAAACGCTTCCTACGGGCTCGGGTTGTGCGCGGAGTGCACGATGGCCGGGCAGCTGCGGCTGAGTGGCGGCGGGCGTCTGGTGGCGGTGGCGTGCCGGTCGGGCAGCGGTGACCTGCTGATGCCGTGCGGCCGGTGCCGTCAGATCCTGTTCGAGCTGGGCGGCGGTTCGTGTCTGGTGGACACCCCGTCCGGGGTCCTGCCGATGACCTCGGTGCTGCCGGACGCGTTCGGTCCCGCGGACCTGCCGTGACAGCGTTCGCGGCGGTCGACGTCATCCGGGCCAAGCGGGACGGTGGTGCGCTGAGCGACGAGCAGATCCGCTGGGTCGTGGACGCCTACACGCGCGGGGACGTGGCCGAGGAGCAGATGGCCGCGCTGGCGATGGCGGTGTTCCTGCGCGGGATGGACGCGCGGGAGACGGCGACCTGGACCGGCGCGATGATCGATTCGGGTTCGCGGTTGTCGTTGCGCGTGGACCGGCCGACGGTGGACAAGCACTCGACGGGCGGGGTCGGCGACAAGATCACGTTGCCGCTGGCCCCGCTGGTCGCCACGTGCGGCGCGGCGGTGCCCCAGCTGTCCGGCCGCGGCCTCGGCCACACCGGCGGGACGCTGGACAAGCTGGAGTCGATCCCCGGGTGGCGGGCTGCGTTGTCGGTGGACGAGATCACGGCGCAGTTGAATTCGGTCGGCGCGGTGGTCTGCGCGGCGACCTCCGGGTTGGCGCCCGCGGACCGGAAGCTGTACGCGCTGCGGGACGTGACGGGCACGGTCGAGTCAGTGCCGTTGATCGCCAGCTCGATCATGAGCAAGAAGATCGCGGAGGGTTCGGCCGGCCTGGTGCTGGACGTGAAGGCGGGTTCCGGGGCGTTCATGAAGAGCGTCTCGGACGCTTCGGAGCTGGCCCGGACGCTGGTGGAGATCGGCACGGCGCACGGTGTGGCCACGACGGCCCTGTTGACGGACATGAACACGCCGTTGGGCGCGGCGGTCGGCAACGCGGTCGAGGTGGCGGAGGCGGTGGAGGTCCTGCAGGGCGGGGGACCGGCGGACGTGGTGGAGCTGACGGTGGCCCTGGCGCGGGAGATGCTGGCGCTCGCGGGCCTCTCGGTGGACCCGGCTCGCGTGCTGGCCTCCGGCGAGGCTTACGAGACGTGGTGCCGGATGATCACCGCGCAGGGCGGCGACTGTTCGGCGCCCCTGCCACGGCCGGCGCACGTCGCGGTCGTGGAGGCGGCCGGTTCGGGATATCTGTCCGCTTTGGACGCGTACGCGGTCGGGGTGGCCGCGTGGCGCCTGGGAGCGGGCCGGGCACGCAAGGAGGACCCGGTCCAGCACGCGGCGGGCATCCGGTGCCTGGCCAAGCCGGGCGAGCAGGTGACCGAGGGCCAGCCGCTGCTGGAACTGCACACGGACACACCGGAGGCGGTCCCGGCAGCACTGGATGCCCTGGCGACCGCGGTGGAGATCACCGACAAGGCCCCAGAAGCCAGAGAGCTGATCCTGCACCGCGTCAGCTAGGCGCGCAGCGCCGCTTTGCACCCAAGGTAGCTGGGTGGTCATCCCGTCGCCTGACACGTGACGATCACCTTGAGCCAGGGCCGCAACCCAGGCCGCCAACCGGCGGCCGAACATGCCAACCTTGCGGCCCTGGCTCAAGGTGATATGCACAAACCGGAAGGCGACGGGATGACCACACAGCGACCACCTGCCCGAGGTGAGCCGACAACGGTCCCCCGTCATCCCGGAGCCTGCCCGTCCGGCGAGGACATCTTTTGATCTTTTTTCCTGCGTTTCGCGAGGGGGCGCCTCACGGCGCCGAACGGTCACCTTGGGTGACCTCCCCCGCCCCCTCACCTTGAGTGTGTATTGGTCGCCGAGCAGGCGTGTCAAGGCGGGAAAGAGTACCTTGACACGCCTGATCGGCGACCAAAAGCAGGCTGGGGATCGGGGGCGGGGG
>NZ_PQHW01000076.1 GCF_003385215.1 Amycolatopsis thermalba | reverse complement strand
CCCCCGCCCCCTCACCTTGGGTGTGTATGGGTCGCCGAGCAGGCGTGTCAAGGCGGGAAAGAGTACCTTGACACGCCTGATCGGCGACCAAAAGCAGGCTGGGGATCGGGGGCGGGGGAGGGCTGGCGCGTAGTCGGTCTGCTTGCGTTGCCGGCCGCCGGTTGTGCAGGAGGGCTCCGGGCCTTCGCGTAGTCGGTCCACTGCCGTTGCCGGCCGCCGGTTGTGCAGAAGGTGCGGGTCTGGTGCGTAGTCGGTCCACTCCCGTTACCGACCACCAATCCACCGCTCCTCAGTTCGCGGCCCCGTGCCCCAAATCCACGATGCAGAACACGTTCCCCTCCGGGTCCGCCAGCACCACGAAATCCGGGTCCTCCGGGTACAGCTCCCAGTCCACCTGCACCGCCCCCAAAGCCACCAGCCGCGCGGTCTCGGCTGCCTGCTCCTCCGCCGAGTCCACGAACAGGTCCAGGTGCACGCGCGGATGCCGCTGCACCGGCGTCTCACTGCGCATCAGCGCCAGCACCGGCCCGTCCTCCCCGCTGAGGGTGCGCCAGTTCTCGTTCACCCACTCGCCCGTCGGGCGCAGGCCGAGCGCCTTCGTCCAGAACGTTTCGGCCCGGGGGAGGTCGTCGACGCCCAGCACCGGGATTCCAACCGCAGCATGGTCCGAGCCTAGACACGCGAAAGGCCCCGGGCACGGCGTGCCCGGGGCCTTGACAACGCGAGAACTCAGGCCTCCGAGTCGTCACCCTCGGGCTTGGCCTTCACGTCGGCGTTCTTCGGCGCCCGGCCGTTGCGCGCCCGCCGTGGCTGGCGCTGCGCGGGCGGCGGCGGGGCGATCTGCGGCACCGACGGCCCACCGCCGAGCATCAGCTCCGCGAACGTCGCCATCGCCTCGTCCAGCTGGCCGCCGATGCGCCGCTCCGACTCCTCGTTGCTGCGGCGCACCAGGGAACCCACCGACTCGGTGTCCGGACGGCTGGACAGCGTGCCCTCGACCCGCGAGAACCCGCTCTTCACCGCGCCGCCGAGGTCGCCGAACTGCACGGCCACCCCCTCGTCGACCTTGTCGATCCGGCCGGCCAGATCGTCCAGGCGCCCGGTGATCTGCTCCAGGCGCGAAGACAGCGCTTCCAGCCGCTCGGTCGGGTCCAGCATCTCGCCGGTCTCGTCGATCGCGCCGCGCAGGGCCTGCGTGGCCGCCTCGACGCGCTCGCGGTTCTGGCTGTCCGCCTCGTCCACGCGGCCGCGCAGCTCGGTCAGGCCGTTCTCGACCCGCTCGCGCAGCTCGCCGACACCGTTGTCCACCCGCTCGCGCAGCTCGCTCATGCCCGAGTCGACGCGGTCGCGCAGGATGGACTCGGCCATCTCGATGCGCTCCTTCACCGGGCCGTGCACGGCCTGCGGCAGCGCGTCGAGCTTCGCGTCCTGCTTGTCCAGGTGCCCGTTCAGGTCGTCCAGGCGGCGGTGGATGTTCTCCAGCTTGTCCTCGAGCCCGTCCATCCGGCCGGCGACGCCCTCGAACCGGGCGGCCACACCGTCCAGGCGGCCGTCGAGCTGGGCGAACGGCTTCGCCAGCTTGTCGACGATGCTCTCCACCGCGCGCGCCAGGTCCGCGAGCGCGTTGTCCTGCGCCTCCAGGCGGGACATGGCCTCGTCCAGGCGCTCGGCGAGCACGCCGACCTCGGTGCGGTCGGGCAGCTCCGACAGCCGCTTGCGCACGGCGCCCAGGGAGTCGACCGGAGCGAGCCGCGCGTAGATGTCATCGAGCGCGTCGAAGATCTGCTGCTGCTCGCTCTCGCGGACTTCGGCCGCGCGCACCAGCATGTTGCGCATCCGGTCGAAGGACGGAGCTCCAATGTGGTTATCAGTGGTCACTTCGGTGTCCTTCGTCGGCGGGGAAAGAGGGACGTGGCGGAAGCTTAACCATTGCGGAATTGCTCTGGGTATCGCCCCCGTAAAGGCGGGAACGCCGTGGTGGCCCCGGTTGGCCGAATGCGCGCGGCCTGAAGCTCGAGTGGAGCCTGAGAGTTGCCATCACGCGCGTCCATGTAGGTGACCGCCGCGGGGGTACCGTCGGAGCATGTCCGACAACGCCACGACAGCGCCCCTGACCATGGAAAACATCCGCCGGGCGCCCAAGGTCCTGCTCCACGATCACCTCGACGGAGGACTCCGTCCGGGGACGGTGATCGAACTGGCCGACGCCCTCGGCTACCGCGATCTCCCCACCACCGACGTGGCCGAGCTGAGCCGCTGGTTCCGCGACGCCGCCGACTCCGGCTCCCTGGAGTCCTACCTGGAGACCTTCGCCCACACCTGCGGCGTGATGCAGACCGAAGAAGCGCTGGTCAGGGTCGCCGCCGAGTGCGTGGAGGACCTCGCCGCCGACGGCGTGGTCTACGCCGAGGTGCGGTACGCGCCGGAGCTGTTCGTCGAGCGCGGGCTGACGCTGGACGCGGTCGTGGAGGCCGTCCTGGCGGGGTTTGCGGAGGGTGAGCGTCGAGCGGCTCAGCAGGGAAAAGTCATCCGAATGGGTACTTTGCTGTGTGCGATGCGTCAGCACGCCCGGGCGGCCGAGATCGCCGAGATCGCGGTGCGTTACCGGGACTCCGGGGTGGCCGGGTTCGACATCGCGGGACCGGAGGCCGGATTCCCGCCCACCCGCAACCTCGACGCATTCGAATATCTGCGCACCAATAACGCGCATTTCACCATTCACGCCGGTGAGGCGTTCGGACTCGCTTCCATTTGGGAGGCGATTCAGCATTGTGGCGCGGAACGGCTCGGGCACGGCGTGCGGATCGTGGACGACATCAAACGCGATCCGGACGGCACGGTCCACCTCGGCCGGCTCGCGAGTTACGTCCGCGACCGCCGCATCCCGCTGGAGATCTGCCCGTCCTCCAACGTGCAGACGGGCGCCGCCGCGTCGATCGCTGATCATCCGATCGGGCTACTCGCGGACCTGCGCTTCCGGGTGACGGTCAACACCGACAACCGGCTCATGAGCGGCTGCTCGGTGTCGAGCGAGTTCGCCGCGCTGGCCGAGGCGTTCGGCTACGGCTGGGCCGACTTCCAGTGGTTCACGATCAACGCGATGAAGTCGGCGTTCCTCGATTTCGATCAACGGCTCGACCTGATCAACAACGTGATCAAACCGGGCTACGCCGAGTTGGCGTGAAAGTCCCTTGTGATCGTTAGCGTCGGCAAGTAAGGTCCAAGATGTAGGAACAAGTTCTCATATCTTGGGACGGTCGCGATGAGCCGGGCAGCTGTGCTGGACACGAGGAGTAGGCGCCGGTGGGGCATCCTCGCGCTCGGCCTCGCGGCCCAGACCGCGAGCTGCTCGTTCCTCTACGGCATCCCGTTCCTGGTGCCGGAGATGCGCGCGGCCGGGCTGACGCTCGCGCAGGCCGGCACGATCGTCGCCGCGCCCAGCATCGGCGTGCTGTTCACGCTGATCGCGTGGGGCGCGGCGGCCGACCGCTACGGCGAGCGCCTGGTGATGGCGCTGGGCCTGGGCGCGTCGTCGGTGCTGCTGCTGGTCACCTCGCTGGTCGCGCCGTCGACCGGGCTGCTGTTCGCGTTGTTCCTGCTCGCCGGGATGCTGACCGCGTCGGTGAACGCGGCCAGCGGCCGGGCGGTCATGGGCTGGTTCGGCCCGGACGAGCGCGGCACCGCGATGGGCGTGCGGCAGACCGCGCAGCCGCTCGGCGTCGGCGTCGCCGCGCTGGCCCTGCCGCCGCTGGCGCAGCACTGGGGCTTCCAGGCGGCGGTGCTGTTCCCGGCGGTGTTCGGGCTGGTGGTCGCCGCGCTGGTGGCGTGGCTGGTGATCGACCCGCCGCGGCCGGAGAAGAAGCCGGGCGCGCCGAAGCCGGCCTCGCCGTACCGGACGCCGACGCTGTGGCGGCTGCACGGGGCGAGCGCGCTGCTGGTGATCCCGCAGTTCGCCGTGTCGGCGTTCGCGCCGGTGTACCTGGTGTCGGCGCACGGCTGGAGCGCGCTGGCGGCGGGCTGGTTCCTGGCGGCGGTGCAGGTGCTGGGCGCGGCCGGGCGGATGGCCTCGGGCTACTGGTCGGACCGGGTGGGCAGCCGGTTGCGCCCGATGCGGCAGCTGGCGGTGGCGAGCGCGGCGGTCATGCTGCTGGTCGCGGTCGGGGACGTGACCTGGATGTGGGTGGTGTTGTTCGCGCTGGTCCTGGCGGCGGTGATCACGGTGGCGGACAACGGGCTCGGCTTCACGGCGTCGGCCGAGCTGGCCGGGATCGACTGGGCCGGGCGCGCGATGGGCACGCAGAACACGGCGCAGAACATCGCGGCGTCCCTCACGCCGCCGCTGCTGGGCCTGGTGATCGGCGACTCGCGCTACGCGCTGGCGTTCTGCGTCGCCGCGGTGTTCCCGGTGCTGGCGATCGGGCTCACGCCGGTCCGAGCCGAGACTCGGTCGTCGTGATCGCCTGGCGGAGCGCGGCCCGCGCGGCGGTCAGTTCCGCGGCGCGGGCGTCCAGCTCGGTGAGCCGGGCGCGCAGCGTGTCGAGGACGCCGGGGCAGGCGTCCAGCGTGCCGTCCGGGTGGGCGCAGTCGATGATGCGGCGGATCTCCCGGGTCGGCAGGCCGACGGTGAGCAGTTCGCGGATCTGCCGCACGCGCTCGACCGCGTCGGCGTCGTACTCGCGGTACCCGTTGTCGCGGCGCTGAGCGGTCAGCAGCCCGACGCGCTCGTAGTACCGCAGCAGCCGCTCGGTCGTCCCGGCGCGCTTGGCGAGTTCACCGATCAGCATCGCTTGACCTTCCCACCATGTCAGGGATCAACACTGCCGGGAGTACCACGATTCCCGGAGGAAGACCTTGATCATCGACGCCCACAGCCACGTCCACGACCCCGTCGAGAAGCACCTCGCCCTCCTCGACGAGGCCGGTGTCGACAAAGCGATCTTGTTCGCGACCCGTCCGCACCCCGAACGCGCGACGACGCTGGACGAGCTGAAGGGGGAGATGGCCGTGCTGTCGCGGAGCCTGTCCGGCAGCGGCGACGGCCGGGCCACGGCCCTGCGTGAGCTGGACGCCGCGCTCGCCGGCTCGGACCGGTTCCTCGGCTTCGGATCGGTGGACCTGTTCGCACCGGACGTGGCGACCGCGGTCGAGGAGATCGGCCGCAAGTGGCACGGCATCGGCGAGCTGACCCCGCCGCCCGGCCGCGCCGATCTGCTCGAACCGGTGCTGCGCGCGGCCGGCGACCTGCCGGTCGTGGTGCACGGCGCCGCCCCGACCACCGCCGCCGACCTGGCGACCATCGGCGCGCTCGCCCGGAAGTACCCGCGGACCCCGCTGGTGATCAGCCAGCTCGGCGGTGGGCACTGGATCGACGCGATCGAACTCGTCCGCGAGACGCCGAACCTGTGGCTGGAGCTGTCGACCGCGAGCCTGGTGTTCTCGGTGCGGCTGGCGATCGCGGAGGTGCCGGACCGGACGTTGTTCGGCTCGGACGCGCCCTACGGCGACCCGGTGCTGGCCCGCGCGCTGGTCGAGCGCGTCACGCCGTCGGAAGCAGCGCGCGCCGCGATCCTCGGGGGGAACGCGGCGCACCTGCTCGATCTGTGACGGGTTCTAGTGCACCCGGAGCCGGTTCTCGAACGCCTCCACCAGCTTGCGCCACTCGCTCTGCTCGGTGTCGAACGGGGCGCTCGGCGCGAGGCGGCCGGGGTCCGGCTTCAGCACGAACGACACCAGCCACCCCAGGCTCTCCGAAGTGGACAGTGCGGTGGCCACCGCGTCGTCCCCGGCCCAGTCCGCGGCGTCGGTGATCAGCTCGACGGCCAGGTCCAGCTGCGTCGGGTCGATCGCGTCCGGGCCCTCGGCCAGGTCCTCGTCCAGGCCGGCCAGCACGTAGGTGTTCTCGGTGTCGACCTCGACCTCCAGCTCACCGGCGGTGGCCTTGGCGAGGACCTCGTCCCAAGTGGACACCTCGGCCAGGTCCGAGTCGGCGAACGCCGTGGAGTCGGCCAGCGCCCGCGCGAGCGCCTTCTCCGACTTGAACACGTCGATCTTGCCGTCGCTGCCGAGGAAGATCGGCTCGTCGTCCAGGTAGCAGCGCAGCGAGTAGTACTCGTGGCCGGAGGTGATGATCTTGATCGGGTCGATGCCGACCTCGCCCCAGAACCCGACCGGGACGTCCTCCTCCTCGTCGTCGGAGTCGGTGCTCTCGACCGTGTCGAGGTCCTCGTCGGCCTGCTCGGACTCGACCTCGGCCTCGGCGGACTCCTCCAGGAAGGTGGCCAGCTCCTCGGCGGTCTGCTCGAGCACGCCGGCGTCCACATCGGGCACCTTGACCAGGCCGTCGATCGCGTCCAGCACGGTGTCCCACTTCTCGGACACGGCCTCGGCCAGGTCGTTCCACAGCCGCTCACCCTCGCGGCCGGTGAACGGCAGCCGCCCCTGCTCCAGCAGCGAGAAGCCCTCGGTGGCGTCCAGCACCTCGTGGACCTCGTCGAGCTCGCACACGTCGGCCAGCGAGCGCACGATGCCGACGATCTCGGCCAGCTCGCTGATCGTCCACGAGTCCGGGTCCTCGGCGACCAGCTCGGGCACGCCGACCAGGTCGTAGGAGTGGTCGTCGTCGGGGATCAGCTCCGGCACGTTCAGCGCCGGGACCGCGTGCCACGCCGGGTGGTCGATCAGGTCGTGCTGCTCGGCGGTCCGGACGAACGCGGCCAGGTGCGCGGCGTCGGGGAAGGCGTACAGATCCTCCTCGTCGCCGAGGAAGGCCTCCCATTCCTCGCCGTCCTCCCGCCAGCGCGGGGCCCAGAGGGTCACCAGGTCCCCCTGCGGCAGCCCGAGTTCGATCGGGACGATGTCCTGTGCCATGCCAGCCCTCCGGATTACACCTGTGTGTGGGAAGCCTACGGCTTGACGGGACCGCCCGCGATGGGCCCCATCTGCTCTCCGGCCGCGGGTGGCACGATGGTACCCACAATGACCCTTTCAGACCTCCTGCCAGCGGATCCGGATCCCGACACGCTGTTCGAGACGTTTTCGGCCTGGACGGCCGAACGCGGGCTCGAGCTGTACCCGGCGCAGGAAGAGGCGCTGATCGAGGTCGTCTCCGGCGCCAACGTGATCCTGTCCACCCCCACCGGCTCGGGAAAGAGCCTGGTCGCGGTGGGTGCCCACTTCACCGCGATGGCCCACGGCAAGCGCAGCTACTACACCGCGCCCATCAAGGCGCTGGTCTCGGAGAAGTTCTTCCAGCTCATCGAGATCTTCGGCGCCGACAACGTCGGGATGATGACCGGCGACTCCGCGGTCAACCCGGATGCCCCCATCATCTGCTGCACCGCGGAAATCCTGGCGAACATCGCGTTGCGGTTCGGTGCGGACGCCCCGGTCGGCCAGGTCGTGGCCGACGAGTTCCACTTCTACAGCGAGCCCGACCGCGGCTGGGCGTGGCAGGTGCCGCTGCTGGAGCTGCCGAACGCACAGTTCGTGCTGATGTCGGCCACGCTCGGTGACGTCACGTTCTTCGAGAAGGATCTGACGCGCCGCACCGGCCGGACCACCGCCGTGGTCACGTCCGCGCAGCGCCCGGTGCCGCTGACCTACCGGTACGCGCTGACCCCGCTGCACGAGACGATGACCGAGCTGCTCACCGGCGGGCAGGCCCCGGTCTACGTGGTGCACTTCTCGCAGGCCGCCGCGATCGAGCGGGCGCAGGCGCTGATGAGCATCAACGTCACCACCCGCGCCGAGAAGGACGCCCTCGCCGAGGCGATCGGCGACTTCCGGTTCTCCGCCGGGTTCGGCAAGACCCTGTCGCGGCTGGTGCGGCACGGCATCGGCGTGCACCACGCCGGCATGCTGCCCAAGTACCGGCGGCTGGTCGAGCAGCTCGCGCAGGCCGGGCTGCTCAAGGTGATCTGCGGGACCGACACGCTCGGCGTCGGCATCAACGTGCCGATCCGCACGGTGGTGTTCTCCGCGCTGACCAAGTACGACGGGGTGCGCCAGCGGCACCTCAAGGCACGCGAGTTCCACCAGATCGCCGGGCGCGCGGGCCGCGCCGGGTACGACACCGACGGCTACGTCGTGGTGCAGGCGCCGGACCACGTGATCGAGAACGCGAAGGCGCTGCAGAAGGCGGGCGACGACCCGAAGAAGAAGCGCAAGATCGTCCGCAAGAACGCGCCCGAGGGGTTCGTCAACTGGACCGAAAGCACGTTCGAGCGGTTGATCTCGTCCCCGCCCGAGCCTCTGACCTCCAGTTTCCAGGTGAGTCACGCGATGCTGCTGAACGTGATCTCGCGGCCGGGCAACGCTTTCCAGCACATGCGGCACCTGCTGGAGGACAACCACGAGGACCGGCCGTCGCAGCGCAAGCACATCCGCCGGGCGATCGCGATCTACCGCGCGCTGGTGGCCGCGGGGGTCGTGGAGCGGCTGTCCGAACCGGACTCCGCGGGCCGGATCGTGCGGCTGACCATGGACCTGCAGCTGGATTTCGCGCTGAACCAGCCGCTGTCGCCGTTCGCGCTGGCCGCGATCGAGCTGCTGGACACCGAGTCGCCGTCGTACGCGCTCGACGTGGTGTCGGTGATCGAGTCCACAGTGGAGAACCCGCGGCCGGTGCTGTCGCAGCAGCAGTTCAAGGCGCGCGGCGCGGCGGTCGCGGCGTTGAAGGCCGAGGGGGTCGAGTACGAGGAGCGGATGGCGCTGCTCGACGAGGTGACCTACCCGAAGCCGCTGGAGGAGCTGCTGGAGGCGGCGTACGAGACGTACCGGCGCGGGCACCCGTGGGTCGCCGACTACGAGCTGAAGCCGAAGTCGGTCGTGCGGGACATGTACGAGCGGGCGATGAACTTCGTCGAGTACGTCAACTTCTACTCGCTGGCGCGGTCGGAGGGGCTGGTGCTGCGGTACCTGGCCGACACCTATGACGCGCTGCGCCGGACGGTGCCGGACGAGGCGAAGACCGAGCCGCTGGAGGACCTGATCGCGTGGCTCGGCGAGATGGTGCGCCAGGTCGACTCGAGCCTGCTGGACGAGTGGGAGGCGCTGCGGCACCCGGGGGAGCAGCCGGTCGTGGCGCAGGCGTTGCCGGAGAAGCCGCCGCCGGTCACGGGCAACGAGCGGGCGTTCCGGGTGCTGGTGCGCAACCAGATGTTCCGGCGGGTCGAACTGGCGGCCCGGCGGGCGTACGCGGAGCTGGGGGAGCTGGACGCGGCGTCCGGCTGGAACGACATCGAGTGGGAGGCCGCGCTGGAGGCCTACTACGAGCAGCACGAGTCGATCGGGATCGGCCCGGACGCCCGCGGCCCGGCGATGCTGATGATCGAGAAGGAGCCCGAGGTGTGGCGGGTGAGGCAGATCTTCGACGACCCCGCGGGCGACCACGACTGGGGCATCAGCGCCGAGGTGGACCTGCCCGCCTCGGACGAGGCAGGCACGGCGGTGCTGCGGGTGACGGCGGTGGACCAGCTCTGAGCCGCCGGTAGCTCGGGTGGTTCCCCCGGCGGCTGGTGGTCGGCGCTGGGGCTCGCGTGGAGGCTTGTTGTCCGCCTGGTGGTGTTGGGCGGTGCCTGCTTGGCCCCTTGCCGAGGGTGAAGCCGGACGGGGAGGCCGGTCCAGCTCCTTCCCACCCAGCGGCATGCCGACACAGCTTCTGGTCGGCCGCAGCGGGCGCTGACTCCGGGATGTCCACCCGGCTCGCGCCTGCCGTCCAGCGGTGTCCGCGGCGCGGGCTGCTGGTTGGCCTCGTGCTGGTGGTTGGTGGGGGAGGCGGGCCCGGCTGGTGCCTGCCGTCCAGCGGTGTCCGCGGCGCGGCTTCTGGCCAGCGCCATGTCGGGCTGGCCTCGGCGGGCCCGCTCGGCTCGTGCTGCCGTCAGTGGCGTTGCGGCGCGGCTTCAGGCCGCCTCCGTCTCGGGGCTGGCGTCGGGAGGCCCCGCCCGGGTCTTTCCGCCGTCGCGGCCCCAGTTCTCCAGTGCCGGCTCTCGGGTGTCGTGCATAAGTCCCCTCGCCGCGGCGTCCTGGGGGCTGGGCGCCGCGGCGAGGGGGTCGGTCAGCGCCGGTGTCGGGGCCCGGCGTCGACCGGGCCTGGGTCCGGCGCGGCGGTTTCTGGGTAGCGGGGCAAGCCGGCGAACGTGCCCGTCGAGCCCTGCTGCTGCGGAACGGCCGGCTGCTGCGGCGGCGGGTCCTGGTCGGTCTGTGGGAAGGGCTCCGGGTTGCGGCGGTACAGCGCCGGTGTGGGCGCGGTGGGCGCCATGTCCATCGGCGAGCCGACGGACGGCACGTTGCCGGAGGCGTAGGCGGGCTGCTGCCCCCCGGACGGCACCTCACCCGACGCGTACGTGGGCTGGCCGCCTGAGGGGATCTCCCCAGAGGGGTAGGCAGACTGCGCGGCGGACGGCACACCCCCGGAGGCGTACGGACGCTGAGCCCCGGACGGCACCTCGCCGGAGGCGTAGGCAGCCTGCGCGCCTGAGGGCATCTCGTCGCGGGCGTACGAGGCATGGGCGCCGGACGCCGGTTCGCCCGACGCGTAGGCGGACTGAGCCCCGGACGGCCCCTCGCCAAAGGCGTAGGTGGCCTGGGTGCCGGAGGGCATCTCCCCGGAGCCGTAGGTGGCTTGTGCCGCGGAGGGCATCTCGCCGGAGGGGTAGGCAGTCTGCGCGCTGGACGGTGCTTCGCCGGAGGCGTAGGTGGCTTGTGTGGGGGAGGGCATCTCCCCGGAGCCGTAGGTGGCTTGTGCCGCGGAGGGCATCTCGCCGGAGGGGTAGGCAGTCTGCGCGCTGGACGGTGCTTCGCCGGAGGCGTAGGTGGCTTGTGTGGGGGAGGGCATCTCCCCGGAGCCGTAGGTGGCTTGTGCCGGGGAGGGCATCTCCCCGGAGGGGTAGGCAGGCTGCGCACTGGACGGTGCTTCACCGGAGCTGTAGGTCGCCTGTGTGGCGGAGGGCACCTCCCCAGAGGCGTAGGTCGCCTGGGTGGCGTAGGGCATCTCCCCGGAGGGGTAAGCCGTCTGCGCAGCGGACGGCGCATCGCTCGCCGCGTAAGCGCCCTGCGTCCCGGACGGCACCTCACCGGAGCCATAAGTCGGCCCCCCGGACTCCGCCGGGTACGCCGAACCGTACGACGGCATCGGCACGTCGGCCGGTGTCTTGGCCACCGGGCGCCTCGGGTCGGGCATCGGTGCGTGGGACGCCGCCGGATCCATCGCCGGGGGCCGCTCGGCCTGCGGGTTCTGCCCGGGCAGGATGTCCATCGGCGATCCGGCCCGCTGCGCCGGCGGCGCGTGGTGACGCCCCTGCCCACGCGAAATCTCGTCCTCGCCGGAGTACCCGGCCAGCGGGTTCTTGGCGTTGCGCTTCGGCCCGCGCCGGGCCAGCCCAACCAGCCCGAACAGGCCCAGCAGCCCCAGCAGGCCCCACAATCCCGGGGGTATGTCCCGCAGCTGCTCCTGCGCGAGAACGGACTCGGCCGGCGCGGCGCTCGCCACGGCCGAGCCGAACGGCAGGAGGACGCACACCGCGGCGGCGACCGTCCCGAGGCGGGCCCTGTCAGGCATTACAGCTCACTCCCCTGGTTGTGGTTGACGCCACGATGTACCCGCCCCCACCCGGTCCAGACCAGATGCCGACCTAGTGGGTGACCTGCACCACCTGCGCGAGTGACTTCGCTTGCGACGCCGGAATCGTCGGGATCCGCGTGTAACCTGCGCCCATGGGGCTTCGCGAACGGGTGGTTTCCTGGGTGGGCCGCCGTTACCTCGCCAGAGCGCAGAAAAAGGGCTTCGACCTGTCGGTTTTGCCCGATTCTGCGCTCATGCCGCTGCGCCGCGACGGTCTGGACCCCGTGCCCGAACTGGGCGCGACCAGGCAAGCGGCGCCGGTCAGCCGGTTGCCGCTGCCCTTCGGCATCACCGCGTGGCTGGTCACCGGTTACGGCGAGGCGAAGGAAGTGCTCGCCGCCACGGACAAGTTCAGCAACGACTACACCAACCTCGTCGGCAAGGCGGGGTTGTCGGCCGAGCAGAATCCCGGTGGGCTCGGGTTCGCCGACCCGCCGGACCACACGCGGCTGCGCAAGATGCTGACGCCGGAGTTCACGATGCGGCGGCTGAACCGGCTCACGCCGCGCATCGACGAGATCATCACCGAGCAGCTCGACGCGATGGAGAAGGACGGCGGCACGGTCGACCTGATGCAGTCGTTCGCGCTGCCGATCCCGTCGCTGACGATCTGCGAACTGCTGGGGGTCTCCTATGAGGACCGTGACGACTTCCAGCGGCTGAGCACGGTCCGGTTCGACCTGTTCGCCGGGGCGGGCGCGTCGT
Source organism: Amycolatopsis thermalba (assembly GCF_003385215.1). Lineage (GTDB taxonomy): Bacteria > Actinomycetota > Actinomycetes > Mycobacteriales > Pseudonocardiaceae > Amycolatopsis_E > Amycolatopsis_E thermalba. The sequence continues at coordinate 21,138 of NZ_PQHW01000076.1, read as the reverse complement.
TCGGCGCGATCTCCGAGTCACTGTCCTATTTGCTCGAAATCGTGCGGAAGCAGCGCGTCGAGCCGGGTGACGGCCTGCTCGGGATGCTGGTGAAGGAGCACGGCGACAACATCTCGGACCAGGAGCTGGCCGGACTCGCCGACGGTGTGCTGACCGGCGGCCTGGAGACGACGGCGAGCATGCTGGCGCTCGGCGCGATCGTGCTGCTGCGGGACCGGCCGACGTTCGAACTGGTGCGCGATTCCGACGAGGCGGCCCGCGATTTCGTCGAGGAGCTGCTGCGGTACCTGACGGTGGTGCAGGTGGCGTTCCCGCGGTTCGCGCGCGAGGACGTGACGGTCGGCGGGCAGGAGATCGCCAAGGGCGACATCGTGTTCGTGTCGCTGAGCGGGGCCAACCGGGACGCCGCCCTGGGCGCCGGGATGGAGTCCTTCGACCCCACCCGACCGGCGACGCAGCACCTGGCCTTCGGCTGGGGCGCGCACCGGTGCATCGGGGCGGAGCTGGCACGCATGGAGCTGCGCGCGGCGTACCCGGCGCTGGTGCGGCGCTTCCCCGACCTGCGGCTGGACATCGAGCCGGAGCAGCTGAGCTACCGCCGGACGTCGATCGTCTACGGCGTGGACAGCCTGCCGGTGCGGGTCAAGTAAGCCCAACCGCACCGCGAGTCCCACGTTCCCGCGCGCGAGTTCCACGTTCGCGCGCCGCGGCGCTTTCGCTGAGCGTGGAACTCGCGGTGCTGAGCGTGGAACTCGCGGTGCTGAGCGTGGGACTCGCGTTCGCGAGCGTGGGACTCGCGCGCGTCACGCGCCGCGAAGCCGCAGCGCCCCCTCCGCCGCCGGGGTGTCCGTGATCAGCGTCGACACCAGGCCGGATCGCAGCACGGCGTCGATCGCCTCCGCTTTCGGTGCCGTGTAGCCCAGCGCGATCACCTCGGGCACTTTCAGCAGCTCCGCCGTGTCGATCGCCAGCACGTGGTGCGCCAGCCCGGTCGACAGCGGCTTCCCCTCGCCGTCGAACAGCCGTGCCGCGACCTCCGCCCGAGCGCCCCGCGCCGTGATCGCCTCGCGTTCGGCCGGGGACACCGCGTCGTACACCGTCGACTCGCCCGGCAGCCACGCCCCGATGCTCACCACCGCCTTCGTCAGGCGCGGGAACTGCGCGACCGTCTCCGCGATCCCCGGCTGCCGCCGCAGGATCTCCGTCGTCCGGCGGTCCGGCAGCACCAGCGGCCCGTAGATCGGGTACGCGTCGCCGCCGGACACCTCCGCCACCCGCCGCACCGTCTCCACCGACCGGTCCCGCATGTCCATCCCGGCCTGCACCCCGCACAGCTGCACGATCGGGCACCTCGGCAGCCGCTGCACCGCCGCCGCCATCGCGTTCACCGACCGCGCCCACGACAACCCCACCACGTCGTCCTCGGTGACCGTCTCCGACAGCAGCCGCGCCGCGAACCCGCCGATCTGCTGCCGCACCTGCGCCCGCGGCCCGGCGCTGGCCGCTCGATTGAGCACGAACGCCTGCCGCAGCCCGTACGCGGACCGCAGCTCGTCGGACAACCGCACGTCGATCGGCGCCGGCGGCGCGAACTCCACCCGCACCAGTCCCCGCTCCAGCGCCGCGTCGATGAGCCGGGCCACCTTGAACCTGCTGATCCCGAAGTCGGCGGCGATCTCGATCTTGGACTGCCCCAGCACGTAGAACCGGTGCGCCACCAGCGTCGCGGTGAGCCCGTCCACCACGCCCATCTCGCTCATTTGAGCACTATAGCTCGCATCCCGTTGACGAGAAACCGCCAAAACCCCTCTAATGCATGACCAAGCATGTGACCACAGAGTCGTGACGCGCTCAGATGAGCGCAGGAAGAGGTGAGACGGCATGCGCGCCGCCATCGTCGATCAGCCGGGCTCCATCAGGGTCGGCGAGGTTCCCGATCCCACCCCGGGGGAGCGCGACGTCGTGATCAAGGTCGGCGCGTGCGGCATCTGCGGCACCGACCTGCACATCGCCGACGGCCACTTCCCGCCGACGCCCTACCCGATCGTCCCCGGCCACGAGTTCGCCGGCGAGATCGTCGAGATCGGCAAGAACGTCCCCGGCGGCTGGCAGGTCGGCGACCGGGTGGCCGTCGACCCGTCCCTGTTCTGCGGCTACTGCGACCCGTGCCGCGCCGGCCACGGCAACCTCTGCGAAAACTGGGGCGCCACCGGCGACACCGTCAACGGCGCCTTCGCCGAGTACGTGGCAGTGCCCGCCAGCACCTGCTACCGCCTGCCGGACCACCTGTCCTGGCAGGAGGGCGCGCTGGTCGAGCCGGTGTCCTGCGCCGTGCACGGTGTCCGCCGCATCGGGGTCGAGGCGGGCGAGCACTTCCTGGTCGTCGGCGCCGGAACCATGGGCCTGATCATGCAGATGCTCCTGCAGCGGGCCGGCGCGCGCGTCACGGTGGTCGACCGCAACGCGTCCCGCCTGCCGCGGGCCAAGGACCTCGGCGCGCACGCCGTCGCCACCGACGTGTCCGAACTGGACGGTGAGCGGTTCGACGCGGCGGCCGACTGCACCGGTGCGGCCCCGGCGATCGAGGCCGCGTTCGATTCGCTGCGCCGCGGCGGGCGTCTGCTCGTCTTCGGCGTCGCCCCGGCGGAGGCGCGCGTCGCGCTTTCGCCCTTCCGGATCTACAACGACGAGATCACGGTGGTGGGTTCGATGGCTGTTCTGCACTCCTACGGCGCCGCGCTGGACCTGGTGTCCTCCGGCGCGGTCGCCACGAAGGCCCTGCTGACCGATGCCTTGCCGCTGGAGCGGTTCCCCGACGCCCTGGACCTGATGCGCAGTGGCGCGGGTCTGAAGGTGCAGGTGCTGCCGGGAGCCCGGGATGCGTGAGCGCCTGGCACTCCTCGCGGTCGCCGCGCTGCTCACCCTGACCGGCTGCGCGGGCGCCGGCGCGCTCGGCGCGGGCGGCAACACCCTGGTCATCGCGATCGTGGCGAACCCGCAGATGAACGACGCCATCTCGCTGTCGCACGAGTTCGAGGCGGCGAACCCCGGCGTGAAGCTCAAGTTCGTGTCGCTGCCGGAGAACCAGGCGCGCGCGAAGATCACCGCCTCGACCGCCACCCAGGGGGGCGAGTTCGACGCGGTGATGATCAGCAACTACGAGACCCCGCAGTGGGCGGCCAACGGCTGGCTGGAGAACCTCCAGCCCTACATCGACGCCAGCCCCGGTTACGACCCGGGCGACTTCATCCCGAGCATCCGCGACTCGCTGTCCTACCAGGGCTCGATGTACGCGGTGCCGTTCTACGGCGAGTCGTCGTTCCTGGCCTACCGCAAGGACCTGTTCGAACAGGCCGGGCTGACCATGCCGGAGCGCCCGACGTGGCAGCAGATCGCCGACTTCGCCGCGAAGCTGGACGACAAGGCGGCCGGCGTCGCCGGCATCTGCCTGCGCGGCAAGCCCGGCTGGGGCGAGAGCCTCGCGCCGTTCACCACGGTCGCCAACACCTTCGGCGCGCAGTGGTTCGACCAGGACTGGAACGCGAAGCTGGACACCCCGGAGTTCCGCGAGGCCGCGAACTTCTACGTCAACCTGGTCCGCGAGCACGGTGAGGTCGGCGCGTCCAGCGCCGGGTTCTCCGAGTGCGGCACGCGCTACGGTCAGGGCCAGGCCGCGATGTGGTACGACGCCACGGTCATGGCCGGGACGAACGAGGACCCGGAGTCGAGCAAGGTCGTCGGCAAGTCCGGGTACGTGGCCGCGCCGGTGGTGAAGACCGAGGCCAGCGGCTGGCTCTACACGTGGGCGCTGGCGATCCCGAAGGTCGGCAAGAACAAGGCGGACGCCTGGAAGTTCCTGCAGTGGATGACGAACAAGGAGTTCGTGCGGACGGTCGGCGAGACCTACGGCTGGAACCGCGTCCCGCCCGGCTGCCGGTTCTCCACCTACCGGATCCCCGAGTACGCCGAGGCCGCGAAGGCCTACGCCCAGCCGACGCTGGACGGCATCGACGCGGCCGACCAGCGCAAGGTGATGACCAAGCCGGTGCCCTACCCGGGCATCCAGTTCGTCGGCATCCCCGAGTTCCAGGACCTGGGCACCCGGGTCAGCCAGGAGCTGTCGGCCGCGATCGCCGGGCAGATCACCGTCGACGAGGCCATCGAGCAGTCGCAGGAGTACGCGCAGACCGTCGGCGATTCCTACCGGGAGACGAAATGACCGCCGTGGCGCCCACTGTGGCAAGTGGACAGAGGGCCGACGCGAAACCGGTGAAGCGCAAGGGCGCGATCCCGTGGGTCCGTCGTGCGCCCCTGCTGCCCGCGCTGTTGTTCACCATCGTGGTGACCCAGATCCCGTTCGTCCTCACGGTGGTGTACTCGTTCCAGTCGTGGAACCTCGTGCGGCCGGGTTCGCAGCACTTCGTCGGCCTGCAGAACTACCTCGACGTGTTCGCCGACTCCCAGTTCCGCGGCGCGATGCTCAACACCGTCGTGCTGACGGTGGTGTGCGTGTTCGTCGCGCTGCTGCTCGGGCTCGGCCTGGCGCTGCTGCTGGACCGCAAGTTCCTCGGCCGCGGTGTGGTGCGGACGCTGCTGATCACGCCGTTCCTCATCCTGCCCGCCGCCGGGGCGCTGCTGTGGAAGACGACGATGTTCGACCCGACCTACGGGCTGCTGAACTTCGTCTTCGGCGGCGAGACCGACTGGCTGTCGGAGTTCCCGCTGGCCTCGGTCATGGCGCAGGTCGTGTGGCAGTGGACCCCGTTCATGATGCTGCTGATCCTGGCCGGCCTGCAGAGCCAGCCGAAGGACGTGCTGGAGGCCGCGCAGGTCGACGGCGCCGGCCGGTGGCGCACGTTCGCCTCCATCACGCTGCCGCACCTGTCCCGGTACCTGCAGCTGTCGGTGCTGCTGGGCGCGATCTACATCGTGAACAGCTTCGACGCGATCTTCCTGATGACCCAGGGCGGTCCGGGCACCGCGAGCACGAACCTGCCGTACTACATCTACCAGCGGGCCTTCCAGGGCTTCGACATCGGCCAGTCCTCGGCGATGGGCGTCATCGTGGTGATCCTGACGCTGATCGTGGCGACCTTCGCGCTGCGCCTGATGTTCCGCGCGTTCGACGTGAGCAAGGGGGTCGTGAAGTGAGCACCGTGCGCAGGCGGCTCGGCCCCGCCTCCCTGACCACGGCGACGTGGGTGGTCGCCATCCTGTTCGTGTTCCCGCTGATCTGGATGGTGCTGACCGCGTTCAAGCAGGAGGCCGACGCCTACACCGATCCGCCGCGGATCGCGTTCACCCCGACGCTGGACCAGTTCGCGAGCATCTTCGAGCGCGGGTTCCTGCCCTACCTGGGCAACTCGGCGTTCGTGACGATCCTGTCCACGCTGATCGTGCTGCTCCTGGGCGTGCCGGCGGCCTACGCGCTGTCGCTGGCCCCGGTGCCCAAGACCAGCAACGTGCTCGGGTTCTTCCTGTCCACGAAGATGCTGCCGATCGTCGCCGCGATCATCCCGCTGTACGTCATCTCGCAGCGCACGCAGCTGCTGGACAACGTGTGGGCGCTGGTCATCCTCTACACGGCGATGAACCTGCCGCTGGCGATCTGGATGATGCGCTCGTTCTTCCTCGAGGTGCCCACCGAGATGATCGAGGCCGGGCGCGTCGACGGGGCGAACCTCCCGACCCTGCTGTACCGGGTGATCCTGCCCGTGGTCGCGCCCGGCATCGCGGCGACCGCGTTGATCTGCGTCATCTTCTCGTGGACCGAGTTCTTCTACGCGGTCAACCTGACCGCGGCGCGGGCCGGCACGGTGCCGGTGTTCCTCGTCGGGTTCATCACCAGCGAGGGCCTGTACTGGGCGCAGCTGTCCGCGGCCGCGCTGCTGGCCTCGCTGCCGGTGATGATCGTCGGGTGGATCGCGCAGAACCACCTGGTCCGCGGCCTGTCGATGGGCGCGGTGAAGTAGCTACTCCTGCAGGGACAGCGCCATGGCGGGGCACAGCTTGACGGCCTCGCGGGCGCTGTCCAGCTGCGCACCCTCGGGGTGCTCGACCAGGACCACGACCGTGCCGTCGTCGTCCTGGTCGAACACCTCCGGTTCGGTCAGGACGCACTGGCCCGCGCCGATGCAGAGATCGGTGTCCGCGACGATGCGCATGGCTCCTCCTACCAGGTCACCGGGAACTCGTGAATACCGTAGACGCTCGCGTCGTCCTTGAACGGCAGGGAGTCCAGTGGCACGGCCGGGCGCAGGCCGGGGACCTTCCGGAACAGCGTGTCGAACACGATCTGCAGCTCCATCCGGGCGAGGTTCTGGCCGAGGCACTGGTGCGCGCCGAATCCGAACGCCAGGTGGTGCCGCGCGCCGCGCTCGATGTCCAGCTCCTCGGGGTGGTCGAACGCGTCCGGGTCGCGGTTGGCGAGGTTGGTCAGCGGCACCACGCCCTCGCCGGCCCTGATCAGGACGCCGCCGATCTCCACGTCCTCGACCGCGACGCGGGAGGCCGCGAACTCGGCGATCGTGAAGTACCGCAGCAGTTCCTCGACCGCGGGCAGGGTCTTCGACGGGTCCTGCCGGATCTTCTCGATGTCCTCCGGGTGTTCCAGGAACGCCATGGTGCCCAGCGAGATCATGTTCGCCGTGGTCTCGTGGCCCGCGATGAGCAGCAGGAACGCCAGGCTCACCAGCTCCTCGCGGTCGTCCTGCTTGTCGAGCTGGCGGCTGAGCAGGTCGTCGGCGGGCGCCTTCGCCTTCTGCTCGATCAGGTCCGCGAGGTAGTCGCGCAACGCGTCGATGGAGGCTTTGCGCTCCAGCGGTGGGGTGACCCGGCTGATCAGGCGCGACGAGTGCAGCTGGAAGAACTCGTGGTCGGCGTAGGGCACGCCGAGCTGCTCGCAGATGACCAGTGACGGCACCGGCAGGGAGAGCGCTTTCACCAGATCGGCCGGCTTGGGGCCGGCGAGCATCGCGTCGATGTGCTGGTCGACGATCTCCTGGATGCGCGGGCGCAGCGCCGCCATGCGCCGCACCGTGAACTCGCCGACCACCTTGCGCCGCGCCGGGCCGTGCTCCGGCGGGTCCATGCCGATCAGCGACGCGCGGAACGTGGTGTTCAGGCGCTGCCCCTTGACCAGCAGCGGGAACTTCGGGTGGCGCCGGTCGGAGCTGAACCGCGGGTCGGTCAGCATCGTCCGGATGTCCTCGTGCCGGGTGAGCGCCCAGGCCGGCTCGCCACTGGGCAGGGTCACGCGCTGGACCGGCGCCTCCTCCCGCAGCCTGCGGTGCTCGTCCGGTGGCCCGTAGGGACAGCCGCGGGTGATGGGCAGTGTGGCGGGAAGCTGAGCGGTCACGGTTCCACCCCAATCCGGACAAAATGTGGAAGGATGTCGTCCACTTATTGCTCAACGTACTGATGTGGAAGCTTTTCGTCCACGTACGTTCGGGTGAGAGAATCTGGCGGGGGTCACGGAGAGGAACGACATGACGGCTTCGGAGACCCGGCTGCGCGCGGACGCCCGGCGCAACCGCGACCAGATCGTCGCCGCCGCCCGCCAGGTGTTCGCCGCCGCGGGGCCGGACGTGCCGATGGAGGAGATCGCGCGTACCGCCGGGGTCGGCGTCGGCACGCTCTACCGGCGGTTTCCCGACCGGGAGGCGCTGATCCGGGCCGTGGCGCGGGAGAGCTTCGCGCAGGTCCTCGCCGACGCGCGGGAGGCGGCGGCCGAGGAGCCGACGGCGTGGGACGCGCTGGTGCGCCTGGCCGGCCGGTCGCACCAGCTGCAGGCGAGCGTCCAGCTCGCGCTGGTCTCCGAGCGGGCCAGGGAGATCCTCAAGGGCGACCGGCAGACCGCGGAGTTCCGCGACGCGCTGCTGGCCGAACTGGACGCGATCGTCCGCGCGGCGCAGGCCGAGGGATCGGTGCGCGCCGACATCGGCACCGGGGACGTCGCCATCCTGTTGTCGCTGGTCCTGCGCCGGCCGTCGGCCGTGGACGACCCCACGTTGCTGGCCTCCGAGCGCGTGGCGGTCCTCATGCTCGACGGACTGCGAGCGCGTCCCGGCAGCCCGTTGCCCGGGCGCCCGATCACCGGCGAGGACCTCCAAATCCATTGACGGGTACCGGTATGGTGCTCGCGATGGTGCTGCCTCCGCCCCGCCTCGACCTGGCGCGCTACCGCGCCCCGGTCTGGGCCGGTGTGCCCGCGCGGGCCGGGCGGAAGGTGCGGCTGCGGGTGGTCACGCCGGCCGATCAGCGCAGGCTGGCGGGGTTCGACCGGGAGGCGGCCGACACGCGGCGCGTCGGTGAGTACCGGCACTGGGCGGCCCACCGCGCCGAGGCGGATTTCCACTTCGCGATCGAGACCCTGCGGGGCGGGCTGGTGGTCGGCTCGCTCTCGGCCACCGAGGCGGACTCGCCGGACCGCTTCAGCTACGGCATCGGGATCGGCCCGCAGCACCGGCGGTGCGGCTACGCGGGCGACGCGGTGATCACGTTGCTGCGCTTCATGTTCGGCGAGCGCGGCTACCGCAAGTGCGAGGTCAGCATCTACGGCGGCAACGTGGCGTCGCTGTCGCTGCACGCGAGGCTCGGCTTCCGCGAGGAGGGCCGGCTCCGCGACACCGAACTGTCCCGCGACGGCGTCAAGTACCTGGTGCTGATGGGCATCACGGACACCGCGTTCGCGGAGATCCACCCGGACTTCCCGGCCGCCGAGGTGCGCGGCCGCCACTGGCGCCCCCGCGGCCGCCACCGCGACCGCTGAGCCCGCCGAGGGCTTGCTTGGCGGGGTAGTCACCGGGGGTCGCTGGGCCACCCGGCCCCGCCGCGGCTCGCGTTCCGCGCGGGTCGTCCCCGCGACCGCTGACCTCGTCTGGCGAGGCCGCGGGGCGCGGCAGCCACCGGGACCGCCGGGCCACCCGACCCCACCGCGACTTGCGCTTCCGCGCGGGTGGCCGGGCCACGGAGGTGCGGGCCATCCCCGCGACCCGTTGAGCCCAGCCGAGGGCTTGCGTGGCGGGGCCATGACGCGGTGGTCACCGTCCCGCCGGGCCACCCGTCTCCACCGCGGCTCGCGTTTCCGCGCGGCGGCCCGCCCGCTGAGGTGCGGGGCCGCCACGGGCGCCCCCGCGGCCGCCACCGGGACCGCTGAGCCCGCCGAGGGTTTGCTTCGGGGCGCGGCGGTCACCGTGACCGCCGGGCTACCGACCCCGCCGATGGCTTGCGCGGCGCCTGGCGCAAGCGACCCCGCGACCGGCCGCGTCCTCCGGGGCCCGGCCCCGCCGCGAGTCGCGGCCCGGTGGGTTCACGCCCGTCGGTTCCTGCCGAGTCGCGGCAGCTTCCCCGCGCCGAAGCCGTGGGGAGGCCACTCGCGACCCCGCGACCGTCAGACACCCATCGGGTGCCAGACCGTCTTTGCCTCCAGGTAGCGCCGTAGCCGGGTGATGTCCGGCCGCTGCGTCCAGTCCGGCTCCTCCGCCGGCACCGCCAGCACCCGCTTCACCGTGCCCGCCGCCTCCCGGGCCAGCTCCGCCCGCGCCTCCACATCGGCGCCCGTCGGGTCCAGGGCGTTCACGTCGCCGTGCGAGGCCAGCCACGGCCCCAGCTCCGCGGCCCGCCCGGTGAGGATGTTCGCCACCCCGCCCGGCAGGTCCGACGTCGCCAGCACCTCCGACAACGTGATCGCCGGCAGCGGCCGCTCCGCGCTGCTCACCACGACCGCCGTGCACCCCGTGGCCAACGCCGGCGCGAGCACGCTCACCAGTCCGAGCAGCGACGACTTCTGCGGCGCGAGGATCCCGACCACCCCGGCCGGCTCCGGCACGGTGAACGAGAAGTACGGCCCGGCCACCGGGTTCGCCGCGCCCAGCACGCTCGCCACCTTGTCCGTCCACCCCGCGTACCAGACCCAGCGGTCGATCGCGGCGTCCACGACCGCCTCGGCGCGACGCCCGGACAACCCCTCGGCCGCCCCGACCTCGGCGACGAACTGGTCGCGGCGCCCCTCCAGCATCTCCGCGACCCGGTACAGCACCTGTCCGCGGTTGTACGCGGTCGCGCCCGACCAGCCGCCGAACGCCTTGCGCGCGGCCACCACCGCGTCGCGGACGTCCTTGCGTGACGCGTGCGCCGCATGAGCCAGGAAGTTCCCCTTGCTGTCGCTCACCGGGTACACCCGGCCGGACTCCGAGCGCGGGAACTTGCCGCCGATGAACAGCTTGTACGTCTTCGCGACGGTCACCCGCTCAGACATCGAGGTATCCCTCCAGACCCGTGCGGCCACCCTCGCGGCCGAAGCCCGACTCCTGGTAGCCGCCGAACGGCGCCGCCGGGTCGAAGCGGTTGAACGTGTTGGCCCAGACCACTCCGGCGCGCAGCCGGTTCGCCATCCACAGGATCCGCGAGCCCTTCTCGCTCCAGATCCCGGCAGACAGCCCGTAGGGCGTGTTGTTGGCCTTCGCGACCGCCTCGTCCGGCGTGCGGAAGGTGAGCACCGACAGCACCGGCCCGAAGATCTCCTCGCGCGCGATCCGCATCGACTGGTGCACCCCGGAGAACACCGTGGGGGCGAAGAAGAACCCGCGGCCGGGCACCGGGCACGGGCTGGTCCACCGCTGCGCGCCCTCGGCCTCGCCGGAATCGGCCAGCTCCCGGATCTTGCCCAGCTGCTCGGCCGAGTTGATCGCGCCGACGTCGGTGTTCTTGTCCAGCGGATCGCCCAGCCGCAGCGTCGAGATCCGGTACCGCAGCTTGTCCAGCAGCTCGTCGGCCACGGACTCCTGCGCGAGCAGCCGCGACCCGGCGCAGCACACGTGCCCCTGGTTGAAGAAGATGCCGTTGACGATGCCCTCGACGGCCTGGTCCAGCGGCGCGTCGTCGAACACCACGTTCGCCGCCTTGCCGCCCAGCTCCAGCGTGAGCCGCTTGGGCGTGCCCGCGACCTGGCGCTGGATCAGCTTGCCGACCTCGGTCGACCCGGTGAACGCGATCTTGTCCACCCCCGGGTGCCCGACCAGCCGCGCGCCCACGTCACCGGCGCCCGGCAGGATGTTCACCACGCCCGGCGGCAGCCCGGCCTGCTGGCAGATCTCGCCGAACACCAGCGCGGTGAGCGGGGTCGTCTCGGCCGGCTTGAGCACCACCGTGTTGCCGGTGGCCAGCGCGGGCGCGATCTTCCAGGCCAGCATCAGCAGCGGGAAGTTCCACGGGATGATCTGCCCGGCCACGCCCAGCGGCTTCGGATCCGGGCCGAAGCCGGCGTAGTCGAGCTTGTCGGCCCAGCCCGCGTGGTAGAAGAAGTGCGCGGCGACCAGCGGCAGGTCCGAGTCCCGGGACTCCTTGATCGGCTTGCCGTTGTCCAGCGTCTCCAGCACCGCCAGCTCCCGCGAGCACTCCTGGATCAGCCGCGCGATGCGGAACAGGTACTTCGCGCGCTCGCTGCCCGGCATCGGGCCCCACGTCTTCTCGAACGCCTTGCGCGCGGCCTTGACCGCGGTGTCGATGTCGGCGGCGCTGGCGGTGGAGACTTCGGCGAGGACCTCCTCGGTCGCCGGGTTGACGGTCTTCAGCGGTTCGCCGCCGCCGTCGACGAACTCGCCGTCGATGAACGGCCGGTAGCTCGGCTTGAGGTTCGCCAGGTCGCGCGACTCGGGCGCGGGCGCGTACTCGAAGGCAGGCATCAGTCCACCGCCACGTAGTCGGGGCCGCTGTAGTGGCCGTCGTGCTGGGTGCGCCGCTGCAGCAGCAGGTCGTTGAGCAGGCTGGAGGCGCCGAACCGGAACAGCTCCGGGGTGAGCCACTGCTCGCCGGCGACCTCGTGCACGGCCACCAGGTACTTGATCGCGTCCTTGGTGGTGCGGATGCCACCGGCCGGCTTGACGCCACGCAGCTCGCCGGTCGCGGTGAACCAGTCGCGCACGGCCTGCAGCATCACGTGCGTGACCGGCAGGGTCGCGGCGGGGGAGACCTTGCCGGTGGAGGTCTTGATGAAGTCGCCACCGGCCAGCAGGGCCAGCCAGGACGCGCGGCGCACGTTGTCGTAGGTGACCAGCTCGCCGGTCTCCAGGATGACCTTCAGGTGCGCGGTGCCACACGCGGCCTTGATGGCCTGGATCTCCTCGAACACCGCGCCGTACCGGCCTTCGAGGAAGGCACCGCGGTCGATCACCATGTCGACTTCCGTGGCGCCGGACTCGACCGCCAGCGCCACGTCGGCCAGCTTCACCTGGCGGGACGACCGGCCGGAGGGGAAGGCGGTGGCGACGCTCGCGACACCGATGTCCGTGCCCTTGAGCCCTTCGACGGCCGTCGCGACGAGGTCCGGGTACACGCACACCGCGGCGACCTGCGGCGTGTCCGGGCGGTCCGGGTCGGGACGCCGGGCCTTCGCGGTCAGCGCGCGGACCTTGCCGTGCGTGTCGGCGCCCTCGAGCGTGGTCAGGTCGACCATCGAGATCGCGGTGTCGATGGCCCAGAGCTTGCTGGACTTCTTGATGCTGCGGGTCGCCAGGGCGGTGGCCCGGGCCTCGACCCCGACCTGGTCCACGCCGGGCAGGCCGTGCAGGAAGCGCCGGAGGCTCGCGTCGTCGCGGGTGGCGTCGGCGAGAGCGGCCGGCAGGGTGGGTGCGCTCACCCCGTAGAGGCTAGTACCGGACCGCGTCCCCGTGCGGAGACGCGGTCCGGTCGGGAACTACGGCGTTTGCCCGGCCTCGTCGACGAGCCCGGTGGCGAGCAGTGCCTTACCCGCTGCCCGGCCGTCGTGCGAGGTCGTGGTCCAGCCGAGGACCTGGTAGGTGTCCCGGTCGAAGACCAGCGTGGTCATGTCACCGGCGTTGGTGGTGGTGCGCGTCACGCCGAGCCCGTGCCGGCCCGAAACGTCCCACATGTCGTCGATCAGTTGCACCCCGGGCACCGTGGCGGCGACGCGGTAGAGCGCGGCCTTGAGGTCGGGCGGGGCCGCGCCGTCGACGAGGTGCGCGATCATCTGGAAGGCCCACTGGTCGACCGTGTAGAGGTTCTGGACGCCCAGCCGGTCCAGATCACCCTGGACCTGCCGGTAGATCTCCGCGCGCAGCGCCGCCGGGTCGGTCGGCAGGGTCTCCAGGTAGTCGTAGCTCTGGTTGTACAGCGACGGCTCACCGACTTCGGGAATCACGCCGCGCCAGGGCGCCGCCCGCTCGTCCCGGACCTCCGCCTCGGAGCCGTCCGTCTTCACCCAAGTGTCGACGCGCTTGGGCCGCGTGTCTTCGCTGGAGACGGTCACCGAGCTGGTGTAGGTCCAGTCGCCGTGCCCGGCGGGCGCGGCGGCGGCCGCGTCCGCAGCCAGGGAGAGCACCGTCGCCGCGGTGGCGGGTGGCGCTCCCGGCCCGGAGATGCCCACCATGACGGCGACCGCGGCGGCCGCCGCGACGGCGGCGCCGGAGATCGCCAGGCGTGGCCTGAACCGGGGTCGCACGGCCCGGACCGGCGCCGGGTCGGCGGCCCGTTCCAGGATCGCCATCCGGTGCCTGCTCAGCACGACGGGGTCCGGCTCGGCGACGTCCGGCCGGAGGCGGGTGATCAGGTCGAGGTCATTCATCGTTGTCCTCCATGGGAAGCGCGGCCCGCATCTTCGTGCGGGCGCGGTGCAGGCGGGAACGGACCGTGCCGATCGGGATGTCCAGCGCCAGTGCCACCTCGTCGTAGGACAGGTGCTCCCACGCGACGAGGAGCAGGACGTCCCGTTCCGGTGCGGAAAGCCGGGCGATGGCCTGCCCGAGTGGCTGGGCCGCGGCGCTGACCCGGTCGGAGACCACGTCGTCGTGGTTCTCCTCGTGCGGGGCGGGGCCGGTTCTGGCCAGTGCCCGCAACCGCCGGGCTTCGGTCCGCCGGTGCCTGCTGATCAGATGGGTCGCGATGCCGTAGAGCCACGGCAGCGCGCTCGGGTGGCTGACGTCGAAACGCCGCCGCTTGTCGAACGCGACGAGCATCGTCTGGCCGGTCAGGTCGTCGGCGAGTTCGCTGCCGACCCGGCGGGCCAGGAAGCGGTGCACCGTCGCGGCGTGCCGGTCGAAGATGAGTGCGAAGGCGTCGGCGTCGAACCAGGAGCGTTCGATGATTCCGGCGTCGCTTTCGGTCCGCGCGGACGCGAAGGTCATCGGGCGCCTCCCTCCGGAGGGACGGGTGATCTTGTCACCCTCTATTCGCCCGGCGCGGTGATTGGGTTCGCGCTAGTTCTTCCGCGGTTTGCGCACGACCGTGACCGCGCCCCAGAACGCGAGCCCGGTGACCTTGACGACCGGCGCGCCCGGCGGCGGGGGCTGCGTGGACGCGCCCTCGCGGTCCTGGCTCTCGAAGGCGCCCATGAACCCGACGCCGGTGACCTCGACGATGATGTCGTCGGGCACCACGATGTCGATGCCGCCCATCACCGCGACGGCCGTGATGGTGGTGTGCCGTTCGGCGAACCGGGCGCCGCGCAGGTCCATCTCGACGCCGCCCCAGAACGCGACGCTGGTGTGCTCCGGCGGCACCGTCCACGGACCCTTGCGGGTGACGCCGGACATCACCGCGACGGAGACCTTCGAGCCGGGCACGCCACCGATGCGGTGGTCCGGGGTGAGGGCGCGGGGAGCGGCCGGCTGCACGGCGGCCGACGGCACGCCCGGCAGGTCCGCGACCGGCGGCTCCAGTTCGGCGAGCGTCTTGGCGGCGTACACGGTGTCGAGCCGCTCTTCCAGCTCCTGCACGGTGATCCGGCCCTCGGCGAGCGCGTTGTGCAGGACCTGCGCGACCCGTTCGCGGTCCGCGTCGGAAGCCCGCATCGGCGGGCGCTCGGGAGTCCCAGGCTGTTCCACGGCGCGAGCGTACCGAGCCGCGGCCCATGTGCGGCGGGTTTTCGCCGGTGCCGATCGGCTACCGTGACGCGTCATGGACGTGCTTGTCGTCGATCATCCGCTGGCCAAGGCCAGGCTGTCGACCATGCGTGACGCCCGCACGGACAGCGCGGCCTTCCGGGCGGCCCTGCACGAGCTGACCGTCATGCTGATCTACGAGGCCACCCGCGAGGCGCCGGTCCGCACCGAGCGCATCCACACGCCGGTCGCCCGCACCGACGCCGTCCGCCTGGCGAACCCGCCGCTGCTGGTGCCCGTCCTGCGCGCCGGGCTGGGCATGGCCGACCAGGCGCACAAGCTGATCCCCGAGGCGCAGATGGGTTTCGTCGGCCTGGCGCGCGACGAGGAGACCCTCCAGCCGACGCCGTACATGGAGTCGCTGCCCGACGACCTGTCCGACCGCCCGGTGCTCGTGCTCGACCCGATGCTCGCCACCGGCGGCTCGATGGAGTACACGATCCGGCTGCTCACCGGCCGCGGCGCCACCGACGTCACCGCGATCTGCGCGCTGGCCGCGCCGGAGGGGCTCAAGCACCTGGAGGACTCCGGCCTGCCGGTCCGCGTGGTCACCGCGAGCGTCGACGAGAGGCTCAACGACTCCGGCTTCATCGTCCCCGGCCTCGGCGACGCGGGGGACCGCCAGTACGGTGCCCGCTGACCCGTACTGGAACACCAACGTCGCCCGGCACCGGGACATCCTGCGCGCCGTGCCGGACGGCTGTGGCGACGCCCTGGACGTCGGCTGCGGCGACGGGCTGCTCGCGCGGAAGCTGACCGCGCGGGCGAAGCGCGTCACCGGGATCGACAGCTCGCCGGAGATGATCGCCCGCGCCCGGCAGCAGGGCGGCGGTCCCGAGTTCGTCGAGGGCGACTTCCTCACCGCCGACCTCCCCGCTGAGGGTTACGACTTCGTCTGCTCGGTCACGGCGATCCACCACATGGACTTCGCAGGGGCCCTCACCCGCATGCGCGACCTGCTGCGCCCCGGCGGCACCCTCGTCGTGGTCGGTTTCGCCCGGGAAGCGACCGTGGCGGACTGGGCGATGTGGGCCGCCGCCACTCCCGTCGTGCGGACCGTCAAGGTGCTGCGCGGCGCGAGCGGCCCGCCGGGCATGCCCACGGCCGATCCGGTGATGAGCTACCGCCAGGTCCGGGACACGGCCGGGCGAATCCTGCCTGGCGTGCGCTACCGGCGCCACGTGCTCCGCCGCTACTCCCTGACCTGGGTCAACCGCCACCCGGCCGCATGAGCGCGCAGCGCCGCCTCGTAGGAGCCGGCCACGTCGAAGCCGGGCGGCAGGTTCCCGTTCAGCTCCAGCGACACCAGCCCGTGCACGATGCCCCACGCGCTGACCGCGATCACCTCGGGCGCGACCGGCTGGAACAGCCCGGCCCCGATCGCCGCGCGGACGGTGTCGACCAGCGGCGCGAGCGACTCCCGTGCGACCCGCGACGCCTCCGCCCCCGGCTCGAACCCGGGCACCGCCTTGGTGAACATGATCGAGTACAGGTGCGGGTCGGCCAGCGCGCTCTCCCGGTAGGCCAGCCCGAGCCGCACGAAGTCCTCCACCGGGTCGCCGGACCGCTCGACCCCGCGCAACCGCGCCCCGAACCGCCGGAACCCCTCCTGGTAGACGGCGTTGACCAGCTCGGGCTTGCCGCCGAACAGCGAGTACACGGCGGTGGTCGAGGTGCCCGCGTCGGCGGCGAGCTTGCGCAGGCTGAGCGCCTTCGGCCCGTCCGTGGACAGCAGCTCACCGGCCCGGTCGAGCAGTTTCAGCCGGAGCGCCTCGTCGTGGGTGCGCGGTCGTGCCATGGGCCCAGGCTATCGCGACAGTGTTATCAATCGCCGGATCAGGATTTGACCTGGAGTGCACTCCAGGTCGTAGTGTCGGCACCATGAGCTACTCGATAGCGGAAGCCGCACGTCGCAGCGGGCTGTCGATCGACACCCTCCGCTACTACGAGCGCATCAAACTCCTCGAACCGCCCGCCCGGGACGCCGCGGGCAGGCGGGCCTACTCCGACGACGACCTCGTGTGGCTGGAGTTCCTCACCAAGCTCCGCACCACGGGTATGCCGATCAAGATGATGCGGGAGTACGCGCAGCTGCGGTCCGCCGGTGACGCCGGCGCCGGCCGCCGCCGGGCCATCCTGGTCGAGCAGCGCCGGTCGGTCGCCGAACGCATCGCCGAGCTGCAGGCCTGCATGGACGTCCTCAACTACAAGATCGAGAACTACGACCGGATCTGCGCGCTCATCCCGGGCGCCGCCGGCGTGGTCCGGGAGGAGATCTCCGCGTGATCCCGACCAGGAAGCTGGGCGAACTGGAGGTCGGCGCGCAGGGCCTCGGCTGCATGGGCATGAGCCAGGCCTACGGCGTGCGCGACGACGACGCGGAGTCGATCGCGACGATCCACCGCGCGCTCGAACTGGGCGTGACGCTGCTGGACACCGCGAACGTCTACGGCACCGGCGCCAACGAGGAGCTGGTCGGCCGCGCCATCGCCGGCCGGCGCGACCAGGTCGTGCTGGCCACGAAGTTCGGCATCGTCCTCGGCGCCGAGGGGCAGCAGGTGCGCGGTGACGCCGCCTACGTCCGCCAGTGCCTCGAAGAGTCGCTGCGCCGCCTTGGCGTCGACCACATCGACCTCTACTACCAGCACCGGGTCGACCCGGACGTCCCGGTCGAGGAGACCTGGGGCGCGCTGTCCGAGCTGGTCGCCGAGGGCAAGGTGCGCCACCTGGGCATCTCCGAAGCGTCCGCGGACACGATCCGCCGCGCCCACGCGGTCCACCCGGTCACCGCGCTGCAGAGCGAATGGAGCCTGTGGACCCGCGGCATCGAGGACGAGATCGTGCCCACCTGCCGCGAGCTGGGCATCGGGATCGTGCCGTTCTCGCCGCTCGGCCGCGGTTTCCTGACCGGCAGCATCACGACGGCGGCGGAGCTGCCCGCCGACGACATGCGCCGCAAGCTGCCGCGCTTCGCCGAGGGCAACCTGGACTGGAACCTGCGCATCGTCGAGGCGCTGCGGAAGCTGGCGGCGGAGAAGGGCGTGACCGCCGGGCAGCTGGCGCTCGCCTGGGTGCAGCACCAGGGTGCGGACGTCGTCCCCATCCCCGGCACCAAGCGCCGCACCTACCTGGCGGAGAACGTCGCCGCCGCGACGCTCGAACTGTCCGAAGAGGACATCCGGAGCATCGAGGCGGCCGTCCCCGCGGACGCCGTGGCGGGCGAGCGCTACCCGGCGGCGCTGGCCCGCAACGTCGGCAAGTGAGGGCGGTGGCCGCTCAGGCCACCGCCACCCCGGCCGCGGTCGTGATCATCGCCGCGGCGAGCAGCACCGCGCCGCCGACGGTGACCCCGTGCGCGAGCGGCTTCCGCCCCGGCAGCAGGTTGAGGAACATGCCGCCGGACTGCGCCAGGATCCCGATCAGCAGCAGGACGCTGACCACCCACTGCCCGGCGGCGCCGAGCCCGCCCGCGGCGACGAGTTGCAGGGTGATCAGCGCCAGCACGAGCAGCACACCGGCGTGCGCGTGCCCGGCGCGGAAGGAGGCCCGTTGCTCCTCGGTGAGCCTGCGCTTGCGGAGCAGGGCGAGCAGCGAGTACCCGCCGAACATCACGGTCGGCAGCGAGACCAGCGCGATCACGGTGAACAGCTGGGTGGGACCGGACAGGACGACCATCGCGAACTTCCTCTCTGGGGGAGATCCACGACTATCGTAACAGTGTTACGTAACTCTGTTATTCCATCAGCCCGGCAGCCATGGTGGCGCCGAGTTCCCAGCACTTCTCCAGATCGGCCTTCGACGGTTCCCCGGTCACGGTGACGAACTGCGCCGCCTTCTCCCAGCCGAGCCCGGTGGTGATCGACTCGATGCCGCGGACCGTCCCGGAGACGTCGCTGCCGCCGTGCACGTAACACCCGAACGGGCGGCCCCGCGTGGAATCGAGGCACGGGTAGTAGACCTGGTCGAAGAAGTGTTTGAGCGCGCCCGCCATGTATCCGAGGTTGGCGGTGGTGCCGAGCAGGTAGCCGTCCGCCTCCAGGACGTCGGTGGCGGTGGCCGCGAGGGCCGCCCGCCGCACGACGGTCACCCCTTCGATCTCGTCGGTGGTCGCGCCGGAGACGACGGCCTCGAACATGGCCTGCACGTTCGGCGAGGGCGTGTGGTGCACGATCAGCAAGGTGGGCACGCCTGACGAGCGTGCCGTGGTCAGCGCGCCGGTGCAACCGTGCCGAGGAGCTTGAGCAGCTGTAGCGCCTCGTGCCCCGGGCTGCCGGGCTCGGCGGTGTAGAGGATGACCCGCTGGTCGCGGTCGCAGACGAGCAGCACCTCGCACTCGACCTGGAACCGGCCCACGCGCGGGTGGTGCAGCGTCTTGGTGCGGCCGCGCCACCCGATCACGTCGTGCCGGGCCCACAGCTCGCGGAACTCCGCGCTGCCCGCCAGCAGGTCCTCGATCAGCTCGCGCAGCCCCGGGTCGTCGGGGTACTTCGCGGCGGCTGCGCGCAGTTCCGAGGCGAGGTTGATGCCGAACTGCTCCCAGGTGTCCGGGTAGCGGCCGGTGCCGGGCCGGAGGAACCGGTCGCGCGCGAGGTTGCGCTCCCGGGGCGGCAGGGCGAAGAGGTCGTCGAAGATGACGGCGGCCAGCGGGTTCCAGGCCAGCACCTCGTACTTGACGTCGACGACCATCGCGGCGGCGTCGTCGAGCCGGTCCAGCAGGTGCCGGATCCCGGACGGCACGTCGGGGGAGGGGCCGGCCGGCCCGGGCTGCTCCCCGGCGAGGCGGAACAGGTGCGCGCGCTCGACGTCGGACAGGCGCAGCGCCCGCGCGATCCCGGACAGGACCGGCCGCGACGGCTGCGGACCGCGGGCCTGTTCGAGGCGCGCGTAGTAGTCCGTGGAGATCGCGGCGAGCGAGGCGACCTCCTCCCGCCGCAGGCCAGGGGTGCGCCGCCGCAATCCGGTGGGCAGCCCGACGTCGGCCGGCCGGAGCCGCTCGCGCCTGGTGCGCAGGAACTCCCCGAGTTCTCGCCTGTCCATGCCTCCAGTGTCCGGGACCCCGAACGCCGGTATCCAGGGACCACGAGTCCCCGGTTGCGCCGTCTCTGCCGCGACCGCTCCCGGCCGCCGAGGGTGGAGGCGTGACAGACACGAAGATCGCCCTCGTCACCGGGGCGAACAAGGGGATCGGCAAGGAAATCGTCCGGCAGCTGCTGGCTGCGGGGGTCACGGCGATCGTCGGGGCACGGGACCCGGAGCGCGGCCGGAAGGCGGCCGAGGAGCTGGGTACGACGTCGGTGGTCATGGACGTCACGGACCAGGCGTCGGTGGACGCCGCGGCCAAGACCGTGGAGCAGCAGTACGGCCGGCTGGACATCCTGATGAACAACGCGGGCGTCGCCCTGGACTGGGGACGAGAGCGTCCGTCCGAGTTGTCCGCCGACGTGGTCCGCGAGATCTACGAGACCAACGTCTTCGGGGTCATCCGCGTGACCAACGCGTTCCTCCCGCTGCTGCGGAAGTCCGAGCGGCCGCGGATCGTGAACACCTCCAGCTCGCTGGCGTCCGTCTCTCTGCAGGCCGACCCGGACTCGCCCCAGTCGGGGGTGCTCCTCCTCGGCTACAACTCGTCGAAGTCGGCGCTGAACGCGGTGAGCCTCTCCTACGCCAACGACCTCCGGGCGGAGGGGATCACGGTGAACGTGTTCGAGCCGGGGTTCTGCTCGACCGATCTGAACGACCACGCGGGGCAGCTCGATCCGGCCCAGGGAGCCGCGGTCGGGGTCGCCGTCGCGCTGGCGCCCGGAGAGGGCGGCACGGCGCAGTTCCACGCCGAGGGCGGTTTCCTGCCTTGGTAGGCAGTTGATCAGCGCTTTTACCGTTAAGGGACCCCCCTGTTCGGACCCCATTCCGGGGCATGTAATCTTCTCTTCGTCGCCAGGGAGACCGGGCCGGCGGGGAGAAAAAGCCCCAAGGGAACGGGATCCGGGCGGGGGGTCACGAACCAAGCTCCCACCGATGGTGGTAGAGTGGGTGACCGCCGCCGGACGAAACCACAGTGTAATCGGAGTTGTGAGACTTCGTGTCGCTGGTTGGTCGTCGGGTGACACAACAAGACGTGTTGTTTGAGAACTCAACAGTGTATTGGTGAGCTAAAGCCAGTTGATTAGCTAGAACCCTTTGTGGGTTCCTTTGAGGCTATGAATTATAGCCGGATCGATTTTCTAGCATTGTTGGAGAGTTT
>NZ_PQHW01000075.1 GCF_003385215.1 Amycolatopsis thermalba | reverse complement strand
CGCTCGCGCCGCTGATCGACCCGAACGTGCACTCCTGCGGCACCGTCTACCCGCACGGCGCGAAGGAACTCGCGCACCCGGAGCCGAACGTGTACCTGGCCGGGATGAAGAGCTACGGCCGCGCCCCGACGTTCCTCGCGATGACCGGCTACGAGCAGGTCCGCTCCATCGCCGCCGCGCTGGCCGGGGACCACGAGGCCGCCGGACGGGTGGAGCTGGTCCTGGCCGAGACCGGCGTCTGCGGCGGGGCCGGCTTGTTCGACGAACCCGCCGCGGACGCCTCCCCGGGCGGGTGCTGCGGTGGTTCGGCCGACCCGGAGCTGATCTCGCTGTCCGCCCCCTCGGCAGACCGGTGACGGCGGGCCGAAAGGGTTGCGTCGTCATGCCTGATGCCATCGTGATCGGCGGCGGTCAAGCCGGTCTCGCCGCCGTCCACGCCCTCAAGGTCCGCGGGCTGGAGCCGGTCCTGCTGGAGGCCGGCGACGAGCCGGTCGGATCGTGGCCGCACTACTACGACAGCCTCCACCTGTTCTCCCCGGCCCGCTACAGCTCGCTTCCCGGGATGGCGTTCCCCGGCGACCCGGACCACTACCCGCACCGCGACGAGGTGATCGACTACCTCCGCCGCTACGCCGCGGCCCTGCACGCCGACATCCGCACCGGCCACCGGGTCACCGCCGTGACCCGGCCCGGCGACCGGTTCGTCGTCTCGACCGACAGCGGCGAGGAGCTGTCCGTGCCGATCGTCATCGCCGCGACCGGCGCGTTCACCACGCCACACCGGCCCGCGCTCCCCGGACTCGACGAGTTCACCGGGACCGTCTTGCACTCCGGCGACTACCGCGAGCCGAGCCCCTTCGCCGGGCAGCGGATCGTGGTGGTGGGCGCGGCCAACTCCGCCGTCCAGATCGCGATCGACCTCGCGCCGCACGCCCGCGTCACCCTCGCCACCCGCCACCCGATCCGCTACGCCCCCCGGAAACCGCTCGGGCGGGACGTGCACTTCTGGCTCACCGTCACCGGATTCGACGCCCTGCCCATCGGCCCCTGGCTGCGCACCAAGCCGGGCATGCCCGTCCAGGACGCGGGCGGCTACCGCGCCGCGATCGACGCCGGCGCACCAGACCAGCGCCGGATGTTCACCGCCATCGACGGCGACACCGTGACCTGGTCCGACGGAACCCGGGAACGGGTCGACACCATCCTCCTGGCGACCGGGTTCCGCCCCGGACTGTCCTACTTGGACAAGCTCGGTGCCCTCGGCCCGGCCGGGATGCCCAAGCAGCACCGTGGCCTGTCCACCACCCATCCCGGGCTCGGGTTCGTCGGGCTGGAGTGGCAGCGCAGCTTCTCCTCCGCGACCATCCGCGGCGTCGGCCGCGACGCGGCCTACCTCGCCCGGCGGCTGCTAAGGCGGTGAGCGGTCGGGTGCGTGTGGATCGGGCCGATCAGCGTCTCGCCGAGCGGGGTGAGTGCGTACTCGGCGCGGGCGGCACCTCGGCGTAGGCGTGGCGGTCGACGAGCTCACCGTGGCGGACCGGGCCCTTGCTGAGACCGGCGAGCACGACCCTCCGGTGAATTCCCGCTGCCGCAGCCGCTTCCGTTCGTGCCCGGCTGGGACATCAGCGGTGTCGTCGAAGAGGCCAGGACGTACCGGTTGCGGCCCGGTGACGAGGTGTTCGGCATGCCGCTGTTCCCCCGTGCGGCGAACGCGTACGCGGAATTCGTGGCGGCCCCGGCGTTGCACCTGGTGTGCAAGCCGGCCTCGTTGTCGCATGTGGAGGCTGCGGCGCTGCCGGTCGTCGGGCTGACGGCGTGGCAGGGTCTGGTCGGCCACGTCGCGATCCGGATCGCGAAGGCGCTCGGCGCGTACGTGATCACGACCGCCGGCGGGCATGCGGTTCAGCGGCATCGCGGTCGATCCGGATCCGGTCGCCCTCCGCGGGCTCGTCGACCTTGTGGAACGGGGCGAGCTCCGGGTCCACGTGCAGGAGGTGTTCCCGTTCGACCGGATCGCAGACGCGCACCGCCTGCTCGACGCCGGTCACCTGCGGGGCAAGCTCGTCCTCACCGTCTGACGCCGCGGGCGGGCGTCGAAGCTCTGCCCCGGATCGTGGGCTCCGGCGTTTCAGTCGCCGTTCTCCGTGAAGAGCTTGATCAGGCCCGCGGCCGCGTCGTCGCCGTCGAGGTCGTGGAGTTCCGCGCCGATGGAGCCGAACTCCACGCTGCGCGGGAACATGGCTTCCTCGTACTGCGTGAGGGCGGTTTCGATGTCGCCGGGGTGGGCGGCGATGGCCTTGCCGAGTTCGGCGCCGTCGTACATGGCGCTGTTGGCGCCTTCGCCGTTCGGCGTCAGGAGGTGCGCGGCGTCGCCGAGCAGGGTCACCCCGGGTACCCGCTCCCACTTGTGCCCGAGCGGCAGGGTGAAGATGGGACGCAGCAGCGGTGGGACGTCGCCGTCGGTGATCAGTGCGGTGAGCTCGGGTGCCCACCCGTCGAACTCCTGCGCGATCCGTGCGGCCGCGGCCGCGCCGTCGGCGAAGTCGATGGTCTCGAACCACTCCAGCGGTTCGCGGAGTACGACGTAGGTGTGGATGGTCTCGCCCTTTTCCCGGTGGGCCTGGATCCCCTTGCCGCCCGTCGCGGGTGCGGCCATGGAGCCGCTGCCGACGGCTCGCGCGGCAGCCGGGTGCCGGGTGTCGACGTCGAACAGGTAGGTCTCCACATAGGACATCCCGGTGTACTCGGGTGTGGCATCGGAGAGCAACGGCCGCACCCGTGACCACGCGCCGTCCGCTCCGACGAGCAGGCTCGTGGTGATGGTGCCGCCGTCGGCGAAGGTCACCTCGTGGTGCCCGTCGCCCAGGGAGCGGGTGCCGACGGCCTTTCGGTCCCACTGCACGGTGCCGCCGGGGAGTGAGTCGAGCAGGATCCGGCGCAGGTCGCCGCGCTGCACTTCGGGTCGTCCGCCGGTGCCGTCGTCGGGCTTGTCGAGCAGGACGGTCCCGTCCGGGGCGAGGATCCGCATGGCCTGGCGGCCGTGGAGGACGATGCCGCGGAACTCGTCCATCAGGCCGGCCGCTTCGATGGCGAGCTGCCCGTTGTAGTCGTGGATGTCGAGCATCCCGCCCTGCGTGCGGGCCGTCGGCGCGGGCTCGGCTTCGTAGACCGTGGCCGGGATTCCGTGGAGGTGCAGGACGCGGGCGAGCGTGAGGCCGCCGAGTCCTGCCCCGATGATCGTGACGTGAGGGGTGTTCATAATGGTCTTCTTCCGGGCAGGTCCAGGCCGGCGCGGCGCGGACGTGGGGTGGCGGGGTGGCGGGTCAGGACGGGGCCGGCTGCGGCAGATCCGCGGCGATCTTCGTGAGGAGGGCCTGCAGGGTGGCGCGCTCCGCCTGGTCCAGCGGGGCCAGGATCGACTCCTCGATGCCGGTCATCGCGGTCTCGAACCCGGCGATCAGTTCGCTTCCCGCCGGTGTCGCGTAGACGCGTTTGCTGCGCTCGTTGCCGGGCTCGGTGCGCCGCTCGACGAAACCGCGGCGCTCGAGCCCCTGCAGGAGGCTGGTCACGCTCGCCGCGCTGGTGCGGCTCATCCGGGCGATGTCCCGCTGGATCGCCCCGGGGTTGCGGACCAGGTAGACGAGCGCGGCGCTCTGCTCGTGGGTGAGCCCGCGCTCCCGGATCCAGTCCTCGCCGCTTTTCCGCTGCGCCCAGACGATCCAGCGCATCAGATCGAGGCTGCCGGTCGGTGTCGTCTCCATGCTTCGACCTTCTCAGCTGGAGGAGACGATGTGCACCGGCGTCCGGACGCCCCATTCCTCGGCACCGTCGGCGACGAGGTCGGCGATCCGCTGGTGCCCTTCGTCGAACTGCCCTTCCTGGAGCGCGGCGCTCGAGTAGTGGCGGTCGAACGACGCGTCGTCCCGGTAGAACTCGAAGGCCCACATGACGTCGGGATCTTCGTCCGAGCGGGCGAGGACCCACTCGACCGGGCCGTCCGGGTCGCCGTTGAAGTGTTGCTCGTGGCAGGCCTGGAACAGTTCGTCCCCCATTCCGGGCTTCGCCTTGACCTTCAACACCATTCCCGGCTGCTTCGCATGCATCTCGTGCTCCTTTCTCGGGTGCTCGCCCTGTCGGACTAACACTTAGAACTCTAAACGTTAGAGTTCTAAGTGTCAAGGAGATGCAGGTGAGGTCCGCGCCGAGGACGGGCTTTACGCGCGAGCCTCGCCAGAAGCCGCCTCGCGCCGCTGGAGCGGCTTGTCGGTGGTGGACCAGCGGCGGCGGGGGTGCCCAGGGATGGCTGCGGCAGTAGTTCGTCTCGCGCCCGTTGGCTCCGATGACGCCGACCGGCACCCTCCGGCTCGAGGACTGCCCCGCTTGCGACCCGCGACAACGGTCCGTCGCTGGTCAGACCCTGCCGGGTCACGCCGATCACCCGGCGGCGCAGCCCAAGCCGGTGTATGCGCAGAACGCGAGCCGGATGGCCTCGCCCTGCCCGATGGATGAGCCGCTTCTTCTTGCCGGGATCCTTCGAGTTGTGGCTCGCCTCCGGCACGGTGACGACGAAGTCGAACCCGTCGATGACCACAGCCGGTTCGCCGCCGCGCAGCTAGAACGGCTCGGCCCCGGCATCGTCCTGGTCGATGCCGGTTCGCGCTTGCCGGATCGGCGCCGGTTCGCGATGCACCGGATACGGCCGGAACGTCACCGAGGCCACTCCCTCCAGCTCGTCCGCAAGCCGCCGCCTCAGCTCCTCGCCCGCCTGGTTGAAGCGGATCGCCTCCGCGCGGTCGTCGAACCCGGAATCGACGGGGTTCGCCGAGTCGTACTGCTGCTCGTACCACGCCGCCCACCGTTCGAGGTCAGTGCGCAGCAAGCTGCTGATCGGCAATGCGGCCGGCGGCACATTCGCCACGCCGTCTTGGCGCTCCTCCCATACCGGCCAGCAGCCGAACTCCACGCCAACCCTGAGTCTGTGCACGGCTCGAAGCCTAGGTCATGGTCCGCTCGCCGATGGGCGGTTGGGACGGGCGTGCTTCGCAGCGCGGCTGGGTCCGCCGGGGCGCAGCGGGGCAGCAGGGCGGCCGGGCAGGTCGGCGGCGGGGTGGTTCATTGGCGGGCGTTGCGGCCCAAGGTGGCGTAGACGGGCGCCCCTCCGGTGTCAGCTCGAGCAGCGCTGCCAGCCGGCGACGAGCTGCGGGCCTGCTGCGCAGCGCCTACCCCGACCTCCGTGATCGATGGCAACAAGCGGCTGAGCTGGATGGCCGCCTTCGTGTTCTACGGGCTGACCGGTCTCGTCTCGACGCGCCCGCGGATGAGGCATACGACCTCGTCATCGGGGTTTCCACCGGCGCGGTCCCGTATGCGGAGGCCGCCGCGCGGCCGGCCCGATGGACTCGGCCCAGCCTCGCTCCACCGCGTGGTCCTGCTGACTTCCGCTCCGGTACCTCAGTGTGCTTCGCGGACTCGGATCCGGGAGTCCAGCCCGACCGGCGTCGAGTCGGGCTAGACGTTCGTCGGGCAGGGGCCGGTCGCCGGGGTGAGCGGGGCCGGCTCGTAGGCCTGCACCGGTGTCGTGCAGCCGGTGGGCACCAGGTGGTCGTCCTGCTGCACGTAGGTCACCCAGTACAGCGGCGCGAGCGCGAAGCTGGGCTCGTACGTGCTCTGCCGCACCGCGGCGTCCGGCAGGCCGTCGGCGTTGAGGTCGCGCACGTCGGCCGAGACGCCCTCCACCGCGGTGTCCACCGTGATCTTCGTATCGACCCGCAGCGTCGCGACGGCGGCGGAGTGCGCGCCGTACTCGAACGCGACCGAACAACGCGCCGCGCCGCAGAGCCCGGCCGTCACCCGCTCGTAGGGTTGCCCGTCGCTGCCGCGGACCTGTGCCGTGTCGACCAGGCTTGCGCCGTCCCAGTACGCCAGCACGTTGCCGCCGGCTCCGTGCAGCCCGTCGAGCCGGTGCCCGCCGGGCAGCGCAGCGGAGAACGTGGTTTCGCAGCCCTGTTCGCAACCCGGCACGACCGGCGGCGGCCCGGCGGCCTGCGGCGCTCCGCTCGTCGTGATCGCGGCGGCCGACGGGACCGCCAGCGTCACGACGCTCAGCAAGGCCAGCAGACAGTCGCGAAACCCCCTCTTCATGTCCTCCATTGTGACCCGTTCCGGCTCCGGACGGGCGGTGCCGTCGCCGGGTGTGATGTGGCACCGGGGGCGCTCGGCGGGAACCCGTCGAGGCGCTCGCGCGTTGTCAGTACCTACGGGACCGTAACTTACGGCCTCGTAGGTTCCTGGCCGCCACCCGAAGGACGTGCGCATGACGCTTCCCGACACCACCCGCCTGATGTACGAGCTGGAAGGGACGGTCGAAGAGAACCTCAACCGCCATCTCGCCGCGGCCCAGGACTGGATGCCGCACGAGTTCGTGCCGTGGAGCGAGGGCCGGAACTTCGCGGATCTGGGTGGCGAGGCGTGGGACCCGGCGCAGTCGCGGGTGTCGCCGGTGGCGCGGACGGCGCTGGAGGTCAACCTGCTGACCGAGGACAACCTGCCCAGCTACCACCGGGAGATCGAGCGCGCGTTCGGCCGGGACGGGGCGTGGGGGACCTGGGTGCACCGGTGGACCGCGGAGGAGGGCAGGCACGGCATCTGCATCCGCGACTACCTGCTGGTGACCCGCGCGGTCGACCCGGTCGAGCTGGAGCGGATGCGCATGGAGACCATGCAGGCCGGCTACGACAGCGGGGACAAGCCGTTGTTGCGGGTGTGCGCCTACGTGTCGTTCCAGGAACTCGCGACGCGGCTGTCGCACCGCAACACCGGGCGCTACACCCAGGACCCGCTGGCGGAGAAACTGCTGGCCAGGGTGTCCACGGACGAGAACCTGCACATGGTGTTCTACCGCAACCTGGTGAAGGCGGCGCTGGAGATCTCGCCGGACGCGATGATGCGGGCCATCACCGACGAGGTCCTCGACTTCGCGATGCCGGGCGCGGTCATCCCGAGCTTCGCGCGCAAGGCCGCGTTGATCGCCAAGGCCGGGATCTACGACCTGCGCATCCACCACGACGACGTCGTGATGCCGCTGCTGCGGTACTGGAAGGTCTTCGAGCTGGAAGGCCTGGGGCAGGTCGGTGAGACCGCCCGCGACGAGCTCGCCGCGTTCCTCACTGGACTCGACGCGCAGGCCTCGCGGTTCGAGGACCGCCGAGCGGCCGCGCTCGCCCGCGACGCCGCGCGTGGTCGCCCGCTCGCCTGACTCCCGGCCCGGCGTCCAGCACGGCCCCCCGTGACGGGGGGACAAGATGGGCCACCTTCACCGCGCGCCGGGTGGCCACCGGTGGGCAGAATCGGGTCCATGAGCGGCATGAAGAGCGGTGAGCTGGCGCAGTTCCTGCGAACCTGCCGGTCCCGGGTCAGCCCCGAGGAGCTGGGCCTGGACGGCTCGGCCCGGCGGCGGGTGCCGGGGTTGCGGCGCG
Source organism: Amycolatopsis thermalba (assembly GCF_003385215.1). Classification (GTDB taxonomy): domain Bacteria; phylum Actinomycetota; class Actinomycetes; order Mycobacteriales; family Pseudonocardiaceae; genus Amycolatopsis_E; species Amycolatopsis_E thermalba. Next base: position 26,473 of record NZ_PQHW01000075.1, on the reverse strand, counting down.
AGGAGCTGGCGCAGCTGGCCGGTGTGAGCGTGGACTACTACACCCGCCTCGAGCAGGGCCGCAGCCGCAGCGCCTCGGCCGAGGTGCTGGACGCCCTGGCGACCGCGTTGCGGCTGACCGACGCCGAGCGCCAGCACCTGATGGACCTGGGCCGCCCCGAACCCGCGGTGCGCAAACGGCGCGCGCGGCCGCAGCGGGTGGATCCGGCGACGCTGCGCCTGGTGGAGATGCTGGACGAGGTGCACTCGCCGGCGTTCGTGCTGGGGCGGCGCCTGGACGTGCTCGCGCACAACCGGCTCGCGGGCGCCCTCATCACCGACTTCCGGGCGCTGCCCGCCGCCGACCGGAACCAGGCGCGGTTCGTGTTCTTCGACCCGCACGCCCGTGAGCTGTACCAGGACTGGGAGGCCGTCGCCGCCGACACCGTCGCCATGTTGCGCCTGGACGCCGGCCGCTACCCGGACGACCCGCAGCTGTCGGCGTTGATCGGTGAGCTGTCCATCCACTCCGAACAGTTCCGGAAATGGTGGTCGGACCACAAGGTGCACCGGCGCACCACCGGCTCCAAGGGCTACCACCACCCGCTGGTCGGCGACCTGACCGTGCAATACCAGGCGCTGCACCCGGCGGGCGACCCGGACCAGATCCTGTTCGTCTACACCACCGAACCGGGCTCGGCGTCGGAAAACTCGATGCGCCTGCTGGCCAACTGGCACAGCACGGAGAACCAGGACCGCGAGCTGCCGGTGCGCTGATGCGCCCCGGATCTCGCTTGGCTGGGGGCATGAACCGAGACACCATGGCCCTCACCGGCGCCAGTGGCATCGGACGGACGGCTACCTCGCCGCGGCCCTGCTCACCGAACGGCTGACACCGGCGTTGCTGGCCGCAGGCGGGCGGGTCGTGCACGTCGCGCCGCCCCCACCTGTCGGCCTCGCGGGACGTGACCACTGGGCAGCAGCTCGAGGGCGGGGTGGCGCTGGCCCTGGGCCTGCTGGGGCTGAGGGGCTGAAGGGGACCAGGGACACCGACGCGCTCCTGGTGCTCATCGCCGTCGCGGCGGCGGGCGCCCAGCTTGCCGCTGTTCACCGAGATCGGGCCGTCGGAGGCGCTGGTGCTGGCCGGGCGGGGCGTCGCGGTCGCGGTGGTCGTCCTGCTGGTGCGCCTGGCGTTCGTGTTCACCACGCCCTGCCTGCTGCGGCTGGTGGACCGGCGCCCGCGCCAGCGGGAGCTGCGGTCGCCGGCCCGTGTGCGCGTGGTGCTGGGCTGGGCGGGGATGTGCGGTGGCGCTGGCCGTGGCTCTGTCGCCGGCGACGCTGGGCGGGGCGCCGTTCCCCTTCCGGAACGAGATCCTGGTGATCACGTTCGTCGTGATCGCGGTGACCCTGCTGGCGCAGGGGATCCGCTGGGCACGCACGCCGGCCAAATCGGAAGAGGGCCGGCCGTCCGAGGTCGCGTCCCTGCAGGCACGCGGTGGGGTGAAGCATTTCCTGCCTGCCGGGACCGCCGCGGCCGCTCCTCCTGCGATTCGCTCACCACGGCCGGCCCAGTGCGGCGTGGACGAGTTCGACCGCCTTCGGGGAGGGCGACCCGCCGGGGACGTCCCAGGTCGTGAGCCACTCGGCGAGCGAGCCAGCGTGCACGTTCTCGTGCAGGTGCCCGGTGCAGCTCGCCGAGGAGCGCCGGGAAGCTGCTGCGGGAGCACCACCAGCTCACGCCCCAGGACGACCGGGCCTGCATATGTGGTCCACAAACCGGCGCCGCGGCCGCTTGTGGGGCAGTGCGATGTGGTCCAACCGGACAGTGCAGTGTGGTGGTCCAGGTGGGTCGGTTGACGGTGGTGGAGCCGGTTAGCGGGCGGGTGTTCGGACAACGGTTTTGGCCCAGCCCTGGATGGTGCATATTGGCGTCGGTGCGCGCCGTCTCGGGTTGTTGGCGTGGTATCGCCCTGCTCAGCTGGTTCGACGGAGGAGACGCCACCATGAGATCCGGTGCCCCGAACAGCTCCTACGGCGGCTACCTGGGCCATCCGAGGGACATGCCCGGGCTGATGAGGGGGGCGCGGGTACTCCTGTTCGTCATGGGTGGCGTGCAGCTCACCGTCGGTGCGCTGGTCGCCAGCTTCTCGGCCGGCATCATCGCTGGCAACGGCGGCAGCATCGCCGATGCCGTCGCCCTCGTCAGTGTGCTGCTGGGCCTGGGGGCGCTGTCGATCGTCCTGGGGACGAAGTTCGCCACCGGCGGCAGAGGTGTCCGGGTCACCACGATCGTGTACGCATCGCTGATGATCGTGGCCTGCCTGGGCATCCTGGGCCTCGGGGACGGCTTCGGCCTCATCTTCGCGGGCGGGCCGGTCATCGGGCTCGCCTGCGGCGGCATCATCCTGGCGTTGATGGTCACCGCACAGGCCGGCGCCTGGTTCAACCGCCCACGGTAGGCAACCGAGCAGCACGGCACCCACACACGCGCGAGGGTCCCCTTCACCACAGCGGAGCACGGGGCTGCGCGCTCGGCGAGCGCGGCCACCGACACAGGACGGCTGGTGCGGGCATGGGCTGCACGGCCCGATGCTCGCCGCCGCCCTGCGTCATCTCGCGCCGGTCGGGCCGTTGTGACGCCGCTTCTCGTCGCTTCCGAAATTTCCACCACCGCCTCCGGGGTTGTTAGTAGTCAGCCGAGCAACGGCGCGAACAGCTGCTGGAGCTGGCCGCCGAGGAGTTCGCCGCGGCTGGGCTGCACGGCGCGTCGATGGAGACGCTCGCCCGTCGCGCGGGGGATCTCGCAGGCCTGCGTGTTCCGGTTGTTCGGCACCAAGAAAGCGCTGTTCCCGCAGGTGGTGCGGCGCGCGTTCACGCGGCTCATCGAAGGTATGGACCGCGCCGCGGAGCACACGTCCGGGACGGGCTCGGTCAAGGTCATGGGCGGGTACTACGACAGCGCTCTCGCCGACCGCACTGGGCTGCTGGTGCAGCTGCAGGCCTTCGCCGCCTGCGCCGACCACGAGGTCCGCGAGGTGGTGCGCGAGCACATGGCCAGGATGTGGGCCCGTGGCATCCGCACCCGCATCAACGCGGGGCTGTTCAGCACCTGACCGAGGAGAACAACCAGTGAGTGCTTCCTCGACGCCTGCGACCGGCCAGGCCGAGGGTGCCGCTCGCGGCGGCACCCTCCTGGTGGCGGCACTGGTGTTCATCGCGTTGGTGGTCGCGGCGATCGGCAGCCTGGGCGCACCGCTGATCACGTCCGTGGCCGAGGAGTACGACGTGTCGCTGTCCACCGCGCAATGGACGTTGACCATCACGCTGCTGACCGGTGCCGTGGCCACCCCCCTGCTCGGCCGCCTCGGCTCCGCCCACCGGCGGCGGAAGGTCGTCCTGGCCACGCTCGCCGTCGTGGCGCTGGGCAGCGTGGCCACCGTGGTGCCCGCGCCGTTCGCGGTGATCTTGGCAGGCTGTGCCGCGCAGGGCGTCGGTCTGGGCCTGACCGCGCTGATGATGGCCACCGCCCGCCAGCACCTCGGCGACCGAGCCGTGAGCACGATCGCGATGCTGTCGGTGGCCTCCACCGTCGGCGTCGGCTACCCGATCGCGAGCCTGCCGGCCCAGGTCGGCGGCGTGCGCGTGGCCTACCTGCTCGGCGTGGTGGTCGCCGTGGCCGCGCTGATCACCGCCGTGGTCGCCGTCCCGCGGGACACCGGAGCCGCGCCGGCGAAGGAACCGGTGGACCGGCTGGGCGCGTCCCTGCTCTCCGCCGGCCTGGTGGCGGTGCTGCTGGTGACCAGCCAGTCGAGCCGGTGGTCGAGCGACCCGCTCCCGGTCGTGCTGATCCTGCTCGCCGGCGCCGTGGCGCTGGCGGCCTGGGTCCTCGTCGAGCGGAAGGCGGCGCGCCCGCTGGTGGACCTGACCGCGCTGCGGCATCCGGCGGTGGCGGGCGCCAACGTGGTCATGTTCGTCTCCGGTATCGCCATGTACCTGCTCTTCACCCTGGTCACCCGCTTCGTGCAGACCCCCTCGCAGGCCGGCTACGGGTACGGGCTCACCGACGTCGAGGCGGGTCTGGTGCTGGTCCCGTTCTCGGTGCTGGGTTTCGTCGCCGGCCACGTGACGCCGAAGATGCGGGAGAAGGTCAGCCCGTTCGGCCTGCTGACCGCCAACGGTTTCGTGATCGCTCTCGCGTGCGTGCTGTTCGCCGGCGTCCGCGGACTGGGTGTGGTGTGGCCGATCGTGGTCATGGGCGTGCTGGGCTTCGGCGTCGGTGGCTTCTCCCTCGGCAGCGCGGTCAGCGGCCTGATCCTTGCCGCGCACACCGCCGCCGGCAGCTTCGCCGCCACCGACTCCGGCTATTCCACCGCCGCTTGGACGGCCGGGGTGCTGGCACTGGTCACCATCGTGCCGGCGGCGGGGATGAACGCCTCCCGGCGCAGGCGGCACCAGTCGTGACGAGGCGACCAGCGGCCGATGACCAGCCTGGCGAGTAACGACAGCAGCGGCTGCTCGGCGCGCCGTCCGGTTAGGACGGACGGCGCGCTCCGAGCCGCTCAGACCGGCTGGGCGGTCGGCAGGATGGTGATCTCGCTGAGGTTGACGTGCCGGGGCGCCGCGGCGATGAACGCAACAGTCTCGGCCACGTCGGCCGGGCTCAGGCACTCGATGTCGCGCAGCAGGTCCGCCATCAGCGTGCTGGCATCCGGGTCGGTGACGTGGTCGGGCAGTTCGGTGTCGACCATGCCCGGCTCGATCGCCGACACCCGCACCATCTTCCGGCCCAGCTCGACGCGCGCGAGCCGGCTGAAGTGGCTGAGGTAGGCCTTCGTGCCGGAGTAGACGGAGAACTTCTCCAGGATCCGCGTTGCGGCGATCGAGGAGGTGGTGATCAGGTCCGCGGGCCCGCCCGCGTCCGCGGCGGCGACCAGGTGCGGCACGAACGCGGCGAGGACGTTCATCACCCCGGTGATGTTGAGGTCGATCTGGCGCTGCCAGTCGTCGACCTTCAGGTCCTCGATGGGGGAGATCAGCTGCACGCCGGCGTTGTTGACGACCAGGTCGGCCCGGCCCAGCTGATCGGTCACCTGCGTGGCCGCCGCGGTGACGGCGTCGCGGTCGGTGACGTCCAGCGGGACGGCGAGCGCGGTGCCGCCGGCGGCGGTGATCCGGGCGACCAGGTCGCCGAGGTTGTCCTTGCGGCGCGCGGCGACCGCGACCTTCGCCCCGAGCGCGGCGAGCCGTTCCGCGGTGGCCGCGCCGATCCCGCTGCTGGCGCCGGTGACGACGGCGACCCGGCCGGCGAGCGGGGTTCCGGTGATGACCTGCGACATGACGATTGTTCCTTTCCGGTTGCGGGTTTTCGTCCCGATGCCTTCACACAACCAGTCCGGGGGCCGGAAATGGGGCCACAACAGCGCCTCTGTTGTCGGGGGACAGGATGATCCCCCCAGCCGCGCCGGGTGAAGCGCACCGGCAGCGACAGCGGGCCGCGCCTGATCCCGCCGGGGATCCAGGCGAGCGGGGCGCCCAGGCGGTAGTGGATCGGCATGGACTGCCCTCCGGGCGCGCCGATACCGCGCGCCACCAGGCCGACGACGACATCCAGGCCTGGCCGGCCGCCGCGGACTGATCATGCCACGCACCTGGGCCGCTTCCGACGCTGATCCCGGTTCGGCGGTCTGGACCAGCAGGACCCGGCCGGGACGAGCGCGCGGTCAGCAGGTTCCGGGCTGCCGACGGCGCGCGCTGACGGGTGGTCATCCAGCCAGGGTTCCCCGCGGCGCGCACCACGCGCGGCGGTTGGGTGGCCCATTCCGTCCCAGGATGAGCGAGGCCCTGTTCGGCGCCCTTTTCGCCGCTCCCCGTTGGTTGAGTGGTGGCACAGGCACAACGCCGAAGCGAAAGGAGACACGAGGAAATGGCTACTTGGCTGATCACCGGCGCGTCGCGCGGCCTCGGCGCGGAGATCGCCCGCGCGGCGCTCGCCGGCGGGGACACGGTGGCGGTCGCGGTCCGCAACCCGGACCGGCTCCCGGACGACCTCAAGACCGGCGGCCGCGTGTTCCCGGTCGCGCTGGACGTCACCGACACCGCCGCGATCGCCCCCGCGGTGGAGTCCGTGGTCGACCGGTTCGGCGGCATCGACGTGCTGGTCAACAACGCCGGCCGCGGTCTGCTGGGCGCGCTGGAGGAGATCAGCGACGACGAGGCGCGGTCGCTGTTCGACCTCAACGTGTTCGGGCTGATCAACGTCACCCGCGCGGTGCTGCCCTACATGCGCGAGGCGCGTGGCGGGAAGCTGGTCCACATCGGATCCCGGTCGGGTTTCGAGGGTGAGCCCGGGGTGAGCGTGTACAGCGCGTCGAAGTTCGCGGTGGCCGGCATCAGCGAGGCGCTGTCGGTGGAGCTGGCGCCGTTCGGGATCCAGAGCATGGTCGTCGAACCGGGCGTGTTCCGCACCGACTTCCTCGACGCCAGCTCACTGTCCCTGCCGGACAACCGGATCGCCGCCTACGACGGCACCCCGGCACACACGACGCTGGACTGGGTCGGCGAGGCCAACCACACCCAGCTGGGCGACCCGGTCCAGGGCGCGGCGCTGATCTGCGAGGTCACCGGCCAGGAGAAGCTGCCCACCCACCTGCTGGTCGGCCGGGACGCGCTCGACCGCTGGCAGGTGAAGGTCGACCGGATCGCCGAGGACACCGAGCCCTGGCGGGAGAAGTCCATCGCGACCGCCCACCGGGACTGAGGTGGACCGTCCCGATCGCGGCCCCGCGGATTCGTCCGGAACGACCGATCCGCGGGGCCGCGTTCGTGCGCGCGAACGAACTTCTCCGCCACCGGCGCCGCTACCGTGACCAGATGGCGAACCTGGACGAGATCACCGGCTGGCTCGGATGCGATCCTGGCCGAGGCGCGTGAGATGCCCGGTGCGCCCGCCGTGGGCGGCGAGGTCGCCGACGCGGCCGCCGGGGTGCTGAACCGGGCGACCGGGGTCGAGGCCACCCCGGACTCGGTGTTCCAGATCGGGTCCATCACCAAGGTCTGGACCACCACGCTCGCCATGCAGCTGTCCGAGGAGGGCGCACTCGACCTGGACACGCCGGTGCGCCGGTACCTGCCGGAGTTCCGGGCGCCGGACTCCAGCGCCGCCGCCGCGATCACCGTCCGCCAGCTGATGTGCCACACGTCCGGCTTCGAGGGCGACCCGTTCACCGACACCGGCCGCGGCGACGACTGCGTCGAGAGGTACGTCGCGACCCTGGGCGGGGACCGACCAGCTGTTCCCGCCGGGGGAGATGTTCTCCTGCAACAACGCGGCCTTCGTCGTGCTCGGCCGGATCGTCGAGGTGCTGCGCGGCAAGCCCTACGACCAGTGCCTGCACGACCACCCGGCCACCCCGCTCGGCCTCACGCACTTCGCGACGAACGCCGACGAGGCGATCGCGCCGCGGTCGGGCATCTGCCGGGCGGGCAGCCTGCCCCGGTGTGGTCGCTGGCCCGCTCCAACGCGCCGGCCGGCTCGGCGCCGGCGATGCGGCCACGGGACCTGCTGGCCTTCGCCCGCCTGCACCTCTCCGGCGCACCGCCCCGGATGGGACGGCGCTGCTCAGCCCGGGCAGAGTGAAGGCGATGCAGGAGCGGCAGGTCCTCCTGCCGCCGCTCGGGCTGATGGGCACCGCCTGGGGGCTCGGCGCACCTACTCCAGCGAGGTCGCCGACCTCACGGTGACCCAGGACGACGACGGCGGCCTCTGGCCAGCTGGGTGAGGCCGAGCGGACCGAGCTGGCCCGCCTGGACGATGACGTCCTCATCCCGGGCACCTGATGACCGGCCTGCGCGCGATCGTGGAGGGCTACCCGCTCGTCGGCGAGGTCCGCGGGATGGGTTTGATGACCGGCGTGGAACTCGTCGTGCCTCGCCGACGACCGTTACCCCACCACTGTCGGACGAACTGAGGAGAACGCATGATCCGGCGCTGGAACCCGGACACCGTCGCCGCGCCCATCGGGATGTACAGCCACTTGGCCCAGGTGCCGTCCGGGCACGAGCTGGTGGTGATCTCCGGGCAGGTCGGCGTGCTGCCCGATGGCTCGCTCGCCGGTGCCGACGCCGAGGCCCAGACCGAGGCGGTGTTCGCCAACCTGGAGCGGCTCCTGGCGGCGGCGGGCGCGCAGCCGGGGCACGTGGTGAAGGTGTTCAGCATGGTGGCCGGCGCCGAGCACCTGCCCGGCTTCCGCACGGTGGTGAAGCGGACCTTCACCCGCTGGTACCCGGACGGTGACTGGCCGGCGCAGTCGCTGATCGTGGCGGCCGCGCTGGCCCGGCCGGACCTCCTGGTGGAGGTCGAGGCCATGGCCGCGGTGCCGCGGTGAGGCCCGCCGAGTTCCCGGCGCTCCGCGACCAGGTGGCTGGACACGCCGGGGGCGGAGCCGGTGGTGACGGCGATGCGAGGTGCCCGACGCGTGGTCGTCGGGCGGGTTCGACTGGGGTGGCGCTGCTGGCGCAGGACGGTGGACGAATCTTCTGCAAGGGCATCGCCGAAGCCGGTGGCCGCCGGGGAGTGATGCACCGCCACGAGGCCGAGGTCAATCGGTGGTTGCCCTCGGCCATCGCGCCGCGGCTGCGGTGGAGTGTGGAGGTCGAGGACTGGCTGTTGCTGGGGTTCGAGCATGTGCCTGGTAGACACGCCGATCTTGCCCCCGGGGCGCCGGACCTGGCAAAGATCGTCCCCGTGCTCGGCATCCTCGGTGCGGAGCTGGCCGCGTGCCCGGTTCAGGCGCCGCTGGTGGCCGAGCAGTGGGCGAGACTGGCCTCCTGGCGCAGGCTGGCGAAGGACACTCCGCCCGATCTCGATCCGTGGGCGCGGGAACATCTCGACGAGCTGGTGGCGGAGGAAGCGCGCGCGATCGAGCTGGTCGCAGGCGACCACCTGGTGCATACCGACCTGCACTCGCTCAACATCTTCGTCGGCGAGGACGGTGCCCGGATCGTGGATTGGGCCTGGTCCCGGCGCGGCAACCCCGCCCTCGACACGGCGTTCCTCATTCCGCGGCTGATCGCCGCAGGCCACCACCCTGACGCGGCGGAATGCTGGCCCGAGGCGGTGCTGGCGTGGCGATCCACTCCGGCCGCCACGCGTAAGGCGTTCGCCATCGCCATTTGGGGCATCTGGCAACTGCTCGAGCGGGACCAATCGCTGCCACACCGCCCGGCACTCATCACTGCGGCGCGGGGCTGGACATTACACCGCATCCACCAGCACAAGATTGGCAACGAGCAGGCTGACCAAGGTTGACCAGCCATGGTTGGTCAAGCACGATTGACCGTATGGTGCGGACGGTGAAGGTGCAGGAGGCCAAGACGCGGTTGTCCGCAATCTTGGCTGATGTCGAGGGGGTGAGGAGGTTGTCATCGCGCGGGGAGACGTCCCGGTGGCCCGGTTGGTCCCGATTCAGGAGCCGCCGGAACGGGAATTGGGCTTCGTGCCCTACCGTGTTCCGGAGTCGTTCTCCGAGCCGCTGCCCGACGACGAGCTCGCGGCGTGGGAGCCGTGACCCCGTGGCGGCTGGTTTTGAAGCGCATGTGCTGCTGGGGGCATTGAATCGTGTCCGCGACCGGGTCAGATTCCGTCAGCCCGAAACGGGGCGCCACGTGGATCGCGGCACCGCCCGTCGCGCCACCGCCAGCCGTCGTCTGGTCCAGTTCAACGGAGGCCAACCTTGAGCACCCGCGCGTCCAGCAACGGGTTTCCCGTCGGGGCAACGAGCAGGAGGAGCACGTTATGCGTGAGCGTGTGCGTCCTCGAACTGGCCACGAGCCCTCCGAAAGCTGATCGACTCGCTCTGACGTAGTGTGATGCATTCTCCGCGCTTTGGTTTTCGCTGTGCCAGGGGACTGGGGTCGGCACGTCTTGTATAGCTGTTGGGGACGTAGTTAGGTTGCAAGGCTCTTGCGACGTGCCCTCATCGAGTAGGTTCGTCCGGTGCTGTCTTCGCTGCTTCCCCAGCCGCCGCTGGTGGCGATATGCCAGCCTTTCTGCTGTCGCATTTGAGATGCGAAAGTTTCCAAGTCGCGGATTGTGCAGCCGCAGTCCAGCCAGAGGTTGATGCTGATGTAGGAGGCGGTTGGCTTCTGCTCGTGGGGGCTGACTGACCAGCGGACTTGGTGTTCGTGGTCGGTAAGCCCGGTTCGTGCTTCGTCGTGGATGATTCGAAAGGCCCGGGCGTACTGGTCAAGGTCGTCGATGGCGAAGAGGTGGCTCGACCATTCTCCCGGCCAGACCGCGAATAAGCGAGATGTACCGGTGAGTGCGCGGTGGTAGGTGTTGTCATCCCCGCCCCAGTGGACGCTGCCGTCTGCGAAGACTTCGATGTAGCACATCGTCTTGAGGGTGTAGGGAAAATCGGCCCCCATGGCTCCGGCGCTTCTCGGTTCTTGCATGGTGTCTCCCATTCGTCAGCTCGGATCAGGACTTATCGTGCCATTGGTCTTGAGGGTGCGGTCGGTGAGGTTGCGGCCAACGACGAGGCTGGTCACCGCGTGGCCGTAGTGTCGGGGACGGGCAGCCAAAGTGAGCCGCCGACCTGGCTGGCGGTGTCCGCCATGCCGCCCACGATGCTCACGTCGTCCTCGCGCAGGCGTATCGCCAGTCCGGCGAGGCGCCGTCCCCGGTGCCGCGCGCTTGACAAGCGGGTGGGAATCGTGAACCGCACCGACGCGGCCACCGAGTTGGCCAGCAAGGCCAAGGAGTCGTGGCGGTCGCTCATCCGAGGAGACAGTTGCCGACCTTCCCGGCATCCTGGATACGATGGCGGCCGACGTCGGAGTCCGTCGACCCCGGTGAGCTGGGGCGTGGATCGGGTCGCCGGACAGCGCCCGCGTCCTTCTGGCGGCGCCGAGGCCGGCCACACGTCCCGCGGCCGGTCGCCCGACATCCGCTGCCCCGCCGTGGACTGGCTGGACGAGCTGGGCAGCGATGCCCGGTCCGAGAGATTACTGCGGGGCCGACAGGCCCGGAGTCCGGAAGGGACGCGTCACGGGTTGCGGCGCCTGCGGGTGATCCACCACGTTCCGCCGATGATGAGCAGTGCGAACGCGAGAAGGCCCGCGCCGAACGTGATGATCATCCAGATCCGGTCTTTGACTGCCAGTGTGCCGGCGAGTGTGACTTGCAGGGAGCCGACGGCGAAGGCGATGGCGGCGGTGAAGACGGTGACGAGTTCGATCGCGCGGACGGTGGAGTTCTGCAGTGTGCGGCGGAGATCGGCGTTGCTGGCTTCTTGGGCGGCCCAGCGCTGGCGTTCCTCGGCCGACCATTGGGCCAGTTGCCGGCCTTCCTGGATCATGTCGCGTTCGCGGAGGTATTGCTCTTGGAGCAGTTTGTGGCTGCCGCGGTTGCCGGTCGCGGGCAGGAGCCGCAGCGCGGTGTCGATGGTGTCGAGCGCGGTGTCGCAGTCCCGGGACATGCGCTGTCCTGCCGCCAGCCGGAAGTAGAAGATGTGATTGTCCGGAAATGCGGCCACGGCTTCTTCGGCCCGGGTGCGGAGGAGATCGGCTTGACCCTCGAAGGGGGCGGCCGCGGCGAGTGCGTTGAGGCAGAGGTCGACGACGTGCAGCGTCCGTTGCGGGGATGCCCACGCCTTGTCCAGCAGCGTGATCGCGTGTTCTGCGGTGATGGTGCGGCTGCCGAAGGCGGCGAAGGCTTCCAGGGCGACGAAGAGCGGGTCATTGCGGTGCTCGTCGCAGGCCAGGGCCAGGAGTGCGGAATCGAGGAACAGGCGCAGGTCGTCGAACGCGAAGTTCGCCCGGAGTTTGCCGGCGTGGTAGACGGTCGCGAAATACGCGATGGCGGACGAGCCGTGGTGTTCCTCCAGGATCCAGCCGCTGGCTTCGGTGAGTTCTCGCGCGGATTCGACGGTGTCCCTGGTGATGAACGCGTAGCCGAGGGCCCACTTCTGGGCGATCTCGGTGCGTTGCTCGACGTCGGCCGAGCGGGTCAGCCAGTGCGCGCACCGGGCGGCGGTTTCGACCGTGGGCAGTTCCAGGAACCGCAACCGCCAGTAGCGATCGGCGCAGATGAGGAAGGGGTCGGCGGCGAAGTCGGCGGATCCGACCTCGAACGGAGGCTCCGCCCCGGCCGCCATCAGCTCGGCGGCGGCAGCCTCGCAGATGCGATCCAGCTCGCGCGAGCCCGTCGTGGTTGCTTGACGCAGACTGTCCAGCAGGGCCTTCTTGTCCATGCTTCCCCTCGACCGACTGTGATTGATCCACTACTTACCACACCGGGGCCGCCTCGCGATGGTAGATACACACTGTGTGGGTTGATGTGGTGACAGCGGTGCACGCCGCCTACGCACCGTTCGTGCCTGCGGCCTACGCGTCCCTGCGCGCGCAGACCTATCCGCGATGGCGATGGCTGGTGCAGATCGACGGGGTGAACGACACCGCTGTCCGCACAGCCCTGGCTGTCACCGGAGCGCTGACCGACGAACGCGTCCAGGTCGAGAGCAACCGGGCCATGGCGGGGCCGGCCGTCACCCGCAACATCGCCCTGGCCCGCGCCGAGGCGCCTCTCCTGCAGAACCTGGACGCCGACGACCAGCTGGAACCGAACGCGCTGGAGCTGCTGGTGGCGGCGATGCGACGGCACCCGGAAGCGGGATACGCGGTCGGCCACGCCCGCGACCTGCTCCCCGACGGCACCCTGCGCGAGCATCCACTACCGTTGTCCCCCGGCATTCAGCGGCGCGGAGCATTATCGGACGAATGGTTGAGTGATCCGGAACACTACCGGCTTCCGGTCCACCCAGCGGGAGCCATGTGGCGACGGCCCCTCGTGGTGGAGCTGGGCGGCTGGACGGCGCTGCTGGGTATGGAGGACACCGGGCTTCTCATGGCAGCCTCCGCCGCCGCGGAGGGAGTCCTGGTCGACGCCCCGATCCTGCGCTACCGCAAGCATCCCCGGCAAAGGTCTCTCCGCACCGGAAGGTCAAAATTCGCGGGGGGGGGGGGCGCATATTTCGCTAGTGCGGGAACGGGTCGCACTCCTGGCCGCGGGGCCGCCCCGGTGGCCGCCCGCTTTGCGAGTCGAATGAGCCCGACGGACGTTGCCAGGACTTCGCCCAGCGCTGCAGTTGTCGGCGAAGCAACCGGAAATCGGACCAACGAACTCGTGCAAGACTTGGCATCTTGACGTGAGACGCACTGGGCGGTCAACGGGGCGCCCTGTTCAAATGAACGTCTGCTACTTCGCGGGTGCGTGAATGGTAGTTCCGAAGGGATTGTCGAACGCCAATCTGGTCGATTTGATGCTTAATGCGATCACGCGGTTGGCGAGGTCGTGAGAAGCGAAGTGTCATGGCTGGTTCGGTGCGATTTTGCGGTATGACCGACAACGTGTTTGGCAGGCTCAATACTTGCCGGACGACGATTCCTTAGCCTATCTTGATTTCCATTCGGTCTTGACCTTACGACCGGATGCATGGTGGCGAACCGGTGAAATCGGAGTGTGACGTTACCTCGCGCGCCTCGTCGGTGAATTGTGGCTGCCAGTTCCGATCGGTATCAACGCTTGCTTTGTCTGAATTGTCGAATTGTGCGGTTCGGCACTGATTGGGTCGAGGCCGCCCGGTATCCGGTCCTGCCGAACGGCATCGAGACCAGCGATCAGTGACCCGTCTGCGGCAAGAGTCGCAGTTCACCCGACTTGAATTCCCGACCTGGTTGTACGTTGATGTCCCTTGCGTGATACCTCGAATGAGGCGAGGAGGTCATGTCGAGATCGGTGAAAGACTCGGTGCACAGCGTCGGTGCCGCATCCGCCGCGCTGACCGTGAGGCGCGCCTGACGGGCGGATCGGGTCGTGCCTGCCGGGCGGACGAGACGTTCGCGCGGTTCCGGCGTCTGATGCCGTCGGCAGGCGTGACTCGTCTCGCCGACGTGACCGGTTTGGATGTGCTGGGCATCCCGGTGTGCCTCGCTGTGCGGCCCCTTGCCCGTTCGCTGGCCGTGAGCGTCGGCAAGGGCATGGACACCGCCTCCGCGCGAACAGCAGCGCTGATGGAGAGCCTGGAGGTCCGGCATGCGGAGAACATCGACGCGGCGGGCCAAGTGGCGTCGTTCGAGGAGTTGACGGACAACGGCATCCCAGCTGTCGACCCGGAAACGCTGCCACTCGCCCTCGATGCCGAGCCGGTCGGGCACCGGCGGCGGCGCGCGACGTGGATCCCCGGGTCGGATGTCCTGTCCGGCGGGCAGGTGTGGGTGCCACTGGAGGTCGTGTCGCTGGACTTCCGGCTCGACAGCCTGACCGCGCCCTGGCTCGCCCGCAACTCGAATGGTCTGGCGTCGGGCAACACCCGGCCGGAGGCGATGCTGCACGCGCTGTGCGAGGTGATCGAGCGCGATGCGGAATGGCGGTGGGGGACCAGTGACGACGAGCGGCGCATCGCGTTGGACACGGTGCGAGACCCCGGATGCCGGTGGCTGCTGGACCGCTTCGCCGCACGCGGGGTGTACGTCGCCGCCTGGAACAGCACCAGTGCCGCCGGGCTCCCCGCAGTGGGCTGCGTCGTCCTGCCGGACCCCGACGAGGCCGAGTGGTTCGGGACGGGGGTCCACGACGGTTTCTGCTGCCGCATGGAACCGGCCGCGGCCTTGGCCGGCGCGCTGCAGGAGGCCGCGCAGAAGAGGCTGACCTACATCTCCGGCAGCCGGGACGACGTCACCAGGGAGGAGATGGCCAGGGCCCACGACATCGGCCTGGTCCGGCGAGTGTGGACTGACCTGCACAGGGGAGGCGAGCGGATCGACTTCGCGACCTTGCGGTCGTACCCGCGTGGAAGCGCTGGCTCCGATGTCGCGGTGGCCGCGGAGGCACTCCGGCGTGCTGGATTCGAGCGGATCGTCGTCGTCGACGTGGGCGGCGCCGATCCGGGCCCGTGGGTGGTGAAGGTGGTCGTACCCGGCGCGTACGGCCCCTACGGCTCCGCGCTGGCCCCGGTGAGGCCAGTGGCGTGAGCACAGCCGGGCGGGATTTCCGATGGCTTTGGACGGGTCAGACCGTGTCACTGATCGGCGATCAGGTGTCTGCCTTCGTGCTGCCGACTGTCGCCGTGGTGGTGCTGCACGCGGGCAGCGTCGAGGTCGGCGCGCTCAATGCGATCGCCTCCGCGGCCTATCCGGTGCTGGGGCTGTTCGTCGGGGTGCTCATGGACCGCGTCCGCCGCCGTCCCGCCATGATCACGGCCGATCTGGTGCGGTGCGCGGCTTTCGCGACGCTTCCGGTAGCCGCGGCCTCCGGCGTTCTGTCCCTCGCCCAGCTGTATGTCGTGGCAGCGGTGGCGGGGGTCTTCTCGGTCCTCTTCGACGTGGCCTACCAGTCGTATCTGCCCACGCTCCGGTCCGGGGAGCCGCTGGCGCGGGGGAACGCGCGCCTGGAGATGTCGAGCAGCGTCTCCCGGCTGATCGGGCCCGTGCTCGGTGGGGCGTTGCTGCAGGCATTGGCCGCCGCCGGCGCCCTGGCGGTGAACGCGCTGTCCTTTCTCGCATCGGTGGCCGGGGTCGTTCTCGTCCGCGCACCCGAACCCACCCCGGGTTCGCACGGCGCGAGGACCGGTGTGTGGCGTTCGATCGCCGAGGGCTTGCGCTTCCTGTGGGGACACCCCCTCCTGCGCCCGCTCACCGTGGCAGCGGGACTGCGCAACCTGGGGATGAGCGCGGTGCGGACGGTGCTGGTGCTCTTCCTGTACCGGGCACTCGCGCTGTCCCCGGGGGTCGCCGGAGCCCTCTTCACCGCCGGGGCTGTCGCCGCGGTGGCTGGAGCGATGCTGAGCGGCTGGCTGGCCGGGCGTCTGGGGGTCGGCCGCACCTTGTTGCTGACCGGGTGCGAGGGGCTGGCGTGGCTGGCCGTGCCGTTGGCGCTGGTGTTGCCGCCGGTCGGCATCGTGGTGACCGTGATGGTGGTGTCGTCGCTGTGGCTGCCGATCTGGAACGCCGTCGTCACCACGCTGCGCCAGCAGGTCACGGAAGCCCGTCTGCTGGGCCGGGTGCATGCGACCGCTCGGACGATCAACCTGAGCACGATTCCTCTCGGCGCCTTGGCGGGCGGCGCGCTGGCCCAGCTTCTCGCGGACGCGTACGGCGACCGCACGGGCCTGACCCTGGCCCTGGTCCTCTGCGCCGCGGTCGCTGCGCTGTCGCTCCCCAGCCCTGCTGGCCGCCGACATCCGCCGCATTCGCCACTACCCGGGCCCGGCCCCGGTCTCCGGCGGGACCGCGGAAGGAGGCTGACTTGCACGGTTGCGTTTTCGTCGGACCCACTCTCGGCGCCGGGGAAGCCGAACGCGTCGCCGGCCTGACCGCACTCCCCCCAGCTTCGGCCGGTGACGTCTACCGCGCCGTGGAGGCGGGGTACCGCACGCTTCTCCTGATCGACGGGTACTTCCACCAGGTGCCCAGCGTTCAGCACAAGGAGATCCTCTACGCCCTCCACCAAGGGCTGGCGGTGTTCGGCTGCTCCAGCATGGGCGCCCTGCGCGCCGCGGAACTGGCGGACTTCGGGATGGTCGGTATCGGGCGCGTCTTCCGCCGTACCGTGACGGCACTCTCACCGACGACGACGAGGTTGCCGTCGCCCATGGTGACGCCGGTTCCGGCTACCAGACCCTGTCCGTGCCGATGGTGACGATCCGCCACGCCGCCGGGCTGGCCCGAGCCGAGGGCGTGCTGGGACCCGATTCCGCCGGCACCCTGGTCCGGCTGGCCAAATCCCTGTTCTACGCGGACCGTCACTGGACCAGCCTGGCCGAGCAGGCTCGGCAGGCGGGCATTCCCCGAGACCAGCTCGAGGACTGGGTCGCTTCGTGGCCGCCCGGAAACCCGACGTCAAACGCGACGACGCATTCGAAGCCCTGGACGCGGTTGCCCGGAATCCAGGGGCCCTTTCCAGGACGCGGCGCCCGTCTTTCGAACCGACCCACCACTGGGCGGAGTTCGTACGCCAGGAAACGCCCTGAACCCGCCTCCGGAGGTGTGCACGTGGCAGGCAAGGAGATTCTCGGGATCATCGACGATCTGCCGGCAGAGGACTTCACGGCGCTGGCCGACCGCCTGGGTACCGAACTGTGGAACGCCGGCGTCCACTTCGAGGGACGACCCTATCCGGCCAGTCCCCGCCCCTTGGTGCTGTCCGCGGAGGAAGCGGCAGCGGTTACTGACGCGGCACGGGACCTGCACGCACTCCTCGAACGAGTCGCGGCGCTGTACCGCGAACACGCCGACGTGCGCGAGTTCTTCCCCCGATACGCGCACGCGGAGCACTGGCTGGCCGCCGACACCGGAACCCGTCCGGACGTCTTCGTGTGCCGCTTCGACGGGGCGCTGGTCGACGGCCGGTTCCGCATTATGGAGACCAACACGGCCTGCCCGGGAGGCGTGATCCAGAACGGCATCGTCCACCGCCGCTGGGCGCAGGCGGTGAGCGAAGAACTGGGCCTGGATCTGACGCCGTTCACCGATCCGCCCCAGGCGCAGGACACTGGGCTGTTCGTTCGCCGTCTGGTCGCACTGCACGAACGGAAGACCGGCCGGTTCCCTGAGTCGGCGGCTGTGGTCCAGTTGCGCGGCAAGTACGCCAACGAGGTCGACTGGATCAGCGAGGGGCTGACCGCCGCCGGGGTGGAGACCGAGATCGCCGACGCCCGCTCCTTCGTGCGCTCCCGCGAGGGCACTGTCCTCCTGGACGGGCGACGCATCGACCTCGCTTACAACAAGCTCGACCAGGTCGACCTCATCCGTACGCCGGAGGCCGTCGCCTACCTCGACGCAGCGGCGGCTGGTGACGTCACCTTCGTCAACGGGTTGCTGGCCCAATGCGTCCTCAACGACAAGTCGGTTCTCGCCCTGCTCACGGACGAGCGGTTCAGGACGCTGTTCGGCCCAGCGGTGCAGGATGTGATCGACCGGCACATACCGTGGACCCGCCGCGTCTCGTCCGGCGCGACGACCGTTCCGGACGGAACACGACACGACCTGGCCGCCTACCTCCGCAAGGACCGTGCCCGGCTGATCATGAAACCGGCCGACAAGACCCGCGGCGAGGGCGTCGTGATCGGACCGTTCACCGACCAACCCGTGTGGGAGGCGGCCCTCGACACCGCGCTGGCGGCGCCGGACACCTACGTTGTCCAGCGCTATCTCCCTTTGGCGGCAAGCGATTTGCGCCCGTACTCGGGCGGGCGCCGCTGCCGGATGACGCACGGCATCGACACCTACCTCTTCGACGGGGACTTCGCTGCGTTCCAGTGCCGGGCTTCATTGGACCCCGTGGTCAACATCGGCAAGCGGGGGATGCTGCTGCCGGTGGTCGTGGAGGAGGCCCGCGCATGACGCCGACGGCGCCGGTCTGGCTGCTGGACCGATCCGGAACGCCCTCCTGGGAGATGGCCCGGCTGACACAGCAGCTTGCCGGCCTGGGCATCGAGGCGGCGCCCGTCGACTGGCGGGCACTGGAGCCCGGGGCAGGCAGTGTGCGCCTGCCGTCCGCGCCTGCCTTGGTGCTGGTGCAGTCCCGCGTGGCTACCCGCCACACCGGTGGTGATCTGGCCCTCCTCTACGACTGGCTCGACCACCTGACGGATGGCGGCAGCCGCGTGGTCAACCGGGTGGCGGACATGCGCCGCTGCCGCAACAAGGTGCGGCAGGCCGCGACGCTGGAGGCTGCGGGCTTGCCCGTACCCGAGACCCGGGTCGTCGGAACACTGGGCGCTGTCGAGGAGTGCCTCGCGGAGTGGGGCGAGGTGGTGCTCAAACCGGTGATCGGCCACGCCTCCATCGACATGACGCATCTGCGCGCTCACGGTCCGAGCGGCACGGAGGCCGATCTCCTCGGCCTGCGCGAGGAGATCGTCGTATGGCATCTGCTCCAGGAGCGGAAAGTCTTGTGCGCACAGCCCTTCGTCCCGAATCCGGGCCGCGACGTACGGGTCACCGTCGTCGGCCGGACCGTTGTCGCGGGCGTGTATCAACACAGCACCGCACCCGACAAACGGGTACGCCACCATCTGTGCCCCATCCGCTGGGAGCAGGCCGAACTCACCGCGCGAATCCGGGACATCAGCGTGCGTGCTGTCGCCGCGCTCGGCCTCGATCTGGCGTCGATCGACCTGGTGGAGGGACCGGACGGTCCGGTCGTCATCGAAGTCAACGAGGGCATCTCGACGTGGCGGCGCATCGAGGAGTCCTACGGCGGCCTGACATCGGCCGGGATGACCCGCGTGATCGCGGACCACCTCGCAGGGCTCCTCGACTCCGCGGCGGTCTAGAAGATTTTCGAGGTTCTTTCCCTGAGCCGGCGTTTGTTCGGATGAGGGGTGGCACTGCCGGCGCTTCGGCTGCACCACGTGGTTGCGGCCGCCGGCCTTCGCTGCCTTCTTCGCACGGACGGCCATTTCCACGAGCTCGTCGAGGTGGTTGCCGTGTGCCGGGCTGGAGACGACGCCGACGGAGATGGTGCAGGGGCGCGTGTCGCGGCCGAGTCGCGGGCTTTCGGTGGGAGCGTGCAGAAACTGCTGTCCACTGTCGACGAGCAATGACCAGCCGCCGTGCGGCCGGATGGCCGGCCAGCTGGTCGCCGCACGGTCTCGCACCGCGGCTGCCATTCGGCGGTCGCGGAGGTGCGAACCTGATCCGGCTCGCAGCCGCCGCGTAGACGGGCGACCCGGGGAGGTGCAGCGAATTCGGCCGGACGGGAGGTCCCCAGCCCTGCCGGGCCCCGGTCTTCTGTCGAGCGCGCTGTCCCGTCGTTCCGCGGTGCGCCAGCTCAGCGATCGTCGGCGGTCCGGGCGCAACGAAGCCCTTTCGTGAGGTCTACGCCCATGTCTCGCAAGATGTCTACCGCCTCGGGTATCGGATGGACGCCTGCCGCGCGCCTGACTCGCTCCGCCAAGGTGAAGTCGCGCGCTTCCAGGATGGCTCGCGGGGTGATTCGCTGGTTGCAGCGGTAGTGGTTCCAGACAACCAGGTCGCCGTTCGGTTGGATACGGAACAGATCGGGGTTTCGCCACACCAGGAGGACCCAGCCCTTCGCGGTGCCGTGCGCCCAAGCTGCCACCCGGGTCGTCTGCGCTGCGGCGACGGCCGCCAGCGCGACGAACACCGGGCTCGGCCAGTCCCCCAGGACGTGGATCACCGCTGGGTGGTCCGCGTGGGCGACCCGGCCCTGCTCCTCCAGAGCGGACAACGCGTCGTTGACAGGGTCGGCTTGGACGACCTTCTCGGCGACCGCGTACACCGCGCCGGGGCTCAAAGCGGTTCCGAAGTGCTTCTCGAGTTCGGAGCTGTACTCGGCGACGATGTCGGCGTCCATCGCGGGCAACAGGTGCTCGACGGCGCGGGCCACTGCCGCATACCGCAACGCGTTTTCGCTGCCGTGGTCGTAGCTCGGAACGCACCAGCGCAACAAGGCCAGACCCACCGCGGCGACGCTGGCCGTCTGGGCCTCCGCCTCCGGGGGCGGGTCTTCGGCTTGCTGAAAGTCCACGAGCAGGTCGGCCACGAGCGGGAACCAGGAGTCGTCGTCCCACACCTCCATGGCGATCAGGGTGAACATCATGCGGACGGGCAGCAACCGGTCGACCGTGGCGATCACGTCCTGAGTCGCGGCCAGCTTCAGCGCCCACCGGCGCAGTGTGCGCCGCTGCTTCTCGGCGAGTCCCTGTGGTGGGCCATCGGGATCGTTCTGGACGGCGTCGACGGACTCGGCGGTCTCCTCCTCCAAGCCGGCTTCGGTCTCGTCGGCGTCCAAGTCCTCCGACCAGATCCCGGTGTCGACGCGGTCGTCTCGCTTGCGGGCCAGTGCGAGGTCGACCAGCGTCACACCGAGCCGGTCGTCGGCGATAGCGACCTCCTTCTGCCAGGCGGCCTGGGTCTGCAGCGAGGCCGTGGACGCGCGAAGTTCGCGCATCGCGCGACGCAACGCTGCGAGGTCCTCCAGGAACCGCTCGGCCAAGGTGCTGTTGGCGATCAGGTCGGCCAGGGTCGGCGGTTGCCTGACTGGGCTGGTTGTTACCGTCCGCGTGGCGCGGGCCAGGTCGAGGACCGGAACGAACGGGCCGGCGACGGCTTCGGCGTCGACGAGCCGCACGTGGCTGCCGGGCGTGCAGTCGCGCTCGACCATGACCTCCAGCGTGCCAGGTCCGACTTCGGCGATGGCCGTCCAGTCGTCCGGCGGGCGGCTGATATCGGACAACTCCAGCCTGCCGGTGCGGTTCAGGGCCGAAACCAGCTGGACGTGGAGTGCACCGTCGACGAGGGTCGCGCCGAGCAGACGCGGCCCTGGCGCCGGTGCGGGCAACGAGATTCGGGCGGGCTGCACCGCTCTCGCCGGCACAGGCGAGAAGTGCGGCATCAACGTCGCCTCCACCGTGCTCAGCACGGCCAGCTCGCAGTTTCCGCCCGCACCGGTCACGCGTCGCAGGGCCGCTGACGAGAGGTTCGCACTGCCGGTCAAGGCGAACGTCTGGTCCTCCACTGTCCATTCGATCAGCTTGCCGTGGCGGTATCGCGGCTCCAGGTCCGCGACCAGCGTGCCACCGGTGTCGATGATCAGCTCTTCCAACGCGGGCGCGTCGACCACGGTGCGGCCGGGCTGGTACGCGACAGTGAAGTGCCTGGGGCGCATGCGTTCCACGAGGGCGTGGAGCGCGGCGGCACCCCGGTCGTGGAAAGGAGCTGACACCCGCAGGTGATCGACCGGGCCTTCGGGAAGTTGTCCCAGCAGAGGCTCGTGGAG
This sequence comes from Amycolatopsis thermalba, assembly GCF_003385215.1. Classification (GTDB taxonomy): domain Bacteria; phylum Actinomycetota; class Actinomycetes; order Mycobacteriales; family Pseudonocardiaceae; genus Amycolatopsis_E; species Amycolatopsis_E thermalba. Next base: position 4,693 of record NZ_PQHW01000075.1, on the reverse strand, counting down.
ATTGTCGAGCACGGAAGGGCTGTTCGCCGTGACCGGGAAGGTCTCCAGTTGATCGGCGGCGCTGCGCAGAGCTTCGATCACGCCGCGCGAGAAACGGACGTGGCCGGGAAGAGCGCGCATCCACGCGGAAACGCTGTGGACAGCGGCGGGGACGCCTTCCGTGCCGCCTCGGAGGACTGTCCACAGCTCGGCGTTGTCCTGCCACCCGGCGAGTGTCGTGTTGCCGGACCCGACCGCGACCAGGCACTCCCGGTCGCCGGCCAGCACGATGACCTTGGGGTGGAAGGCGCCGGAGGTGACCGCCAAGCCCGCCAGGTAGGCGCGGCCGGCCTGCCGCACGGCACGGGGGTCCGGTCTGGCCGCGCCGGCGTCCCCGACGACCGTGACGCGTGAGCCCAGACCGCGGACCAGACCGAGCACCTGGGACTCGAAGAAGCCCAGGTCGAGTGTGTAGCTGAGGAAGATCGCGTGGTTGAGGCGCCAGCGGCCGCGTTCGGCCTGCAGGATCCAGGTCAGCGGCGAAGCCGCGCCCTCGCGAACGTTGCCGGCGATCGTGTGCTCGTCAGACAAGGAGATCACGTCCCAGGGCGGTGACCGTGATCCTGCCGCCGACGTCGGCGAAGACGCCGGACCCCACGAGCACGTTGCCCAGCTGAGCCAGCCGCAGGCTCACCCGTCCACGCCCCTCTGCACCGGTCTTGTAGAGCCAACCACCGTCGAGCGAACGGACGCGGCCGGGAAACCACAGAGTCCCGTCTGCCTTCCGGCGGGTCTTCATGAGCGCAACCCGCTCGCTCCGGGCGAGCAGCTGTCTGACCAGACGGTCCGCGAACGCGTGCAGGGAGTGCGATCGCTGCGCGTCCAGGTTCGCGGCCAGCCAGGCGGGCGTCAGTTCGTGGTCGGGGCTGCCTGCGAACACCTTTCGGATTTCACCGGTGAGCTCCGAGACTCGGGCCGCGTTGGCGCACAGCACACGCAAGTCCGCCGCGGGGGCGCCGTAGCCGTCATACAGGCTGACCTCGGCGGGTGCGGGCGCACCATCGGGTCCGGTGGTAGGGGGAAGCTCGGACAACCAGGCGCCCACGGTGCCTGCCGGCAACTCGGCAAGGAGCGCGGCCACCACGTCATCGATGTGGGTCACGTCGACCACCTGGTCGACCAGCCACGCCCAGAGCCGCCGCCACGCCGAGACAGCGTGATTGCGTAGGGTGACACCACGCCACCGGTGTGCGACCGGGCTGGCTGCCGCAACGGTGTCGGTGCTGAGGAAGACACCGAAGGCGAGGATGTCCGTCACCTGCTCGGTGAGGTTCCGGATGTCGTGGGTGTCGACGATCCGCGCCAGCAGCCGGATCGTTTCCCGCCGGGACAAGGTGGCCTCGTCCTCGGCGATGCGCTCATCCTTGCCACACAACAGCCGCGCCAGCCATCGACCGTCGGGCCGTCCCGGCCCGGCGCAGATGCAGAGGCCGGTGTCTTGAGCTAGATCCGACAAGGTGAGTTCGTCTTCGCGGGCCAGGTCCAGCAACCTGCCGATACCGCCGCGGACCGCGACGTCGTCGTACGTTTCTCCGGGACCTCTTGTTTGATCAAGCACGCCGAGCGTCACCTCGGAACCGAGGTATGCGCCGGAGAATCCCCAGGAGTTCCTGGCGTAGCCGCCGACCGCGGACGCCTCTTCCATGACGAGCGTCCCGCCGCGGAGGCGCTGCGCCAGTGAATCGGTGCCGTGCGCCCGGCCTGTCGGCGAGTCGTGTCCACCGTGGTGGACGAAGGAGACCGCCGCCGCCGCGACTTCCGTCCGTCGAAGCAGATCCTTGGTCGCGTCCTTGTCGAGCCCTCTCGCCTGAGCCTCGGCCATCACCATGCCGTGGATCGCGAAGTACCGCGCATGCGGTGTCACGGTCGTCACCCCGGGCACCAACTGCGCTGCCTGCGCCATCACTGGCTGCTCGACAGCCAACGGGTACTTCCCGGCACCGGCGCCCAAACCAACGGCGCTCCACGCCGGCCCGTCGACTCCCACCCGATCCCCTTCCACTTTCGGAGGTGATCGCGCGACGAGCTGGAATTGTTGCTTGCTGCAGGTCAGAGCGGTCTCCGTACGCCACCAGGCTATAGGCGCGCCCGGGCTGGGTCTGGCGTCCATCGACCTGGTGGAGGGGGCTAGGGAGAGGTCCGCGAGGTGGTGCGGCGCGCACGTACCCGGCGGTGGCTCCAGGCCAGCAGGCCGAGCAGGACGAGGCCGGACAGGATCAGGCTCGATCCGGTGCTCCACCCGCTCAGCGGCAGCGATCGCACGAAACCCCAGACCAGCCCCGCCGTGATGAGCAGCAGTCCGGCGGTCACGGAGCCCGCGATCCGCAGCGGTGAGGACACGCTGTCCTCGGCGGCCTTCATCGCTCGCGAGCGCACCGGGTCGACGTAGCGTTCCAGCGCGGGGAACTCCGAGGCCAGCACGACCAGCCCCGCGAGCACCAGCAGCAGCCCGGGGCCGGGAAGCACCAGCAGCAGCACCCCGACACCGAGAAGCAGGACGCCCGCCACGGCGATGACTGCTCGTTTCATCCGTCGTCAGCTCCCTGGTCCTGGTTGTCCCGGTCGGGTGCCAGTCTGCCCCAGTTCACCCGGCGACGCCCGTTCTGGCGCGCACCGGCCATCACGTGTCCCGTGTGGACAGCGGTGCGGTCACCGGGCCGCGCGGAACGCCTCCTCCGCTTCGTCGATGGCGGCGAGCTGGGCGATGATCTCCCCGGGGAGGATTCGCCGACGTGCGGTCGAGAATCTAGCCGCGGAGGGGGCGTAGTGGGGCCGGTGCGTGGGGAAGAGCCGGCCGAGCACGCAGGCCTGCTGCGCCTGCCGGGCGGTGTGCGGTTTGCGCGGTGCTTCGAAAGCGTCGAGCGCGGCACGCACCGCGGCGTAGTCGGACAGGTCGGCCCCGGCCAGGCGGCGGCCGAGGAAGTACCCGTCCTCGGTGGCCATGCCCGCGCCGTAGGCGGCGTAGGGGCTCGTGGCGTGCGCGGCGTCCCCCACGAGGGTGGCCCGGCCTTTCGACCACTGCTTCAGCGGTGTGCGGCGCGCGGGTCGCCGGTGAACCCGGTGCGGGCGTCGTGGGCGCCGAGGACCCACCGCTGGAACCCGTCGCGGCCCTTGTTGGGGATGGACGTCCAGCTGCCCTGCACGGTGCGCCCGTGCGAGACGATGCACAGCCCGCGCTGGGCGGTGACGCCCTCGTCGCAGGGCGGTGGCCATGCCGGCCGGGCCGGCGCCGAGGACGGGGCCCGGCCGCGCCTGGTCGGGGTGGCGCTCATGGTGATCTCCTCGTCGAGAGGTGCGGGCGGGTTCGTTGGACGCCGGGGGTCAGGAGCTGGGGACTTCGTGGACGGCCACGGCCGGTTCGCCGTCGATCAGGTCGCCGATCCGGGCCAGGAACGCCTGGGTGTGGGGGAGCGTCAGGTGCGCGTCGAGGTCACCGGTTTCCCCCCCCGTCGCCCCGGCCGGGCACGAGCACTTCCGATCACGATCAGCACGCGTGGTGAATGCATCCGGGCCGGCCGGTGATCCGCCCGCCGAGTCGCTGGCCGTCCGGCCGCCGCTGCAGCGCCGGCTCGTGATCCACCTCAGGCCGCGGTCACGGCTGGTCGAGCGCCAGGTAGAGGTCCACGCGGTCGGCGAACCGGGTCAGGTCGCGGCGGGTCAGTTCGCCGATCTTGCCGATCCGGTACCGCAGCGTGTTGACGTGCACGTGCAGCTCCGCCGCGGTCTGGGCCCACGAGCCGGAGTTGTCCAGGAACACCCGCAGGGTGTGGACCAGCTCCGAGCGGTGCTCCTCGTCGTAGGCGAGGAGCGGGCCGAGGACCCGGGCGCGGAACGAGCGGCGCAGCTCGCCCGGGACGGCGGCCAGCAACAGCAGGTGTGAGGCCACCTCGTCACCGGCCACGACCTTCGCGCGCGTCTCCGACAGCTCCGCGAGCCGGCGGGCCTGCCGGGCCTCCTGCACCGCCGCGCGCAGGCCTCCCGAGTCGGGCGCGTGGCTGATCCCCACGGCCAGCCCGGCGGAGCCGAGCGCCGGTTCGATGACGCCCACCGCGTCGCGCACCGTGGCGGCCAGCGTGTCCTCCTCGCCCGGTGCGCAGCCCGCCAGCAGCCCGAACACCTCGCCGTCCACCACCCCGACCAGCGTGGCGGACTGCACCGGCGCCACCAGTTCCTCGGCGATCACCGACGCCAGCCCCGGCCCGCCGCCGCGCACCCGCACCGACAGCGCGGCGATCGGCTCGGCGGGCCGGAACTCCGCGGCCGCCAGCCGGGAGTCGATCTCCGCCTGGGTGCCGTGCTCGGACAGTGCCAGCCGCAGCAACGGCTCGGCCGCCCGGTTCTCGATGCGCTTGGCGTCGTCCAACCGGGACCGTTCGACGCCGACCAGCGTCGCGAACTCGCTCGCGACCTCGTGCCGGTCCCGCTCCCACGACCGGTGGTCCCCGGCCACCACGAGGAACCAGCTCGCCACCCGGTGCCCGGCCTTGCTCGCCGCGGGCAGCAGCGACACCGGCCCGCCCGGGCGGGACACCACCCGGGGCAGCCGGTCGGCCAGCAGGAACCGGCGGGCCAGCGCGGTCGGATCCGCCAGCTCCCCGGTGCCGACGACCACCCGGCCGGTGGAGGTCAGCACCCAGCAGCCGGCGCCCAGCTC
>NZ_PQHW01000074.1 GCF_003385215.1 Amycolatopsis thermalba | reverse complement strand
ACTGCCGGCGGCGGGGGCGGCGCTCGGTGCGGGGGGGCGCGTGGCGGCGGGCGCCGGCTGAGGCTGGCGGGGACGACGCTGGGGCGGCAGGGCGCGTGGCGGCGGGCCTCGGCTTGGCCGGTGCTCCGAGTGCCTGGTGGCCGGCCTCGCCTGAAGCCGAGTTCGGGTTGCGGTGCAGGCACTGCGCGCGCCCGGGCGCGAGGTGGCGGCGCAAGCCGCGGTGGCGGGGGCGCATCCTGGATGCCTCGTCGACGCACGGCGCAGCCGCTGCGCACGGGCCGACCACGCCGGTGCGGGGCGTAGCGCCGGTGTCGTCCGGGGTGTGGGGCGCAGTGCCGGTGCCCGCCCCGGCGCGTGGCGCTAGCGCCGGTGGCCGCGCCGGGCGTGTGACCCAGCGCCGGTGGCCGCGCCGGCGCGTGCCGCTAGCGCGGGTGGTCGCGCCGGGCGTGTGCCGCTAGCGCCGGTGGTCGCGCAGGGCGCCTTCTACTCCAGTCGCTCCGTGACGGCGCGCATCGCGCGGCCGATGGTCTTCAGGTCCTCCGCCGGGATCACGTCGAAGAAGTGCTTCCGGACCGTCCGCAGGTTGTCCGGCGCCGCTCGGCTCAGCGCCTCGTACCCGGCGTCGGTCAGGCGGGCGACCACCCCGCGCCGGTCGTCGTCGCTCGGGGTGCGGTGGACCAGGCCGCGTGCCTCCAGGCCCTTGATCCGGTGCGAAAGCCGGCTCCGGGAGTAGTACGCCGACGCCGCGAGGTCGGCCATCCGCATCGACCGTCCGTCCGCTTCGGACAGCCGCACCAGGAGTTCGAACTCCGCCAGGGTCAGGCCGTGCCGGTCCTGCAGGTTCCGGTCGAGCAGGTCGATGAACCGGATCGATCCCTCGATGAACGCCCGCCAGTCGCGTTGCTGATCCGCGTCGAGCCACTCGGTCACCGCCCCACCCTAGCAGTTGACGTCTTCAACCACTCACGGCTATGGTAGTTGAAGACTTCAACTACCAAGGAGGCGACGATGACCGGCGCATGGGTGGTCCAGGCGGACGAGGCGGAAACCGTGGCGCGGCCCGCGTTGCAGCTGCTGGCCGACGCGAGCCACACCGGCGGGCTGCTCGGCGCGAACCGGCTGCACCTCGAGCCCGGGGAACCCGGCACGAAGCCGCACTACCACGCGCGCTCCGCGGAGGCGTTCTACGTGCTCGCCGGAACCCTGCGGATGCTGATCGGCGCCGAGGTGATCACTATCCGGCAGGGCGGCTACGCGGTGGTGCCGGCGGGTGTCCGGCACGCGTTCGCCGCTCCGCCGGACAGCCCCGCGGACGTCCTCATCACGCTGGTCCCGGGCGTCGAACGGTTCGGCTACTTCCGGCGGCTGCCGGAAATCCTGCGCGGCGACCTCGCCGAGGAGGAGGTCACGCGGATCCACGAACAGTACGACGTGCACTTCGTCGACGGCCCGGACTGGGACGCGGCCGGAGCCGGGCAGGCCCGCGACTAACTTTCGGCTCTGCCGGGTAGTCAGGCGGCGACGCAGGCCACATTTCGCCGCTCTGTACGCCGAAGTTCGGCTTGCCTAAAATCGTGGTTCGGCACGGTGACGGGAGGGCGCATGGCGCTGACGGATCAGCTCGGACCACGGCTCAAGCGGGTGCGCTCCGGCTCCCTGCTCCTCGGCCCGGCGTTCGTCGCCGCGATCGCCTACGTCGATCCGGGCAACGTCGCCTCCAACATCAGCGCCGGCGCCCAGTTCGGCTACCTGCTGGTGTGGGTGATCGTGGCCGCGAACCTGATGGCCGGGCTGGTCCAGTACCTGTCGGCGAAGCTGGGCCTGGTCACCGGGCTGTCCCTGCCGGAGAACCTGCGCGAGCGGATGCCGCGGACGGCCCGCCTGGGCTACTGGGCGCAGGCCGAGACGGTCGCGATCGCGACCGACCTGGCCGAGGTCGTCGGCGGCGCGATCGCCCTGAACCTGCTGTTCGACCTGCCGCTGCTGGTCGGCGGCGTGATCACCGGCGTGGTGTCGATGGCGCTGCTGCTGGTGCAGGACCGGCGCGGCCAGCGGCCGTTCGAGCGGGTCATCACCGGCCTGCTCGGCGTCATCGCGGTCGGCTTCCTGGCCAGCGTCTTCGTGGAGCCACCGTCGGCCGCCGACGCGGCCGCCGGCCTGGTGCCGAAGTTCGCGGGCACCGAGAGCGTGCTGATCGCCGCCGCGATGCTCGGCGCCACCGTCATGCCGCACGCCGTCTACCTGCACTCCGGCCTCGCCCGCGACCGGCACGGCAAGGTCGAGCGCGCCCGGCAGTTCCGCCTGCTGCGCATCACCCGGTTCGACGTGGGCCTGGCGATGCTGCTGGCCGGCGCGGTGAACCTGTCGATGGTGCTGCTGGCCGCGACGAACCTGCAGGGCCAGGAGGGCGTCGACTCGATCGCGGGCGCCCACGCCGCCGTCGGGGACACCCTCGGCCCGGCCGTGGCACTGCTGTTCGCGATCGGGCTGCTGGCCTCGGGCCTGGCGTCGACGTCGGTGGGCGCCTACGCCGGCGCGATGATCATGCAGGGCCTGCTGCGCAAGCGGATCCCGCTGCTGGTGCGGCGGCTGATCACGCTGCTGCCCGCGATCGTGGTGCTCGCGATCGGCGTGGACCCCAGCCGCGCGCTGGTGGTCTCCCAGGTGGTGCTGTCCTTCGGCATCCCGTTCGCCCTGGTCCCGCTGGTGCGGCTGACCAGCGACCGCGGCCTGATGGGCCCGGCCGCCAACCACCGCGTCACCACGACGCTGGCGTGGGTCATCGCGGCCGTGATCATCACCCTGAACGTGGCCCTGATCTACCTCACCTTCGCGGGCTGAACCCGGAACCGTTCGGCGCCGGCGACGGTCGGACTAGCATCCCGCTGTCCGAACAGTCACGATCACCGGAGCCACGTTGACCGAAGAGCAGACCCAGCAGACCACCCCGCGCCCGGCCGGACCGCGGGTCGTGGCCGGCCGCTACGCGCTCCTCGGCGAGCTGGGCCGGGGCGGGCACGGCGTCGTGTGGCGGGCGCAGGACCAGGTGATCGGCCGCCAGGTCGCGATCAAGGAACTGCGCCTCGCCGACGGCGCCGAGGAGACCGTGTTCACCGAGCGCGTGCTGCGCGAGGTGCGCACCGCCGGACGGCTCAACGACCCGGCGATCGTCACGGTCTTCGACGTGGTCGCCGAGGGCGGCGCGACCTACATCGTGATGGAGCTGGTCGAGGCGCCCACGCTGGGCGACCTGGTGCGCCAGCACGGCGCGCTGCCGCCGCAGCAGGTGGCCTCGATCGGGCAGCAGGTGCTCTCCGCGCTGCAGGCCGCGCACGAGGCCGGCATCGTGCACCGCGATGTCAAGCCCGGCAACATCATGGTGGGCCCGAACGGGCGGGTGAAGCTCACCGACTTCGGCATCGCCACCGCGATCGACGACCCGCGGCTGACCTCGAGCGGGACGATCGTGGGCTCGCCGGCGTTCATGGCCCCGGAGCGGCTCGACGGCCGGGAGGCGCTGCCCGCCTCCGATCTGTGGTCCCTGGGCGCGACGCTGTTCCTGGCCGTGGAGGGCAAGTCGGCGTTCGACCGCCCGACCACCGCGGCGACGATGAACGCGATCCTCACCGAGGTGCCGTACCTGACCCGGGCGCAGGGCCCGCTCGCCTCGGCGATCATGGGCCTGCTGGTGGCCAACCCGGACGGCCGGATCTCCGCCGCCCAGGCCGGGCACCTGCTCGGCATCGCCGCGCACAACACCCCGCCCGGCGGGATGGGCACCGCGGTCCACACCGGACCGCCGCCGACCCGGTTCGCCCCGGTGCCGCCACGCAAGAGCCGCCGCGGGCTGTGGGTCACCGCGGGCGCGGTGCGGGCGGTGCCGCTGCTCGCCGGCGGTTTCCTGGCCGGCCAGTGGTGGGCGGGACAGCGCGCGGACGACGCGATGCTGCCGACCATGACCTACGGGACCGGCGGCGACCTGGACTTCGACCCGGGCAGCTCGTACCGGTGCTACAACGGCCGCCTCGACCCCGGCTACCGGATCAACTCCGACAACCAGGTCAGCTGCGACAAGCCGCACGAGCTGGAGGTCTACGACGAGCAGGACAGCCTCGGCAACTCCAGCGCCGGGGACGACGAGGCCGGGTTCGTGGCCTATCCGGGCGCCGACGCGCTGCGCCGCTACGCCGAGTCCTTCTGCGCGCTGAGCTTCCACTCCGCAACCCTCGACGCGGACGCCCGCGCCACGCTCACCTACCGCGCGCTCGTGCCGGCGCAGGCCGAGTGGGAGGCCGCCCCCGAGGAGTCCTACGACGACCCGGTCCGCGGCATCTACTGCCTGGTCGCGAAGAAGGGCGGCGGGCAGCTCACCGAGGCGGTCACCCGCAAGGTCCGCTGACGCGAAAGGTTACGGCGGGAGATCACCTGGTCCAGCGATTCTCCGGCGGAGGGTGGCCCGTTCCTGCGGATCATGCCGTTTTGGCAGGTCGGCACGAATATTCACAGCGAGAAGAGGTACCGTCAGAGCATGTCCAACCCACCTTCGGCAGCGCCCGGGAGGCCCTTCGGGCGCGTGCTCACCGCGATGGTCACCCCCTTCGACGCGGACGGCGCAGTCGACCTGAAGCGGGCGCAGGAGCTCGCCGAGCACCTCGTGGAGCTGGGCAACGACGGTCTGGTCGTCAACGGCACCACCGGCGAGAGCCCGACCACGACCGACGCCGAGAAGGCGGACGTGGTCCGCGCCGTCGCCGAGGCGGTGGGCGACCGCGCCACCGTGATCGCGGGCGCCGGGACCTACAACACCGCGCACAGCGTCGAGCTGGTGCAGCAGGCCGAGAAGGCCGGCGCCCACGGCGTCCTGCTGGTCACCCCCTACTACTCGCGCCCGTCGCAGGCCGGCCTGTACGCGCACTTCACCACGGTCGCCGACGCCACCGGCCTGCCCGTGATGCTCTACGACATCCCGCCGCGCTCGATCGTGCCGATCGAGGTCGACACGCTGCGCCGCCTGGCCGAGCACCCGCGCATCCTGGCCGTCAAGGACGCCAAGGGCGACCTGCTGGCCGGCAGCGAGGTCATCGCCAACACCCACCTGGCCTACTACTCCGGCGACGACGCGCTGAACCTGCCGTGGCTGTCGGTCGGCGCGGCCGGGGTGGTGAGCGTGATCGGTCACGTGGTGGCCGGCCGGATCCGGGCCATGATCGAGGCCTACGAGGACGGCGACACCTCGACCGCCCGCACCAACCACCGCGGCATGCTGCCCGTCTTCCGCGCCATGTCGCGCGTCGGCGGTGTCGTGTTCGCCAAGACCGCGCTCGCCCTGCGCGGCCACCCGGTCGGCGGCCCGCGGCTGCCGATCGTGCCCGCGACCCCGGAGCAGGTCGAGGCGATCGCCACCGACCTCGCCCAGGCAGGGGTCCCCCTGGCGGAGTCGCCGTCACCGGACTGGCACTCTTCCCGGGTGGCGCAGGCCGACTCCGCGGCGGCCTACGTCGCACCCACCACTCACACCAGCGTTGGGACCATTCACAGGTGATCTCGGCAGGACCCGGACCGACCAACACCCCATCCGCACTGCCCGAAGGCGGCCTGCGCACGGTCGCCCTCGGCGGCATCGGCGAGGTCGGCCGCAACATGACCGTCTTCGAGTACGACAACCGCCTGCTGATCGTCGACTGCGGCGTGCTCTTCCCCGAGGACGAGCAGCCCGGCGTCGACCTGATCCTGCCCGACTTCCGGGCGATCGAGGACCGGCTGTCCGACATCGAAGCCCTCGTGCTCACCCACGGCCACGAGGACCACATCGGCGCCGTGCCGTTCCTGCTGCGCCTGCGGCCGGACCTGCCGGTCTACGGCTCGCGGTTCACGCTCGCGCTGCTGGAGGCCAAGTGCCGGGAGCACCGGCAGCGGCCGAAGCTGATCGAGGTGACCGAGTCCGAGCGGCGCACGGTGGGACCGTTCGAGCTGGAGTTCTTCGCGGTCAACCACTCGATCCCGGACGCGCTGGCGGTGGCGCTGCGCACCCCGGCCGGGGTCGTGCTGCACACCGGTGACATCAAGCTCGACCAGCTGCCGCTGGACAACCGCCTGACCGACCTGGCCGGGTTCTCCCGCCTCGGCGACGAGGGCGTGGACCTGCTGTGCATCGACTCGACCAACGCCGAGGTGCCCGGGTTCGTCACCCCGGAGCGCGACATCGGCCCGGTGCTCGACGATGTCATCGGCAAGGTCACGCAACGGGTGATCGTGGCCTGTTTCGCCAGCCACGTGCACCGCGTGCAGCAGGTGCTCGACGCGGCGGTCCGGCACGGCCGCCGGGTGGCGTTCGTGGGGCGGTCGATGGTCCGCAACATGGGCATCGCGGCGGACCTGGGCCTGCTGAACATCCCCGAGGGCCTGCTGATCAACCTCGACGAGGCCGTCAACCTGCCGGAGAGCCGGGTGCTGTTCGTCTCCACCGGGTCGCAGGGCGAACCGCTGTCGGCGCTGTCCCGGATGGCGCGCGGCGAGCACCGGCAGATCTCGATCCGCGCCGGGGACACGGTCGTGCTGGCCAGCTCGCTCATCCCGGGCAACGAGACCGCCGTGTTCGGCGTGGTCAACGGCCTGGTCCGGCTCGGCGCGAACGTGGTGCACCAGGGCAACGCGAAGGTGCACGTGTCCGGGCACGCCTCGGCGGGGGAGCTGCTGTTCCTCTACAACGCGATCCGGCCGAGCAACGTCATGCCGGTGCACGGCGAGTGGCGGCACCTGCGGGCCAACGGCGCGCTCGCGATCCGCACCGGGGTGGCGCCGGAGAACGTGGTGCTGGCCGAGAACGGCGTGGTGGTCGATTTGGTGGACGGCCGGGCGCGCACGGCCGGGCGGGTCGAGGTCGGGCACGTCTACGTCGACGGCCTGTCGGTCGGCGACGTCGGCGAGTCGACTCTGTCCGACCGGCTGGTGCTCGGCGAGGGCGGGTTCATCGCGATCAACGTCGCGATCGACTCGACCACCGGCCGCGCGGTGAGCACCCCGACGGTGTCCGGGCGCGGGTTCTCCGACGACCCGAAGGCACTCGATGCGGTGGTTCCGCTCGTGGAGATGGAGCTGTCCCGCACCGAGGTCGAGGGCATCACCGACAGCCACCGGATCGCCCAGGCCGTGCGCCGTGTGGTGGGCCGATGGGTCGCCGAGACCTACCGGCGCCGCCCGATGATCGTGCCGACCGTCATCCCGGTGACGTACGGACAGGCCGATCCGACAGCGTAGGTAATCTCCGTCACTGCGCCTAACCTGGATCGCATCCTGGCGAGCGAGGCAGCGGAGGCGGTGCGAGGTGGGCCGACATTCGTCTCCCGCCCGGCGGCGGCCGCGGCGGGCGTGGGCGGTCGCCGGTGTCCTCGTCGTGCTCGGCGGAGCCGGCTGGATCGCCACCAGCGTGGTGCGTGACCAGGGCGGATGTGAGCGGCCGGTGGTCGTGCGCGTCGCCGCCGCGCCCGCGGTGGCGCCGGCGGTCGCCCTGGTCGCCCGCCGGGTGGCGCAGACCGGGTGCGCCGCGTTCGAGGTCAACGCGGTCGGCTCGGCCGCGGTCGCGCAGTCGCTGGCCCTGCCCGGCGGCGCGGTCCGGCCGGACGTGTGGATCCCGGAGTCGACGCTGCAGCTGCGGCGCGCCAAGGGCGTCGGCGCGAGCGGGATCGCGGGCGGCACCAGCATCGCCAGCTCACCGGTGGTGTTCGCGGTGACCGAGGAGGTGGCGGCGGGCCTGGGCTGGCCCGGCCGCGTGCCGTCCTGGGCCGACGTGCTCGGCGCGCCCGGCCTCGCGCTCGGGCTGCCCGATCCGGGCCGGGACCCGGCGGGCCTGTCCGCGCTGATCGGCATCCGCGCCGCGGTGCCGGCCGCCGACGCCTACGCCGCCACGCTGCGCCGGTTGTCCCCGAACGCGGTCCCGGCGACCGACGACTTGTTCACGCGGCTCGCCGATCGCACGCTCGCCGGGTTCCCCGTGTCGGAGAACGCGCTGCTGCGCCACAACGTGCGCACCGGCGTCGCCGGCAGCCAGAGCGGGCTGGTGGCGAGCTACCAGGCCGAGGCGCCCGCGCTCGATTACCCGTTCGCCGTGCTCGGCGGGGCGGGGGAGTCCCAGCGCGCGGCCGCGGCGGCGCTGCTGTCCGCGCTGCTCGGCCTGGAGGGGACGAACGCACTGGCCGACGCCGGGTTCCGCACCCCGGACGGCCGGTACCTGCGCGACGGCGCGGGGCTGAACATCAGCGACCGGACCCTGCCGTCGCCCGCGGTGCCGACCGACGCCGACGTGGACGCGCTGCTCGGGCAGTGGGCGCGGATCAACTCCAGCTCGCGGGCGCGGGTGCTGATCGACGTGTCCGGGTCGATGGACGTCGAGGTGCCCGGCACCGGCCGGACGCGGATGCAGCTGACCACCGACGCGGCGGCGCGGGCGCTGTCGCTGTTCAAGCCGACGTCGGAGACCGGTGTGTGGGAGTTCGCCACGCGCCTGGACGGCGACCGCGACTACCGCGAGGTGCTGCCGATGCGGCCGGTGAGCGATCAGCTGGCGTCGGGGGCGGCGGAGCGGTTGCGCGCGATCCAGGCCACGCCCGACGGCGACACCGGGTTGTACGACACGGTGCTGGCCGCGTACCGGCTGGCGTCCGCGGAGTGGCAGCCCGGGCGGCTCAACCTGGTGATCGTCCTGACCGACGGCCGCAACGACGACGACCACGGCATCAGCCGGGACGCGCTGCTGGCGGAGCTGACCCGGCTGTCCGACCCGGCCCGCCCGGTGGCGATCATCGGCATCGGGATCGGCCCGGACGTGGACGTGGCCGAACTGGCGGCGATCACCGCGCCCACCGGGGGCCAGGCGTTCGCGGCGCCGGATCCGGCTCGGATCGCGGAGGTGTTCTACGGTGCGCTGGCCGGGCTGAGCGGGGCCTGAAACGCCTGGATCACCAGCGCGCCGGGAGGCCCGGACGCGCGCCGCCGCCGAGGTGGCGTGCAGGCCGCGGTGCGCTATGAGCACCAGGTCGTCCAGGACGGAGTCCGCCCGGGCGTTCTCCCGCATCGGCACGTCCAGCCCCCGGTGGCGAACAGCGCGCGGGCCGCGTCCAGGATGCGGACGCGGTTGTCCAGGGCGGACGGGGGCGTTCGTTAGCGTCGGCGGACGTGAAAGCAGTGGTGATCGAGGAGTTCGGCGGGGTGGACGCGGTGGCGCTCGGGAGTTCCGGTGTGGTGGCGCATTTCGGCCTGGCCCGCGCGGGGTTCGCGCCCGGCGGGTCGGTGCTGGTGCGGGGTGCGGCCGGCAGCATCGGCATCACGGCGGTCCAGCTCGCGGCCCGGGGCCGTCGCGGTCACCACGTCGCCGGCCGAGCGTGGTGACCGCCTGCGGGAACTGGGCGCCACCGAGGTGCCGGACCGGTCCGGACCTGCCGCGTTCCTCGGCGAGCTCAACCCCGACGGCCGGATCGTGCTGACGCCGGCCGGCTAGCCCTCCGGGTAGAAGAGGAACAGCGTGCACCCCGTGGTGGTGGCCGGCACGTGCCAGGTTCCCGCGGGGGCGTGCAGGAACGTGCCGGCCGGGTAGTCGCGCGCGCCGTCGTTGAACGTGCCCGCCACCACGTAGACCTCCTCGGGGCCGGGTTCGTGGACGTCGCGGTGGGGCCAGGACGTGCCGGGGTCCATCTCCAGCAGATCGGCGTGCGCCCCGGTGGACCCGGTCCACAACGGACGGTGCCGGATCCCGGGGGAGATCTCCCGAGCCGGGGCGTCGTGGACGGAGACCGCGGTGTAGCCCTCCTGGGCGAGGATTTCGTCGTGCATGTCCCCAAGATGACGCGCGCGGGCGACGGCCGGACAGTGTCCGGAAAGACACCATGGGGTACTTTTTTGCCATGCATCGCGTGATCGCCCTCGTGCGGCCGGTGCAGTCGACGTTCGAGCTCGGCTGCGCCGCGGAGGTCTTCGGCACGGCGCGGAACGGCGTGCCGCAGTACTACGAGTTCGACGTGTGCACCGAGACGCCCGGCCCGGTGCCGACGACCGCGGGGTACGCCATGTCGGTGCCGCGGGGTCTGTCGCCGCTCGCCTCCGCGGACACCGTGATCATCCCGGGCTGGCGGCCCCTGGACGCGCCGTTGTCCCCGCGCGTGCGCCGGGCGCTGCTGCGCGCGCACGCCCGCGGGGCCCGGCTGGTCACGATCTGCTCGGGCGTGTTCGCGCTGGCGCAGACCGGCTTGCTGGACGGCCGCTCGGCCACCACGCACTGGGCGGGCGCCGACCGGCTTCAGCGCGCGTTCCCGCGGGTGCGCGTGGAGCCGGACCGGCTCTACGTGGACCACGGCGACGTCGCCACGAGCGCCGGTGCGGGCGCCGGGATCGACCTGTGCCTGCACCTCGTGCGGCGGGACCACGGGGCCGCGCACGCCGCACTCCTCGCGCGGCACATGGTGATGCCCCCGCACCGCGACGGTGGTCAGAACCAGTTCGTGCCGCCGGCGCCGCCCCCACCGCCGCTGGACGGCCTGCTCGACTGGGCCGGTGAGCGGCTCGGCACCCCGCTGTCGGTGACCGATCTGGCCGCGCGGCTCAACGTCTCGCCCCGCACGCTGGCGCGGCGCTTCCAGGAGCAGCTCGGCATGAGCCCGGGCGTGGCTGCTGTCCCGCCGGGTGGCGGAGGCGCGCCGGCTGCTGGAGGACACCGATCTGCCGGTGGAGGCGATCGCGGCGCGCGTCGGGCTCACCTCGGCGGTCAACCTGCGCCGCCGCTTCCGCGATCAGGTGGGTACGACGCCGGGGGCGTACCGGCGGGCGTTCCGATCTCCGGAACCTGCGGGCGCGGCGAGTTGAGCTGCACGATCAGCGCGCCGCCCAGCAGGACGACCGCGCCGGCGAGCTGGGGCCAGGCGAGGGTTTCGTGCAGCAGTGCCCACGCGGTGGCGGTGGCGATGACGGGTTCGAGCAGGCCGATGACGCTGGCGACCGAGGCCGGGAGGTGGCGCAGCGCGGTGAGGCCGATGGCGTAGGCCAGCACGGTGGAGAACAGCGCGACGGCGACCAGCAGCAGCCACACCGGCGGGCGCCACGGGCCGAACTCGCCGGGCGCGGTGAGGATCTCGGCGGGCAGGGTCCACGGCGGCGCGACCGCGCACACCGCGACCGCGCCGATGATCATGCCCCAGGTGACCATGCCGAGCGGGTGGCGGGTGCTGACGCCGTGCTCGCCGAGCAGGAAGTAGGCCGCCGAGCACACCGCGGCGCCGAGCCCGGCGAGCAGGCCGGCCGCGTCCAGGCTCAGCCCCTGCCACACCTGCGCGACGCCGGCGAGCCCGGCCATGGCGAGCGCGATCCCGGCCCACATGCGCCCGGGCAGCCGCACGCCGCGCACGAACCGCGTCCACAGCGCGATCAGCACCGGGGAGGTGAACTCGAGCAGGATCGCGATGCCGACGGGCAGCCGCCCCGCGGCGACGAAGTAGCACAGCTGCACGCCCGCGACGCCGAGCAGGCCGTAGCCGAGCAGCAGGGGCCATTCCGCGCGGCGCACGCGCAGCAGCGACGGTTTCACCAGGGCCACCACGGCGGCCAGCACGAGCGCGGCGAGACCGATCCGCGCCGCGGCGACCTGTTCGGCGGACAGCCCGGCGAGCATCGCGGGTTTCGCGATGGTGCCGGAGCTGCCGAAACAGACCGAGGAGACCAGGATCAGCGTCGTGCCACGCCCGCGGTGCGGGACGAACGCGCGCGCGGGTGCGGGAGCTTCGGTGACCACCCGATCCACCCTAGGCAGCCGGGCGGTACGGCGGTACCGGAATTCCGTCACGCCGCGGCTAACCGGTCACACTCGCACGCCGGTTAGCAGGCGAGAGGGGTGGAATGCGGCGGGGCCGCGCCGGGGGAGCGGTTGCCCGGCCTGGCCGGCCGGCGCAACAGCCACGCCGGTCAGGCGCCCCGGCCCACGCGGACGTACCCGGCGATCGTGGCGAGGCGGGTGCCCTGGATGCGCAGCGCCTCGATCGACTCCTTGTCCGGCTCGGCCGCCTTGCGCGACACGAACGAGCCGCCGTAGGGGTTGCCCGACTCCAGCAGGTGCGGCTGCCCGTAACCGAGCGGCAGCACGATCGCGCCCCAGTGGTAGAAGATGTTGTTCATCGCCAGCACCGTCGCCTCCAGTCCGCCGTGCGCGGTGGACGCCGTGGTGAACGACGTGGCGACCTTGTCGGCCAGCTTCCCCTTGGCCCACAGGCCACCCATGCTGTCCAGATAGGACTTCAGCTGGCTCGCCGGCCCGCCGAACCGCGTCGGGCTGCCGAGCGCGAGCCCGTCGGCCCACTCCAGGTCGCCCAGGGTGGCCAGGTCGTCGTGCGGCCCGGAGTCCACCCACGCCCGCCAGCGCGGGTTGGTCGCGATCGCCTCGGGCGGGGCGGTTTCGGGCACCGTGCGCACCCGCACCTCGGCCCCCGCGCCGGCGGCCCCCTCGGCCAGCGCGGCGGCCAGCTTCGCGGTGTTGCCGGTGGCGCTGTAGTACACGACGAGAATCCGGGTGCTCACGATCACCACCCTAGGGGAGCGGCACACCGGTTCCAGCATCTGAGAGATCACCCGCGGCCGCGCGGAGATCCTTACCGTGCCTGGACGTGACGACCACGGCCGAGTCCCCGCCCCGCACCACGCCCCGCAGCGCCGCGATCGGCAGCATGATCGGCACCACGATCGAGTGGTACGACTTCTGCCTCTACGCCACCGCGACCGCGCTGGTGTGCAAACCGCTGTTCTTCCCCAACGTCTCCTCGACCGCGGGCACGCTCGCGGCGTTCGGCACCTACGCGGTCGGCTTCGGCACGCGGCCGCTCGGCGCGGTGATCTCCGGTCACCTCGGCGACCGGGTGGGCCGCAAGGCGGTGCTGGCCGGCGCGTTGCTGCTGATGGGCATCGCCACCACGGCGATCGGGGTGCTGCCCACCTACGCGCAGGCCGGGATCGCCGCCCCCGCGCTGCTCGTGGTGCTGCGGCTGGTGCAGGGCCTGGCGGTCGGCGCGGAGTGGGGCGGCGCCGCGCTGCTGTCGGTCGAGCACGCCACACCCGGCCGGCGCGGGCTGTTCGGCAGCTTCACGCAACTCGGCTCGTCGGCCGGGATGCTGCTGGCCACCGGCGTCTACTACCTCGTGCGCACGCTCGCCGGCGATGACGTGTTCCTGTCCTGGGCCTGGCGGGTGCCGTTCCTGCTCAGCCTGGTGCTCGTGGTGGTCGGCCTGGTGATCCGGCTGCGGCTGACCGACGCGCCGGTGTTCGCCGAGCTGCGCGCCCGCGGGGAAACCGCCCGGCTGCCGGTGGTGGAGGTGCTGCGGACCCAGCCCCCGCAACGTCGCGCTGACCACCGGGCTGCGGCTGTCGCAGATCGCGTTGTTCGTGCTGCTCACCACCTACTCGCTGACCTACCTGCAGACCACGTTCGGCAAGGACAGTTCGGTGGGGCTGGTCGCGGTGATGGTCGCCTCCGCGGCCGGGCTGGTCAGCACGCCGCTGTGGGGGTACCTGTCCGACCGCTTCGGGCGCCGCCCGCCGTACCTGTTCGGGTCGGTGACCGGGATCGTGGCGCTGGCGATCGTGTTCGGCGTGAACGTGGTGCACGACGCGATGTACGGGCCGCAGGCCGCCTGGTTCGGTGAGCTGTTCGGCACCCGCGTGCGCTACAGCAGCGCGTCGCTGGGCTACCAGATCGGCGCGGCGCTCTCCGGCGGGTTCGCGCCGCTGCTCGCCGCCGCGCTGACCTGTCCTTCTGGCTGGCCCTGGCGCGCACGCTGGAGGACGGCGGGTTCGACGCGTTGTTCCTCGCCGACGTGCTGGGCGTGTACGACGTCTACGGCGGGTCGAAGGACGCCGCGGTCGCCGACGCCGCGCAGATCCCGGTGAACGAGCCGACTGTGCTGCTGCCCGCGCTGGCGGCGGTGACCTCGCACCTCGGGTTCGGGGTCACCGTGTCCACGACGTACGAGCAGCCGTACTCGCTGGCCCGCCGCCTGTCCACACTGGACCACCTGACGCGGGGGCGGGTCGCGTGGAACATCGTGACGTCCTATCTGGACAGTGCGGCCCGCAACCTCGGCCTGGGCGCCCAGGTGCCGCACGACGAGCGGTACGAGATCGCCGAGGAGTACCTCGAGGTCTGCTACCGGCTGTGGGAGGGCTCATGGGAGGACGACGCCGTCGTGCGCTCCGGCGGGGTGTACGCGGATCCGGCGAAGGTGCACGACATCGGGCACCAGGGGAAGTACTTCCCGGTACCCGGGCCGCACCTGTCGGAGCCGTCGCCGCAGCGCACGCCGGTGCTGTTCCAGGCGGGCGCGTCGCCGCGGGGCGTGCGGTTCGCGGCACGGCACGCGGAGGCGGTGTTCGTGTCCGGGCCGACGCCGCGGGCGGTGCGCCGTTCGGTGGACGCGATCCGCGCGGGCGTGGCCGAGCAGGGCCGGGACCCGCGGGCGGTGAAGATCTTCACGATGCTCACGCCCGTGGTGGCCGAGACGTCCGAGGAGGCCGCGGCGAAGCTGCGGGAGTACCGGTCGCTGGTCTCGGTTCCCGGCGCGTTCGCCCGGTTCGGCGGCTGGACGGGCGTCGACCTGGCCGAACTGCCGGTGGACGAGCCGCTGACCTACCGCGACGGGGACGCGAACCGGTCGGCGCTGGCGGCGTTCACGACGGCCGAGCGGGCGTGGACGCCGCGGGAGCTGGCCGGGTTCATCGGGCTCGGCGGCCGCGGGCCGGTCGTGGCGGGTTCCGGCCCGGAGGTCGCGGACGAGCTGGAGCGGTGGGTGGCGGAGGCCGACGTGGACGGCTTCAACCTGGCGTACGTCACGACGCCGGGCACGTTCGCGGACTTCACGCGCTGGGTGGTGCCCGAGCTGCGCCGCCGGGGCCGGGTGCCGGCGCGGCCGGCGGAGGGCACGCTACGGGAACGCCTCGGCGGCGAGGGCCCCCGCCTGGCGGCGGACCACCCCGGGGCCGCCTACCGCCGCTGATCGCTCCCGAGCCGGGCGTGCTCGCTCAGTTCCAGGTCGATGAAGGCGCCGATCATCGCCCGCCACACCGGCTCGGCGACCTCGGGCGCCAGTCCCGCAGCCTCCGCCCGGTCGCGGACCGACGCGATCACCTGCTCCACCCGGCCCGGCGCGCGCACCGCCTGCTCGTCGGTCTTGACCGCGGCCGCCGCCCGCACCAGGGACTGGCGGGCGGCCAGCAGGCGGATCAACTCGGTGTCGAGGGCGTCGATGCGGGCGCGGATCTCCGCCAGCGACTCCGGATCGGTCACCGGGGCCGCCAGGGGCTGATCGTGTCGGTGGGCCGCGTCGGGTCGTGGAACTTCGGCTCGTCCGGCTCGTCGCGGCGCAGCGGGACCAGCCCGGCGGTGATCGCGCGCATGATCTTCGCGTGCGCGCGCACCCCGGCGCCCGGGCGGTCCGGCTCGACGTCGCCCAGGTCGACCGGTTCGCCGAAGTGCACCCGGTACGTCGGGCGCCGCAGCGGGGCCGTCAGCCCGGACCGGGCCAGCGGCAGCAGGTCCGCGGGCCCCTCGACGCGCTCGGTGCCCCAGTACACGGCCTCGTGCGCGCCCCACTGGCTGATCGGCACCACCGGCACCCCGGCGGCGATCGCGAGCCGCGCGGCGCCCGTCTTGCCGCGCTCCGGCCACAGGCCCGGGTCGTGGCTGATGCGGCCCTCCGGGTAGACGATGACCGGGCTCGGGGTGGTCCGCATCTCCTGCACGGCCTGCGCGAACTGCTCCAGCGCGCTGGCCTTGCCGCGGTCGATGCGCAGGTGCCCGCTGACCTTCAGCGCGGGCCCGATCACCGGCGCGTCCAGGATCCCGCCGGCCAGCATGAACCGCGGCGAGATGCCGATCTTCCGGCAGGCCGCGATCAGCACGAACGGGTCGAACACGCCGATGTGGTTGGCGGCCATCAGGAACGGCCGTCCCCGCAGCTCCGGCGCGATGCGGCCGGTGATCCGCAGGCGCCCGGTCAGCGCGACCAGCCCCTGGTCCAGACGCGTCATGGTCCGCCAGACCGCCGGTGGCCTGCGGCGGGTCTGCCCGGTGTCGTCGGAGTGCAGCGCGAACATGGTCGCCAGCATGGCAGATCACCGAAATGGCGGATCAAGGTCCGCCGGTGACGGGGAAGTTCGCGCTGTGCCGAGTGTGGCACCTGGGGTTGCTGGGGCCAGGCGGTTACCGTAGAGGACATGGCGAGCGGGGCGGCGACGAGGAGCAGCGGCACGAAACGGACCGGCGGCAAGGGCGGCACCGCGCGCAGGACGACGCGCGGCGCGGCCAAGGCGCGGCCCGCGGCCTCGCGCGCCCGCAAGCCCGCACCGAAGAAGAAGGCCGGCACGTTCAGCAAGGCCGTCCGCGGTGGCTGGAACCTGCTGGCCAAGGGGCTGGGCAGCCTGGTGCGCACCGTCGGCCGCGGCCGCGAGCTGGAGCCGGAGCACCGCCGCGACGGGCTCGCGCTGGGGTTCATCGCCCTGGCCGTGATCATCGCCGCCGGGGTGTGGTGGCGCGCGGCCGGACCGGTCGGCGGCTACGTCGAGCTGGGCACCCGCACGATCTTCGGCGCCGGCGCGGTCACCCTGCCGCTCGTGCTCGTGGTCACCGCCGTGACGCTGATGCGCAGCGAGCCGCAACCGGAGATCCGCCCGCGCATGGTCATCGGCACCGTGCTGGGCGTGTTCGCGTTGCTGGGCCTGCTGCACCTGTTCAACGGCCGCCCGCACGACACCGAGAACCAGCGCTACGCCGGTGGCGTCCTCGGCTTCCTCTCCGGCGACCTGCTCGCCCAGGGGCTGACGGCGTGGGTCGCGGTGCCGCTGCTGTTCCTCGCGCTGGCGTTCGGCCTGCTCGTGTTCACCGGCACCCGCATCCGCGACATCCCGCACCTGGTCCGCACCTGGGGCCTGGACCCCGAGGAGCACGCCGAGGAGGAGGCGCAGCGCGAGGCGCGCGCCGAGAAGCGCGACGAGGTCACCGACGCCGACCCGAAGGCCGTCCGGCTGCGCAAGCCCTCCCGCCGCCGCCAGGCGACCGGCGCCGATCCGGACCAGCTGGACATCGAGTCCGCGCTGGCCGAGGCGCCCACCCCGGCGCGGCCGCCGAAGCCGGTGCCGGCCGAGGTGCCGGAGAAGAAGCCCAAGAAGCCCGAGCCGGTCATGTCGGTCACCCGCACCGTCGAGGGCGACTACGAGCTGCCGCCCGCCGATCTGCTGCAGCTGGGCGACGCGCCGAAGACCCGCAGCAAGGCCAACGACGCCATGATCGAGGCGATCACCGGCGTGCTGGAGCAGTTCAACGTCGACGCGCAGGTCACCGGCTTCACCCGCGGCCCGACGGTGACCCGCTACGAGGTCGAGCTGGGTCCGGGCGTGAAGGTCGAGAAGATCACCGCGCTGACCAAGAACATCGCCTACGCGGTGGCCACCGACAACGTCCGCCTGCTCGCGCCGATCCCCGGCAAGTCGGCGGTCGGCATCGAGGTGCCCAACTCCGACCGCGAGATGGTGCGCCTCGGTGACGTGCTGCGCTCCTCGACGGCGGCCAAGGACAACCACCCGATGGTCATCGGGCTGGGCAAGGACATCGAGGGCCACTTCGTCACCGCGAACCTGACGAAGATGCCGCACCTGCTGGTCGCCGGTTCCACCGGTTCCGGTAAGTCGAGCTTCGTCAACTCGATGCTGGTGTCGCTGCTGTCCCGGGCCACGCCGGACGAGGTCCGGATGATCCTGATCGACCCGAAGATGGTCGAGCTGACGCCGTACGAGGGCATCCCGCACCTGATCACGCCCATCATCACCCAGCCGAAGAAGGCCGCCGCGGCGCTGGCCTGGCTGGTGGAGGAGATGGAGCAGCGCTACCAGGACATGCAGGCCAACCGGGTGCGTCACATCGACGACTTCAACCGCAAGGTCTCCTCGGGGGAGATCACGGCGCCGCCGGGCAGCGAGCGCGTCTACCGCCCGTACCCGTACATCATGGCGATCGTCGACGAGCTGGCCGACCTGATGATGACCGCGCCACGCGACGTCGAGGACGCGATCGTGCGGATCACGCAGAAGGCCCGCGCCGCGGGGATCCACCTGGTGCTGGCCACGCAGCGGCCGTCGGTGGACGTGGTGACCGGCCTGATCAAGACGAACGTGCCGTCGCGGCTGGCGTTCGCGACGTCGTCGCTGACCGACTCGCGGGTCATCCTGGACCAGCCGGGCGCGGAGAAGCTGATCGGCATGGGCGACGGCCTGTACCTGCCGATGGGCGCGGGCAAGCCGGTCCGCATCCAGGGCGCCTACGTCGGCGACGACGAGATTTCCGCGATCGTCAACTTCACCAAGGAGCAGGCGCAGCCGGAGTACCAGGAGGGCGTCACCGCCGCGAAGGCCGGCGAGAAGAAGGAGATCGACCCGGACATCGGCGACGACCTGGACGTCCTGCTGCAGGCGGCGGAGCTGATCATCACCTCGCAGTTCGGGTCGACGTCGATGCTGCAGCGCAAGCTGCGGGTGGGGTTCGCCAAGGCCGGGCGGCTGATGGACCTGCTGGAGACGCGCGGCGTGGTGGGCCCGTCGGAGGGCTCGAAGGCGCGCGACGTGCTCGTCAAGCCCGAGGACCTGGAAGGCACGCTGATGCTCATCCGCGGCGGCTCGGCGCCCGACGACGGCGACGCGGACTAGGAGCCGCCGAACTTCCGGACGGCCTGGTAGTAGGTCCAGGCCGTGCCGTTGCAGCGCCAGTCGCCGTGGCAGATGACCTTCAGGTCGGCGTAGAAGTTGTCGTCGATCTTCTTCCGGTGGGCGCTGGTGAACCGGTCCTGCCGCTTGTAGTTGCGGTACCCGAAGTCGTGGCGGTGGCAGGCGGGGGAGAAGTCGAACCCGAGCGGCTTGTCCGGCGACCACGAGCAGGTGTCCGACGACCAGTCCAGCTTCGCCGCGTACGGCCGGTCCGCGCGGATCTCCTCGAACCGGCTCAGCGACGTGCCGAACAGGTACTTGTCGGTCACCGCCCCGATGTCGGCGGCCTGCGCGGTGCCGGTTCCGGCGACCAGGGCGGTGGCCAGTGCGGCCGTGGACAGCAGACGGCGGGCGGCGACGCGCATCGGGGCTCCTCGCTGATCAAGGGACGGCCATGATCAGCTTCCGGCCGCCCGGTGACGGCCACCAGCCCCGAAAGGTGGATACCGGGCGAACTTCACCCGGCGGGCGCAGCGCCCGCCGACAAGGAGGCAGAACTCGCGCTCACGAGCGTGGAACTCGCGAGCAGGAGGGTGGGACTCGCGAGCAGGATGGTGGGACTCGCGGGCGGGCGCGCAGAACTCGCGCGAGTCCCACGCTCACGTGGGCGAGTTCTGCATTCGGGCGCGCGAGTCCCGCGCTACAGCTCCAGGAGCATGCGTGTGTTGCCGAGCGTGTTCGGCTTCGCGTAGGGGAGTTCGAGGAACTCGGCCACGCCCGGGTCCACCGAGCGGCGCATCTCTTCGTACACCGAGCTCGGCACCGGCGTGCCGTCGATCTCGGTGAACCCGTGCCGCGCGAAGAAGCTCGTCTCGAAGGTGAGCACGAAGATCCGACGCAGCCCCAGTTCCCGCGCCAGCGTGATCAGCTGCGCGACCAGCCGGTGCCCGATCCCCTGCCCGCGCATCCGCTTGTCGACCGCGACCGTGCGGATCTCGGCCAGGTCCTCCCACAGCACGTGCAGCGCGCCGCAGCCGACGATGTCACCGTTCTCGCCGCCGATGTCCGCGACCCAGAACTCCTGCATGTCCTCGTACAGCGTGACGAGCGACTTCTCCAGGAGCACGCGCCCCGCGTCCGCGTCCACCAACGCCTTGATCTTGCGGACATCCGAGATCCGGGCCCGCCGGATCTCGACGGAACTGGAAGGATCACCGTGCACCGATCGACCGTATCGGGGCGCGGGCGGGCCTGTCGCGGTGGGTTCGGCCACGCCCGCGCGCGCCAGCTACCCTGAGTGTCGTGTCTTCTGCCGCCACCGAGTCCTCCGGCCGTCGTGTCTCCCTGCTGACCCTGGGCTGCGCCCGCAACGAGGTGGACTCCGAGGAGCTGGCCGGCCGGCTCGCCGAAGGGGGCTGGGAGCTGGCCGACGAACCCGAGGGCAGCGACGTCATCGTCGTCAACACCTGCGGCTTCGTGGAGTCGGCGAAGAAGGACTCGGTGGACACGCTGCTGGCCGCCGCGGACACCGGCGCGAAGGTCGTCGCGGTCGGCTGCATGGCCGAGCGCTACGGCGCCGAGCTGGCCGAGAGCCTGCCGGAGGCTCATGCGGTCCTCGGCTTCGACCACTACCACGACCTCGCCGCCCGCCTGGACGACGTCGCCGCCGGGCGCACCATCGCCTCGCACACTCCGGCCGACCGCCGCAAGCTGCTCCCGATCACCCCGGTCGAGCGCGCCGCGGCCACCGAGGACGTGTCGATCCCCGGCCACGGCTGGGGGCCCCGCGTGCTGCGCAGCCGGCTGTCCGACTCGCCGGTGGCGGCGCTGAAGATCGCCTCGGGCTGCGACCGCCGCTGCTCGTTCTGCGCGATCCCGTCGTTCCGCGGCTCGTTCGTCTCCCGCCACCCGGACGAGATCCTCGCCGAGGCCGCGTGGCTGGCCGGCCAGGGCGTCAAGGAGCTGTTCCTGGTCAGCGAGAACTCCACCTCCTACGGCAAGGACCTCGGCCGCGCCCTGGGCGGCACCCGCGCCCTGGAGCTGCTGCTGCCGAAGCTGGCCGGCATCGAGGGCATCGAGCGGGTCCGGGTGTCCTACCTGCAGCCGGCCGAGACGCGCCCGGACCTGGTCCGCGCGATCGCGACCACCCCGGGCGTGGCGCCCTACTTCGACATGTCCTTCCAGCACTCCAGCGAGACCGTGCTGCGCCGGATGCGCCGGTTCGGCTCCACCAAGTCGTTCCTCGCGCTGATCGAGCAGATCCGCGAGTACGCGCCGGAGGCGGGCATCCGCAGCAACGTGATCGTCGGCTTCCCCGGGGAGACCGAGGACGACGTCGCCGAGCTGGAGCACTTCCTCACCGAGGCCGGCCTGGACGCGGTCGGCGTGTTCGGCTACTCCGACGAGGACGGCACCGAGGCCGAGACCTACGACGGCAAGATCGATCCCGAGGTGGTCGCCGAGCGCGTCGCGCGGGTGTCCGCGCTGGTCGAGGAACTGACCGCGCAGCGCGCCGAGGACCGCGTCGGCGAGATCGTCGACGTGCTGGTCGAGGAGGCCGACGCCGAGGAGGTGTCCGGCCGCGCCGCGCACCAGGCTCCGGAGGTCGACGGCGCGTGCGTCGTGCTCGACGGCGAGGGGCTCGCGGTCGGCCAGATGGTCCGCTGCCGGGTCGTCGGCTCCGAGGGCGTCGACCTGCTCGTCGAGCCGGACGCCGGCAGACGAGCGCCGCGGCGGAGGAGTCGGCCCAGGCTGGCGGGGAGGCCCGCCCGCCGCGTCGCGAGCCGGAGCCGACCCCGGTGCCCACGCTCAACGTCGCGAACCTGCTCACGCTGTCCCGGCTCGTCCTGGTCCCGCTGTTCGTGCTGGCGCTGTTCGCCGGCGGCGGCGAGGACACCGGCTGGCGGATCGGCGCGACCGTGCTGTTCGCGATCGCGTCGCTGACCGATCAGGTGGACGGCTGGGTCGCGCGCCGCTACGGCCTGATCACCGACTTCGGCAAGATCGCCGATCCGATCGCGGACAAGGCGCTGATCGGCGCCGCGCTGGTGGGCCTGAGCCTGCTCGGCGAGCTGCCGTGGTGGGTGACCATCGTGATCGCGGTCCGCGAGATCGGCGTGACCCTGCTGCGGTTCTGGGTCATCCGGCACGGCGTCATCCCGGCCAGCCGCGGCGGCAAGGCCAAGACGATGACCCAGATCCTGGCGATCGTGACCTACCTGCTGCCGCTGCCGGACGGCGCGCTGCCGGTCCAGTGGGCGCTGATGGGCCTGGCGGTGCTGCTCACCGTCGTCACCGGGGCGGACTACGTGGTGCGCGCGGTGCGGCTGCGCGCGGCGGCGCGGGCATGACCTCGGCGCGCCCGGTGGTGGCCGCGTTGCTGCGCCTGCGGCAGACGGTGGCCGCGGCGGAGTCGCTGACGGCCGGCCTGGTCACCGCGAGCCTGACCGAGGTGCCCGGGTCCAGCGCGGTGGTGCGCGGCGGGCTCGTGGTCTACGCCACCGACCTCAAGGCGAAGCTCGCGGGCGTGGATCCGGCGCTGCTGGCCGCGCACGGCGCGGTGCACCCGGAGGTCGCCGCGCAGCTCGCGGAGGGCGCGCGGGACCGCTGCGGGGCCGACTGGGGGCTGGGCCTGACCGGGGTGGCCGGGCCGGACCCGCAGGACGGCGTCGCCCCCGGCACCGTGCACATCGGCCTGGCCGGGCCGGGTGGCCGGGACGTGCGGACGCACTGGTTCGAGGGCGACCGCGCGGCCGTGCGGCGGGCCTCGGTGACGGCCGCGCTGGACCTGCTGGGGGAACATCTCACGTGATCGGGGCGTTCGCCCTGGGCGTATCCCCGTGTCAATCGCTGCGAGGAGGCGCTCGAACTGGGTAACGTGGTCGGTATCAGGAAGGGAGGCGCGCGATGACCGTGCTCCTGCGCGAGGCGATCGGCGACCGGCTCCGGCATGCCCGCACCAACAAGCGTCGCACGCTGCGCGACATCTCCCGCGCCGCCAAGGTCAGCCTCGGCTACCTGTCCGAGGTGGAGCGCGGGCAGAAGGAGGCGTCCAGTGAGCTGCTGGCGTCCATCTGCCAGGCGCTCGAGCTGCCGCTCGCCGAGCTGCTGAGCAACGTCGCCGCCGACATCTCGGCGCTGGAGAGCGTGGACGTGCCGACGATGGCCGAGACCGCCGAGGGCGAGGGCCGCGCGCGCAAGACGGGCGAGTCGCCCGCCGCGACCGGCCGGCTCGAAGGTGGCCGCCTCATCGACGGCATGATCGGCAACGACCTGCCGGACCTGCGGGTTTCCGGTCAGCGGGTCGGCCCGTCGCTGCGCACCACCATCCGCGCGCCGAAGATGGTCGCCGCCTGATCGCCAGCTGAGCGGACGAACCGCACGAAGGCCACGGTCCGGGCGTTCCGCGCCCCGGCGGTGGCCTTCGTGCGTCCGGCCCGGGGAAGGCCGGTCAGGGTAGTCCCGGAAATCCCCCGGGGTCGCCTGGAACACACGGGCGCGACCTGACACGATGGAACCCACTCCGGGGTCGCGGCGTTGCTCAAGACAGGGGAGAGTGGCGCCGGGCGACCATCGGCGACACCCAGGCAGGGATCTAGAAGGCAGGCGGAGGAGATGGCCAACCCTTTCGTGAAGTTCTGGAAGTACCTCATGGCGTCGTTCTCGTCGAAGATCGACGAGCACGCCGACCCGAAGGTGCAGATCCAGCAGGCCATCGAGGAGGCGCAGCGCAACCACCAGGCGCTCTCCCAGCAGGCCGCCGCGGTGATCGGTAACCAGCGGCAGCTGGAGATGAAGCTCAACCGCCAGCTCGCCGAGGTCGAGAAGCTGCAGGCGTCGGCGCGCCAGGCGCTGGTGCTGGCGGACGAGGCGCGGGGCAAGGGGGACGAGCAGAAGGCCCAGCAGTACGAGGTGGCCGCGGAGTCGTTCGCCACCCAGCTGGTCACGGCCGAGCAGAGCATCGAGGACCTCAAGACGCTGCACGACCAGGCCCTGCAGGCCGCTGCGCAGGCGAAGCAGGCCGTCGAGCGCAACTCGGCGATGCTGCAGCAGAAGCTGGCCGAGCGCACCAAGCTGCTCTCGCAGCTGGAGCAGGCCAAGATGCAGGAGCAGGTGTCGGCCTCGCTCAACCAGATGTCGCAGCTCGCCGCGCCGGGCAACACCCCGTCGCTGGAAGAGGTGCGGGACAAGATCGAGAAGCGGTACACC
This sequence comes from Amycolatopsis thermalba, assembly GCF_003385215.1. Classification (GTDB taxonomy): domain Bacteria; phylum Actinomycetota; class Actinomycetes; order Mycobacteriales; family Pseudonocardiaceae; genus Amycolatopsis_E; species Amycolatopsis_E thermalba. Next base: position 10,598 of record NZ_PQHW01000074.1, on the reverse strand, counting down.
ACCGCGCTGGGCCAGGCCGAGCTGGCGCAGAACTCGGTGCAGGGCCGCATGCTCGAGGTGCAGCAGGCCACCACGCAGATGGCGGGCAGCTCGCGGCTGGAGCAGATCCGGGCGTCCATGCGGGGCGACTCGGTGGCGCAGGTGACGTCCGGCTCCGGTGAGAAGGCGGCGCCCCCGGCGGCGGACATCCAGCGCGAGATCGAGTCGCGCGTCCAGGCCGAGCAGCAGAAGAACCAGGCCTGAGCGGGTAGGCGATGGCGTCGGGCAGGCGGGACTTCTCGCAGTTCCAGGCGAAGCTGGAAAAGCACATCGAGCGCCTGCCCGACTACGCGCAGCGCGCCCAGCGGAAGCTGCAGCGGTACATGCCCGAGCAGGGCTCGTCCGGTGCGGTGACGCGGCCGAAGGTCGTCTCGCAGGCGATGCCGGTGCTCAACGAGGCCCGCGCGAAGTGGGTCGCGTGGAACTCGCCCGAGGCGAAGCTGGCGCGGCGCAAGCAGCGGACGTCGCGGGCGCTGACGCTGTGGATCATGGCGGCGGTGCTGTTCGTGCTGTACGCCGTGGTCGGCTGGCTCGGGCTCGCCGGGGCCGGCGGGCTGGCCGAGGCGGTGCCGGGGATCTTCGGGGCGGTCGTGTTCACGACCTTGTCGGTGCGCTCGGCGCTGCGGCTGCGGCAGCTGAACCGGATCGTGCTGCCGGTCAGCACGACCCCGCCGCCGCTGCCGCCGTCCGGGTCGGCGGCGCGTGCCCCGATGCAACGGCTCGCCGAGTGCGAGTCGACGCTGGCCGACCTGCTGCGGCAGTTGTCGGAGCCCTCGGCGCTGGGCACGGCGCCGGTGCCGGAGTATTCGGTGGCCGACGCGCGGTCGACGGCCGCGGAGGCCGCCGCCGCGCTGCGGGCGCTGGCGCTGCGGATCCAGTCCATCGAGCGAGCGCGCGACGCGGCCCCGGCCGGCGAGCGGGGCGCGGTGGACTCGGCGATCGCGACGCTGCGCGAGCAGCTGGACGACGGGGTGGAGAGCTTCGGCGCCCTGGTGGCCGCCGCGGGCCGCGCGGTAGCCGCAAGCAGCCACGGCCTGGCCGATTCACGCCTGTTCCTGACCGACGCGACCGACCGCCTGGCCGGACTCGCGCTGGCCCTGCGCGAACTGTCCTGACCCGCGAGCCGCCACACAGGCAGCCGCGAGCCCCACACCCGGCCCGGCGAGCCCCACACTGGGGCCAGCGAGTCCCACGTCCGGTGGCGCGAGTCCCACGTCCGGTGGCGCGAGTCCCACGTTCAGGGCGGTGAGTTCCACGTTCGGCCCGGCGAGTCCCACGTTCGGCCCGGCGAGTTCCACGTTCGGGGCGGTGAGTTCCACGTTCGGCCCGGCGAGTTCCACGTTCGGCCCGGCGAGTTCCACGTTCGGGGCGGTGAGTTCCACGCTCGGCCCGGCGAGTTCCACGTTCGGCCCGGCGAGTTCCACGGCTCGGTAACGCGAGTTCCACGCTCGGGCCGGTGAGTTCCGCGTTGCGGCGGTGAGTTCCGCGTGCGCGGTGTGAGGGTCCGTCGGCGGGCGTGACTCTTGCACTTGCCGCGCGCTCCGCGTTCAAGCGCTGTGTTCCGCGCTTGGTGGCGCGAGTCCCACGTTCAGAGCGGTGAGTTCCGCATTCGGTGGCGTGAGTTCCGCGCTCGCCGGGGCGAGGTGCCCACCGGCGGGCGCCTCCCGCGCGGAGGCGTGCGCGGCGGTGGGCACTGTGGACGGTCCCAGTCAGGCCGTCCGGGAACCGCCTTCCTCGTCCCGGCGTGCACCGGCCAGGGCGCGGTTGATGTTGCGCACCAAGCCGGGTCCGTGCAGGGCGAATCCGGTGTAGAGCTGGATCAGGCTCGCCCCCGCGTCGAGCATCCGGCGGGCGTCGTCGCCGGTGGAGATTCCGCCCACGCCGATGATCGGCACCGTGCCCTCGGTGTGCCGGTGCACGAACCGCACCACCTCCCGCGCCCGCTCGGTCAGCGGCCGCCCGGACAGCCCGCCGGTCTCCGCGCCCACCGCGGCCTCGTCGGCGGTCAGGCCGTCCCGGCCCAGCGTCGTGTTGGTCGCGATGATCCCGGAGACCCCCTGCTCGTCGCACACCTCGAGCAGCTCGGCGAGCGCGTCGTCGGTCAGGTCGGGCGCCACCTTGACCAGCAGCGGCGTCGCCGGCTTCCCGGCCTCCGCGGCCAGCTGCTCACCGGTCCGGCCCAGCTCGGCGAGCAGCTCGGCCAGCGCCTCCCGGTCCTGCAGCGCCCGCAGCCCCGGTGTGTTGGGCGAGCTGACGTTGATCGCGAAGTAGTCCGCCCACGGGTACAGCGCCCGCAGCGACTCCTGGTAGTCGGCGACCGCCTCCGCCAGCGGGGTCACCTTGGACTTGCCGATCGACACGCCCAGCGGGATGCCCGGCTTCCCCTTGGCGGCCAGCCGCTGCGCGAGCGCGGCCGCGCCGGAGTTGTTGAACCCCATGCGGTTGATCACCGCGTCGCTGTGCGGCAGCGTGAACAGCCGCGGCTTCGGGTTGCCCGGCTGCGCCAGCCGCGTGACGGTGCCCACCTCGACGAAGCCGAACCCGAGCGCGGGCCACGCGGCCAGCGCGCGCCCGTCCTTGTCCATCCCGGCGGCGAGGCCGACCCGGTTGGCGAACCGCAGCCCGAACAGCGTCACCGGGTCGGAGACGGCGAACCGGCGCCGCAGCGCGGCCAGCGCGGGCGGGACGTCGGACAGCCGCGCCAGGACGCCCAGGGTGCGTTCGTGCACCTTCTCGGGGTCGTTGTCGTTGAGCCGGTAGAGCGTGGGACGGATCAGCCTGTCGAAGAGCACGGTCCCATCTTCGCTCAGCGCCGTTTCCACTCCGACGACAGCATGGCGTAGACGAGCTCGTCGGTCCATTCGCCCTTGACCAGCTCGTTCTCCCGCAGGTGCGCCTCGCGCCGCATGCCCAGTCCCTCCATCAGGGACGCCGAGGCCACGTTGCGGCTGTCGCAGCGGCCGTAGATGCGGTGCAGGCCCAGCTCGTCGAAGCCCAGCCGGAACAGCTCACCGGCCGCCTCGGCGGCGTAGCCCTTGCCGTGGTGCCGGGGGTGGAACACCACCCCGATCTCGCCGCTCGCGTGGTCGCGGCTGGTCCACCACAGGGTGAGGTCGCCGATCAGCTCACCGGTGTCGATCAGCTCGACGGCGATGGCGAGGTACTCGCCGGGCTCGGTCAGCGTCGAGCGGGCGATCTTGTCCTCGAGGACGGCGGCGGTCTCGGCCCGCGTGCGCGGTTCCCAGTAGAGGTACCGCGTGACGTCCGGCCGGGACTGGAAGGAGTGCAGCGCGTTCAGGTCCGCCTTGGTGAATGGGCGGAGGATCAGCCGTGCGGTCTTCATCGGGTACGCGGGCTGCAGCACCGGCGAAGAATAGCGCGCCCCGGACGATCTCCGGGGATTTTCCGCCGGATTAGGGGATTGGGGGGGAACCCCCGGCGCGACTCCCGACCGTCGTCAGCCGTTCGGGCCCGAGCCGGACCAGTGCTCGGAAACGCCGGGGGGCGGTGGCTGTCTGGTATTCACCAGCAGTCCAGGGTGTGGCATCCGCTAGCGGACAGCCACCTCACGAGTCCCGTTGCTACACAACTTCGGACCACCTCCTTTCCCGTGTACCAGCAACGCTAGGCGCGCCGGTGCCCCTGCGGCAACTGCATTTCCGGGCCGTCCGGCGTGGCCGTTCTCACCCGCCGGACCGGGCGCCGCCGGGAACTTCCGCGCCGTCTGCTGGATCGATCCACGCCGGGGCGCCGGGTTTCGACCTCCTTGCGCAGGTGTACCCGATCGGGTGACCCGGGGGGCTGGTTCGCAGCAACGGGAGAGTGTGCGATGTCCACGTCCGTGGTCATTCTGATCGTCGTCGTCGCCCTGGTGGTGATAGCCGGGGCAGCCCTGCTGGTCCGCGCCGGGATGCGGCGCAAGCGCCTGCGGGAGCGGTTCGGGCCCGAGTACGACCGGGCCGTCGAGGGCGGCAAGAGCAAACGGGCCGCCGAACGCGATCTGGCCGAGCGGGAGAAGCGGCACAGCGAGCTGGACATCCGGCCGCTGCCGGATACGGCCCGCCAGCGCTACCGCCAGGAGTGGTCGCTGGTGCAGCAGCAGTTCGTCGACCGGCCCGGCGCGGCCATCCTGGAGGCCGACCGCCTGCTCACTTCGCTGATGGGCGAGCGCGGCTACCCGACCGAGGGGTACGAGCAGCAGCACCGGGACCTGTCGGTCGAGCACGCGAACACGCTGGAGCACTACCGGCGCGCGCACGAGATCACCGAGGGCCACCAGAAGACCGAGGCGTCCACCGAGGACCTGCGTAAGGCGATGGTCCACTACCGGCAGGTGTTCGAGGACCTGCTCGGCGACGCCGACGTCCGGCCGGAGCAGGAGGGAGGCCGGCACCATGCGCGCTGAGGACCGCACCGCCGACGGCCCGTCCACCGACGACCTCGTCGCACCCCGCCGGGACGAGCAGCCCGCGCGGCCGATGACCGAACAGCCCGCCGGTCGCACCATGCCCGCCGAAGCCGCGGCGACCCAGGGCGTGCCCGAGGAGTCCGTGCCCGGGCAGGCCCCGCCGGCCGAGGGCGAGGAACGGGTCGAGCTGTTCCGCCCGGAGCAGGTCAGCGAGTTCCGGGACCGCTGGCGCGAGGTGCAGACCTCGTTCGTCGACGATCCACAAGCGACACTGCGGGACGCCGACCAGCTGGTGGCCGAGGTGATGCAGGCGCTCGCGTCGACCTTCGCCGACCACAAGCACGAGCTGGAGGCCCAGTGGCAGCGCGGTGAGGCCGCCACCGAGGACCTGCGGCTGGCGCTGCGGCGCTACCGCACGTTCTTCAACGAGCTGCTGCGCGGGTGAGGCGCGGGCCCGTGCTGGCAGCGCGGGCAGAACCAGGTGGGGCGCGCCTGGACGTCGCCGGGGTCCCGGCCCTGGTTCTCGACCCGGAGCCGGCTGCCGCACCGGAAGCAGCCCTGCCTGGTTCGTTCGTACACCCAGTTCCGGCGGCCGCGGGCGAAGTCGCCGGTGGTGCTCTGCTCGTGCCGCCAGGCGTTGGCCAGCAACAGCTTCCGCGCCAGCCGCACCACCTGACGACCGTCCACTTCGGAGACCGGGGTCCACGGCGTGACACCGAGCAGGAAGCAGATCTCGCACTTGTAGAGGTTGCCCACGCCCGCCATCACGCGCTGGTCGAGCAGCGCGAGCCCGAGTTCCCGGCCGGGCTCGCGCTCCAGTGCCGCCACCGCGCGCGCCTCGTGCTCGTCGCTCCACTGTGGATCGAGCAGATCCGGCCCGAGGTGGCCGACCAGGCGGGACTCCTCCGCGGTGGGCAGCAGTTCCAGGTCGTGCACGCGGAAGCCGACGACCTGCACGCCCCCGGCTTCGAGCACGACGCGCGCGTGGTGCGCCGGGTGCCGCCAGCGGGAGCCGGGCCGGGTGATCTCCCACGAGCCGTCCATCTTGAGGTGGCTGTGCAGGCTCAGGTCCGGCGAGAAGCGGAAGAACAGGTGCTTGCCCACCGTCCGCACACCGAGCACCGTGGCGCCGGTCAGGTCGGTCGTGGCCAGCGCGGGGTGCCGGAAGTCGGTGCGTGTCAGCACCCGGCCGGCGAGCGCCTTCTCGACCTTCCGGCCGGCCAGGAAGACGGTGTCACCTTCGGGCATCGTCCGCGATCCGGGGGACCGGGCCGGTGCTCTCGGCCGGGGTCTCGGCGGCCTCCCGGTCGATGCGGTGCCGTCCGGCGCGGTTGGAGCGCAGGATCTTGGCGAGCACCATGTTGAAGGTCAGCGCGACCTCCTGGGCGCCGGGGGAGTGCCACTCGTGGATCGGGCTGCACGCGCCCTGCGCCTGCTGCACCGCGAGCCGGTCCGGGATCGCGGTCGGCATCACCAGGCCGCCGAAGGACTCGCGCAGCTCGGCGATGCGGAACTGGTGCTCGTGCGAGCGCGGCCGCAGCCGGTTCACCAGCACCCCGGCCGGCTTGAGACCCGGATTGTGCTCGTCGCGGATCCGCTCGATCGCCTCCAGCGCGCGCTGGGCGCCGCTGACCGCGTACATCGTCGGCTCGGTCACCAGGATCGCGCTGTCGGCGGCCACCAGGGCCGACTTCGTCAGCCGCCCGAGCGAGGGCGGGCAGTCCAGGATCGCCAGCTCGTACGGGCGGCCGCGCAACGGGCGCTCGTGCAGCTCGTCCAGCGCCAGGGAGAGGTTGCCGACCTGGTCGTCGTCCGGGCCCGGCTCGTTGAGCAGCTCCAGCTCCTCCGCCCCGACCAGCACGTCGACCTCGGGGCTCCACGCGCTCGGCGCGACCGCCTGCCGCAGGACGTCGCGGACCGGGGTGGCGAGCACGTCGGCCAGCGTGGCGTCGGTGTAGGGCGGATCGAGGGTGGCGGTGGCGTTGCCCTGCGGGTCCAGATCGGCCACCAGCGTGCGCGCCCCCCTACGGAGCGCAGCCGAAGCGATGCCGAGCGCGACCGTGGTTTTGCCGACACCACCCTTGAGGCTCAGTACGGCGACCGTGTGCACGGGGTCGAGCGTAGCCGGAGTGCCACGGCGAGCGCCCGGACCGGGCTCACTACGCTGTCCGCCATGCGAACGGACACCGGGACAGCACGCGGCTCCGGCACGGTCTGGCGGGCACTGCGGGCCGAGCTCGACCGGGCGCGGGAACGAGGCACGGCGGAGCCCGCCGTCGTCGACGTCGGCGGCGGCAGCGGGGTGTGGGCGGTGCCGCTGGCCGCCGAGGGCTGCCGGGTGACGGTGGTCGAGCCGAGCCCGAACGCGCTGGCGACCCTGCGGCGGCGCGCCGAGGAGGCCGGCGTCGGCGGGGCGATCACGGTCGTGGCCGACGACACCGACGCGCTCGCCGCGCGGATCCCGGCCGGTTCGGCCGATCTGGTGCTGGCGCACGGCCTGCTCGAGGTGGTCGACGACCCGGCCGCGGTGGCCGGGGCGCTGGCCGGGATCGTGGCGCCGGGCGGCGCGGTGTCGGTGCTGGTCGCCAACCGGCACGCGGCCGCGTTGCACCGCGCGCTGGGCGGCCGGGTGCGGGAGGCCCACGCCTTGCTGACCAGCTCCGACGGGGTGCTCGCGGACGACGGGGAGACGCTGCTGCGCCGCTTCGACGCCGACGGCCTGCGCGGCCTGCTGGCCGGTGCGGGGCTGCGGGTGGAGCTGATCCAGGGCGACGGGGTCGTCTCGGACGTGCTGGGCGAGGTCGAGTCGGAGCAGTACACCGCCGACGACCTCGCCGACTTCGAGGCCGCCGCGGGCGCGATCCCGCCGCTGCGCGACCTCGCCAGCCGCCTGCACGTGCTCGCCCGCCTCTGACGAAAACTGTCGGACCCCCTGCGTAGGCTCGTCCGCGATGGGTAGGAATGCGGCCCTGCCGGCCGGGTACGAGCGGTTCCGGGTGAGCGCGGGGCACACACCGGACGACACCGGCTGCGGTCTGCTGCACGTCGACATGGACGCGTTCTTCGCGGCCGTGGAGCTGCGTACGCGGCCGGAGCTGGTGGACAAGCCGGTGATCGTCGCGGGCGCGGGTCCGCGCTCGGTGGTGACGTCGGCGAACTACCCGGCGCGCGAGTACGGCGTGCGGGCGGCGATGCCGGTCGCGGTGGCGCGCCGGCTGTGCCCGCACGGGGTGTTCCTGCCGCCGACGCACGGGCTCTACGGCGAGGTGTCGAAGGGCGTGATGGCGATCTTCCGCGAGCTGACGCCGCTCGTGGAGCCGTTGAGCCTGGACGAGGCGTTCCTGGACGTCAGCGGCGCGCTGCGGCGGCTGGGGGAGACGCCGGCGGGCATCGCGGAGCTGATCCGCCGCCGGGTCCGGGCCGAGCACGGCATCACCTGCTCGGTCGGGGTGGCGCCGGTGAAGTTCGTGGCGAAGCTGGCCTCGGGCATGGCGAAGCCGGACGGGGTGGTCGTGGTGCCCGCCGGGCGGATCCTGGAGTTCCTGCACCCGCTGCCGCTGTCCGCGCTGTGGGGCGTGGGGAAGAAGACCGAGGAGAACCTGCACCGGCTCGGGCTGTCCACTATCGCCGACATCGCGGCGGCGCCGCTGCCGCGGTTGCGCAAGGCGGTCGGCAACGCCGCGGCCGAGCACCTGCACGCGCTGGCGCACGGCCGGGACGAGCGCGGCGTGGTGGTCGATTCGCCGGAGAAGTCGCTGGGCGCCGAGCACACCTTCGACACCGACCAGCGTGAACCGCGGGTGCTCGAGCGCGAGCTGCTGCGGTTGTCCGAGCGCGTCGCGGAGAGCCTGCGGCGCCGGGGGCTGCGCGGGCGCACGGTGTCGATCAAGGTGCGGTTCGCCGACTTCCGCACGATCAGCCGGGCGCGGACCCTGCCCGCGGCCACCGACGTGGCGCGGGTGATCCACTCGACGGCCGTGGCGCTGCTCGCGGAGGCGGTCGCCGGGGCCGACGTCCGCCTCCTCGGGGTGCGCGTGGAGGGGCTGACCGGGGAGGCCGAGCCGGAGCAGCTGAGCTTCGACCAGCCCGCGCCGCGGTGGCGCGACGCGGAGGTGGCGGCGGACGTGGCGCGGTCGAAGTTCGGCGCCGCGGCGGTCCGGCCGGCGTCACTGATCGTGTCCGGCCCTGACCCGTCTCGGGGGGAACCCTGAGGCCGGTGAAACGTTGACACAAGGGGCGGCGACACCCCCAGCAAGACACCAGCGCCCAGGACGGCGGGGAGATTTGAGCCAAACGGGGCACAGGTTGGAGTGGGATCGGGTAGTCCTGATCGCGAAGGACTCGTATCCTGGAGAGTGACACCACTAGGGGTGTCTGTTGGGTCCAGGACGTTGCGCGGCCCGGCGCCCGCGACAGCTGTGCCGGAGGAGGAAAGATGCCACTCTCCGAGCATGAGCAGCGGCTGCTCGACCAGATCGAGCGCGAGCTCTATGCCGAGGACCCCAAGTTCGCGTCTACGGTGCGCGGTGCCCGGTTCCGCCGGCCCGCCCGCCGCCGCCGAATCCAGGGGATCGCGCTGTTCGTCGTCGGTGTCGCCCTGCTCGTACTGGGTGTGATGGTGCGGGCCCTGTGGGTCGCCGACGTGCCGTTGATGAGCGTGTTCGGTTTCGTCGTGATGTTCGCGGGCGCGATGCTCGCGCTGTTCTCCGGCCGTGGCGGGGGCGACGGCAAGTCCAGCGGTGGCAAGCCCGTCAAGGCGAAGAGTTCGTTCACGCAGCGGATGGAAGAGCGTTTCCGCCAGCGCTTCGAAGAGCAGTAGTTCTTCTCCGCGAAGTGCCTACGCCCACTGCGGCGTAGGCACTTTCGCATGCGCGGCCGCCGTGGCGAGCAGCAGGCAACCGGTCAGCAGGGCCGCCAGTGGCACGGCGCTGCCGGTGCCGAACAGTCCCACCGCGGGGGCGACCGCCCCGCCGAGCAGGAACTGCCCGCCGCCGAGCAGGGCGGACGTGGCGCCCGGCGCGTCCCGGCCGGCCTCCTGCGCGGCGGCCGTGACGGCGGGGAAGTACAGCCCGAACGCGGTGACGACCAGGAACAGGCCGGCCCAGAGCACGGCGAGGTGCGCGCCGGTGACGGCCAGCAGGATGAGCATCACGGCGGAGGCGGCGCAGGCGGTCGTGATCCCCGCCCGCAGCAGCGCGCCGGTCCCGAAGCGGGTGACGAGGCGGCCGCACAGCACGCTGCCCGCCAGCGAGCCGAGGGCGTTGACGCCGTAGACCACGCTGACGAGGCCGGGCGAGGCGCCGGCGACGTCGGCGAAGACGAACGTGGATCCGGCGAGGTAGAGGAAGATCGCCGCCCCGCCGAAGCAGAGGCTGAGGACGCGACCGGCGAGCGCGGGCCGGCGGCACAGGCGGGCCATCGCGCGCAGGGCCGCCACGGGCCGGGCGGGTGTTCGTCGTCCGGCCGGCAGGGATTCCGGCACCCACAGCAGGACGCCGGCCACCTGCAGCACCCCGGCGACGGCGAGGGCGGCGAAGACGGCCCGCCAGGACGCGACGCTCAGGATCGCGCCGCCGAGCACCGGCGCGAGGACCGGGGCGGCCGAGGTGATCGCGGCCAGCGCCGAGAACTTCCGCGCGGCCGCGGCGCCCGCGAACAGGTCGGTGATCACGGCCCGCGACACGACGATGCCCGCCGCGCCGGTGATGCCCTGGCACAGCCGGGCGGCGTTGAACACCTCGATCGACGGGGCGAGCGCGCACGCCAGCGAGGACACGGCGAACAGGGCGGACCCGGCGAGCAGGACGCGCCGCCGCCCGGTGCCGTCGCTGACCGGGCCCAGGACGAGCTGCCCGGCGACGACACCCACGAGGAACGCGGTCATGGACAACTGCGCGACGGACGGCGAGGTGCCGAGGGTGCGGGAGAGGTCCGGCAGGCCCGGCACGTACATGTCGGTGGCCAGCGGAGCGATCCCGGTGAGCAACGCGAGAACGGCGATGAGGGCGGAGGGGACGGTGCGAGTGGTCATCGTGGCGGTGCCAGGTGGGTTGGTCCTTCTCGGGCGGTGAGTGGCGGAAGGCTCGTGGACGGGCGGCGGCGGGCGTCGCGGCGGTGCTGGGCCGGCGGGGTGTGGGTGCCGGGTGGGCCG
>NZ_PQHW01000073.1 GCF_003385215.1 Amycolatopsis thermalba | reverse complement strand
CCCCGATCCCCAGCCCGCTTTTGGTCGCCGATCAGGCGTGTCAAGGTACTCTTTCCCGCCTTGACACGTCTGCTCGGCGACCAATACACACTCAAGGAGAGGGGGCGGGGGAGGTGGCACTCAAGGTGACCTTCCGGCGCCGTAGGCGCCTCCGCCCGTAGGGCGGGCTCTTCGCCTGCCTAACGTCACCTCTAAAGATCAAAAGATGTCCTCGCCGGACGGGCAGGCTCCGGGATGACGGGGGACCGTTGTTGTCTCGCCTCGGGTGGGTGGTCGCTGGGTGGTCATCCCGTCGCCTTCCGGTTTGTGCATATCACTTTGAGCCAGGCCCGCAAGGTTGGCATGTCATCTCGCGTTGGCAGCGGATGTTGCGGGCCTGGCTCAAAGTGATCGTTGCGGTGTCAGGCGACGGGATGACCACCCAGCTACCTGGGTCTGAGGACCCTGCGCTACGCGCCGGGGTGGTGCCTGCCGAGGAAGCTCACCATGCTTGGCACCACCGTGCGGTTGAACGAGTCGCCGTGTTTGCCCTTCGCCGTGTAGCCGATTTCCGGTCTCGTCTCGGCGATGAAACGTCGGGCGCCGCTGATGAACGCGTCTTCCGTGCCGCACCACACGGCCGTGGGGATGCCGGCCGTCGCGCCCAGGTTCCTCAGCGGGTCCATCGATGCCCAGTCGGCCTCGTTGCGGAAGGCGTTGCGCTTCGCCATCTCCGTCCAGGACAGGATCAGCGCCGGCGCCAGCAGGGCCAGCGCCCCCACCGGCTGACGCCGCTCCACCCGGCGGCGGGCGTACAGCAGCGAACCGAAACCGCCCATCGACATCCCGGTGCAGGCGAACGGCAGTCCATCTACGCCGCCGAGGCCGCGTTCCCGCAGCCACTGCGGAACCTCCTCCAGCAGCATCCCCATCGGATCGTCACCGGGGATGTTCTCGTGCCAGTAGTTGTCCCCACCGTCCACCGCGACGAACCCGAACGGCTGAACCCGCTTCCGGGCGACCTGGCTGGCCAGCTCGGCGAGCGTCCCCGTCGGCGCCGCCGTCCTGGCCCGTCCGCGCAGGCCGTGCAGCAGCAGCGACACCGGCAGGTTCCGCGGCGGGGACTTCGACGGCAGCAGGGTCACCAGGTCGACCATCCGGTTCCGGTACCGCGACCACACCCGCTCGACCTTCGCGACCCCGATCTGCGTCGCCGGGGAGGACGACGTCACACCCAGCGCCCGCTGCAGCGCCTCGCTCACCGGCAGCACCCCGGTGGCGGTCCCGGCGGCGAACGCGGCGATCCCCAGGCCCGAAGCACCCGCGATCAGCACCGAACGGCGGCTCGGCCGCCTGCGCGGTTCGGTCGCTTCGTCCTCGTTCACCTGGCCTCCCGGCGCCATTGAACATCAATCCCGCTACCCATGTCGTGGGAAGGGCCGGAAGCGATACACCGGACGGGGCTAGTCTCGTGATCATGCGGTTCGCGATCTCGATTCCCCAGTTCGTGGCGGACGGAGCCTTCGACCCCGACGCCTTCCGCGCCTACCTGCGGCGGGCCGAGGACCTCGGTTTCGAGAGCGGCTGGACCCAGGAACAGGTCCTCGGCGCCTTCCCGCACCTCTCGGCGAACGAAACCATGGCCTACGCGTTCGCGTGCACCGAGCGCCTGCGCCTGGGCTGCGCCGTCTACGTCACCCCGCTGCACATCCCCGCGCACCTGGCGAAGAGCCTCGCCACGCTCGACCAGCTCAGCCGCGGCCGCTTGGACGTCGGCGTCGGCAGCGGCGGGCGCAACCGCCCGTTCGGCGCGTTCGGCCTCGACGGCGAGGCGCACGTCGCCCGGTTCACCGAAGGCATCCGCCTGCTCAAGGCCCTGTGGACCGAAGAGGAGGTCGACTTCGACGGCCGCTTCTGGCAGCTCGAGGGCGCCACGATGGAGCCCAAGCCGTTCCAGAAGCCCGGCCCGCCGCTGTGGTTCGGCGGCAGCCACCCGAACGCCCTCGCCCGCGCCGTGAAGCACGGCGACGGGTTCTTCGGCGCCGGCTCCTCGACCACCGCGGCCTTCGCCGAGCAGGTCAAAACGCTGCGCGAGCTGCTGGACGGGCGCGAGGACTTCCAGATCGCCAAGCGCGTGTACATCTCGATCGACGACGACGGGGACGCCGCCCGGCGCCGCGCCGCCGACGGTCTCGCCGGCATCTACGGCAAGCGCGGCCTGGAGGCCGTCGCCGTGGCCGGCACCCCCGAGGAGTGCGTGGCCGGGGTCCAGGAGGTCGCCGACGCGGGTGCGGAGCTGATCCTGTTCACCCCGTTCGCCGACCAGGCCGAGCAGATGGAATGCGTGGCCGCCGAGGTCATGCCGCGGATCTGACGCTCACACCCCGGCCGGCTCCAGCACGCGCTGGTCGCCGGTGTAGAGGTTCATGCTGGTGCCGCGCAGGAACCCGACGAGGGTCATCCCGTTCTCCTCGGCCAGCTCCACCGCCAGCGACGACGGTGCGGACACGGCCGCGAGGAACGGGATGCCCGCCATCGCGGCCTTCTGCACCAGCTCGAACGACGCCCGCCCGGAGACGAGCAACCCGCAGTCCGACAGCGGCACCCGGCCCTCCAGCAGCGCCCAGCCCAGCACCTTGTCGACCGCGTTGTGCCTGCCCACGTCCTCCCGCACGGCCAGCAGCGACCCGTCCGCGCGGAACAACCCGGCCGCGTGCAGGCCGCCGGTGCTGGCGAACACGCGCTGCTGCGCGCGCAACGCCTCCGGGAGCCCCGCGAGCACGTCGGTGGTCACGGCGAACGCCGACTCCCCGGGCGCGAAGCGGGTCTTGAGCTTCACCGCGTCCAGCGCCGCCTTGCCGCACACCCCGCACGAGGACGTCGTGTAGAAGTTGCGCTCCACGCCCGTCTCCGGCGGCGCCACGCCCTCGGCCAGGGTGAGATCGAGGACGTTGTAGGTGTTGCGGCCCTGGTCGTCGACGCCGTCGCAGTACCGGGCCGTGAACACGTCGTCCCGCGACGCGATCACGCCTTCGGACAGCAGGAACCCGTGCGCCAGCTCGACGTCGTGGCCGGGCGTGCGCATGGTGACGGCCAGGGCCTTGCCGCCGACCCGCAGCTCCAGCGGCTCCTCGGCCGCCAGCAGGTCGGCGCGCCGCGTCCGCCCGCCGTCGGTCACCTTCCGCACCGGTCGTCGCACCGTCACGCGCCCCATCGGGCACTCCATTCCACTCATCGACGACAGGAGCTTGCCGTGCCGTCGCGCATCTAGTAAGAAATTGCAGGCTCAATCACCAGCGTAGGGGAGCCCGCCGTGGCCGTCACATTCCTCGACCGTTCGCACAGCATCGCGCCTCCGGACTGGAGCCGGTGGCTGATCCCGCCGGCGGCCCTGTCGGTGCACCTCGCGATCGGCCAGGCCTACGCGTGGAGCGTGTTCAAACCGCCGCTGGAGAAGGCCCTGGGCCTGTCCGGCACGCTCAGCGCGCTGCCGTTCCAGCTCGGCATCGTCATGCTCGGCCTGTCCGCGGCCTTCGGCGGCACGCTGGTCGAGCGCAACGGGCCGCGCTGGGCGATGTTCGTGTCGATGACCTGCTTCTCCACCGGCTTCCTGGTGTCCGCGCTGGGCGCGTTCACCTCCCAGTACTGGCTGGTGGTGCTCGGCTACGGCCTGATCGGCGGCGTCGGGCTCGGCATCGGTTACATCTCGCCGGTGTCGACGCTGATCAAGTGGTTCCCGGACCGGCCGGGCATGGCGACCGGGATCGCGATCATGGGTTTCGGCGGGGGAGCGCTCATCGCCTCGCCGTGGTCGAGCCAGATGCTGGAGTCGTTCGGGTCCACGCCGAGCGGTATCGGCACCTCGTTCCTGATCCACGGTGTGGTGTACGCGTTGTTCATGTCGCTCGGGGTGTTCCTGGTGCGCGTGCCTGCCGAGGGCTGGAAGCCGAAGGGCTGGGAGCCGGCGGCGGTGAAGGCCCGGTCGATGATCACCACGGCGAACGTGTCGGCGGCCAACGCCATCAAGACCCCCCAGTTCTGGTGCCTGTGGGTCGTGCTGTGCTTCAACGTGACCGCGGGCATCGGCATCCTGGAGAAGGCGTCGCCGATGATCACCGACTTCTTCCGGGGCACGCCGGTGCCGGTCGGCGCGACCGCGGCCGCCGGTTTCGTCGCGTTGCTGTCGCTGACCAACATGCTCGGCCGGTTCGTGTGGTCGTCCACTTCGGACATCGTGGGGCGGAAGAACATCTACCGGATGTACCTCGGTGTGGGCGCGCTGCTGTACCTGGTGATCGCCCTCGCCGGCAATTCGTCCAAAGTGGTCTTCATCGTCGCGGCCATGGTGATCCTGTCCTTCTACGGGGCGGGTTTCGCCACGATCCCGGCGTACCTGAAGGACATGTTCGGCACCTACCAGGTGGGCGCCATCCACGGCCGCCTGCTCACCGCGTGGTCGGCGGCCGGCGTGCTCGGGCCGCTGATCGTCAACGCGATCGCCGACAGCCAGAAGCACGCCGGCAAGCAGGGACCCGACCTCTACACCACGTCGTTCTACATCATGATCGCGCTGCTGGTGGTCGGCTTCATCGCCAACGAGCTGGTGCGCCCGGTGAACGCGAAGTACCACGAGCCGGAGAGCGCGGACGCCGCGCGCGAGGAGGCGAAATGAGCACGCCGGAGCAGAGCCCCGCGCGTCGCCGGGTGTGGCTGATGACCCTGGCCTGGCTGTGGGTGGGCGTGCCGTTCCTCTACGGGCTCTACGAGTTGATCCTCAAGGTGATCAAGCTGTTCGGCGGCTAGAACAGCCCGCCCCCGGCGTGGATGGTCTGGCCGGTGATCCAGCCGCCGTCCGCCCAGGCGAGGAACGCCACGACCGAGGCGATGTCCGACGGCTCGCCCAGCCGCCCCAGCGGGGTCTGGGCGACCGTCGCGGCGAGGCGGTCCGCGCTCATGCCCGCGTCCAGCGCGTCGCTGCGGGTGGCGCCGGGCAGGACGCTGTTCGCGGTGATCCCGCGCGGGCCGAGTTCCTTGGCGGCCGCGCGCACCAGCTGGTCACCGGCGGCCTTGCTGGCCGCGTAGACGCCCGAGTTCGGCCGCGCCGTGGCCACGGTCCCGCTGCTGATGATGATGATCCGGCCGCCGTCCCGGAGCCGGCGGGCGGCTTCGCGCAGGGCGGTGAAGGTCGCGCCGGTGTTGGTGGCGAAGACCAGCTCGAAGTCCTCGTCGGTGGCCTCGGCGAGCGGCGCGAACCGCGCGATGCCGGCGTTGGCGCGAGCCGCCCGGTCTGGCCAGGGCGGTCGCCGCGCTGCACCACGAGGCGGCGGTGCTGTACGCGGGCATCGCGCGGGAGTTCGACCTGACGAGCCAGCAGACGCAGGTGCTGTGCGCGCTGTCGCGGCGCCCGTCGTTCGGCGAGCTGGCGGCGCTGCGACAAGACGAACGTGACCGGGATGGTCGACCGACTCGGCAAGCGCGGCCTGCTGGCGCGCGAGCCGGACGAGAAGGACCGGCGCATCAGCCGTATCGTGCTGACCGCCGCGGGGGAGGACCTGCGGGAGCGAATCCGGCGACGGTTCGCCGAGCTGGTGGCGGAGCGCTTCGCCGCGTTGAGCGACGAGGAACGCGCCGGCTACGCGAGCCTGGTCGAGGCGCTCGGCGGCTCAGGTGCGCAGGCTCTCGATCAGCCCCCGGCACGCTGACTGCACGTGCTCCTCCGCCAGGTCGCCCAGCCCCTCGGTCCGTCCGGCACGCAGCAGCGTCGCCAGTTCGCGGTGTTCGTTCCGCGCGGGTCCGGTGGCGGTTCGTGGAGCGGGCGCGAGCCTGGTCGAGGCGCTCGGCGGCTCAGGTGCGCAGGCTCTCGATCAGCCCCCGGCAGGCTGACTGGACGTGTTCCTCGGCCAGGTCGCCCAGCCCCTCGGTCCGTCCGGCACGCAGCAGCGTCGCCAGTTCGCGGTGCTCGTCCACCACGCGGGTCCGGTAGTGCTCGTGTGACAGCCGCACCCGGTGGGCCTGGAACAGGTGCACCTGCGACCGCACGGCCTCCCACGCGCTGGTCAGCCTTCCGTTGCCCGCCATCGCGTACACGCAGTCGTGGAACTCGATGTCCAGCGCCACCAGCCGGTCGCCGTCCGCCGCGCCGTCCACCTCCCGTTCCATCGCCGCGACCAGGCGGTCCAGCTCGTCGAACTGCTCCGGCCGTCCCCGCGCCGCCGCGGTCAGCGTCGCCAGCCGGTCCAGGGCCGCGCGCACCGCGTAGACCTCGGTGATGTCGGTCTCGCTCAGCTCGATGATCCGCGTGCCCCGGTGCCACTCGCTGCGCACCAGCCCCTCGCGCTCCAGGATCGCCAGCCCCTCGCGCACCGACCCCCGGCTGACCTGCAGCGAAGCGGCCAGCTCGACCTCTCGCAGCGCGCTTCCGGGCGCGAAGCGGCCGGACAGGATCTCGTCGCGGATGCGGTCGGCGGCCTCCTCGGCCAGACCGCGCCGCCGGGCGGGTTGCATGTACTAATGTTGACATTACGACATACCTCGGGTCAAGCTGGAGCCACCGACTGAGAAGGAGGCACTATGACCCGCCCCGCGTTCCACCTCGCGATCCCGGTCGACGACCTCGGCCGCGCCCGGGAGTTCTACGGCGGGGTGCTCGGCCTGCCCGAGGGCCGCTCCGACACCAAGTGGGTGGACTGGAACTTCCACGGCCACCAGGTCGTCACCCACGTGGTCGAGGGCGCGCGCAACGAGGCCGGCCGCAACCCGGTCGACGGCCACGACGTCCCGGTGCCGCACTTCGGCCTGGTCCTGACGGTCGAGGCCTTCCACGAGCTGGCCGGCCGCCTCCAGGACGCCGGCACCCAGTTCGTCATCGAGCCCTACCAGCGCTTCGCGGGCGAGCCGGGGGAGCAGTGGACCATGTTCCTGCACGACCCGGCCGGCAACGCGCTGGAGTTCAAGGCCTTCCGCGACGAGTCCCAGCTGTTCGCCAAGTGAGCCGCGGCGTTCTCGTCACCGGCGCGTCGGCGGGCCTGGGCCGCGCGATCGCCACGGCCTTCGCCGAGCGCGGAGACCGTGTCGCGGTGCACTACAACTCCAACCAGGCCGCCGCGGAAGCCACCTTGACCGCCCTGCCCGGCGACGGGCACGCGCTGGTCCAGGGCGACATCCGCGAGGCGCGGCACCTCGCCGACACCGCCGAAGACGCGCTCGGCGGGGTCGACGTCCTGGTCAACAACGCCGCCGTGGTGACCACCACCGAGACCGCGCACCCGCTCGCGGACACCACCTTCGAGCACTGGCGCGAGGTCTGGCGCCAGTCGGTGGAGGTGAACCTGCTCGGGGCGGCGGACATCACGTTCTGCGTCGCCCGGCACATGATCGCCCGCGGCGCGGCCGGACGGGTGGTCAACGTCGGCTCGCGCGGCGCCTTCCGCGGTGAGCCGGACCACCCCGCCTACGGCGCGACCAAGGCCGCGCTGCACTCGCTCGGGCAGTCGCTGGCGGTGCACCTCGCGCCGCACGGCATCGCGGTCGCCACGGTCGCGCCCGGGTTCATCGCGACCGAGCGCGTCGCGGGCTGGCTGACCGGTGAGCGCGGCGACGCGCTGCGGGCCCAGTCGCCGTTCGGCCGCGTCGCCCAGCCGCAGGAGATCGCCGCGGCCGTGGTCTACCTGGCCTCGGCGGAGGCCGAGTGGGCCTCCGGCGCCATCCTCGACCTCAACGGCGCCTCCTACCTGCGGTCCTAGGGACAGTCCTCCGGGCGAACCACCTTCAGGATCCGTTCCGAGATCGCCCGGAGGGCTTCCACCTGGTCGTGGGTGAGCACGTCGAACACCAGCTCCCGCACGCTGTCCACGTGGTGCGGCGCGGCCTGCTCGATCGCCTCCCGGCCCTCCCGCGTCAGCACGATGAACGCGCCGCGCGCGTCGTCCGCGCACTCCTCGCGCGCCACCAGCCCGCGCTTCTGCATGCGCCGCAGGTGGTGCGACAGCCTGCTCTTCTCCCAGTCCAGCGCCCTGGCCAGCTCGAACACCCGCACCCGGCCCTCGGGTGTGTCCGTGAGCTGCACCAGCACCTCGAAGTCGGGCAGCGACAGCCGGGAGTCCGCCTGCATCCGGCGGCCCAGTGCGGCGTTGAGGTGACTCTGCATCTTCACGTACGCGCGCCACGCCTGCTGTTCACCGTCATCGAGCCATCGGGTCATGCCACCGAGTATAGCGGGAATAGTTGACGCGTCATCTAAGTTGTGTCACTGTGTCGATGACACATCAACCGGACCTTCACGGGAGGAACCCACAATGACCACCCAGACCAGCTACGCGAACCTGACCGGCGAGTACACCCTGGACCCGACCCACACGCGGATCGGCTTCGTCGCCCGCCACGCGATGGTCACCAAGGTGCGCGGCGCGTTCAACGAGTTCACCGGCACCGCCCACATCGACGGTGACGACCCGGCCAAGTCGTCGGTGACGATCGCCATCAAGGCGAACAGCATCGACACCCGCAACGCCGACCGCGACGCCCACCTGCGCAGCAACGACTTCCTGTCGATGGATGAGTACCCGGAGATCACCTTCGCGTCCACCGCGATCCGGCAGACCGGCGACGCGAGCTTCGACGTGACCGGTGACCTGACGATCAAGGGCATCACCAAGTCCGTCACGGTCCAGTTCGAGTTCGAGGGCACCGCCCAGGACCCGTTCGGCAACACCCGGATCGGCTTCGAGGGCTCGACCACCATCAACCGCAAGGACTTCGGCGTCACCTGGAACGCCGCGCTGGAGACCGGCGGTGTCCTGGTGAGCGACAAGGTCACCCTCGAGTTCGAGGTCTCCGCGATCAAGGCCGCCTGACGCGGATGGCGGTGGTGCCCGGCGGGTACGCCGGGCACACCACCTCCGCCACCAGAAAGGAACGCAGGCCATGACCTCCGTCGACCTCGACGCGGTCCGCCGGGAGCGCGACCGCATCCGCGACACCCACCTCAAGCCGGCCGGGCAGCGCCCGCCCTCGTCCGCCCGCGGGCTGCACCACACGGCGCTGATCAGCAGCGACGTCGAGCGGACCGTCCGCTTCTACCAGGACCTGCTGGAGTTCCCGCTCACCGAGCTGATCGAGAACCGCGACTACCCCGGGTCGTCGCACTTCTTCTTCGACATCGGCAACGGCAACCTGCTGGCGTTCTTCGACTTCCCGGGCCTGGACGTCGGGCCCTGCGCCGAGGTGCTCGGCGGGCTGCACCACATCGCCATCTCGGTCGACCCGCAGCGGTGGCAGCGGCTGGTCGCCAAGCTCGACGAGGCCGGCGTGGAGCACGCGGTGCACAGCGACGTGTCGGTCTACTTCCGCGACCCGGACGGCGCCCGCATCGAGCTGATCGCCGACCCGCTCGGCGAGATGTACGGCAGCCAGGTGCTCTAGGACGCCGCCGGCACGGCCGCGCCGAAGACGGCGCGGTGCCCGCGGGCGGTGTCCAGGTACTCGCGGACCCGGTGGATCAGCCCGTCCCGCAACTCGAAGACGAAGCAGTAGTCGTTGCGGTAGGCGTTGCCGTTCGCCAGCGTGGCGCTCATCGTCTCTTCCACGACCACCCGGTCGCCATCTGCGTAGAAGCCGTGGAACTCCACCGAGACGTCGCTGACGAACAGCCGCGAAAAGTCGTGCGCCAGGAAACGCGTGATCGCGTCCCGGCCCACCATGTGGCTGGGCGCGTCGAGCGCGACGGCCGTGGCGTTGCCCGCCGGTGCCAGCCACTCGGCGTCCTCGGTGAAGAACGCCGCGATCTGCTTCGCGTCATGTGTGGCGAACGCGCGCCACGCGGCCTGTACGACGGCTCTGTTGACCATCCGGGGGACGTCACTGGTCGGCGCCCCAGCCACGCTGGCGGAAATCGGACAAGATCGTCGCGTCAGGACGCGGGCTCCAGCCGGAGCACGATCGCCTTCGAGACCGGCGTGTTCGACTTCTTCGCCACCGAGTCCAGCGGCACCAGCGCGTTCGCCTCCGGGAAGTAGGCCGCCGCGCAGCCGCGGGCCGTGGGGTAGGCCACGGTCCGGAAGTGCTCCGCCCGCCGCTCGCTGCCGTCCTCCCACTCCGACACCAGGTCGACCAGCTGCCCGTCGGCGAAGCCCAGTTCGGCCAGGTCGTCGGCGTGCACCAGCACCACCCGGCGCGCGTCCTCGATGCCGCGGTAGCGGTCGGACAGGCCGTAGATCGTGGTGTTGTACTGGTCGTGGCTGCGCAGCGTCTGCAGCAGCAGCCGGCCCGCCGGCACCCGCGGGAACTCCAGTTCGCTCGTCGTGAAGTTCGCCTTGCCGGTGCTCGTCTGGAACGACCGCGAGTCGCGCGGCGGGTGCGGCAGGACGAACCCGTCCGGCTGCCGCACCTTCGCGTTGTAGTCCTCGCACCCGGGCACGACGGCCGCGATCCGGTCGCGGATCAGGTCGTAGTCGCCCTCGAAGTCCCGCCACGGCACGGCGTGGTCGTCGCCGAACAGCTCGCGCGCCAGCCGGCAGACGATCGCCACCTCCGACAGCAGGTGCTCGCTCGCCGGCTTCAGCCGCCCGCGCGAGACGTGCACGCACGACATCGAGTCCTCGACCGTGACGAACTGCTCGCCCGTGGCCTGCGTGTCCCGCTCGGTGCGGCCCAGCGTCGGCAGGATCAGCGCGGTCCGGCCCGGCACCACGTGCGACCGGTTGAGCTTGGTCGACACGTGCACCGTCAGCTCGCACGAGCGCAGCGCCCGCTCGGTCAGCTCCGAATCCGGCGTGGCGGCGGCGAAGTTGCCGCCCATGCCGAGGAAGACCTTGCCCCGGCCGTCACGCATGGCGCGGATCGCGTCCACCGTGTCGAACCCGTGCTTGCGCGGCACCGGGATGCCGAACTCGTCCTCCAGCTTGCTCAGGAACGCCTCGGGCATCTTCTCCCAGACACCCATCGTGCGGTCGCCCTGCACGTTGGAGTGCCCGCGCACCGGGCACAGGCCCGCGCCCGGCTTGCCGATCATGCCGCGCGCGAACGCGAGGTTGCTGATCTCCTGGATCGTCGCGACCGCGTGCCGGTGCTGCGTGACACCCATCGCCCAGCAGTAGACGGTGCGCTCGGACGCGGCGATCATCCGCGCGATCCGCTCGATCTGGCCGCGGTCCAGGCCGGTGGCCTCGTCGATCGCCGCCCAGTCGATCTCCCGCAGGTTCTTGGCCCAGTCGTCGAAGCCGTGCGTCGAGGAGTCGACGAACGCGCGGTCGACGATCGTGCCCGGCGCCTCCTCCTCCCACGACAGCAGCAGGTGCCCGATCGCCTGGAACAGCGCCAGGTCGCCGCCGAGCCGGATCTGGGCGAACTCGTCGGACAGCGGCGTGCCCTTGCCGACCACCCCGCGCGGGTTCTGCGGGTTCTTGAACCGCATCAGCCCGGCCTCGGGCAGCGGGTTCACCGCGATCACCTTCGCGCCGCGGCCCTTCGCCTCCTCCAGCGCGGACAGCATGCGCGGGTGGTTGGTGCCCGGGTTCTGGCCGACGACGACGATCAGGTCGGCGTGGTGGATGTCGGCCAGGCTGACCGACCCCTTGCCGATGCCGTAGGCCTCCGACAGCGCCGCGCCGGAGGACTCGTGGCACATGTTGCTGCAGTCCGGCAGGTTGTTCGTGCCGAACGAGCGCACCAGCAGCTGGTACAGGAACGCGGCCTCGTTGCTGGTGCGGCCCGAGGTGTAGAAGATCGCCTCGTCCGGGTTGTCCAGTTCCGTGAGCCGGCCGGCGATCAGGCGGAAGGCGTCGTCCCAGCTGATCGGCTCGTAGTGCGTGCCGCCCTCGCGCAGCACCATCGGCTCGGTGAGCCTGCCCTGCTGGCCGAGCCAGTAGTCGGTGCGGCCGTGCAGCTCCTCGACGGAGTGCTGGGCGAAGAACTCCCGGCCGACGCGCCGTTTCGTGGCCTCCTCGGCGACCGCCTTCGCGCCGTTCTCGCAGAACTCGGCGAACTTGCGGTGCTCGCCGTCCTCGGCGCGGGGCTCCGGCCAGGCGCAGCCGGGGCAGTCGAAGCCGTCGCGCTGGTTGAGCAGGCGCAGGGTCTTCACCGTGCGGCCGGTGCCCATCTGCTCGACACCGCGCAGGAGTGACACCGCCACTCCCGGGATGCCGGCCGCCCATTCCTTGGGTTTGTGCACTTCGAGGGCGGCTTCGTCGATGTCGGCGCGAGGAGCGTTGCGTGTCACGTCCCCTATCTTGCGTTAGCGGCCGCCCCGGGTCGAGTACCGGATTTCGGGAGTTTCCGGTCGGCCAGCGTCACAGCGAACAGCACGACGCCGATCACGATGAGCGCCGTCGCCAGTTCGTGCAGGCCACGCGAGGTGGTCTCGTCGCCGAAGCACAGGGCGATCAACGTGGACGACGCGATCGCGCCCAGGTACTGCGCGGTGCGGAACAGCCCGCTCGCGGTGCCGATCACCTCGGGCGGGGCCTGGCCGTAGAGGACGGTCTGGTTGGTCACGCTCGTCAGGCCCTGGCCGAGCCCGAACACCGCGGCGAGCACGACCAGCGCGCCGATCCAGGTCCCGTCGTCCACGAACAGCAGCAGCACCGACCCGGCGAGCAGGGCCAGCGAGTTGACGATCAGGCGGCCCTTGAGCCGCGTCGGCTTGCCCGCGAAGGCGGCCGCCAGCACGGCGGCGACCGACATCGGCGTCAGCAGCGCGCCCGCGGCCGACTCGGTGAGCCCGCGCGCCGACTCCAGCCACTGCACGTAGCCGAACATGATCGAGTAGACGATGAGGAACGCCAGCGACTGCCGCAGGTAGGTGCGCAGCAGCGGGCCGTTCCCGGCGAGCATCCGCAGGTCGACGAACGGGCGGCGGGCGCGCAGCTCGACCCGGACGAACAGGGCGCCCAGCACCAGCGCGACACCGATCAGGTACAGGTCGGACACCGCGGGCGCCATCACGTAGAGGAGCACCGCGAGCAGGGTCGCGGAGAACAGGGCGATGCCGGCGGCGTCGATCGGCTCCCGCGGGCCGGTGCGCGGCGGGTCCCTGGGCACCCAGACGAGCGCGAGCACGAACGCGACCGCGGCGAGCGGGATGTTGACCGCGAAGATCGCCGGCCAGCCGGCCAGGCCGATCAACGCGCCGCCCAGCGTCGGGCCGATGACCATGACGGTCTGCGCGGACATCGCGAGGATCGACAGGATGCGGCTCGGCACGCCGCCGCCGGTGGCGTCCGCGCGTTTGCGCAGCACCGCCATCGCGGCCGGGAAGCCGGCGCAGGTGCCGATCCCGAGCACCACCCGGACCGCGACCAGCCAGCCCAGCGAGAACGCGAGCAGCCCGCCGACACCGGCGAGCAGCACGGTGACCGCGCCGGCCAGCAACACGCGCCGCGCGCCGAACCGGTCGACGAACAGCCCCACCACCGGCTGCCCGACGGCGGTGGCCAGGTAGAGCGAGGTGATCAGCCACGCGGTCTGCCCCGGCCCGGCGCCGAACGCCTGGCCGATGGGCACCAGCGCCACGGCGATCAGGGTGGAGTTGATCGGGTTGAGCACCGCGCTGGCCACCAGGGGCAGGACCAGGCGCGGCGGGTAGGCGGTTCGCGTGGGCTGGGTCGTCCGCTGAGGCGTCGTCACCACTTCCTCATCGCTGCGCGAGCTTCGCGAGCAGGGGCAGCGCTTCGTCGAGCTTGCGGCGTTCCTCGGCGGTGAGGTCGTCGGTCAGGGCGCGGGCCAGCCACTCCTCGCGGTGCTGGTGCACGCCCCGCACGGTCTTCTCGCCCAGGTCCGACAGGGCGACCAGCACGCGGCGCCCGTCGTGCGGGTCGCGGGTGCGGCTGAGGTAGCCCAGCTCGTCCAGGGCGCCCAGCGTGGCCGCCATGGACTGCTGCCGGACGTGCTCGGCCGCCGCGAGCTGCGCCTGGGTGGCCGGCCCGTCCCGGTGCAGGCGCGCGAGCACCGCCGACTGGGAGGGCGTCAGGACGCCCGCGTTGTCCACCTGCCGGAGGCGGCGGTGCAACTGCCCGACCACGGCGCGCACGGCTCCCGCGAGGCGCGCCGCGTCGTTCGGTACCCGGGTCATATAGACAGTCTAGGCTGTTGAGCCTGGACTGTCGAACCGGCTACTCGCAACCCCCGGTGAACTCGGGCATCGGCTTGGTCACGTCGTACATCGCGGCCTCGTCGAAGCCGACGGCCTCCGGGTCGTCCGGATACGGCTCGCTGTACGCCGGTGCCAGGTAGCCGCGCTTCGACGGCTCGCAGGCCATCGAGTAGACGACTCCCTGCGTGCTCGTCACCCACAAACCGCGGTCGTTCTTCTGGTAGGTGGTGCCCCGGACCAGTTCGAAATCCACCTCGTAGCGGAGGAACACGTCGATGTCACCGGGGCCCAGGATTGGTGCGTGGCTGCCGGGGTCGAACGCGTAGGCCACCGAATAGTCGGCGTGCAGGGCCAGGGTGTTCGGCTCGCGTCCGGGGGCCGCGGTGATGGTGCCCGTGATCCGCGGGCCGGTGGGGAGCAGCCGGTAGCCGTCCTCGGCGAAGCTGACCACCTCCCGGAGGCCTTCGGTGCGGTCGGTGATCGCCTTGGCGAACTCCGGCCGGGCGTTCGGGGCCAGCAGGTTCAGCAGCAGCGATCCGTCGTGGCCTTCGATGGTGCGGCGGTCGAGCCTGCCCGCCCGGATGACCTCCTTCACCTGGGCGACGGCGTTCTGCACCTCGCCGGCGGAGAACTTGCCGACCGGGCCGGGCGGCGGGGTCAGCAGGCTGTCGACCGACTCGCCCCAGGTCTCGGCGGGCGTGCCGTCGAAGGGACGCTCCAGGTTCACCCGCGCGAGGTCCGGCAGCACGCTGGGCGTGGTCGGGCGCATCTCGGCCGCTGGGGGAGCGCCGCCGTCGTAGTGGGCGGACGTCGAGCGGCCCCACTGGACGAACCCGAACACGGCCCCGGCCACGACGACGAGCGACACGCCGGTCCACGCGAGCCGCTTGCCCATCCGCGCCCGGCGGCGCTGCCTGCGCAGGTCGACCCACGCCTCCTTGACCGCGTGCCGCTGCCAGTCCGGATCCCGCAGATCCGGGTGCTGCCCGATGTCGTAGTCGTCCACTTCGGACCCGCCCTTCCGGTTCGATCTCGACTGGTGATCGACGGGCGGCGAAGATCGTTACGTGGTGCAAGCATCCTGAGACCGATCCGCAAACAACGGTGCGATCAGGTTCACGCGGGCGTACCGGCAGGCGGCGCCCTCCAGGAAGGCCTGGCCGCCGACGACGTGGATCCCGGCGGTGGTGGCCTTGAACGGCGGCGACCTGCGCACCACGAAGTCGAGCTGGAAGGTGCGGAGCACGATCAGTTCGGCCGGGTCGAACACCTTCGCGCCCGCCGGGTCGAACGCGTACGCGACGCGCAGGTCCACCCGCACGGACAGCTCGGCCCGGCTCGTGCCCGGGCCCACCGACATGGTCCCGTCCGTCTTGGGGCCCGCCGGCAGCAGCCGGTAACCGTCGGCGACCACCGCGAGGTAGGGCGGAAAGTTCTCGGTGCGCGCGAGCACGGACGGCTCGGCGATCTCGCGCGCGCTGGGGGACAGCAGGCCCAGGAAGCGGTCGAAGCGGCGCTGCTCGATCACCTCGCGGTCCACGTTGAGCGCCGCCGTCAGCTGCCGGACCTGCTCCGCCGCCGCGGCGACCTCGGCGGCGGAGAAGTCGCCGACCGGGGTCGCCGCGGGCAGGCGCAGCCCGTCGACGCCGTCCGGCCAGGCGGCCGCGGGAGTGGCGGCGAACGGTGCGGCGAGGTCGACCGGCACGGCGATCGGGAGCGCGACCGGCAGGCCCGCCGCCCGCACCGCCGACAGGACGGCCCCGGGTCTGCTCGCGGGCACCACCAGCAGCGCCGCCACGCCGGCGAGGGCCAGTGTGGCCGCCGTCACCAGGGCCGCCGTCAGTCGCCACGGCACCGGCCGCGCGTTGTCCAGGGTGTGCTCGTAGCCGTCCACTTCGGACCCATCGCTGGTGGCCGGAGATCGTTACCGGCCCCGGGAGGCAATGCGGATGCGGCGCTGATTACCAGGTTCGTACACTTACCGGTTGTGACGGAGAACGCCCCTGACCAGCAGCCCGCCCTCCCGGCCGCGTGGAACCCGGCCGACGAAGAAGCCGCCCTCTACCAGCGGTGGGTAGACGCGGGCTACTTCACGGCCGACGCCGGGTCGGACAAGCCTCCGTTCACCATCGTGCTGCCGCCGCCGAACGTGACTGGCAGTCTGCACATGGGGCACGCGCTCAACCACACCCTCATGGACGTGATGACGCGCCGCCGCCGCATGCAGGGCTACGAGGTCCTCTGGCTGCCGGGCACGGACCACGCCGGCATCGCCACCCAGAACGTCGTCGAGCGCGAGCTGGCCAAGTCCGGCAAGTCGCGCCACGACCTGGGCCGCGCGAAGTTCGTCGAGCGCGTCTGGGAGTGGAAGGCCGAGTACGGCGGCAAGATCCTCGGCCAGATGCGCCGCCTCGGCGACGGCGTCGACTGGTCCCGCGAGCGCTTCACCATGGACGAGGGTCTGTCTCGCGCCGTCCAGACCGTGTTCAAGCGCCTCTACGACGACGGCCTGATCTACCGCGCCGAGCGCATCATCAACTGGTGCCCGCGCTGCCTCACCGCGCTGTCGGACATCGAGGTCGAGCACTCCGAGGACGAGGGCGAGCTCGTCTCCATCCGCTACGGCGACGGCGAGAACTCGATCGTCGTGGCCACCACGCGCGCCGAGACGATGCTGGGCGACACCGCGGTCGCCGTCCACCCCGACGACGAGCGGTACCGGCACCTGGTCGGCACCGAGGTGGAGCTGCCGCTGACCGGCCGCCGCATCCCGGTCATCGCCGACGAGCACGTGGACCCCGAGTTCGGCACCGGCGCCGTCAAGGTCACCCCGGCGCACGACCCGAACGACTTCGAGATCGGCCGCCGCCACGACCTGCCGATGCCGACGATCATGGACGAGCGCGCCACGATCACCGTGCCGGGCCCGTTCCAGGGCCTCGACCGGTTCGAGGCGCGCCCGGCGATCGTCGCGGCGCTGCGCGAGCAGGGCCGGATCGTCGCGGAGAAGCGGCCGTACCTGCACGCGGTCGGGCACTGCTCGCGGTGCGACACGGTCGTCGAGCCGCGGCTGTCGCTGCAGTGGTGGGTCAAGGTCGAGCCGCTGGCCCGCGCGGCCGGTGACGCGGTCCGCGACGGGCGCACCAAGATCCACCCGCCGGAGCTGGCGAAGCGCTACTTCGACTGGGTCGACAACATGCACGACTGGACGATTTCGCGCCAGCTGTGGTGGGGCCACCGCATCCCGGTCTGGTACGGCCCGAACGGCGAGACCGTGTGCGTCGGCCCGGACGAGCAGCCGCCCACGGGCGAGGGCTGGACCCAGGACCCGGACGTCCTGGACACCTGGTTCTCCTCGGGCCTGTGGCCGCTGTCCACGCTCGGCTGGCCGGAGAAGACGCCGGACCTGGCGAAGTTCTACCCGACCAGCGTCCTGTCCACCGGCTACGACATCCTCTTCTTCTGGGTCGCCCGGATGATGATGTTCGGCCTCTACGCCGGCGACGACGTCCAGCCGTTCGACCACGTCTACCTGCACGGGCTGATCCGCGACGCGCAGGGCAAGAAGATGTCGAAGTCCCGCGGCAACGTCATCGACCCGCTGGACTGGATGGACACCTACGGCGCCGACGCCACGCGCTTCACCCTCGCCCGCGGCGCGAACCCGGGCGCGGACATGGCTTTGGCGGAGGAGTGGGCCGCCGGCTCGCGCAACTTCTGCACGAAGCTGTGGAACGCCACCAAGTTCGCGCTGATGAACGGCGCGACGGTGGCGACGCCGCTGCCGACCGGCGTCGAGCTGACCGAGGCCGACCGCTGGATCCTCGGCCGCCTCGCCACCACGGTGTCCGAAGTGGACGACCTGCTGGAGGACTTCCAGTTCGCCAAGGCCATCGACCGGCTCTACCACTTCACCTGGGACGAGCTGTGCGACTGGTACCTGGAGCTGGCGAAGGTCCAGATCGCGGGTGACCGGGCGGAGGGCACCCGCGCGGTGCTGGGGCACGTGTTCGACACGGTGCTGCGGCTGCTGCACCCGGTGATCCCGTTCATCACCGAGAAGCTGTGGCAGGCGCTGACCGGCGGCGAGTCCATCGTGATCGCGCCCTGGCCGAAGCCGGACACCTCCTACGCCGACGCGGCGGCCGACGCCCGGATCGCCGACGTGCAGAAGCTGATCACCGAGATCCGCCGGTTCCGCTCCGACCAGGGCCTCAAGCCCGGTCAGCGCGTCGCGGCGCGGGTCGACGGCGAGGGCTTCGGCGACGTGTCCGGGCACGAGGAGGCGGTGCGGGCGCTGGCGCGGCTGACCGCCCCGGCGGACGGGTTCACGGCGTCGGCGTCGGTCGAGGTGAGCCTGTCCGGCGGGAACGTGCACGTCGAGCTGGACCTGTCCGGCGCGGTCGTCGTGGCGGCCGAGCGCAAGCGGCTGGAGAAGGACCTGGCCGCGGCGCAGAAGGAGCTGAAGCAGACCGAGGGCAAGCTCGGCAACCAGGCGTTCCTGGACAAGGCGCCGGCCGAGGTGGTCGAGAAGATCAAGGTGCGCCGGGACGCCGCGGCCGCCGACATCGAGCGCCTGACCGCGCGGCTGGCTTCGCTGCCCACCGCGTGAGTCGTGCGGTGCCGTCCGCGGGGACCCCCGCGGGCGGCGACCGCGGGCTCAGGCGATGGCGCCGAGGATGCCGGCGACGAGCCGCGGTCGCGAGACGTGCGGGCAGTGTCCGGCCTCGATCTCGATCGGCTCGGTGCCGAGGCGTTCGCGCGGGTACCACAGGCGCAGGGTGGAAGTAGGCCGCTTCGGCCGGGTCCGGCGCGGGCACCGTCGCCAGCCGCCATTCGTTGCCGGGCACGTCCGGCGTACGGGACGGAGCCGCCGCCCCGCGCGGTCAGCGGCCGGTGGAGCCGTCGATCTGTTCGCGCAGGATGTCGGCGTGGCCGGCGTGCCGGGCGGTCTCCTCGATCATGTGCACGAGCAGCCAGCGCATCGACGGCGGCTTGGTCTCCCGCAGCGAACGCGCGCCCGGCCGGTCCAGGTCCGCGCACCCGGCGACGATCGCGTTGCCGCGTTCCACCATCGCGCGGTACTCGGCGACCAGCGAATCCGTCGTGTCGGCCGCCGTGGGGACGGCGTCGTCGTCCCACAGCTCGACCTCTTCGCCCGCGTAGGCCCACACGAACCAGTTGTGCTCGACCGCGGTCAGGTGCTTCACCAGCCGCAGCAGGCTCGTGCCGGACGGGACGCCCGCGGCGCGCGCGGCCTCGTCCGGCACCCCGGTGGCCTTCGCGATGATCGATTCCCGCAGGTAATCGAGGAAGGCCACCAGTGTCGTCCGCTCGTCGGAGTTCAGGCTGGGGGGACGCAGGTCGCCGCGTGTCATGGTGCTCACCCTAAGCGGGCGGGTAGACGAGGATGCTCTCGCCACCGTTGGTGGCGGTGCCCAGGTACGCCGCTCCGGCCGCGATGCCGTCGGGGATCTCGGTGCCGCCGGGCAGCGGCGTCGCCTGGCCGGTCAGCAGTGAGACGCTCACCGGCGTGTCGTCGCTGCCCGCCGTGCCGTAGGCGGTGCCATCCTCGCCGACCGCGGTCAGCTCGATCGCCCGCCGGCCGGCGGTTTCGGCGAAGCACTGGCCCTGCCCGGTCCGCAGGTCGAACGCTGTGAACCCGGCGAGCACGAACCGGTCCGACACCAGCGGGGTGAGACCGGACGGGCCGTGCGCGCCGCGGAGGTCACACCGCACCGAGCCGCGGACGTGCCCGGTGGCGGCGTCGTGCAGCGCCCACAGCCACTCGGTGGGGTCCTCGGTCGGCCACCCGGCGAGGATCGTCTCGCCGTCCGGGGACGCGACGATCTCGACGTTGCGGAAGCCCTCGTTCGGACTCGCACCGGAGGGCACCACGTCGTCGCTGATCCACCCGCCCGGGACCCAGAACGCCTGGAAGCCCTGCACCAGCGGGCCGTTCGCGGTCATGCCGACGACGGTCATCCCGTCCGCGCACGAGCCGATGGCGTGCGGGCAGTCCTTCGGCGGCCGCAGCTGGGCGCCGTCCGCCGGGTAGCTCGTCATGCTGCCGTCCGCGACGCGCACCACCGTGACGCCGTCGCCGTTCTCCAGGAAGACCCGGCCATCGGCCTGGGCCCAGTAGTCGCCGACCGCGACGGGCAGGCTGATCTCCCGCTCGGGCGTGACCGAACCGGACGAGTCGGTGCCGTACACGTAGAGGCGCGTGCTCCGCGCGGGTTTGTCCACGCCGTTGTCCTCGCCCGCGCCGGTGGTGGCGAGTACCGCGTACTCCCGGTCGCCGTCGGTGGTGACGAACACCGTCGAGCCGAGACGGCCGCTGTCGAGTTCCGGCACTGGCGCGCTGCGCCACCGGATCGCCCCGGTGACGGCGTCGTTCGCGACCACGTGCACCCCGTCCGGGCCGCTCGCGAGCACGAGCAGCAGCCCGGCCCGCGGCGCACCCGTGGGGCGGGCGAACTCGACGTCCTGGTCCTCGCTGATCGACCAGCCCCGGGCGCTGTCGAACGCAGCGGGCACCGGTTCCCGCGGCGCGGCCGGCGCGGCGCTGGTCGACGGTGGCGGCGCGGCCGGGTGCCCGCCATCGGAACCACATCCGGCGAGCACCACGACCGCGCAGGCCGCCGCCAGAACCCCCGTCACCTTGTGCACCACGTCGTCGCTCCCAGTCGATCATCGAAACCGGGGCTGAGACGCGGGTGCGGCGGAACCGGTTCCTCAGGCGGCCGGCCGGAGCCGGGCCTCCAGCGCGTCCAGGTCCGGCGCGAACCACACCTGCCGGCCCCGGTTCGACTCCCGCACGTAGGCGGCCAGCGCCTCGCTCGCCGCGGTGAACCGCGAGATGTCGCCGACGATCGCCAGCCGGAACCCGTAGTTCAGGAACTTCTGGGTGACCGCGCCCGCGATGCCCGTGCTCAGGTCGAAGAACCCCGGGTCCAGCCGCTCCACCGGCAGGACGAGCCACTCGACGTCCTGCCCGTAGAGCTGCCCCATCACGTCGATCGCGTCAGCCTCGGACGCGATCGGGCTCTCAATCACCTTGTACATACCTTCAATGTACCAGATAGGGACGTTTAGGGAAGCATGCGTAAGGCTTGGAGGGCGGCGGACAGCTCCGCGACCGCCGCCGGATCCGCCAGCTTCCGCCCGGTCAGCTCCTCGATCCGCCGCAGCCGGTACCGCACGGTGTTGGGGTGGCAGAACAGCCGCCGCGCCGCCTCGCCCGCCGATCCGCCCGCGCCGAACCAGCACTCCAGCGTGTCGACCAGCGTCGCGCCGTCGCCGAGCGCCAGCACCGGGCCGAGCACCCGGGCGGCGACCTGCCCGGCCTCGGCGGGCGCCGCCGCCATCAGCACCGCGAGCGGGGTGTCGGCGAACTGCGCGACCTCACCTTCACCGAGCCCGCGCAGCGCCAGCCGCGCGAACTGCAGGGCCTGCGGTGTCTCCCGCAGCGCGGAGTACAGCGGGCTGACGCCCGCGCGCGCGTTCGTCCGCCGCAGCACCGCGAGCACACCGTCCACAGTGGCCGATGGCGGCAGCGACAGCACCCCGATCTGCTGGTTCGGCTGCAGCCGCCAGGCCGACCGGATGTCGGAGGCGTCCAGCCGGGAGGCGATCTCCGGCAACGCTTCCCGGCCCGGCTCGGGCGTCGCCGCCGCTACGACCAGGAACCGCCCCTCGACCGGCAGCCGCAGCGTGTGCGCGGTCTCCCACAGCGACCGCTGGTCGGCGATCTCCCCGGACAGCAGCGCCTCGACCAGCACCGACCGGCGGTGCTCGTCGCGCAGCATCATCTCGGCGACGGCGTCCCGGTAGGCCGCGGTCATCGCGTCGGCGACGTCCCCGGCCAGCTGCCACACCTCGGCGACCATGTCCACCAGGGCGGCGTCGTCGATGGCCCGGGACGCGCGGGCCTCGGCGGCGATCGCGGCCCACAGCGCGCCGAACCCGACCCGGAAGGCGGCCAGCACCTCGGGCAGCGGCGCGGCCTGCCGGGCCCGCTCCCGTCCGGTGGCGTGCGCGGCGGCCAGGTCCGGCGGCTCGCCCGCGATCAGGGCGCGCAGGATCAGCCGCAGGTTGTCCTGTACGGACGCGGCCAGCGAGCTGTCCGGCACGTCGTCGCTGACCACGTAGAAGTCGATCTCGTCCCGGATCCGGGCGGTCATCTGGGCGGCGAGGGAGTCCAGCCGGGCCAGCAGGGTCGCCGCCACGGCCGGCAGCCCGGGGGCGGTGCGCGACACGTCCGCCATTGTTCCCCACGACAACGAGCACCGGGCATCGGTTGTCCGCGCGGACATGGGCCGGGCGGGTGGCGGCACGCACGATGGTCGGAACGAGCTAGCGGAGGACATTCGATGACGAATCTCGCGCACATCCTGGCAAATACCGCTCGGCGGCAGCCCGACGCGCCCGCCCAGCGCCTCGGCGACGCGGTGCTCACCTACGCCGGTCTCGACGAGGCCGCCGCCAAGGTCGCCGCCCAGCTGCGGGCCGAGGGGCTCCAGTCCGGTGAGCGCGTGTGCGTGATGCTGCCGAACATCCTGCCCTTCGCCCCGCTCTACTACGGCATCCTGCGGGCGGGCGGGGTGGTCGTGCCGATGAACCCGCTGCTCAAGGCCCGCGAGGTGGAGCACTACCTCACCGACTCGGGCGCCGTGCGGCTGTTCGTGTTCGCCGGGGTCGCCGAGGAGGCCGGCAAGGCCGCGGCCGCGGCCGGGGTGCCCTGCACCGTCGTCGACCCGGCCGCGTTCCTGACCGGGCTGACCGCGCAGCCGCAGCCGGAGATCGCGCCCCGCGAGGACAACGACCCGGCCGTCATCCTCTACACCTCGGGCACCACCGGTCGGCCCAAGGGCGCCGTGCTCACGCACGCCAACCTGCGCAGCAACATCACGACCGTGGCGAGCAGCCTGTTCGACCTGCGGCCGTCCGACGTCGTCATGGGCTGCCTGCCGCTGTTCCACACGTTCGGCCAGGCCTGCGCGCTCAACGCGGCGGTCTACCGCGGCTCGTGCCTGGTCCTGGTGCCGCGGTTCGAGCCGGCCGCCGTGCTCGACGCGATCGAGCGGTTCGGCGTCACCGTCTTCGAAGGCGTGCCGACCATGTACGGCGCGCTGCTGCAGCATCCCCGCGCCGCCGAGATCGACGCGAGCGCGTTGCGGGTGTGCGTGTCCGGCGGCGCCGCGCTGCCGGTCGAGGTCCTGCACGGGTTCGAGAAGGCCTTCGGGTGCGCGATCCTGGAGGGCTACGGGCTGTCCGAGACCTCGCCGGTGGTCACCTTCAACCACCCGGACCGGCCGCGCAAGGCCGGGTCGATCGGCACGCCCATCGACGGCGTGCGGGTGCGGCTGCTCGACGCCGACGGGGCGGAGGTCGCGCCCGGCGAGATCGGGGAGATCGCGGTGCAGGGCCCGAACGTGATGCGGGGCTACTGGAACCTGCCGGAGGCGACGGCCGAGGCGATCCCGGACGGCTGGCTGCGCACCGGCGACCTGGCCCGGCAGGACGAGGACGGCTACTACTTCATCGTCGACCGGAAGAAGGACCTCATCATCCGCGGGGGCTACAACGTGTATCCGCGGGAAATCGAAGAGGTCCTCTACGAACTCCCGGCCGTGGCGGAGGCCGCCGTGATCGGCGTGCCGCATCCCACCCACGGTGAGGAGGTCGCGGCGGCCGTCGCGCTCAAGGCCGGGGCCACCGCGACGGCCGACGAGCTGCGTGACTACGTCAAGGAACGGGTCGCCGCCTACAAGTACCCGCGGCAGGTGTGGCTGGTGCCGGAACTGCCCAAGGGGCCGACCGGGAAGATCCTGAAACGGCAGATCGGGGCGATCCTCCCGGAAAGGCCCAAGGACCCTTCAGCGGTTCCCACGGAAGTGTGACGATGGGGAAACCTGAAGGTGCTCGGAGTGGGGAAGCCGATGGACACGACGCCCAGGCCGTCGGGGTGCACCGAAACCAGCCTGCACTGCCGCTGGCCCGCCTCACCGCGTGACATCACGGCGCTGCGCTGCGAGCTCGTGCGGTGGGCCCAGGACCTCGACCTCCCCGGCCACCTCGCGCACGCGATCGGTCTCGCCGGCTACGAGGCGCTGACGAACTCGGTGACCCACGCCTACCCGGAGGGCACGGACGGGCCGGTCGAACTGCACGCGAGCCGGGACCACGACCTGATCGCGGTCACCGTCATCGACCGCGGCCGCTGGAAGATGCCGCCGCCGGGGCGCTCGATGTCCGACGGCCGCGGCCTGCGGCTGATCCGCGGGCTGGCCGGGCACGTCGAGGTCATGGCGACCGGCGAGGGCACCACGGTGTCGATGACCTGGCAGCTTCCGCCAGCCGCGCGGTCAATCGCGTAGGTGCGCGTACGTCACCGTGGCGACGCCCTGCATGCCGACGAAGAACGGGTGGTAGTTCGCGGCCCACGGCTTGAGGTCCTTGCCGTTGATCCACGCCTGCCCGGGCGGGGCGCACGCGTCGTGGCCCAGCGACGGGGTGAAGGTGTCCACATAGGACGCGTCACCGTCGTCGGCGACCGCCGCGGCCAGCGCCGCGTTGAGTTCCTCCTCCACGCTGTTGAGCCACGGGTAGTCGCCGTCGGCGAAGGGCAGGACGTCCGGGCAGGTGCCGGTCGGCGGCGCGATGCGCGGGTAGCCGATCGCCAGCACCTCCGCGTTCGGGGCGCGGTCGTGGATCTCGCCGAGCACCGCGGTCACGTTGGCCTGCGTCTGCGGCAACCGGGCCTTGATCGTGTCGACGCCGTTGACGGTGAAGTGGCGCTCGCACGGGTTGCCGGTGGGATCCGAAGCCCGCAGGCCCGGGCAGGTGCCGATGATCGTGCCGAACACGCTGTAGTCGTTGCCCCCGATGCCGAGCGTGACCAGGTCGGTGTCCGGCCGGAGGGCGTCCAGCTGCGGCGGGTTCGGGCCGAGCAGCACGTCCTGCGGGGCGGCCATGTCGCGGGTGTCCGCGCCGCTGCAGGAGACGTCGGTGAACGAGCCGACCCGCAGCGCGATCGCCAGCAGCGACGGGTAGTTGCCGGTGGAGCGGAAGCAGCCGACCGGGTCGAGGCGCTGCAGCGGGATCAGCGGGCCGGCCGTGTAGGAGTCGCCGAGGGCGACGTAGTGCCGGTACCGGGGCGCGGCGGAGGCCGTGAGCGTCGAGGCGAGCAACGTGCAGGCGGCGACCAGGAGGACGAGCATGCTGCGGCGCATGACTTCTTCTTAACCCCTGCCGGAGCGCGCTACCGCCGCCATTCGGGTGGGGCAGGCCGTTTGTCACCCGCGCGGGTGGCCGCCGAACTGCCCGCCGCCCGTCCGTGCGGGTGGTGAGCGGTCTCCGCTCACCACCCGGCCGGCTCAGCGGTAGGCGCTCTGCCCGGTCAGCAGCTGCCCCAGCACCAGCGTGTGGATCTCCTCGGTGCCCTCGTAGGTCAGCACGCTCTCCAGGTTGTTGGCGTGCCGCAGCACCGGGTACTCCAGGCTGATCCCGTTCGCCGCCAGGATCGTGCGCGCCGTGCGGGCGATGTCGATCGCGGTGCGCACGTTGTTCAGCTTGCCGAAGCTGACCAGCTCGGGCGGCAGCTCACCGGCGTCCTTGCGGCGGCCCAGGTGCACCGCGAGCAGCATGGCCTTGTTCAGCTCCAGCGCCATCCCGACGAGTTTCTGCTGCGTCAGCTGGAAACCACCGATCGGGCGGCCGAACTGCTCACGCGTCGCCGCGTAGTCGAGCGCGCTCTCGTAGCAGGTCCGGGCCGCGCCGAGGGCGCCGAACAGGATGCCGAACCGCGCCTCGGACAGGCACGACAGCGGGCCCTTCAGCCCGGTCACGCCGGGCAGGACCGCGTCGCCGGGCAGGCGCAGGTCGTCGAACGACAGCTCGGCCGTCGCCGACATCCGCAGCGACAGCTTGTGCTTGATCTCCCGCGCGGTGAACCCCGGCGTGTCCGTCGGCACGACGAATCCACGCACACCCTCGTCCGTGCGCGCCCACACCACCGCGACGTCGGCGAGGGTGCCGTTGGTGATCCACATCTTGGAGCCGTTGAGGATCCAGTCCCCGCCGTCGCGCTTGGCGAACGTGCGCATGTCGCCCGGATCGGACCCGCGGTCGGGCTCGGTCAGGCCGAAGCAGCCGATCGCCTCGCCGCGCGCCATCGACGGCAGCCAGCGGTCCTTCTGCTCGTCCGAGCCGTACTTCCAGATCGGGAACATCGCCAGCGAACCCTGCACGGACACGAAACTGCGCAGCCC
This sequence comes from Amycolatopsis thermalba, assembly GCF_003385215.1. Lineage (GTDB taxonomy): Bacteria > Actinomycetota > Actinomycetes > Mycobacteriales > Pseudonocardiaceae > Amycolatopsis_E > Amycolatopsis_E thermalba. The sequence continues at coordinate 10,073 of NZ_PQHW01000073.1, read as the reverse complement.
GCTGTCACCGGCCTCCAGCTCCAGGCACGCCAGGCCGTAGGCGGTGGCGCTGGTGCCCGCGCAGCCGTAGCCGGTCAGGTGCATGCCGAGCAGGCCCATCTCGCCGAGCTGCCCCACCAGGTGCTTCGGGAACGTCGCGTCCTCGAACCACTGGCCGGCGTGGTCGGCGACCTCCTTGCGGACGAAGGTCCGCACCGTGTCCGCGATCTCGCGCTCCTCCTCGTTCAGCAGATCGCGGATGCCGAGCAGGTCACGGGGGTCGGGCTTCGTCATGAGCACGTTCTTCCTGTGCGGGCCCGGGCCAGGGCACGGGCGGGTGGACCGGCTTCGATCGCTCCGCCGAGCAGGCAGAGCAGGGCCTCCTGCCGCCGCGGTCCGACGAGCTGGGCGCCGACCGGGAGACCGGCAGCGGTCAGCCCCGCGGGGACCGTCAGCGCGGGATGCCCGCTCACGGAGGCTAGTGCGGTCAGCCGGTAGTAGGCGTTCTCGAGTGACTCTCCTCGCCCGCCGAGTTCGACCACGTCGGTGTCGCCCGGGGCGGCGGTGACCGGCAGGGTCGGCATCAGCAGGGCGTCCACCTCGGTGAACGCGGCGTCCACCTCGGCGGCGATCTCGGCGGCGCGGGCGCGGGCGGCGTCGTAGTCGTCCCGGCTCACCTCGGTGCCCGCCTTGAGCTGCCCGATCGCGCGCCCGCGCAGCCCGGACGGGTCGTCCTGGTACGCCCGCCACCACAGCTGGGCGGATTCGTAGAGCATCGTGGTGAACCCGGCCGTGCGCGCGTGCCGGTGGCCCAGCGGCAGCTCGACCGGCACGAGCACCGCGCCCGCCGCACGCAGCGTGTCCGCGGCCGACTCGACGACCCGCAGCACCTCGGGGTCGATCTTGGTGCCCCACAGGTGCTCCGGCCACCCCAGGCGCAGCCCCTCGACGGTGTCCGGCGCGGGCTCGGCGGTACCGGCCAGGATCCGGTGGACCCGCAGGCAGTCCGCCGCGGTGCGCGCGATCGGGCCGACGGTGTCCATGGACGGCACCAGTGCGGTGACTCCGCGCATGGGTACGGTGCCGTGCGTCGGCCGCAGCCCGGCGACCCCGCAGAGCGCGGCCGGGATGCGGATCGAGCCGCCGGTGTCGGTGCCGAGCGCGACGGGCACGTCCCCGGCGGCGACCGCGACCGCCGACCCGCCGCTGGACCCGCCCGCGTCCCGGTCCGGGGCCCACGGGTTGCGGCAGCCGGGCGTGCGGACCGACCACGCGAGTTCCGGCACCGTGGTCCGGGCGACCGGGACGTATCCGGCGGCGCGCAGCCGGGCGACCGGCTCGGCGTCCTCGGTCGCGGCGTGGTGCCCCAGACCGGGCGTGCCGTTGCGCGTCGTCTGGCCGGCCACGTCCAGGAAGTCCTTGACGGCGAAGGGGATTCCGGTCTCCGGAAGGGGAAAGCGCTCGACGTAGGCGCCGAAGTCGGTCGACAGCGCGTACACCTCCTCGTGCACGGGGAACTTTCCCGAGAGCTTGCCCGATCAGTGTGACCCCGTCGAGGGCGCGGCGCGCGTAGTCTCGGCCACATGTGCCGAAACATCACCGTGCTCCGCGGGCTGGAGCCGTCGGCGACGGCGGAGGAGATCGAGGCCGCGGCGCGCCAGTACGTGCGCAAGGTGAGCGGGGTGCAGACCCTGTCCGACGCCACGCGCGAACCGTTCGAACGGGCCGTCGCGGAGATCGCCGAGATCACCACGCGGCTGCTCGGCGAGCTGCCCGCGCGCCGCCAGCCCCCGGCGACGGTGCCCCCGCTGCGGCGGCCCGAGGTGCGCGCCCGGATCGCCGCGCGTCAGGCGCGGTAGACCAGCAGGTAGCGGAAGAACAGCAGCGGCCGCACGCTCGATCCGGGCAGCAGCCGCGCCGAGTCGTGCCGCACCTGCGTCATCGTCGTGTCCCAGTCGCGCACCGGCGCCGTCGCGACCGGGTCCGGGCCGCCGTTGAGCCGGTCGCCGGCCGCGACGACCAGCCGGGCCGCCAGGTTGACCGGCGGCGCGAGCAGGCCCCACTTCACCCAGTCGGCGACCGAACGCGGCTTGGCCAGGCCGAGCACCGCCAGCACCCCGCCCGGGTTCAGCGCCGCGCGCAGCTTCGTCACGGTCTCGAACGGCACGTGGTGCAGCGACGCCAGGCACGAGACGAAGTCGTAGCGCCCCAGCTCCGCCGTCGTGACGTCCGCGTGCCGGTAGGTGATCGTCTCCGGTCCCAGCGCCCGCGCCACCGCGATCATCTCGCCGGACGGGTCGATGCCCTCCACCGACAGACCGGCCGCGGCGAGCCTGCGGGCGAAGCGCCCGGCGCCGCAGCCCACGTCGAGCGCCGTGCGCGCCCCGGCGGGGACGTGCCGCAGCAGCAACCGGTGGTAGGCGTGGTTGTGGTCGAACGGCATGCAGCCCAACCTGCCAGGACCCGCGAAAGTAGACTCGGCGGGGTAGTCAACCCCCCGGCCGGAGTAGGGAGAACGCGTGACATCGGGCGAGGACGAGGAGTACCCGGTGGAGCTGTCCAGCGGGGGCAACTTCGTGGCCGGGCCCCTGCCCCGCGACCAGGCCGAGCGCGACCCGGTCGACCTCGAGGAGATCGAGCGCCAGGCCCGCCGCGAGCTGCTGCGGGTCGAGGCCGAGCTGAACCAGCGCTGGCCGGAGACGAAGATCGAGCCCTCGCTCGACCGCATCGCCGCGCTGATGACCGTGCTGGGCGACCCGCAGAAGACCTACCCCGTCATCCACGTCGCCGGCACCAACGGCAAGGGCTCGGTCACCCGCATGATCGACGCGCTGCTGTCCCGCCTCGGGCTGCGCGTCGGCCGCTACACCAGCCCGCACCTGCAGCTGGTCACCGAGCGCATCGCGGTCGACGGCGCCCCGATCGCCGCGTCCAAGTACGTCGACATCTACCGCGACATCCAGCCCTACATCGGCATGGTGGACAGCGCGGGCGGCCCGAAGATGAGCAAGTTCGAGGTGCTCACCGGCATGGCGTTCGCCGCGTTCGCCGACGCCCCGGTCGAGGTCGCGGTCATCGAGACCGGTATGGGCGGCACCTGGGACGCCACCAACGTCGCCGACGGCCAGGTCGCCGTCATCACCCCGATCGGCCTCGACCACACCGACTACCTCGGCGACAGCCTCGGCGAGATCGCGGGGGAGAAGGCCGGGATCATCAAGCCGGGCAGCGTCGCGATCCTCGCCGAGCAGGACCCCGAGGCGCAGCGCGTGCTGCTGGAGCGCACCGTCGAGGTGGACGCCACCGTCGCCCGCGCGGGCAGCGAGTTCGGCGTGCTGCGGCGTGAGATCGGGGTCGGCGGGCAGATGCTGAGCCTGCAGGGCCTCGGCGGGGTCTACGACGAGATCTTCCTGCCCCTGCACGGCGCCCACCAGGCGAACAACGCGCTGCTGGCGCTGGCCGCGGTCGAGGCGTTCTTCGGCGCGGGCAAGGACCGCCGGCTCGACCTCGACGCCGTGCGCGAGGGGTTCGCGGCGGTGCAGAACCCGGGTCGGCTGGAGCCCGTCCGCGCCGCGCCGACGGTGCTGCTCGACGCGGCCCACAACCCGCACGGCGCGCGGGCGCTGGCCGCCGCCATCGAGGAGGAGTTCGCGTTCCGCAAGCTCACCGCGGTGATCGGCGTGCTCGAGGACAAGGACGTGCGCGGGGTGCTGGAGGCGCTCGAACCGGTGGTCTCCGACGTGGTGATCACCAAGAACAGCTCGCCGCGCGCGATGCCGCTGGACGAGCTGAACGAGCTGGCCCTGGCGGTGTTCGGGGACGACCGGGTGGTCGCCGAGCCCAGCCTGGACGCGGCGGTGGAGACCGCGGTGGCGCTGGTCGAGGAGAGCGACGGCGGCGAACCGCTGGCCGGCGGCGGGGTGCTGATCACGGGTTCCGTCGTCACCGTCGGGGACGCGCGGACGTTGTTCGGGAAGGAGCCCGCGTGAGCGAGGAGAACACGGTCCGGCCCCCGGCGAAGGACCCGATGAAGTCGTTCCGCGGCGTGATGGCGGGGACCCTGATCTGCGAGGCCATCACGGTCGGTCTCGCGGTTCCGGTGATCGCCAACCTGGGCGGCGGCGTGGGCACCCTGGCCGGCTGGGGCGTCATCGTGATCGCCGTGCTGCACGTGCTGCTGTGCGGCGTGCTCAAGCGACGCTGGGCGGTGCCGGCCATCCTGGTCCTGCAGGTCGCGCTGGTGGCGTACTTCGTGGACACGGTGGCGATCGGCATCATCGGCCTGCTGTTCCTGGCGTTCTGGCTGTGGGCGCTGTGGCTGCGCAACGACGTGGCGCGCCGCATGGCCGAAGGCCGTCTGCCCAGCCAGCAGCAGTAGCGGCGATCCGAACCGAGAGCACCGCTCTTGACAAGAGCGCTCGGTGGGATCATGCTATGTCTTCATGAGAGCACTGCTCTCGAAATGGATAGCTGATCTCGGAGGAGTGTTCTCGTGAAGCGCATCGCCTGGGCCGTCGCCGGTGTCTTCCTGCTCGGGTTCGCCGTGTTCGAGGCCGTCCAGCACGGTGGCTGGACCATCGGCGCCCTGCTGCTCGGGCTGATCGGGCCGGACCTGACATTCCTGGTCGGCATCGGTGCCGAACCGGTCGAGCGCGGTGTGCTGCCGCGACGGGTCGTGCCGTTCTACAACGCAGCGCACTACTGGGCGGGGCCCGCCGTCCTGCTCGTGGTCTTCAGCTTCGTCACGAACCCCGCCGCCTTCACGCTCGGACTGGCCTGGCTGGCGCACATCGCCGTGGACCGCGTGTTCGGCTACGGTCTGCGCACGGCCGATGGCCGTCAGCGCGCCACCGCGTGAGTTCACCGTGCGGACAGCCGGAGTTGGCCCGTCGGCCCCCGAGCCCGCATAGAACTCCGGCATGACCGAACAGACTCGCCGCTCCGCCCTCAGAACCGGACTCGTCGGCGCCGGTGTCCTCGCCGCCGGGGTCCTGGGCAGCCCCTTCGCCAGCGCCGCCCTCGTCCGCAAGGACCGCCCGGTGCTGACCCACGGCATCCAGTCCGGCGACGTGACCCCGCACTCGGCACTGGTCTGGACCCGCGCCGACCGGCCGTCCCGCATGATCGTCGAGGTCTCACGCGACCCGTCCTTCCGGCACGCCCGGACCCTCCGGGGCCCGCTGCTGACCCCGGACACCGGCGGCACCGGCAAGCTGCGGATCTCCTCGCTCCCGCCAGGCACCGAGCTGCACTACCGGGTCACCGCCGAATCGCTCGACGGCCGCGTGAGCAGCGAGCCGTTGACCGGCAACGTCAAGACCGCGCCCGTGGGCCGCAGCGACGTGCGGCTGACGTGGTCGGGCGACGTGGCCGGCCAGGGCTGGGGCATCAACCCCGACATCGGCGGCATGACCGCCTACTCCGCGATGCTCGCCCGCAGGCCGGACCTGTTCCTGCACAGCGGCGACACGGTCTACGCCGACGGCCCGCTCACCGAGACGGTGACGCTCCCCGACGGCCGGGTGTGGCGCAACCTCGTCACCCCGGAGAAGACGAAGGTCGCCGAGACGCTCGACGAGTACCGCGGGCAGTTCGCCTACAACATGCTCGACGAGAACGTGCGCGCGTTCACCGCCGCCGTCCCCAGCTACGTCCAGTGGGACGACCACGAGGTGACCAACAACTGGTACCCGGGCGAGATCCTGGACTCCCCGCAGTACACCGAAAAGCGCGTCGACGTGCTGGCCGCGCGGGCGTTCCAGGCCTTCCACGAGTGGCAACCGATCGACCCGAAGCGCGCCGTGGACGGCCGCGTGTACCGCAGCTTCACCTACGGTTCTCGCCTCGAGGTGTTCGTGCTGGACATGCGGACCTACAAGGACGCCAACACGTCGGATCCGCGGCAGCCCGGGCAGGTCCTCGGCGAGAAGCAGGCGAAGTGGCTCGTCGACGGCCTGTCCCGCAGCCGCGCGACCTGGAAGATCGTGCAGGCCGACCTGCCGATCGGGCTCGCCGTGCCGGACGGATCCACCGGCATCGAGGGCGTGGCGAACAACCTGCCCGGCGCGCCCGCCGGCCGCGAGAGCGAGATCGCGTGGGTGCTGCGCGAGCTGGCGAGGCGGAAGGTGCGCAACACCGTGTGGCTCACCGCGGACGTGCACTACACGGCGGCGCACCACTATTCGCCGGACCGGGCCGCGGTGCAGGATTTCGACCCGTTCTGGGAATTCGTTTCCGGCCCGCTGCACGCCGGCGCGTTCGGCCCGAACAGCCTCGACCCGACGTTCGGCCCACAGGCCGTTTTCGTGCACGCCCCGCCCGCCGCGAACACCTCGCCGATGGCCGGTTTCCAGCATTTCGGCGAAATCAACATCGACGGCGGCTCCGGCGAACTGCGAGTCGATCTCCGTGACGGCACGGGTGCCTCGCTGTGGTCGACCACCCTGGAACCGCGGCGCTGACCAGGCCAGTAGGCTTCGGGCAATCCGTGCACGCAATAAAGGAGAAACACAGTCGTGAGTGAACGCACGCTGGTTCTGGTCAAGCCCGACGGCGTACAGCGCGGCCTCGTCGGCGAGGTCATCTCGCGCATCGAGCGCAAGGGGCTGAAGCTGGCCGCGCTGGAACTGCGCACCGTCGAGCGTTCGGTCGCCGAGGAGCACTACGCCGAGCACAAGGACAAGCCGTTCTTCGGCGAGCTGCTGGAGTTCATCACCTCCGGCCCGGTCGTGGCCATCGCCGTCGAGGGCGTGCGCGCCATCGCGGCCTTCCGCCAGCTGGCCGGCGGCACCGACCCGGTCGAGAAGGCCACCCCCGGCACCCTGCGCGGGGACTACGGCCTGGAGACCCAGTTCAACCTGGTGCACGGCTCGGACTCGCCCGAGTCGGCCGAGCGCGAGCTGAAGCTCTGGTTCCCCGACCTGTGAGTGACGGCGGGGGCTTTCGGTGAGGTTGATCCTTACCGGAAGCCCCTCCCGGGAATTACCATCCAGGGATGTCCGCCACTGAAGGCGATGTCCCTAAGTCGGTGCTGGCGCGCGGCCTCATGCTGCTGGACGCGTTCGAATCCGCCGACGCCGAACTCTCCCTGGCCGAGCTGTCCGCCCGCACGGGCCTGCCGAAGGCCACGGCGCACCGGCTGGTCGCCGAGCTCGTCCGCTGGGGCGGGCTGGAACGCGGCGGCGCCGGCTACCGGCTGAGCATGAAGCTGTTCGAACTCGGCCAGCGCGTGCCGCGGCGCCGTGAACTGCGCGAAGCGGCCTTGCCGTACCTGCAGGACCTGTACGAGGCCACGCACGAGAACATCCACCTCGCGGTGCCGGACGGCGGGCACACGCTGTTCCTGGAGAAGGTCACCGGCCACCGCTCGACGCCCATCGGATCGCGCGTCGGCAGCCGGATGCCGGTGCACTGCACCGCGACCGGCAAGGTGTTCCTCGCCCTCGGACCGCCGGAGTACTTCCGGCGCGTGACCGCGGCCGGACTGGCGCGCAAGACCCCGCGCACGATCGTCGCCCCGGGACTGCTGCGCCGCGACCTGGACCGCGCCGTGGCGCGCGGGTACGGGGTCAACCACGAGGAAGCCGAGGTCGGGGTCGCCGCGGTGGCCGCCCCGGTGTACGACCGGCGGCGACGGCTGATCGCCGCCGTGTCGATCACCGGCAGCGCCGAGCGCCTCGACGTGGAGCGGCTGGCGCCCGCGGTGCGCACCGCCGCGTCCGCGCTCACGCGGGAGCTGGCCGGGGCGTAAAGCGATCGAAAACTGTCGGTGGTCGGCTCTAGTCTGCGTGGTGTGGACGAACCGAGCATGGTGCAGGCCAAGGCGCTGGTGAAGCGCTTCGGCGACTTCGAGGCGGTGCGGGGGATCGACGTCGAGGTCCGGCGCGGGGAGGCGTTCGGCTTCCTCGGGCCCAACGGTGCCGGCAAGTCCTCGACGATGCGGATGATCGCGTCGGTGTCGCCGCGGTCCGACGGGGATCTGACGGTCCTCGGTATGGACCCGAACGTCGAGGGTCCGCGCATCCGCGCCCGGCTCGGGGTGGTGCCGCAGCAGGACAACCTCGACAACGAGCTGACCGTGCGGCAGAACCTGCAGGTGTACGGCCGCTACTTCGGGTTGTCCCGGGCGCAGGTGCGGCGCAAGGCGGTCGAGCTGATGGAGTTCGCGCAGCTGTCCGACCGGGCCGAGGACGAGGTGGAGCCGCTGTCCGGCGGCATGAAGCGGCGGCTGACCATCGCCCGCGCGCTGGTCAACGACCCGGAGCTGCTGCTGCTCGACGAGCCGACCACCGGCCTCGACCCGCAGGCGCGGCACCTGTTGTGGGACAGGCTGTTCCGGCTCAAGGCGCAGGGCGTCACGCTCATCATCACCACGCACTACATGGACGAGGCCGAGCAGCTGTGCGACCGGCTCGTGGTCATGGACGGCGGGCGGATCGTCGCCGAGGGGTCGCCTGCCGAGCTGATCCTGCGCTACTCCACGCGGGAGGTGGTGGAGCTGCGGTTCGCGCCGGGGGAGGAGGTGCCCGCGGATCGGGTGGCGGACCTGGCCGACCGGGTCGAGGTGCTGCCCGATCGGCTGCTGCTCTACACCGCGGCCGGGGAGTCCGCGCTGGAGCAGGTGCACCAGCGGGGCGTGCGGCCGCTGTCGTCGCTGGTGCGGCGGAGCTCGCTGGAGGACGTGTTCCTGCGCCTGACCGGACGGACCCTGGTGGACTGATGAGCGTTGCGTCGACGGGCCGGGTGGTGCCGGCGTGGCAGGGCGCGTGGTTGCGCGTCGAGGGGTACTGGGCGTGGTACCGCCGGTACTGGAAGTCCAATGTGTACTCGACCGGCCTGCAGCCGCTGCTGTTCCTGCTCGCGATGGGGCTCGGCTTCGGATCGCAGGTGCAGGCGGGCCCGGCCACCGGTGGACTGTCCTATGTGCACTACATCGCGCCCGCTCTGCTGGTGTCGGCGGCGTTGCAGAACGCGGTGGGGGAGTCGACGTACCCGGTGCTGTCGGGGTTCAAGTGGCAGAAGGACTACCTGGCCGTCACGGCGACGCCGGTCACGCCGGGGCAGGTGCTGGGCGGGCACCTGATCTGGGTGACGCTGCGGCTGCTGCTGGCCGGCGCGGTGTACGCGGTGATCGCGGTGCCGTTCGGGGCGTGGCTGAACGCGGGAGCGGTGTTGGTGGTGCTGGTCGGCGCGGTCACCGGGCTGGCGTGCGCCGCCCCGGTGACGGCCCTGGCGGCGACGACCTACGACGAGGGCGTCCGGTTCAACGCCGTGTTCCGGTTCGTGGTGATGCCGATGACGCTGTTCGCGGGCACGTTCTTCCCGATCGAGCAGATCCCGGTGGCGCTGCGCTGGCTGGCGTGGATCTCCCCGCTGTGGCACGGAAACGAACTGGCCCGCGGCGCGACACTGGGCGGCCTGGAGTGGCTGCCCGCGCTCGGGCACCTGGCGTTCCTGGCGGCACTGTTCACCACCGGAGCCCTCCTGGCCCGCCATTACTTCTACCGGCGCCTGGTGGTCTGACCATGCCCCACGACGCGCACCACACCCCGCCGACCCACGACCGGCCGCCGATGGCGACCCACCGCTGCCCGCCGATGGCGGCCCGCTGTTTCTCGCGCGCCAGCGCGCCAGCGCCCCGTTCGCCGGTGGTGCCGATGGCAGCCCGCCGCTCCTCGCGGCCGAGGCTGCCGGCCCACGACCGGCCGCCGATGGTGGCCCGCTGTTTCTGGTGCGCCAGGCCGCTGGCTCACCACGGGCCGCCGCTGGTGGCGCACTGTTTGTCGCGCGCGAGCGCGACAGCATGCCGCCTGCCGTTGGTGCCGGTGGCGGTCCGGTGTTTTTCGCGCGCCGCCGAGTCGGGCAACCGCCGCCCGCCGCTGGCGGCCCGCTACTTCTCACGCCCCACCCGCGACCGCCCGCCGGCCCTGCCGCCGCGCGGCAGCGCCCTACCGTCGTCCGGCTCTCGTGGGTGCGATCCCGCCCGGACGGTGCCGTCCCGCTTGCGGCCGGGAGCCACATCCGGCCCCCATCTTGGGAAGCCCGTGCTCCCGATGGCCACCTCGTCCCACGGCCCCTCCCGGACCCCCAGCCAC
>NZ_PQHW01000072.1 GCF_003385215.1 Amycolatopsis thermalba | reverse complement strand
AGATGAAGCCCCACCACCGGACGGCACACCGCCACCAGATGAAGCCCCACCACCGGACGGCACACCGCCACCAGACGAAGCCCCACCAACGACCGCCGCCCCACCAACGACCGCCGCCCCGCCGACGACCGCCGCTCCGCCGAGCTTCGCTCGGATTTGGCCTCCGTCCGGTGAACCGAGCTCCTCCAGCAAGTCCAGCGCCGCCTGCCAGGCGCGCCTCGCGGCGGCGCCGTCGCCCCGGGTCAGGTGGGCGTCGCCCAGGCGGTTCAGTGTTCGGCTTTCGTAGTAGCGGCTTCCGTGGCGCCGGTAGAGCCCCACGGCGACCTCGTAGCAGCGCACCGCCTCGTCCAGGTTTCCCAGCGACTGCTGCGCGTACCCGACGCTGTCCCACGCATTGGCCTCCCCCACCAGGTTTCCCAGCTCGGCCTGCACCGCGATCGACTCCTTGCAGTACGCCAGCGCCTGCTCGTGATCCCCCAAGCGCGCGCAGCTCCAGCCCATGTTGTTCAGCGCGCTGGCCGCCCCGGACCGGTTCCCCGCCGCCTGGAACAGCTCCAGCGCCCGCCGCGCGTGGTGGAACTCCTCGGCGTAGTCCCCGAGCCGATCGCAAACCCACGTCAGCCCTTGCCGCACATCCGCCTGGTACCCGAGATCCCCCAGCTCCTCGAACAGATCCAGCGCCCGGTCCAGCTGCTCCCGCGCCTCCACGTCCCGGCCGAGCGCCGTCAGGATCACCGCCAGCCCCCGATGACTGTGCGCCAGCGCCACCGGGTCCCCGAGCCGCGTGGCCGCCTCCAGCGCCACCTGGTACGTCCGCGGCTCCCCCAGCCAGTGCCTGCCCTGCCGCACGAACGTGTGGCTCAACGCGCACGCCAGCTGCCACGCATGCGTGTCGAACCCGGTCGCCGCCGCCCGGTCGATCGCCGCCAGCAGCACCGGGTGCTCGGCCGCGAACCAGGCCCCCGCGTCGGCGGGCGGATCGGCCACCACGTCCGGCGCCGGCGGGTCCAGCACCAGCGGCTCGCGTTGCGGGCTCAACCCCGCCGCGCCCGCGTGCGCCGTGTGCACGTAGTGGTCGAGCATCCGCCGCACCGCCGCGGTCCGCTCCGCCTCCGAGTCCTCCTCGTGCGTCAGCTCGATCGCGTACGCGCGCAGCAGATCGTGGAACGCGTACCGCCCGGGCGCGCGCTCGGTGACCAGGTGCGCCCGCGTCAGCTCGGCCAGCAGCGGCCGCACCCGGGCCACCCCGAGCAGGCTCGCCGCCGCCGCGACCGTCACGTGCGGCCCCGGGTGCAACCCCAGGAACCGGAACAACCGCGCCGCGTCCGGGCTGATCGCGTGGTACGACCACGAGAACACCGCCCGCACGTCGGACGTCGCGTCATCGCCTTCGAACGCGTCCAGCCCGCCGCGCGCGGCGCGCAGCTCGGCGGCCAGCTCCGCCAGCGTGAACCCCGGGTTCGTCGCGGCCCGCGCGGCGACGATCGCCAGCGCCAGCGGCAGCCGCGCGCACAGCGTGTTGATCGCCGCGACCGCCGCCGCGGTCGCCGCGACCCGGTCCGCACCCAGCCGCCGCGCGAGCAGCTCGCGGGCATCCGCGTCGGACAGCAGATCCAGGCTCACCGGCGCGGCGCCCTCCACCGCGACCAGGCTGGACAACTGGTTCCGGCTCGTCACCAGCGTGAAGCTGCCGGGCGCGCCGGGCAGCAGCGGGCGCACCTGGCCGGCGTCGCGCGCGTTGTCCAGCACCACCAGCACCCGCTTGTCCGCCAGGAGACTGCGGTACAGGCTGACCTGCGCCTCGACGCTCACCGGGATCCGTTGCGCCGGAACGGCGAGCGCGTCGAGGAACCGCCGCACCGCCTCCGCCGCGCTCATCGCGCACGCACCGGGATCGAAGCCGCGCAGGTTGACGTACAGCTGCCCGTCCGGGAACCGCTCCCGCACGCGGTGCGCCCAGTGCACCGCGAAAGCCGACTTGCCGACACCCGCGCCGCCGCTGACCACCGCCACCGACACCGACGGCCGCCCGCCGCTGCCGTCCAGCGGCAGCAGCGCGTCCAGCCGCGCCAGGTCGCGCATCCGCCCCGCGAACTGCGGCACGTCACCGGGCAGCTGCCGCGGCACCGGCCCCTCCTCGGGTTCGTCGCGCAGCAGTCGCACCTGGGTGTCCCGCAGCAACGGCCCCGGCTCGACGCCGAGTTCCTCGATGAGCCGGGACCGGACCGCGGTGTAGACCTCCAGCGCCTCGGGCGTCCGCCCGCACTTGTGCAGCGCCAGCATCAGCAGGGCCTGCAGGCGCTCCCGGAACGGGTTGGCCTCGGCCTCCTGCCGCAGCTCGGTGACCACCGCGCGGTGCCGCCCGGCGGCGAGTTCGGCGTCGAAGTAGTCCTCCAGCGCGCTCAGCCGCTTCTCGGCCAGCGCCGGGCCTTCCCGGTCCAGCAGCGATTGCGTGACCCCGCCCAGCGCCGGTCCCTGCCACAGGTCGAGGGCCGCGCGCAGCCGGCGGGCCGCCTCACCGACGCGGCCGGCGTCGAGGTCGTCCCGCGCCCTGGCGACGGCGTCGTCGAACTCGTGCAGGTCCAGCTCCCCCGGCCCGACCTCGATCACGTACCCCGGCGCGCGCCGGCTGATCACGTCGGCGCCGATCAGCTTGCGCAGCTCGGAGACGTACACCTGCACCTGTCCACGCACCGTCGCCGGCGGCGCGGCACCCCAGACCAGGGAGAACAGCTGCTCGTCGGGCACCACGCGCCCGGCGGCGAGCAGCAGCGCCGCGAGCACCGACCGCTGCTTCGGCCCGCCCAGCCGCACCGGCCCGTCCGGTCCCGACACCTCGATCGGGCCCAGCAGCCGGTACCGCACCGGGCGGGACGGGGTCTCGGGCACAGCTCGTCATCACCTTTCCGCACGCGGGCCACCGCCCGGGTCATGGCTGCAAACAACCAGAAGACGCACCCGGACCGCTAGGAACCACCACCATCGGATGACAGGTCCGTCGCGATCAGGTCGGTGATCTCCAGCACCGCCTGTCCGGACAGGACCATCTCCGTCTCGGCGCCCGGGTTGACGCACAGGACGTGGCGCTCGTCCGGCCACCGGATGAACACGTTGAACAGCAGGTCGGTCGTGTAGTGCTGGTCCTTGCCCGCGACCTCCTCCAGCATGGCCACCGAGGAGAACACGGTGATCACCGGGATCTCGTCGGTGCCGGCGAGCCGCCACGGCAGCGGCGGGATGCCCGGAAGGTCGTTGGCCGGCACCGGTCCCGTGGTCGGGACCACCACCTCCCCGCTCACCAGCGCCCGCATGTACGCTTCCTCGTTCCGCTCCGCCAGCGCCGCGGCCAGCGCGTGTTCCAGAGCGTTGGACGGTGGCAGGTCGGTGCGCGGTTCCCGGTCGCCGGCGAATTCCGCGAGCGACAGCAACGGGACGAGACGGCGCACCTCGTCGCGGACGACGTCGCGCAGCTCCGACACCGGCGCGGTCGCCTGCCGTCCCTCGGCCAGTTCGGGCACCACGGCCGGGGGCAGGACCGCGGTGATGGGCAGGCCCGGATCGATGATGAACCGGGCCTCCTCCGCCGCCCCGGCGGTCAGCTCGGCGAACGTCGCCGTGGTGTGGCCGCGGGCGTCGGGTCCGAGGAACCGCCCGAGCACGGCGGGCGAGGTGAAGACCAGGATGTCGTGCTCGCTCAGGCCGAGTTGACGTGTCACCTCTTCTCGTTCGGGGGTGCCGGGATCGGGGAGCACCGGCACGTAGAAGGTCGCGTCCAGCACCAGCCGCGCGTAGCGCTGGGGGTCCCCCTCCTCGATCGCCGCCATCAGCGCGTGCTCGAGGTCATTGCCCGGCTGCCAGGAAGGTTCCACGCGTGCTTGCCTCTCTGGGGTACCTTTTGTCCTGCAAACCCTAGTCGGCCGAACCACGGAAGCCATGCCACGCACCCTCTTCGTCGCCCCTGACCAGCGCGGCGCCCTGCCCACCATCCGCGACGCGCTCGAGGCGGCCGACGACGGTGCGGTGATCTCGATCGCGCCCGGGGACTACCCCGAGCCGATCTCGATCAACCGGCAGCACGTGACCCTGTCGGCGCGCGAGGCGGGCAGCGTGACCATCAGCTCGCCGTTCCCGGACCAGCCGGTCGTGTCGCTGACCGACGCCCGGGTCGAGCTGATCGGGCTGAAGTTCGCCTCCGAGGAGCACTCCTCGGTCCGGGTGCGCGGCGGCGAGGTGAAGATCGTCGACTGCACCGCCACCGCGGGGTTCGCGCCGGGCATCGACGTCGCCGGCGCCGACCGCATCGAGGTCCGCAACACCCACGTGACGGGCGCGCAGTACGGGATCGTCGTCGAGGAGTCCGACGGGGTGATCGACCGCTGCGAGATCCGCGAGATCGCCGACGACGGCGTCATCCTGCGGCTCGGCGCGCGGGTGAAGGTGCAGCACACGACGATCGCCGGGTGCGGGTTCCGCGGGGTGTACATGTACCAGGCCGGCGACTCCGGCCTGGACCGCTGCGACATCTCGCAGACGGGCGACGCCGGGGTCGCGGTGGCGGACCAGAGTTCGCCCACGATCAGCACCTGCTGGGTGCACGACACGCAGGGCGCCGGGATCAGCGTCGGCCGCGGCTGCGGTGGCGTGATCGAGGACTGCCGCGTGGAGAACACCGCCGTGCCGGGCATCCACCTCGCCGACGGCGCGCGCACGGAGATCCGCGAAGGCGACCCGTCGCGCGGCAAGGTCCCGGTCGGCGCGGTCGCGACCACCGGCAACCACCAGGACCTGGAGACCGTCGACAAGCTGCTCGGCGAGCTCGACGGCATGATCGGCCTGGCGAGCGTCAAGGCCGAGGTGCGCGGCCTGATCGACGAGATCCAGGTCAACGAGTGGCGCCGCAGCGAGGGGCTGTCCGTCGGCACGGTGAGCAACCACCTGGTGTTCGCCGGCGCGCCCGGTACCGGTAAGACCACCGTCGCGCGCATCTACGGCCAGCTGCTCAAGGCGCTGGGGATCCTGCCGAACGGGCGGTTCAAGGAAGTCTCGCGGCGGGATCTGGTGGGCCAGTACATCGGTCACACGGCGGAGAAGGCGGCGTCGGCGTTCGACGAGGCACGCGGTGGCGTGCTGTTCATCGACGAGGCCTACACGCTGTCCCGCTCCAGCGGCAGTGGCGCGGACTTCGGCCAGGAGGCCATCGACACGCTGGTGAAGCTGATGGAGGACCACCGGGACGAGGTCGCGGTGATCGTGGCGGGGTACACCGGCGAGATGGGCGAGTTCCTCGACGCCAACCCGGGTCTGGCGTCCCGGTTCGGCAAGACGCTGGAGTTCGAGAACTACAGCCCCGAGGAACTGGTGTCGATCAGCCTGCACATGGCCCGCAACGACGACTACCTGCTCGGCGAGGACCTCGACGTGGCGCTGCTGGAGTGGTTCGCGCAGATGGAGCGGGACCAGAACTTCGGCAACGCGCGTGAGGCGCGCAAGCTGCTGGAGCGGATGCGCAAGGCCCAGTCGACGCGGCTGCGCTCGCTGGGCCACCGCCCCACCCGCGACGACCTGCGGACCCTCACGCTGGACGACCTGCTGGAGGCGGTCCGCGGCACGGGCTGACCGGGCAGCTGCCGCTCACGAGCGGGTCGCCGGCGGCCCCGGCCGCGCGGGCACGCCAGGTTTTCCCTCCTGATCGGACAGTCGAGCGGCCCGTGGTCACGTCGTCAGCCCGGTTTGCCGGAACCACCACGCCGCGCCGAGCGTCCAGGCGAGGACGAAGAGCGTGAAGGTCGCCCCGCCGGCGAGTGGCAGGACGAGCCGGGGCAGCCGTTTGCCGCGTAGCGCGAGCATCTTCGTGGTGAACGCCCCGTAGAACAGGCATCCGGCGAGCGAGTGCATCAGCGTGCGTGGCGTGGTGGCGTCGAACCCGAAGCCGTAGAGGCAGTAGAACGCGACCGGGAGGCCGGCCAGGAACGCGGCGGTGCCGGTGATCCGGTGCAGCAGGTGCGCCCACCGCGGTGCCGGTCGCCGGCCCGGCAGCTTCTGGTAGATCGACAGCGCGGTGACGAGCTGGGCGAGCACCAGCACGAGCACCGCGCCGGCCAGCCACGCCTTGAACGTTTGCACACTGGAGAAGCCCCACGTGGGCAGGCTGCGGGGTTCGCCGAGTGCGGCGCCGAGCAGGCCGAGGGTGAGGGAAACGGCCGCTCCGGCGAACAGCACTGCCACCAGCACCACGGCCGGTGTGCGGGACTGCCGGCTCCGCGGTGGTGTTGGGCCGGTGTTCATGGGATCTCCCGAGTGAGGTGTCAAGACCGGCCGGCCGGTCGGGTGACCGAGCCGGCCGGCCTTGGCCGACGGGACTAGCTGAGCTTCTTGTTCTCGGCGATGCCACCGGCGAGGGTGGCCGCGGTCATCGGCATGTGCTCGGCCGCGGTGCGCAGCTTGGCGAAGGCCTGGCCGTCCCCGGCCACCACGGAGTCGATGGCGTCGAAGAGGCTCTGCACGTGGGGTTGCAGTTCCTGGGCGACGGCGCCGGCCGGCAGTTCCGGCACCACGGAATTGATGAGCTGCCCGAACGAGGTCCGGTAGCCGTCGAGATCGGTCTTGGCCTTGTCCACCTTGGCCTGATCGTCGGTCGCCTTGCCCAGGGTGTAGTCGACGAAGAAACCGATGTGCTGACGCCACGACTCCAGGAACGGCTGCTCGGCATCCGGATACGCCGAGCCGACGGCCTCGGACAGCGCCACCGAGTTCGCATCCAGGGCCTCGACCGCGGCCTTCACCGTCGCGTCGTTCATGTCGCCGCCCTTGGACACCGCAGTCGTGACGGCGATCCCGGCGGCGTAGACGTGTTCGGTCAGCAGGTACGTCAGGCCGGAACGCAACTCCGCCGCGGCAGTCGTCGTGGCGGCCTTACCGGTGGCCGCGGTGGCCGCAGGCGCCGATGTCGGCGACGGTGGCGAAGGCGGCGGCGCCTGGGACTCTTCGCCCGAGCTGCACCCGGCGAGCACGAGCAGTCCCGCAGCGAGTAGTGCCGCCCCCTTGGGGAGTGGGTGTTTCATGATCTTACCCTTCCGTTGTTCCGGGTTGTGCTGCTGTCAAGGGGTGACGGTGACTTCGCCGTTCATTCCTTTGTGGATCGAGCAGTAGTAGGTGTAGGTGCCGGGCTTGCCGAAGGTGAACGACACCTCCTCGTCCTTGGTCAGCGGCATGTCGATCAACCCATCGGGGTTTTCCGACGTGCGGAGGTTGTTGCCGCCGACGCTGAAGGTGCCGGTGGTGACGGTGTGCCCGAGCTGGTCGCTGACCTTCCACACCACGGTGGTTCCGGCTTTGACCGTGAGCTTCTCCGGGTCGAACTTCAGCAGCTTGGTCATCACCGTCGACCCGGGTGCCGGCTCGGCCTGCCCGGGTGCGGCCGGGGACGCGGGCGGCGCCGGGGATTCCGATCCTCCGCCGCACCCGGACAGGGCGAGGATCACCACCGACACCACTGCGATCAACACTGTGCGCATTTCTCTTCTCTTTCCTGTTCGACGCAGTCAGGCGGCGCGGCCGGATCGGCGCTTGGCGAGCACGAGGAGTGCTGCGGCACCGGCCACCGCCACCACTTCGGCCACGGCGGTCAGCGTCTTGTCCGGGTACCAGACCGGCTCGTACATGTTCGGTATCGGACCGAGTTCGCCCACATCGACGTAGCGGTACAGCAAAACCGGCACCAGGGCGCCGGCCGCGACCAGGAGCGCGAACGCGGGGGCCCAGACGCGGTTGACCAGCAGCACCAGCAACCCGGCTACCACGGCGAGTACGGCGGTGACGCGGAACAACGTGCCCTGGCTGATCACGTCGGCGACGGTGTCGTATGTGGACGCCAGGTCGAAGTGCACGTACGCGTCCATCGCCAGCGCCGCCGCGGTGATCAGTCGCAGCGCGACGGTGAGAATTCTTCGGCCGGGCGCCGCATCCACCGGCGATGCTCTCAGTTTCACGATGCCTCCCGGGTGAGCGCGGTTCCACCGGGGGCTGGAGCGGTACGGATGATTCGACGCAGTCCCGCGTGCGGGATTGCGGCTATACCGATTCGTGACAATCCGGGCGCCGGCGCCGGGCGCCCTCACCCAGGCAAGCCGACAACGATATCAAGCGCCCCCTCAGCTCGGTAACACGAATTTAGTCGCCCAAAGGCTTGACGGCTTCGGTATCAGAACCTTCAATGGGGCAACGCTTCTCCTCACCTCACGGAGGCCGCGCATGACCGAAGGACATTCCCCAGGGCTTCGCGCCAACGCACTCGGCGCGGCGGACACCGCGATGATGGCCGTGGCCGGCAGCGCCCCCGCCTATTCGATCGCCGCCACCACCGCGACTCTCGTCGCGGCCGCGGGCCTCGCCAGCCCGGCCGCGCTGTTGTACTGCGGCATCCCGATGCTCGGTATCGCCTGGGCGTTCAGCTACCTCGGCCGGGCCGAGGTCAACGCGGGGGCGAGCTACGCGTGGGTCGGCCGGGCCCTGCACCCGGCGCTCGGGTTCCTGTCCGGGTGGGCGCTGGTGGTGTCGGCGACCTTGTTCATGGTCGCCGGGTCGCTGCCGGCCGGCGCGCTGACGCTGTCGCTGTTCAGCCCGGACCTCGCCGGCAACACCGCGCTGGTCACGGTGGTCGGCGCGGGGTGGTTCCTCGTGATGGCGATCGTGGTGCTGCTCGGCGCCCACGTCACGGCCCGCGTCCAGTGGATCATGACCGGGGTCGAGGTGGCGATCCTGGCCGGCTTCGTCGTCGCCGGTTTCGCCAGGGCGCCGCAGATCGCGGTGCAGTCCTTCTCCTGGTCCTGGCTGGGCTTCGGCCACTTCGACGGGTTCGGCGGGTTCGCCGCCGCGGCGCTGGTCGCCGCGTTCTACTACTGGGGCTGGGACGTCAGCGCGAACCTCAACGAGGAGACGAAATCCGCGCGGCGCGCCGCCGGCGCCGGGGGTATCACCGGCGTGCTCGTGGTGCTCGGCCTGTTCCTGGCGTTCACGGTGATGGTGAACATGCTGCTGTCCGCGGACACCATCGCCGCCGACAGCGGCAACCTGCTCGACGTGCTGGGGCAGGCGATCTGGCCGGGGGCCGGCGGCAAGATCCTGTCGCTGGCGGTGATGCTGTCCACGATCGCCACGCTGGAGACGACGCTGGTCCAGGTCACGCGCACGATGTTCGCGATGGGCCGGGACCGCACCCTGCCCGCCGCGCTCGGGCGGACGCATCCGAAGTGGCGCACCCCCTGGCTGGCTACGGTGATCGTCGCAGCGGTGGCGCTGGCGCTGTTCGTGCTGTCCAACTTCCTCGGCTCGGTCGGGACCATCCTGACCGCCGCGATCAGCGCGATCGGCCTGCAGATCGCCTTCTACTACGGGCTGGCCGGGCTCGCGGTGGTGATCACCTATCGCCGCGAGCTGCTCAAGTCCGTCCGGAACCTGGTGTTCGTCGGGCTGTGGCCGCTGCTCGGCGCGGCGTTCCTGCTGTGGATCTTCATCCAGGCGGTGCTCACCAACGACGCCGAGGTGAACGCGATCGGGCTCGGCGCGCTGGCGCTGGGCCTGGTGCCGATGACGATCGCCTGGGTGCGGCGCTCGCCGTACTTCACGCGGCACCGCGAGCCCGTCGCGGACCCGGCTCCGGTGGCGGTGCCGGCCGACACGTAAGCCCCGGTTGTTGCCGCGCTCCGGCGGCGCGGCGATGATGCGGCCGTGCGCAAGAACTCAACCACGCCCGAGCCGTCCGTCGCCGCGCCGCTGGACGACGTGTCGAAGAAGATCATCGAGCAGCTGCAGGAGGACGGCCGGCGACCCTACGGGGCCATCGGCAAGGCGGTCGGGCTGTCCGAGGCCGCGGTGCGGCAGCGGGTCGCGCGGCTGACCCAGAGCGGGGTCGTCCAGATCGTCGCGGTCACCGATCCCATGCAGGTGGGGCTGTTCCGGCAGGCGATGATCATGCTCAAGGTCGACGGCCCGCTGGAGCCGGTCGCCGACGCGCTCGCCGAGCTCGACCACATCGACTACGTGGTGATCTGCGCCGGCAAGTACGACCTGCTGTGCGAGGCGGTGTGCCCCGACGACGACCGGCTGCTCGACCTGCTCTCCAACCGGATCCGGACCATCCCCGGGGTGCGTGACATCGAGACGCTGACCTACCTCAAGCTACGGAAACAGTCGTATCAGTGGGGTACACGGTAGTTTTTAGTTGCCTCCAGGGTCTTGATGTGCGATAAACGTAGGGGAAGGTACAGCCCGAAGCCCTGCGAGGACACTCATGACCCCGACCGCCGCACGCGACCACCTCTGGCTCCACTTCAGCCGGCTGTCCGCCTACGACAAGGACGAGGTCCCGCTGATCGTCCGCGGCGAGGGGGCCTACATCTGGGACGACCGCGGCCGCCGCTACCTCGACGGGCTCGCCGGGCTCTTCGCGGTGCAGGCCGGCCACGGCCGGCGTGAACTGGCCGAGGCGGCGGCCAAGCAGGCCGCGGAGCTGGCCTACTTCCCGCTGTGGTCCTACGTCCACCCGACCGCCGTCGAGCTGGCCGAACGGCTCGCCGGCGAGGCGCCGGGCGAGTTGAACCGCGTGTTCTTCACCGTCAGCGGCGGCGAGTCCGTCGAGACCGCGTGGAAGCTGGCCAAGCAGTACTTCAAGCTCACCGGGAAACCCGGCAAGCACAAGGTGATCAGCCGCCACCTCGCCTACCACGGCACATCCCAGGGCGCCCTGTCCATCACCGGGATCCCCGGCGCGAAGCAGGACTTCGAGCCCCTCGTGCCCAGTGGGCTGCGGGTGCCGAACACGAACTTCTACCGCGCGCCGGAGCACGCCGACGACTACCAGGCCTACGGGCGGTGGGCGGCCGACCAGATCGCGCAGGCGATCGAGTTCGAGGGACCGGACACGGTGGCCGCGGTGTTCCTGGAGCCGGTGCAGAACACCGGCGGGTGTTTCCCGCCGCCTCCCGGCTACTTCGAGCGGGTCCGGGAGATCTGCGACACCTACGACGTGCTGCTGGTGTCGGATGAGGTGATCTGCGCGTTCGGCCGGCTCGGGCACGCCTTCGGCGCGCAGCGATACGGCTACCAGCCGGACATCATCACCACCGCCAAGGGACTGACCTCCGGGTACGCGCCGCTGGGGGCCGTGCTGATCAGCGACCGGCTGGCCGAGCCGTTCCGCCACGGCGACACGACGTTCATGCACGGCTCGACCTACGGCGGGCACCCGGTGTCCTGCGCGGTCGCGCTGGCCAACCTGGACCTCTTCGAGCGCGACGGTCTCTACGAGCACGTGCGCGCGAACGAGCAGGCGTTCAAGTCCACCTTGGACAAGCTCCGCGATCTCCCGATCGTCGGCGACGTGCGGGGCGCCGGCTTCTTCTACGGCATCGAACTGGTCAAGGACAAGGCGACCAAGGAGACCTTCACCGCCGAGGAGAGCGAACGGGTCCTGCGCGGCTACCTGTCGACGGCGCTGTTCGAAGGCGGCCTCTACTGCCGGGCCGACGACCGCGGCGAGCCCGTCGTGCAGGTGTCACCGCCGCTGATCTGCGGGCAGCAGCAGTTCGACGAGATCGAGCAGATCCTGCGGACCGCCTTCACCGAGGCGTGGTCGCGGCTCTGACCCATCCGGCCGGACCGGGTGGCCCGCGGAGGCCACCCGGTCCGGCCGGAAACCCCTCAACCTTCGGCAGCCGCCCCTCGCGGTTCACGAATCGAACCCGACCCCCAGCCGGTCCAAGGTGCGCAACCACAGGTTTCGCTGCCCGCCGCCCCGGTCCGCCCGGCCCAGCGACCACCGGGTCAACTGGATCCCGGCGTAGCGGAACGGCTCCGGCGGGAACGGCACCGGCTTCCGGCGCACCATCTCCAGCGACGTCAGCTCCAGGTCACGCCCGTAGAGCAAGCCCAGCATCACCTGTGCCCCGAACCGCGTGGCTCCGACGCCGAGCCCGGTGTACCCGGCCGAGTAGGCGACCCGGCCGCCACAAGCCCTGCCGAAGAACGGGCTGAACCGCGTGCAGGTGTCGATCACCCCGCCCCAGGTGTGCGTGAACCGGATCCCCGCCAGCTGGGGAAAGGTGACGAAGAAGTTCCGGGCGAGCTGGCGGCGGGTCCGGTCGCGCTGCTCCAGATCGGGCGCGATCCGGTTGCCGTAGTGGTAGATCGCGTCGTAGCCGCCCCAGAGGATCCGGTCGTCCGCGGTGAGCCGGTAGTAGTGGAACTGGTTTCCCGCGTCGCTCATCCCCTGCCGCCTGGCCCAGCCGATCGCGGCGAGCCGGTCCGCCGTCAGGGGTTCGGTGACCAGCGCGTGGTCGTACACCGGAGCCAGGTACCAGCGCAGGCGCTTCAGCAGCGGCCCGAACACGCCCGCGCACAACGCCACCTTCCCGGCACGCAGCACCCCGGTCGCGGTCACGATCCGCATGCCGGCCCCGTCCCGCTCGATCCGGTCGGCCCTGGTGCCCTCGTGGATGCGCACCCCGAGGGCCTGGCACGCGTTCTGCAGCCCCCGCGCCAGCCGGGCGGGGTCGACCAGCGCCACCCCGTCCGGGTCCGCCAGTCCCGCGAGGTAGGTGGGTGAGTCGACCTCGGCCCGCACCTCGTCCCGGTCCAGCAGGCGCAACTCGGTGCCGTGCCGCGCGGCGAGCGCCCGGGTTCCGGCGAGTTCGTCGACCTGCCAGGGCTGGGTCGCCACCGTCAGCTCGCCGGTGCGCTGCCAGTCGCAGTCGATGGCGTACCGGTGCACCGCGGACTCGATCGCGTCGAGGTTGGCCCGCCCCAGCTGCTCCAGCCGCTCGATCTCGGCCGGGAACCGCTGGACGCCGTTGGCGAGACCGTGGGTGAGGCTGGCGGCGCAGAACCCGCCGTTGCGCCCGGACGCCGCCCAGCCGATCTGGTGCGCTTCGAGCAGGACGACGTCGATCCCCGGGTCGCGTTCCTTCGCCAGCAGGGCCGTCCACAGGCCCGCGTACCCACCGCCGATGACGACGAGGTCACAGCGATCGGTCCCGAGCAGTGGTTCGCTGGGCGGGCGCCGCCAGTCCGGCTGGTCGAGCCAGAACGGCAGTTCCCGCGCGTCGCGCAGGGCGGAGTCAGCGTTCATCGTGCACGAGCCGCCCGTCGATGTAGGTGCGGGCCACCCTCGCGGCGCCGATCTCGCCGACCGGCCCGTCGAAGGGGTCCCGGTCGAGGACCACGAGGTCGGCGGGCCTGCCGACGGCGATCGTGCCCGTGTCCACACGAGACACCCACGCCGAACCCGCGGTGTAGGCGGCGAGCGCCACGGGCAGCGGCAACGCCTGGTGCGCGCCGAGCGGTGGCGTCCCGGCCGGCGCGTCGTAGCCGACGCGGTTCACCGCGACGTGCACCGCGGCCAGCGGATCGGGCGAGCTCACCGGCCAGTCGCTGCCCATCGCCAGCGTCGCGCCGCCGCGGAACAGATCACCGAACGGGTACTGCCGGGCCGCGCGCTCGTCGCCGAGGAACGGGATGGTCAGCTCGTCCATCTGCGGCTCGTGTGTCGCCCACAACGCCTGCAGGTTCGCGGTCGCACCGAGCCGCCGGAACCGCGGGACGTCGTCGGGGTGCACCACCTGCAGGTGCGCGAGCTGGTGCCGCCGGCCGGACGATCCGTTGGCGGCACGGGCCGCCGCGCAGGCGTCCAGCGCGTCGCGCACCGCGCGGTCCCCGAGGGCGTGGAAGTGCACCTGGAAGCCGGCCGCGTCGAGCGCGATCGTCACCGCCTTCGCCAGCTCCGCGTCGAGGAAGCTCAGCCCGCGGTTGCCGGTGGGGTGCCCGCACCGGTCCAGGTAGGGCTCCAGCATGGCGGCGGTGAACGTCTCCGCGACCCCGTCCAGCATCACCTTCACGGTGCCGACGTCGTACCGGCCGCCGAGCCGGGCGGTCTCCTCGCGCAGCTTCACCAGTGCGGCGACCTGGTCGGCGACGCCGTCGGGCGGGCACGCGCGGTCCCACCACAACGCACCCGTCACCCGGGCCGTCAAAGTGCCCTCCCGCTGCGCCCGCAGATAGGCCGCATGGACCGACGCGCCCGGACCGTCCACTTCGACCAGTGCGTCCTGCCAGCCGACGACGCCGAGCGAGTGCAGGTGGCGCTGGGCCTCCCGCAGCCCCGCGTCGAAGTCGGCCTGCGCCGGGGCGGGCACCAGCCGTTCGACGAGCGCCATCGCGCCCTCGTGCAGCGTGCCGGTGGGCAGGCCGTGCTCGTCCCGCTCGATCCGGCCGTCGGCGGGGTCCGGCGTGTCCGCGGAGATGCCCGCCAGTTCCAGTGCCGGGGTGTTCACCCAGGCCGAGTGGTGGTCGCGGTTGGGCAGGAAGACCGGCCGGTCCGGCACCGTCCGGTCGAGGACCGCCGCGGTCGGGCAGCCGCGCGGGAACGCGCTCATCGACCAGCCGCCGCCGAGGATCCACGCCCGATCGGGATGAGCCGCCGCGTAGCCGCCGATGGCGGCCAGGTACTCGTCCGCGGTCGCCAGCCCGCTCAGGTCGCACCGCAGCCGCTCCAGCCCGCCCATCACCGGGTGGACGTGCGCGTCGACGAAACCCGGCAGCAGCAGCCGGCCGTGGAGATCGACCACGTCGCCGGCCCGGATCGAGGCGACCTCCGCGTCCCCGCCCACCGCGACGATCACGCCGTCCCGCACGGCGACCGCGCTGGCCACCGATCGCGCCGCGTCCGCGCAGAAGACAGCGCCGTTCCGGAAGACCGTCGTGCTCATGAGCCGGTCCCCCGGTGGACGGTGAGGCTGAGCGCGGCACCGGACGGGCCGCCGAGCGTGATCGACTGCGTCGTCACCGACGCCGTGGTCTGGGCCCAGCGGTTGCCCTCCTGGCCCCAGAACGGCACGAACTCGGGCGCGTCGCTGCCGGCGATCGCCAGGCCCAGCGCGTGCCCGGCGGGCAGCCGGTAGCCGGCGTGCCCCAGGTCGACCTCGACATCCCGGTCGTACCCGGCGGCGAGCACGGTGACCTGGCCGCGCGCGATCAGGTGCGCCGAGCCGTCGGGTGCCAGGTCGAACAGCTTCGCGAACAGGTCCAGCTCCGGGCCGTCGGCACGGACCTGGGCCCGCAACGACACCGGACCCACGAGGTCCAGGGGCTCCGCCAGCGGCGGCCCGCCGAACACCAGCACGTCGGGCCGGTCCAGGTTGCCCCGCTGATCGGGGTGGAACAGCAGGTACGCGAAGGGATCGGGAGCCAGTGACGGCACCGGGCCGGTGGGATCGTGCTTCCAGGTCGCCTCCACGCCCGCGGCCGGGCGATCGGGACCCAGGTCGCCGCCAGGCGCCTTGCCGCGCGCCGCGGTGGCGTCCGACGGGTAGAGGGTGATCGTCGTGGTCTCCGGCGGCGGCCAGGTTTCGCTCACCCGGAACGACGGATCGGCGTTGGCGAGCTGCCAGCGCACCCGCGGGATGTCGGCCGGCTTTCCGGCACCGCGCAGGAAGACGTCGAAGAACTCGACCGCCGGGCCGAGGTACCGCGGCAGCGTCGCGCGTCGCTCCTCCGGCGTCGGCCGCGCGCCGCCGCCGAGCCAGGGCCGGTCGAAGTGCGAGTTGCTCTCGTGGTCGATGGCCTCGATCAGCAGGTACTCGTTGATCGCCCAGTGCGGGCGCCGCTGGATCTCCCGGTGGTCCTGCCACTGCCACGGCGCGCAGTTGTCCCACCAGCCGATCGTCATCAGCACCGGGACGGCCGGGGCGTCGAACGGGCTGCCGTGGCGGAACCGGCGCAGCCGCACCGGGTTCGGGTACCACACGTCGTAGGACGCCGACCGGCTGCCGACCTGGGCGAAGAACTTCTCCACGGTGTCGTGGTAGGGCAGCGTGGTCCAGTCCATCTGCCACATCAGCATGTCCTGGTCGTGGAACATGGTGAGCGGGTACATCCGGTGCACGCCCATCTCCACCTCGCGGGTGTGCGTGCCCGGGATGGGCGCGGCCAGTTCACCGAGCCGGGTGCCGGTGACCCGCGGGGCGATCGCCCGCAGCGCGGGGTGCGCGGTGGACACGGCCGCCCACTGGGTGAAGCCGTAGTAGGAGTCGCCCCACATGCCCACGATTCCGTTGGACCACGGCTGCTTGGTGATCCAGTCGATCGTGTCGTAGCCGTCGTCGGCCTCGTTGACGAACAGCAGCCGCTCGCCCTCGGAGCGGAACTTGCCGCGCACGTCCTGGACCACTATGCGGTAGCCGAACCGCAGGAAGTACTCGGCCACCTCGGGCAGCGCGGTGTACCCGCCGTTCTTGTCGTAGGGCAGCCGGGTCAGGATCACCGGGCCCGGCGTGGTGTCGCCGCCGGGGAGGTAGACGTCGGTGGCGAGCCGGACGCCGTCGCGCATGGGCACCATCACCTCGGTGGCCAGGGGGCTGCGCTCGGCCGGGCCGATGCGTTCGATGTGCATGTTCAGTCCAATGCGAAGAAGCGGATGCGAACCTGGTCGATGGCTTCGGCGCGGGCCATGCCGACGAACACCGTCGAGTTGAGCCACGCGTGAGCCGGGGCGTCCGTCCGGAACACCGGGAAGGTGCGGTAGTAGTACTCGGCCTCGCTGACGTCCTCACCGGCCCGGAGCCGCTTTTCGACGTCGGGCCCGGCGCGGTACCAGCCGCGGTTGTGGATGTCGATGGTGCCGCCGTCGTCGGCCCGCAGCAGGTACCGCGCGTCGAGTTCGGTTTCCTTGCCCTTGCCGCGGGTGGTCGACCAGTCGCCGCCGTAGGGGAGCACCACCCCGGTCAGCCGCGGCCCGGACACGGTCCCGCCCGTGATGGGGGTGAACATCACCTCTTCCTCGGATGCCCGCCCGACCCACAGCGGTTCGGCGATGTCGACGCGGGCCTCGAAAGCGAACTGCAACGTCGGCTCGATCAACGGCATGGTGGCAACTCCTCTGGTGGGGACGAACGAAAAACGGGTCACGCCGGCCGCAGGGTGGGCCGCCAGCCGGGGCGCGGAACGGAGTCGAGCAGGCGGCGGGTGTACGGGTCCCGGGGTGCGTCGAGAACGGTGGCGGCGGGGCCGTGCTCGACGATCGCGCCGTGGTGCATGACCGCGACCTCGTCGGCGATCTGCCGCACCACGCCGAGGTCGTGCGAAATGAACAGCAACGCCACGCCGGTCTGCTCGCGGGCGTCGGCGAGCAGGTTGAGGATCTGCGCCTGGATCGACACGTCGAGCGCGGCGACCGCCTCGTCCAGGATCAGCAGCCGGGGTTCGCTGGCCAGCGCCCGCGCGATCGCGACGCGCTGGCGTTGGCCGCCGGAGAGCAGCCGCGGGCGGGCCCGGGCGTGGTCGGCGGTCAGCCCGACGAGGTCGAGCAGGCCGGCCACCCGGGCGCTCCGCTCGTCGCCGGTCAGGTCGAAGTGCAGCCGGAGGCTCTCCTCGAGGCAGCCGCCGACCGTCTGCCGGCGGTCCAGTGACTGGTAGGGGTCCTGGAACACCATCTGCACGATCCGGGCGCGGCGGCGGCGTTCCCGGGTGCCCGGCCGCCCGGTGTGCCACGCGTCCCCGTCCACGGCCACGGTGCCCGCGGTGGCGCGCTCCAACCCCGCGATGATCCGGGCGCAGGTGGACTTGCCGGACCCCGACTCGCCGACGATCGCCAGGCAGGTCCGGGGCTGCACGGCGAAGCTGACGTCGTCGACGGCCACCAGCTCGCCGCGGCGCGGGCCCGGATAGACCTTGCGCAGGTTCCGCACGTCGAGGAGGGGGACGCTCATACCGGGGCTCCCACCTGCGCGTGGTGGCAGGCGACGACGCTGTCCCCCACGGTCCGCGACGCCGGATCGTCCTGCCGGCACCGCTCCGTCGCGAGTGGACAGCGGGGTGCGAAGGCGCAGCCGCCCGGCACCTCCCACGCCGCGGACGGGCGACCCGGGACGGTCGCCAGCCGCGCACGCCGCTCCCCCGTCGTGGGCCGCGCGGACAGCAGGGCCCGGGTGTAGGGGTGGGTGGCGCGGGCGTGGAGGTCGCCGGTGGCCGCGGTCTCCACGATCCGGCCCGCGTACATGACGGCGGTCCGGTCGCAGACGGCGGCGGCCAGATCCAGGTCGTGCGTGATGAACAGCAGGGCCAGGTCGCGCTGGCGCCGCTGCTGGTCGAGGATCGCCATGACCTCCTCCTGCGTGGTCACGTCCAGCGCGGTCGTCGGCTCGTCGGCGAGGATCAGCCGCGGCTCGATCGCCAGCGCGGCCGCGATCATCACCCGCTGCAGCAGTCCGCCGGACAGCTCGTACGGATGCTGGCGCAGGCGCCGGTCCGCGTCCGGGATCCACACGTCGGTGAGCAGCTGCCGGGCCCGCCGCAGCGCGTCCCTGCGGCGGACGCCCCGGGTGAGCACGAGACCCTCGCAGAGGAAGTCGCCGACCGTGCGCACCGGGTTGATGTGCGCCCGCGGGTCCTGGAAGATCATCGCGATCGAGTGGCTGCGCATCCGCCGCAGACCGGCCGGGGTCAGGCCGGTGACCGAGTCGCCGTCGAACGTGATCTCACCACTGGTCTCGGCGTTGCCGGGCAGCAGCCGGATGATGGACCGGGCGGTCATCGACTTGCCCGAGCCGGACTCGCCGACCAGGCCCACCGCCTCCCCGGCCCGGATGTCGAAGCTCACGCCCCGGATGATCGGCCGGACGTCCGTCGTGGACCGCCGGATCGACACCCGCAGGTCGGAGACCCGCAGCAACGGCGCTGTCATGATGACTCACCAATCTCGTAGTGGACCGCCAGCCGCTCCCCCACGAGGTTCACGGCCACCACGGCGACGACGATGACGATCGCGGCGTACAGGGACTGCTCCGGGTGCCCGCCGAGGATCGCGGACTTGCCGTTGGCGACCATGACGCCCCAGCTCGGGTCCGGCGGCTGCGGGCCGAGCCCGAGGAACGAGATCGCGGCCAGGTCGAGCATCGCGTAGCCGAACCCGACGGTGGCCTGCACCAGCAGCAACGGCATCAGGTTGGGCACCAGGTGCCGGACGCAGATCGCCAGGCCGGACACGCCCTGCAGGTGCAGCGCCTCGATGTAGGGCAGGTTCCGCTCGCGCAGCGCGGCCGAGCGCATGACCCGCGCGGTGACCGGCAGGAACGCGAGGGACAGCGCGATCACCGGAGCGAGGAACCCGGCACCGAAGATCGCCGCGGCCAGGATCGCCAGCACCACGCCGGGGAAGGCGAACAGCACGTCGAACACCCGGGACAGGACCGCGTCCAGCCACCCGCGGCGCCATGCGGACAACACCCCCAGGATCGTCCCCAGCGTCGCCGCGATGACCGTCACCAGCAACGGCCCGAGCAGGCTCAGCCGCGAACCGTGGATGAGCCGGGACAGCAGGTCCCGCCCGGTGTCGTCGGTGCCGAGCGGGTGCGCCGCCGACGGTGGCGCGAACACGTTGCTCGCGTCCACGGCGTTCGGGTCGTGCGGCGCGATCCACGGCGCCAGCACGGCGGCGGCGACGAGCAGCAGGCACACCGCGGCCGCCACCGTCCCGATCGGACCGACCGCCGCGACCGACCGGAGCCGGCCGAAGCCACGGCGGCGCGGGACGCCGGCCGCCGGGACGGCCTCGGCCGCCAGCAGAGGGGTTTCGGGCATCCCGGTCACACCCCCGTCCGCAGCAGGCGCCGGTCCAGCACCGCGCTCACCAGGTCGACGACCGTGTTCACCACGACGAACGCGGCCACCATGAGCAGGGCGATGTCCTGCACGACGACGAAGTCCTGCTTCTGCGCGGCGAGCACCAGCAGCGACCCGATGCCGCTGACACCGAAGGCCTGCTCGACCACGACCGTCCCGGCGATCAGCCCGGCGACGGTGAGTCCCGAGACGGTCAGCACCGGCGCCGCCGCGTTGCGCAGCACGTGCCTGCGCACGATCGACGGCATCCGGACCCCACGGCTGCGAGCGGTCTCCACGTGCTCCCCGTGCAGCTCCGACGACAGCGCCGACCGGATCACCCGGCTCACGTAGGCGATGTAGGACGCGGTCAGCGCCAGCGCGGGCAGGGTCAGGTGCTCGATCCGGTCGCCGAAACCCGTCCCCGACCCGAACACCGGCAGCCAGTTCAGCTTGGTGGCGAACAACCAGATCAACACGATCGCCGCGACGAACGTCGGCACCGCCATCAGCAGGCTGGTGGTCGTCGTGATGACGGTGTTGACCGCCTTCCCGGCGAGCGCGCCGGCGATGCCGGCGGCCAGACCGAAGAAGATGATCAGCAGTGCCGCGTACCCGACGAGGAACAGCGTGTTCGTCAGCCGGGCGGAGATCAGGTTCGACACCTGGTCGCCGAACGACATCGACTTGCCCAGATCCCACTGGAACACGCCGGACAGCCAATGCCAGTACCGGGCCCAGAACGGGTCGTCGAGGTGGTACTCCGCGCGGATCGCGGCCAGCGTTTCCGGGCTGGGGTTGCGGCCACCCGCCAGCAGTGCGGCGGGGTCGCCGGGGCTGAGGTGGAGCGCGCCGTAGATGATCAGGCTGGCGGCCAGCAGGGTCACCACCAGCGCGCCCAGGCGCCGGGCGACGAACCGGCCGATCTGGGCGCCCATCAGGCTTTCCCGACGGCCGCGGCCCAGGCCGAGCCGATGTAGGCGAACGACGCGGGCGCGCCGGTGATGGTGTTGCTCATATACAGCCGCTCGTGCAGCTGGGCCAGGCTGATCTGCAGCCGCGCCGGGGCGAAGACCTTCTGCGCGGCCACGAACTTCTCCGCCGCCACCTGCGGGTCGGCGGCCTGCTGCCCCTCGGTCATCAGCCTCTCGACCTCGGCGTCGCGCCAGCCCGTCCAGTTGAACACGCCGCCGGGGAGGACGAACCCGGGCGAGTAGTAGTAGACCCCCGG
The DNA here is from genome assembly GCF_003385215.1 of Amycolatopsis thermalba. GTDB lineage: Bacteria > Actinomycetota > Actinomycetes > Mycobacteriales > Pseudonocardiaceae > Amycolatopsis_E > Amycolatopsis_E thermalba. Next base: position 16,325 of record NZ_PQHW01000072.1, on the reverse strand, counting down.
CACCTCGATGTAGCCCTGCGCGATCACCAGGTCGACGGTCTGGCGCTTGGCCGGGTCGTAGAACAGCTCGCTGAACTCGGTGGGTTGCATCTGCCGGATGTCCAGGGTGAGGCCGATCTGCTTCGCCGCGGCCTGGACGATCGTCGCGGTCTGCAGGCCGGTCTGGTCGCCGGACGGGATGGCCAGCGTCAGGGGTTCCGCGGCGGGCGCGGCCTCCCTGATGAGCGCCTGCGCCCGGGCGAGGTCGGGCTTGGAGGTGTCGGGCAGGGCGGCGTAGCCGGCGTCGAACACCGGCTTGGCCGGGTCGCCCGCCCACGACAGCGGCGGCGTGAACGTCTTCAGCGGCGCGCCGGCGCCGTGCAGCACGTTGCCGATCAGGCTGGTCTTGTCGATCGCCAGGTCCAGCGCCTCCCGCACCCGCGGGTCGGCGGCCGGGCCGGTGGTCGTCGCCGGGCCGATGCTCAGCGACTGGGTCGACGGTCCGAAGTAGAGCTTCCCGCCGGGCGAGCCGCGCAGGGTGTCGAGGCTGCCGATGGGCGCCTCGTAGGTCCCGTCGATCTGACCGGCGACCAGCGCGGTGGTCAGGGTGCTGTCGTCGGTGAAGAAGACGAAGTCGAACTCCTTCGCCTTCGCCTTGGTCCCCCAGTACTCGTCGTTGCGGGTCACCACGATGCGCTCGCCGGGGACCCAGCGGCCGAACCGGAACGGCCCCGTGCACATCACGCCGACGCTGGGGGTGCCGTAGCCGTCCCCGGCTCTCTCCACAAAGGACTTCTCGCTGACCGCGCTCACCGAACCGGCCATGCTGTCCAGGAACTGCTCGTCGGGTCTGGTGAAGGTGACGGTCACCTGCATCGGCCCGCTCTGGACGATGTCGGCGACGTGCTTGAAGACGTCGGCGTGGGCGGGCCGGTTTCCCGGGTCGAGGTTGCGCCGCAGGCTGTGCACGACGTCCGCCGCGGTGAGCGGGTTGCCGTTCCAGAACTTCACGCCCGGCCGGATGGTGAACACCAGAGTCGTGGGGTCCGGCCGCGTCACGCTCTCGGCCAGACCCGGTTCGACGGAGAAGTCCGGGGTGAGCCGCATCAGCGGCTCGCACAGGTTGCTCACCACCGTGTTGGGCGAGTAGTCCCCGGCCTTCACCGGATCCACCGTCGCCGGCTCGCCCATCGGCAGGGCCCAGGAGACCTTGTCGATCTCGCCGGCGGCGGGCGGGGTCGAGACCACGAGGTCGGCGGGGGTGACGGACCCGCTCGTGCCACCGCCTCCGCAGCCCGTGGTGACCGCGAGGGCGCCGGCCGACACGAGCACCGCGGCAAGACGGATCCGGCGGCGCGAAAGATGCTTTCTGGTCACGGGAATCTCCCTCCGAGGCGGTGCCCGGGTCCACGTCGATCCGGTCGCCCTCGGTCGAGGATGAGTGGCATCATTCTGTGCCCCCGGCCATAGTTAGTCAATACCGACTAACAAAAACTCGTCCAGCGCTCCGGACGCGCCACGGCGGCCGGATATATCCTCTACCGTGCAGACGAGGGACCGGGAAGGGAGAGCACGGTGGGCCGGAGCAGTCTCGCCGCCGAACGCAAGGAGCAGATCCTGAGCGCGTTCGCCCGCTGCGTCGCGCGGTCGGGGTTCGCCCGCACGTCACTGGAGGACGTGGCGGCGGAATCCGGGCTGGCACGCGGGCACGTGCGGCACTACCTGGGCAACCGGCACGACCAGGTGGCCGCGCTCGCCGAGTGGATCAACGCGCCCGGACGGGAGGCCTTCGACCGGGTGCGCGGGATCGACGACGACCGGAAACGGGCCGACGGCGTGCTGGACTACCTGTTCCACCCGGGGTTCTACGGACCCAGCGACGAGCTGGCCGTCTTCCTGGCGCTGTTCGAGGAAGCCCGCCGCACGGAGGACCTGCGCAAGAAGTTCGTGGACGAGTACCACGACATCCTCGACACGCTGACCGGCGCGCTGATGGGCGGCCACGCCCTGCCCAAACGCGAGGCGAGCGACATCGCGTACCTGATGCTGTGCGCGGCGGTCGGCAATGCGCACCTGTCGGAGACCGGCGTCAGCCCGGTCCTGGTGCGGCGGGTGGGCGGGCTGTGCCGCCGGGTGTTGCGCATGCTGCTGCCCGCGAACGGGAAGTCCGCCGCAGGCAGCTGAGGGGAACGGGCGCCTGAGGGGTCAGCCGATCGCGCTCATGACGTGCTTGACGCGCGTGTAGTCCTCCAGGCCGTACATCGACAGGTCCTTGCCGTAGCCGGAGTGCTTGAACCCGCCGTGCGGCATCTCGGCCACGATCGGGATGTGGGTGTTGATCCACACGCAACCGAAGTCCAGCCGCTTGGCCATCCGCATCGCGCGGCCGTGGTCCCGGGTCCACACCGACGACGCCAGCCCGTAGCGAACGGAGTTGGCGTGCCGGATCGCCTCCTGCTCGTCGCCGACCCGCTGGACCGTGATGACCGGGCCGAACACCTCGTCGGTGACGATCTCGTCGCCCTGCCGCAGCCCGGCCACCACCGTCGGCGCGTGGAAGAACCCGGCATCGCCGACGCGCGACCCTCCACTGTGGACGCGGGCGTGATCCGGGAGCCGGTCGAGGAACCCGGCGACCTTGTCCAGCTGCGCCTGGCTGTTCAGCGGCCCGTACGCGACGCCGGGGTCGTCGGGGCGCCCGGTGCGGGTGGCCTTGGCCTGCTCGGTCAGCGCGGCCAGGAACTCGTCGTGCACCGCGTCGTGCACCAGCACGCGGGTGGCCGCCGTGCAGTCCTGGCCCGCGTTGAAGAACCCGGCGGCGGCGATCCCCTCGGCCGCGGCCGGGATGTCGGCGTCGTCGAACACCACGACCGGCGCCTTGCCGCCCAGCTCCAGGTGAACCCGCTTCAGGCCGGCCGCGGCGGCGCCGGCGACCTCCATGCCCGCCCGCTCCGAGCCGGTGACCGACACCATCGCCGGGGCCGGGTGCGTGACCAGCGCGCGGCCGGTGTCGCGGTCCCCGCACACGACGTTGAGCACGCCGGGCGGCAGGAACTCGGCGGCGAGCTCGGCCAGCAGCACCGTGCTGCCCGGCGTCGTCTCCGCGGGCTTGAGCACGACGGTGTTGCCCGCCGCGAGCGCCGGGGCGATCTTCCACACCGCCATCATCAGCGGGTAGTTCCACGGGGTGACCTGAGCGCACACGCCCACCGGCTCCCGCCGGACGAACGAGGTGTGGCCCGCCAGGTACTCGGCGGCGGCCTTGCCCTCCAGGACCCGGGCGGCGCCGGCGAAGAAGCGGATCTGGTCGACCGCGGGCGGCAGCTCCTCGTCGCGGGTGAGCGCGAGCGGTTTGCCCGTGTCGGCCGATTCGCACCGGACGAACTCGTCCGCGCGCTGCTCCAGCGCGTCGGCGATCCGCAGCAGCGCGCGTTGCCGCTCCGCCGGGGTGGTCTCCGACCAGGTCTCGAAGGCCCTCGCGGCGGCGTCGAACGCGGCGTCCACGTCGGCGGGCCCGGACAGCGCGGACGTGGCGTGGACGGCGCCGGTCACCGGGTCGACCAGGTCCAGGGTCCGACCGTCAGCGGCGTCGACCGCCTTGCCGTCGACGAAGTTGCGGATGTGCTGCGTGTCCATGTGACGCATGGAACACCACTAATTCAGCGGAGTCAACGCCTTTCGGCAACTAAATTCGTTGCGGTGGGCTGGGACCTCGAGCCCACCGAGATCGAAGACGAGTGGCCGCGGCGACGGCCGCGAGGGTGTGGTCGGCACGGACTTCGTGCCCGGGCAGACCAGCGGCTGGGGGTCAGAACGCGCATCGGCGGTCACCCGCCCAGCGGTACCCCGACCTGCCCGAGCATGAGCTGGTGAGCGAGCCCGGCGGCCGCGGCCGATTCGCCGGCCAGGTGGCCGAGGAGAACGTGGTGTGCCGCAGCTGCGATCGCGCCGACGCCACGGTCAACCGGGGCCCGCAGCACGGCCTGGTCGACCAGGACGGCCGCGAGCACACCGGTTGGTGAGTGACGCTTGGGTGTCACTCCAGAATGCTGGTGGGCAGGGCGCGGGCCGCCCTGGTCCCGGAAGAGGCACCTCGGGGTCGCCCGCTGCATCGGCACGACCGCCTCCCGGCGGCGCCCGGCGCGGTCCAGCCGGGGCGGTGCGCACCGTTGCCGAAATAGGCATTATGGCTGATCAGGGCGTAGACGATCAGGGTGATCCAAGGCGATCGGGATCGCCTTGAGGAGTTGGGGGAACGGGTGGGGCCAGAGAACACTGGCAAAGACAACGACCCCTCCCGCACCCGGAAACCAGCTCCGCCAACCGCCACAAGCTGCCGAACAACCCAACGCCGAGATCCCGTCCGATCACCACGCTCGGACGGGATCTCGTCAACCGCTCACCGCATCATGGAGGCCGTCAGGGTTCCGGAGTTCGTTCCGCGGCAGGTCGAGGACCGCTTCCCACGCGGCCCGCCGGGTGGGGCGCCCGATGGTCCCGGCGCGGCTCGGCGCCTGCCGCGGCACGCGACTGTCCGCGCCTCGGTCCGGCGAGCATGACGTAGATCAGAACGGACAGCACCGCACAGATGGCGGCGCTTGCCCACAGCACCGTCTGCCACGCGCCGGTGAGCCCGCTGGTGACGAAGTCGGAGAACTCCGGCCGGATATCGGCCGGCACCTCGGACAGCGGGCCGGTGAGGTCGCCGGCGTTCACGCTGTCGGCCAACTCGCCGGCCCCTCCGCGATAGGCGGGAAAGCCGCCCAGGCCGTCACCCAGCGAACCTTGCACGAGGTCGACCAGCACCGTGCCGACCACCGCGATGGCGATGGCCTCGCTGCCCAGCCGCAGCACGTTGAGCAAGCCCGCCGCGGTGCCGGTGGCCTCGGGCGCCACCACGGTCAGTGCCGCACCGTCGATCAGCCCGAAGTTGAGGCCGAGCCCGACCCCGAGTGTGATCAGCGGGCCGGACAGCGCCGTGAGGCTCATGCCGGCCTGCAGGACCGCTGCGAGCCAGGTGACCCCGCCGGTCAGGCACACCAAGCTGAGGCCGAGCACGTGCCGCGTGGTCAACCCCCACCGGATCAGCTTCGCGGCGAGGAGCGGGGTGACCAGGATCGGCAGCGTCATCAGCAGCATCGTGGCGCCGGCCGTCTTGCTGGAGGCGCCGTTCGCGGCCACCAGGTAGTTCGGCAGGAGCGGCAGCAGGATCACGAACGAGAAGGAGACGACCACCGGGATCAGGCACAGCGCCATGAACTCGGCGTTGCGCAGCAGTCTCAGATCGAGCATCGGATGCCGGGCGCGTCGCTCCACCAGAACGAACGCCACCATCAACACCACCGAACCGGCCAGCAGCCCCACGACGCCGGCACTGCCCCACCCCCACCGCGGGCCCTCGACCACACCGAGCATGAGGAGGAAGAGGCTGGTGACGAACGTCGCGGTGCCCACCGAGTCCACCCGGGCCGTCACCGCGCCCCGCGATTCGGGCAGGAACGGGACGGCGAGCAACACCAGCAGCATCAGCAGCGCGTGCAGCCCGAAGAACCAGCGCCACCCCAGGGCGTCCGCCAGCGTGCCCGCGGCCATGGCTCCCATGGCCAGCCCGCCACCCGTCACGATGCCGACGGCGGCGAACGCCCGGGTACGCGCCGCGCCGTCGAAGCTCGTGGCCAGGATGGCACTGCCGCTGGTCAGCAATGCGGCGGCACCGACACCGGCGAGGCCGCGCATCACGTCGAGCAGCAGGATGTCGCTCGTGGCCGCGCTCACCAGCGACGCCACGGTGAACAGCACCGCGCCCCCAATGAACACGCGGCGCCGGCCGAACCGGTCGGCCAGCGAGCCACAAGCGAGCATGAAGCTCGCGAAGGTCAGGTTGTAGCCGTGCACGACCCACTGCAGGGCGTCCAGTGACGCGCCGGTATCGCGCCGGATGTGCGGGAGCGCCACCCCCGACCCCGTCACCGAGGTCGGAAGGATCAGCAGAACCAGGAGTATGGCGGTGCAGCTGATCGCGGGCCGTGCGCTGCCCGTCCGTCCGCCCGTGGGCAGCCTCACGCCGGCACACTCCGCGGTGACGCCACGGGCACGGCGCCGACGAGGCCGCCGTCGATGACGAGGTCCTGGCCGGTGATGTAGGAGGCGTCCTCGGATGCCAGGAACGCCACGGCCGCCGCCACGTCGTCCGGGTGCCCGAGGCCGCCGAGAGCCACCTCAGCGGCATTCCGGGCTTCGGCGCCGGGCTCCGGGTTGGCGTCGCGGTACATCGCCGTGTCGATGTAGCCGGGGCTGACCGAGTTGACGCGGATGCCGCGTGGCGCGAGGTCGGCTGCCAGGGTCCGGGCGAGGTTGTGTGCGGCGGCCTTGCTCGCGGAGTAGACGGAGGCGATGGGCAGCCCGCGGTAGAGGGTCCACGACGCGTTGATGACCACGGCACCGCCGTCCCGCATCAGGGGCAGCATCGTCTGGACGGTGAGGAAGACGCCCTTGAAGTTGACACCGACCACGTGGTCGAAGTCGTCGTCGGTGATCTCGGTGGTGGTCTTGAAGATTCCGACACCCGCGTTGGCGAAGATCGCATCCAGGCTGCCGCGCCACGTCTCGACGCGCCGCATGAGGTGACGGAGGTCGGCGCGGGAGGTCACATCGGCCGCGACTGCGAGCACCCGCTCGGGCTCGGTGTGCAGGCGGGCGGCGGCCTCCGCCACGCGCCCCTGGTCGCGTCCGGTGATGACGACGTAGGCGCCTTCGTCGAGGAGCCGGCGCGCGGTGGCGAACCCCATGCCTCTGGTACCGCCGGTGACCAGGACCGTCTTGTTGGTGAACCGCTTCATACGCCGATCGTCGACCGGCCGCCGCGCGCCTGGGAGTGCCGGTCGGACCTGGGTCTGCCACCACCACCCTCAGCGCTCGGTCTGCTTCTGCGCGGCCAGCAGGGCGGCAAGCCGGGCCTGGGTGCCGGTGTCCGGTGCCGGCGTGTACAGCAGCAGCCGGTGACCGGGCAGGCCGGAAAGCGGCAGCGCGGTGTACTCGAAGACGAGCTCGCCGGACTCCGCGTGCCGGACGGTCTTGATGCCCTCGGTCGCGCTACCGACCGGGTGCTCCGCCCAGATGTCGGCGAAGGCAGGGCTCGCCGCGCACATGTCGGCCGCAAGCCGGCCGAACTCCGGATCGTCCGGATAACGGGCCGCGTCCGCCCGGAACTGGCCGACGATCGCCCGCGCACCATCTTCCCAATGGCACAGCGACGCGCGGAAGGCCGCATTGGTGAAGAAACTCACCAGGCAGCTGTAGTCACCTTCGCCGTACCCGAACACCAGATTCGCGGCGCGGTTGACGGCGACGAAGTTCCAGTGCCGGTCGATCACGTAGGCGGGGCGTGGCAGCCAGCCGTCGATCAGCCGCCGAAGCGCGGGAGAGACCTCGCGGTTCGCTTGCCGGTGCGGCGGCGGGTTGAGCCCAGCCAGGAGATACAGGTGTTCGCGCTCCTCGCCGTCGAGGCGCAGGACCCGGGCGATGGCGTCCAGGACATCCGCCGAGATGTTGATCTCGCGGCCCTGTTCGAGCCAGGTGTACCAGGAGACTCCGACACCGGCGAGCACCGCCACCTCTTCACGGCGCAGCCCCGGCGTACGCCGCGCGCCGCCCGCGGGCATCCCGACATCCTCGGGCGCCAACCGGGCCCGCCGCGAGCGCAGGAACGCGCGAATCTCGGCGCTGCGTCGCTGTCGTGCGTCTGCGGGGAGCCGGGAAACGTCCATTCCTCCATGGTAGAAGCCACCGCGCTCGCCGAGATCCCGTCCGGTCAATCCGACCGGACGGGAGCTCGCCAACCAGTCATACCTGGTCGTCAAGGCCCGGTAATCCGAGCTGTCTCGAGAACGGCCGGCGAGTGGTTCCACCAGCCATTCGGCCGTGCAGTCCCGATCCCGAGGGGGGAGGTTGACGGAGACGGTGAACTCCTCGCGTTCGCGGAGGGCGTCGTCCGAACAGGTCGAGGGCGGTGGCGCTGGCCGGTGGAGGGTGCGGATGGCAGCCGCGGGCGCCGGCCATGCTCGCCTCCGGGCGCTCGAACTCCTCGCTTGCGGGGAACACCGGCTGGCCGGACATTTCGCCCAGATGGCGGTGGACGCCGGCCCGGACGGCACGGAGGCGCACCGCGTCCGGGCCGAGGTGTTCCACGCGCTGGAGAAGACCGCGACCTCCACCATGGCGAAGGGCGTCTACGGCTGGACGGTCGCCGAATCGACCGCGGTCCTCGACGGCGCCTGCCGCGACGAGGAACTGCGCACCCGGACCAGCGGCCGCACCCAGTGGGCGTTCTGAGCGCGTTCGCAGCGCACTTCCCGCGCCGTTGAGGCGCGCGGATCTGGTCTACCTCGCCGGGTGGCGGCTGTTGCCGGTCACGGTGTCGAGCGGGCCAGACGGGCGCAACGGCCGCGGGAGGACCGGTGGCCGCCCTGTGCGTACCACCGGTCCGCCCCTCGGTCAGGCCTTGCCGACGGCGCCCCGGATCTTGTCGGCCACGTCGCCCGCCGCGTCCTTCACCTTCTCGACCGCGCCCTTGGCCGCGGCCTTGACCTGGTCGGTCTTGCCTTCGGCCTGCAGCTGCTCGTCGCCACTGAGCCGGCCCGCGGTCTCCTTGGCCTTCCCGCCCAGGTCCTCGGCCTTGGCCTCGAACTTGTCGCCCAACGACATGGGGTTCTCCCTTCCTCGGTATCCGTACGCCCCGAAGGACAGCGGCCGCGCGGATCCGTCACGGGCGCACCGGTGCACCTCACACCGGAGATCCAAACCACACGATCGGGTCGTGACGTTCTTCCCGCCGTGGGTTCTCTCCAGTGTGGACATCGCGACGACGTCCACCGAGACCCACCGGACTTGCCGAAGGAGAAGGACATGACCAACGCCACCGCCACCACGACCGCGAAGCACTCGGGTGGGGATGTGGAGAAGTCCGGCACCAGCGCGCTGGTGACCAAGCAGGGCACCACGACCATCGCCGACACCGTGGTGCAGAAGATCGCCGGCCTGGCCACCCGCGAGGTTTCCGGCGTGCACGACCTCGGCGGCGGAGCCGCGCGGGCGTTCAACGCCCTCCGCGAGCGCATCCCGGGTGCCTCCGCCTCGGCCGGGCAGGGGGTGTCGGTCGAGGTCGGTGAAAAGCAGGCCGCCGTGGACCTGCAGATCCTGGTCGAGTACGGCGTGTCGATCGCCGACCTGTCCCGCGCGGTGCGCCGCAACGTGATCACCGCGGTGGAGCGGATGACCGGCCTGGAGGTCGTCGAGGTCAACATCAACGTCAGCGACGTGCACCTGCCCAGCGACGACGAGGGCGACGACCAGGCCGACACCGGCCGCGTCCAGTGACCGCCGGCGTCGGGATCGACGCCGACCGCATCGCCACCGCCGTGCAGGCCCAGCCCACCGTGGCGGATCTGCACGGCGGCCGGTTCGGCGAGATCGCCACCTACCTGCCGCACCGCCGCGTCCGTGGCATCCGGATCCGGCCCGGCGAGATCACCGTCGGCGTCATCGGCCGCTACCCCGCGACCGCCGACCGGATCGGCGACGACGTCCGCACCGCCGTCACCGCGCAGCCCGGCACGGCGGGCCACGCGGTCCACGTGCACATCGCCGACCTCCTGCCACAGGACAACGGCCCAGCTGAAGGGACACTGCCATGAGCACCACCCACATCGGACTGCTGACCGGGCTCGTGCTCGGTCTCGCCGGAGCCTTCGGCGGGTTCGGCGCCTTCCTCGTCGTCCTCGTCCTCGGCGCGCTGGGCCTGCTGGCCGGGCGTTATCTCGACGGCAAGCTCGACCTGTCCCAGCTCACCGGCCGCGACCGGGGGTGAGACCGATGACCACCACAACCCCGGTCGAGGAGCGCGGGCAGACCGTCCTGTCCGAACGCGCGGTCGAGCGCATCGCCACCATGGCGCTGACCGAAGTGGACGGTGTCGGCGGCGCCGCCCGCCGGGTACTCGGCATCGCCGTCGACGGTGAAGACCTCGACCGTGACGCGCAGGTCACCGCCCGCGTGCGGGGCGACGAGATCACGCTGCAGGCCCGGCTGTCGGTCGCCTACCCCGCGCCGGTCACGGCGACGACCGAAGCCGCGCGACTGCACCTGGTGCGGCGGGTGGGTGAGCTGACCGGCCGCACAGTGTCGCGTGTGGACATCACGATCACCGCCCTGCACTCCGACATCAGCGCCCGTAGGAGGGTCCAGTGAAACGCCGTCCCCGCCGCAGCCTGCCCGCGGCACTGGTCGCCGTGATCCTGCTCGCCGCGGGCGCGCTGGTCGCGGTCACCGCCGTGCAGATGCTCCTGAACGAACCCACCTGGATCAGCTACGACCAGGCAGCCCGCACCCTGCACGGTCTGCTGTGGACGGACACCCCGGTGCTCGCCGCCGGCATCGTCGCCGCCGCACTGGGTGTGCTCCTGCTGCTGTGCGCGGTCGTCCCCGGCGCCCGCACCGTGCTGCCGCTGGCGGCCGACGACACCGCCATCGACTCCGGCGCCTCCCGCCACAGCTACCGCGGCACCCTGCGCGTCGCCGCCGACGTGGACGGCGTCGACGGGGTGAAGCTGAAAGTGCGCGGCCGGTCGCTCACAGCGCGAGTGCGCACCGAGCGCACCAACACCACCGGGCTGGCCGAAGCCGTGGAGCACTCCCTCGCGCACCGGCTCGACCAGATCGCGCCCGCGCGCCGGCCCGCCGTGAAGATCAAGCTCAAGGCCGCGAGGAGCCAGTCATGACCAGCCTCAACCGCCCCGCCCGCCTCAACCGCACCCTGCTCGCCCTCTGCGGGCTGGTCCTGCTCGCCGCCGGCGCGTTCACCCTGGGCACCCACTTCCGCCTCCTCACCGTGCTCGCGCCGGACTCCCCACTGGTACCCGGCACCGCATCGCCACCCACGTGGGCGCTCTACGCCGCCGCCGCGGCGGGGATCGTGGTGGCGCTGCTCGCGCTGCGCTGGCTGCTGGCACAACTCGCCCACCGGCCCAAGACGACCACGTGGCGCTTCGAACAGAACCCGGACACCGGCCGGACCGAACTGGGCGCGAGCACCGCCATCGCCCCGCTGCTGGCCGAAGTCGAGACCTACCCCGGAGTCCACTCGGCCCGCGGCACCCTCGCCGGCCAGCAGGACAGCCCCACCCTGGCGCTGGTCGTCACGGTCGAGCAGGACGGCGACCCCACCCACATCCGCCACCGGCTCGACACCGACGGCCTCCCCCGGCTGCGCCAGGCCCTCGACCTGGAGGCCCTGCCCACCACGGTCGAGTTCCGGTTCAGCACCAAGACGGTGAGCCGCATCCAGTGATTCAGCGGACCGGGCACAGTGCTGGGGGTTGAGGTCTCTCGTCATGGGATGCCGGTGCCGGGCAGCAGGAGCCGGTCGCCGTCGGCGGGCTGTCGCAGTGCGTCGCGCCGGCGATCAGGTCGGCGATCCGCTCGGTGATGCGCCGTCCGACACCGTCGAGTGCGGCGGCGAGCTGAGGCCAGACTGACCTGCTGCAGCTCCGGGCGGTCCTGCTGGGCGGCGGTGTCCACCCGCGGGGCGGCCGCCCCGGCCACCAGCGCGACGGCCGGCGCCGTGACCGCCACCCGATGAGAGACCAGCGGCGTTCGTGCCCCCTGCTGGAACCCGGCGACCGCCGAAGCGGGACGAGCCGTGGGCGTGATGTTCTTCGTCAGGCGGCCAGGCGTGGGTCGAGCAACGCCAGGACCACATCAGGCTCCCGGCGCGGCACCGTTTCCGGACTGGCCGTCCGCGGGACCACCGGCCGCCGCGGCTTCGGCGATCGCCGATACCAGTTCCGGCACGCTGCTCCCGGGGAGCGTCAGCTCCATGCTCGTGCCCGGGTTGAAGCACAGCACGTGGTCCTCGCCCGGCCAGTTCAACAGCACGTCCAAAAAGGACACGGTCGCGCGCGGGGCGCCGCCCGGGGCGACCACGTCGAGCACCTGCTCGGAGCTGAACACCGGCACCACCGGCGTCTCGTCGTCGCCGAGGATCCGCCACGGGAACCCGCCGGTTTCGATCACCGCCGGGTCGGGGACCGGCTCGGCGGCCGGCAGCACCACGTCGGAGCCGATGAGCGCGAGCAGGAACGCGTCGAAGTCCAGTTCGGACACCGCGTCGCGCAGCCGCTCCTCCAGCTCGTTGATCGGCTGCAACGCCGCGGCGGCCTCGGCGTCCCCGCTCAGCTCCTCCAGCACCAGGCGACGGACCTCGGAGAGCACCTCGTCGACCATCGCGTCCTGCACGTCCTCCACCGGGACCAGCTCCTGCCGCCCCTCGGCCAGGTCCTCGACCTCGCCGAGCACCAGGTACACGCCGATCGGGATGCCCGGGTTCACCACGAGCTGGGCGTGGTCGGGGTGGATCTCGCGCAACCCCGCGATGGTCGTCTCCCGCCAACTGTCCACCACGCCGCCGAGCGCCCAGTCCAGCGACTCCTCCGAGGTGAAGACGATGACGTGGTTGCCCTCGGGCATCGGCAGGCTCGTCGGCCACGGGTCGCCCGGCTCCGGCGTGGCCGGCACGTACAGCGGGGCCTCGCGCAGCAACTGGGCGTAGCGCCGGCTGTCACTGTCCTGCAGCGCGGCCAGCATGCCGCTCTCGACCTCGTTGGCCGGGCGCCACTGAAAGTCCACTCCAGACACTTCCTCTTCGTCGTGTTCCGCCGTCAGAACCGGACTTCTTCGATGTCGCCGTCCGCGTCCTCGGGCGGATGGACGAGGGTGAAGTCTGGCAGCCGCGCGTCGAGCTCCTCGACAGGGGTGTCGATCGGGAGGAACTCCACCCCATCGGGCACCCACGTGCGCGAGACGTGGATGCCGAAACCACAGTGCCCGCAGGAGAACTGCGCGTACCCGATCCGTTCGGTCGCGTCGGCGACGAACACCAGGCGCAGCTCGTGGTGCCCGCAGTTCGGGCACGCCAGGTCGGGCCGGTCCGGCAGCGACTCGTAGTAGTCCCCGTAGGCGCGCTGCCAGTCCGCGTAGGACGCGTGCTGCTCGACGGCCATCAGCCTTCCCGTTCCTGGTTGAGCGTGTGGTCCTGCCACCACTGCCGGTCGGCGGCGTGTGCGTCGTCCTCCCACGCCCGCCACTCCGCGGCGGTTTCCTGGCGGCGCCAGCCCGCGCGTTCCATCTGGACCACGTGGACGTTCTCATGGTACAGAGTGCGCGCGAGGACCTCCTCGTTGACGAAGGCCGCCGGCGTGATCTCGATCCGCGCGCCCCGCCCGGCGAGCAGGGTCTCGCCGTACATGCCGCGTTTGGCCTTGTTGATCGTCACCTTGGCCTTCGGGTGCACCTGGATGCCGTACTTCTGCGCGACCAGCCGGATGTTGTCCGGCGTGACCTTCAGCTTGCCGCTCTCCCAGTAGTCGAACCGCGGGTCCAGCCGCTCGGCGGGCCACGGCTTCGGCTTGGTGTCGCCGTCCTCGAAGCGCAGCAGCCGGTCCTCGGGCCGGGTCGTGGTGCTCGGACCGGGCTCCCGGCCGGGTTCAGCGGTGTCCGGCAGCGGCGAGACCCCGTGCACCAGCGGCGTCCCGGGAGCGAGCATCCGCTCGAACACGGGAATGGTGGGCTTGACGGTCAGGCCCGGGATGACCAGCCGGATCTCGCCGTTGTCCCACACCGGCGTGGCCGCCACGTACACGTCGTGCTTGACCTGCGGCATCGACGCCAGCAGCGGCATCTTCGCGTCCGCGAGCGCCGGCACCAGGTTCTCCAGCGCGCCCACCGCGGCACCCTGGCCGGGCAGGTGGAACTGGGTCACCGGCAGGCCGGACACGGCCGCCAGGACCCGCTGCACGTGATCGGCGTTGCCGTGGTACCCGGCGGTCATCAGGCCCAGGTGGATGAGCGCGTTCTCCACGGTCCGCATCCACCGGGCGGCGTGCTGCGAGGGCATCCACGGGAACGAGTTCGGCACGGCCACCTCACGCACCACGCCGTCGACGAGCAACCGGACGAGGACGTGATCCGAGTCCGGCAGCGGGCGGACCAGCTGCTGCCGGACGTGGTCCGGTCGCGCGGCCGCCACCGCGCGCAGCACCTCGAAGGCCACTTCCGTCTGCATCCCGGCCCGGCTGAGCCGGCTCGCGTCCAGCGTCTCGAAGAGCGGGCGGTCGTCGGGCACCCACGGCATTTCCCGCAGCTCACCGGTCATCGTGGGGGCCAGCGGGTGGTGCGCGACGGGATAGGGGCTGGCCGGGTGCCGCGGGTCCTGGCGCGAGTACACGGAGTCCAGCAGGTTCCCGAACGCGCGGTGCACCAGCACCATCCCGCTCTTGTCCGGGTCGTAGAAGAACTCGTGGTCGGTCAGCAGGTCCAGCGCCGCGGGATCGTCCCGGTACGCGGCGGCGAACGCGGCCCGCGCCGCTTCCCGGTCCTGGGCCAGCCGCTCGGCGGGGTCCTCGGCGGTGCTCCGGCCGAAGGAGGGCACCGAGACCGCGCCGGGCTGGTAGCGCCGGAGGTCGATCACGTTCTCCTCGGCCAGGCGCAGCCCGTGCTTGCGGAGGAGCTCGGCGAGCACGGGCTGCTGCTTCGCGAACTCACGCAGCGCGTCCTCCCCCGGCGACACGACCGCTTGCTGCAGGCTGACGGGCGTCAGGTCGCGCGGCGCGGCGTACCGCGTGGCGCCGGGAGCCAGCCCGTCCGGGACGAGCGCGCCCAGTCCCCGGTCCCACTCCGCCGCCAGCGCCTCCTCGACCGCCGTCTCCGGCGGCAGGTCCGGGTGCGCGTCGACCGCGCGGGCCCGGAAGGTGTGGAGGCCGCGCCGCATCAGGGCCTGGTCGCCGCCCACCGCCTGGAACCAGGCGACCAGCTGGCGCCGGGCCCGCGGATCGGTCAGGTTCCGGTAGGTCTCGCCCAGTTCGCCCAGGTGCTCGGGATCGGCCTCGGAGGTGGTCAGCCCGACGGCCCGGGTGACCCACTCCGCCAGCTCGTGGTCCTCGGCCGCCCGGACGTACTCGGCGGTCGGCGGGAGCTGGCTGACCGGGCTGCGGGTCGTGCCGGGCAGCGGCACCGGCTTGCCGTCGCGGTCGATCATCAGCACGTCGGTCCCGAATCGCATCGGGTAGCCGGGGCGGCGTGTCATCCGCTCCTGGGGCAGCATCTTCCGTGGCTGGAACCGCGAGCTCTCCGCGGCCGTCACGGCGGACTGAGCGGCATTCGCGACGCGTGCGGCCCCGTCGACCACCTGGCCGGCGACCTTGCGGACCCCACGCCGCCGGAACGACGGGCGCTTGCCACTGATCACCTCGTCGGTCAGCCAGTACAGGGTGCCTTCGTGGTTGATCACGATGACCCCCGCGTGCGGGCCGTGCGGGTCGTCGGTGAGCCGGTGCAGCATCAGGGCCATCGCACCCGGCCTGTCCCGGAGGGCGAACTCGACCGCACCCTGGGCGTGGATCCCCGGGTCCCCGCCGGGATAGGTGCGGAACCGCGCGCCGATGACCTGTTCCACCCGGCCCGCGGCGCCCAGCTCGGAGCCGAACGGCTCGCCGTCCCGGATCCCCCGGAAGGCGGCCATCGCGGGGAGCTTGGGGATGCCGAGGTGGTAGATCGACCGGGCGGCGAGGAAGGCCTCGAAGGCCGAGATCCCCGGCCGCCACAACAGGGGGGCCCACTTCTTCGGGTGAATCCCCGCCAGGAAGGCGCCCGTCTCGTCGCGCATGATCTCCTGCAGCTTCTCGAGCATCCGGTGGATCACCGCCCGCAACCCGTCCGGCTCCTCGTAGGGCGCGCCGACCTCGGCGCTGGTGTCCGTGGCGCCGTGCGTGGAGTTCAGCGCGGCGGCCAGATCGGGCCGGACCTCGGCGAGGCGGAGCTGCTGGGCACGCGTCAGCTTCTCGGCGTCGATCGTCTTCAGGACGCGGTTGATCCACTCCTCGTCCGTGATCCCGCTCTCCGGGTACCGGACCGGTCGCGCGAGGACCGCCTGGGAGGTGAAGAAATCGAGCTCGTTCTCCCACATCCTGGTGAGCAGCTCGGCCACGGGGACGCCCTGCCACTCGGCGGTGTTCTGCATGCTCCGGACCGCCCTCGCGAACGCGGCCGGTTCGCGGGTCGTGTGCGCGAGGGCCCGCAGCTGCAGCCGGGCCAGCCGGTCGTTGACGAGCGAGTTGTAGAGGGAGGCGACCTCGGGCGGGAACGACGTGGGGTACGCCGCGACGTCCTCGTTGAGCAGCTCGGCGAGGTGGATCTGCTCGGCCAGGCTCTTCCAGGCGGCGCGATCGGTCTTCGGGATCGCCTCGAGGTAGCTCCGGGTGTGGGCGGGCGGGAGCTGATCTCGGACAGCTCCAGCC
>NZ_PQHW01000071.1 GCF_003385215.1 Amycolatopsis thermalba | reverse complement strand
GTCAATGAGTGCGGTAGATCTCGGGCTCCCCCGCGTGCCGGGCACACGCGGAACCACGCAGCCCCGCCCCGACAACCCCGCCCTCGTCGACACGTTCGGCCGTGTGGCCACGGACCTGCGCGTGTCGCTGACCGACCGCTGCAACCTCCGCTGCACGTATTGCATGCCGGCCGAGGGCCTGCCCTGGATGCCGGGCGACGAGGTGCTCACCGACAGCGAACTGGTGCGGCTGCTGCGGATCGCGGTCGAACGGCTCGGGGTCACCGACATCCGGCTCACCGGCGGTGAACCGCTGCTGCGGCCCGGGCTCGAGCACCTGGTCGCCGAGATCACGGCGTTGCGCCCGCGGCCCCGGCTGTCCATGACCACCAACGGGATCGGGCTCGCCAAGCGCGCCCGCGCGTTCGCCGAGGCGGGTCTGGACCGGATCAACATCTCGCTCGACACCGTCGACCCCGAAACGTTCGCGAAGATCACCCGGCGCGACCGGCTGAGCCACGTGCTGGACGGCCTCGCCGCCGCGCGCGCCGCCGGGCTGGACCCGGTGAAGGTCAACGCGGTGCTGCTGCGCGGGATCAACGAGCACGAGGCCGCCCCGCTGCTGCGGTTCTGCCTCGAGCACGGCTACCACCTGCGATTCATCGAGCAGATGCCGCTGGACGCCCAGCACGGCTGGAACCGCGCCGATATGGTGACGGCCGAGGAGATCTTTTCCTTGCTCAGCAAGGAGTTCACGCTCTCGCCCAGCCCGGAGGCACGCGGCGGGGCGCCCGCGGAGCGCTGGCTCGTCGACGACGGGCCGGCCGACGTCGGGATCATCGCGTCCGTCACGCGGCCGTTCTGCGCGGCCTGCGAGCGCACCCGGCTGACCGCCGACGGCGCCGTGCGGTCGTGCCTGTTCAGCAACGACGAGACGGATCTGCGGGCGCTGTTGCGCGGCGGCGCCGGCGACGAGGAGATCGCCCAGGCCTGGCGGATGACGATGTGGGGCAAGCTGGCCGGCCACGAGATCAACGACGCCGGCTTCGCCCAGCCGATCCGGCCGATGAGCGCGATCGGGGGATGAGTCTTGACCGTCAGCGTCCTGGTGCGCTATTTCGCGTCCGCGCGCGCGGCCGCGGGCGTGGAAGAAGAGGTACTCCAGTTGCCGGCGGGCGCCTCGGTCGCCGAGGCCGTCGTCGCTCTCCGTGATCGCCATCCGGAGACCCTGCCCCGGATCCTCCAGGCGGCCAGCTTCCTCGTCGACGGGGTGGCCGTCCGCGACCCCTCACGTCCCCTCCCGGAGGGGGCCGAACTCGACGTGCTGCCGCCCTTCGCGGGCGGTTGAACGAGGTTCACGAATGGTCCAACCGCGCCAAAACGACGTGACCCAGACCTCACGATCGGTGAAATATCTCGACTTGGAAACGGCCAGGTAACGGCGCGCTGACCAGGAGAAACGACGAGATCGGCACAGGTTGCTCGATGTTACTGTGATGTAGGTCACACGTCGAATAATTTCCGATCACGCTCGCCGTTACGTACCGTCGCTTTTCGGCTGGCCCCGACCGGCCACGGCAACACCGGGATTCCGAGCGCCAAGTCCTGTCCGGCGGAATCCCGGACCAAACCCCGAGCGAAAGAAGATCTTCCGGACAGGGACGAAGAGGGTCGGACCCGAGCGTTCCGCGAAGGCCCGATTGGCTCGCCCGGACCCCGCCGGGTGGAGCAGGACCCGTTCCCGGGTTCGCCTCGCAGCATGGCTCGTCGGCGCGAAGATCGAGTTGATGGAATGTCCTACCGAGGCAAGCACCGCAAGATGTCCCCCGCCGCTCGCAACATCGCCCGAGTCGCTGTCGCGGGTATCGCGGTCGGCACCCCGCTGGCGATCGCCGCGACCCCCGCGCAGGCCGCCAGCGTCAACTGGGACGCCATCGCGCAGTGCGAGAGCGGTGGCAACTGGAGCACCAACACCGGCAACGGCTACTACGGTGGTCTGCAGTTCTCCGCCAGCACCTGGAAGGCCTACGGCGGCACCGGCAACCCGGCGAACGCGTCGCGTGAGCAGCAGATTGCCGTCGCCGAGCGCGTCCTGCAGGGCCAGGGCATCGGCGCCTGGCCGGTGTGTGGCAAGAAGGCCGGCTCTTCGGCGAGCTACAAGGGCAGCAACACCCAGGGCTCGACCCAGAAGAAGGCCGCCACGCCGAAGAAGAAGACCACCACCACCGCTCCGAAGAGCACGCCCAAGAAGAGCACCCCGGCTCCGGCGGTGAGCGTTCCGACCTCCAACCCGAACGGTGACTACACCGTGGTGGCCGGCGACACGCTGTCCGAGATCGCCAAGAAGTTCAACGTCGAGGGCGGCTACCAGAAGCTCCAGGAGCTGAACTCGCAGTACATCTCGAACCCGAACCTGATCCTGGTCGGGCAGAAGATCGCCACGAAGTGACGCTGGGGGTGTCCGGCCGCCCCACCGCAATCCCCCGGGCGGTGGGGCGCCGGCACCCTGGCGGTTCGGGTTCTCGTGACCCGTACCCGCCCGCGTCCGGCCCTCAGGGCCGTTGGCCTGCTCCGTCCCGCCCCAGTCGGTTCGGGTAGGTCCCCGGGGGGCCACCACGGCCAGGGAGTCGACCGACGCGAGCCGCCCCAGCGGTTCCGGGCAGGGCGCCCCGATCCGCCGTGATCAGGGGGAAGTTGACCCACTCGTCTGCGCCCCAGCGCTTCGGGCAGGCTCCCAGGCCACCACGGTCAGGGAGTCCACCCACTTGAGCCGCCCGGCGGTCCGCGCAGGCCCCCTCAGGCCACCACGGCCAGGGAGTCGACCGACGCGAGCCGCCCCAGCGGTTCCGGGCAGGTCGCCCCGAACCGCCGTGATCAGGGGGAAGTTGACCCACTCGTCTGCGCCCCAGCGCTTCGGGCAGGCTCCCAGGCCACCACGGTCAGGGAGTCCACCCACTTGAGCCGCCCAGCGGTCCGCGCAGGCCCCCTCAGGCCACCACGGCCAGGGAGTCGACCGACGCGAGCCGCCCCAGCGGTTCCGGGAAGACCCCTAGGCCGCCCCGATCAGGGGAAGTTGGCCTGCTCGTCCCGCCCCAGCGGTGTGAGCAGGCTCCCGCGGTCCGCCGCGATCAGGGGTGGTTGACTCACTCGTCCGCGCCTCAGCGGTTCGGGCAGGCCCCTCATGCCACCACGGTCAGGGCGGTGACCCGCTTGAGCCGCCCAGCGGTTCCGGGCAGGCCCCCAGGCCGCCTGATCAGGGGGAGTTGACCCACTCGTCCGTGCCATCGGTGAAGTGCTGGTGCTTCCACACCGGCAGCTGGGCCTTCACCTCGTCGACGAGCTCGGCGCAGGTCGCGAAGGCCTCGGCACGGTGGTCGGCGGAGACGGCGCAAGCCAGCGCCACGTCCCCGATCTCGAGCGCCCCAACCCGATGGCTGACAGCGACGGCCCGAACCCCCCTCGGGCGGCCGGCAACCTGAGCCACCACGCGGGCGAGAACGTCCCCCGCAGTCGGGTGCCCCTCGTAGAAGAGCGCCTTGACGCCCTTCCCCCCATCGTGGTCCCGGACGACACCACCGAAGGTGACAACCGCCCCGGCGGCCTGATCATCCACGAGGGCAGCATGCTCCTCGACGGACAAGGCCCGATCCGTCACCTCGGCCCGCACGATGCGCGTGGCCGCCGATTCCGCGCTCACCGCGCCCTGGAGGTCGGCAGCGTCCGATCCCGCCCCAGCCCCCTCCGGCGCCTCAGCACCAGCCTGAGGACCGTCCACGGCGCTCCCGGCGTCAGCCTGGGCACCCGGCGCAGCTGCGGCACCAGCCGCCTCAGAACCTCCAGCGGCCGCACCCCCCACTCCGGCACCCGGCTCAGCCGCCTCCAAGCCGTTCGCGGCCACCGGGCCGTCCGCGCTCGTCACCGTGGCCCCCGCAGCGGCCGCCTCCCCGGCCGGACGCGGGTGGTCGCCACCCGCGAGCTGGTCCACCGCGTGCATCAGCACCCCGTCGAGCACGCCGAGCCCGTCCGTCACCCCGCCGCGCGAGCCGGGCAGGTTCACCACCAGCGTCCGGCCCGCCACGCCGGCCAGGCCCCGCGACAGCACCGCCGTCGGCACCTTCGGCAGCCCCGCCGACCGGATCGCCTCCGCGAGCCCCGGCAGCTGGTGGTCCAGCAGCGGCGCCGTCACATCCGGCGTGCGGTCCGTCGGCGACACCCCGGTCCCGCCGGTCGTGATGACCACCTGCACGTCGTCACGCAGCGCCTCGCGCAGGGCCTGGGCCACCGGGTCACCGTCGGGCACCACCCGCGGCTCCGGCACGTCGAACCCGCGCTCCCGCAGCCACCCGACGATCACCGGCCCCGTGTGGTCCGCATACACCCCCGCCGACGCCCGGTTCGACGCGACGATCACCCGTGCCGTGCGCTTCTCGTTGCTCATGGCCGCTCCCAGACACCGGACTTGCCACCGAGCTTGCGCTCCAAACGGACCCCGTCCAACGTGGCTGCGGGATCGACGGCCTTGATCATGTCGTGCACGGTGAGCCCCGCGACGGCAACCGCCGTCAGCGCCTCCATCTCGACCCCCGTGCGATCGGTGGTCTTGACGGTCGCCGTGATGCGCACTTCCGCCGGCCCCAGGTCGAACTCGACCGTCACGCCGGACAGGGCGATCTGGTGGCACAACGGGATCAGCTCCGGGACCTTCTTGGCCCCCATGATCCCGGCGATCCGCGCGGTCGCTAGAGCGTCACCCTTGGGCAGGCCGTCGCGGGACAGCAGGTCGATCACCTCGGCCGTGGTGCGCACGACCCCGGTGGCGACCGCGGTGCGCGCGGTGGCCTCCTTGCCGGAGACGTCGACCATCCGGGCAGCGCCCTTGTCGTCGACGTGGCTCAGTTCACTCACGCCGACAAGGCTAAACGCCCGGGGACCGGCTCAACCCACCCGCACCGGCTGGTTGATGCGAATCGCGTTGCCGAACGGGTCCCGCAGCCCGCAGTCGATGCCGTACGGGCGCTCCGTCGGCTCCTGCGTGAACTCCACGCCCTTCGCCAGCAACTCCTCGTACGTCTTGCGGCAGTCGTCCGTCGTCAGGCCGATCCAGCCGCCCGTCGCGCCCTTCGCCAGCAGCTCGCGCACCTGCGAAGCGGTCGCCTCGTCCATCGCGGGCGGGCCGGGCTTCTCCAGGAGGATCTCGCGCCCGGGCTCGCCGGGCACGCACACCGTCAGCCATCGCATGAAGCCGAGGTCCTGGTCGATCTTGACCTCCAGCCCGAGCTTGCCCACGTAGAAGTCGAGCGCCTCGTCCTGGTCGGTCACGAAGATCTGGGAGAGAGTGATCGCGTTGAACATGCCCGCAACGCTAATCAGCCGGCCCCGCCCCTGGCTTCTCCGAAACTGCTCGGTCGCGTCCAGGCCATCGCGAAGCACGTGGGCGCCGCCACCGCCCCTGCGCCGCCGGCGCGGTACTCCGACGGCGACTGCCCGACGATCTCGCGGAACGTGCGGCTGAACGTGCCCAGGCTGGTGAACCCCACGGCGAGGCAGATGTCGGTGATGCTGCGATCGCTCTCCCGCAGCATGAACATCGACCGCTCCACCCGCCGCCGCTGCAGGTACCGGTGCGGCGTCTCGCCGAAAGTGGCGCGGAACGTGCGGATGAAGTGCGCCTCCGAGACGTGCACCATCCGGGCCAGGGCCGCGACGTCGAGGGGCTGCGCGTAGGCGCGGTCCATCGCGTCGCGGGCCCGCAGCATCCGCCGGTTCGACTCCTCGACGGCGCGGCTCATCAGCTCGTGGCGCCGGACTTCCGCGCCGCCGCCTTGACCGCCTCCGCGACGGCCGGGGCCACCGCCGAGTCGAACACGCTCGGCACGATGTAGGAGGCGTTGAGCCGGTCGTCCACCACGTCGGCGATCGCGTTCGCGGCGGCGAGCAGCATGTCGTCGGTGATCTCGTGCGCCTGCGCGTCGAGCAGGCCCCGGAACACGCCGGGGAACGCGAGCACGTTGTTGATCTGGTTCGGGTAGTCGCTGCGCCCGGTGGCGACGACCGCCGCGTGCTTCTGCGCTTCGAGCGGGTCGATCTCCGGGTCCGGGTTGGCCAGCGCGAACACCACCGGGTTCGGCGCCATCGTCGCGACCTGCTCGGCCCCGAACAGGTTCGGCGCGGACACCCCGATGAACACGTCGGCACCGACGAGCGCGTCGTGCAGCGTGCCGGACACGTTGTCCTTGTTGGTGTTCTCGGCCAGCCACCGCAGGTTCTCGTCCAGATCGGACCGGCCCAGGTGGACGATGCCGTTGATGTCGGCGGCGATGATGTCGCCCGGCTTCTTGTGCATCAGCAGCCGCATGATCGCCGAGCCGGCCGCGCCCGCGCCGCTCACCACGATCTTGCAGTCCTCGATCTCCTTGCCCACCACGCGCAGCGCGTTGCGCAGGGCGGCGACCACGACGATGGCGGTGCCGTGCTGGTCGTCGTGGAACACCGGGATGTCGAGCTGCTCGCGCAGCCGCTTCTCGATCTCGAAGCAGCGCGGCGCGGCGATGTCCTCGAGGTTGATGCCGGCGTACACCGGCGCGAGCGCCTTGACGATCTTGATGATCTCCTCGGTGTCCTGGGTGTCCAGGCACACCGGCCAGGCGTCGACGTCGGCGAACTTCTTGAACAGCGCCGCCTTGCCCTCCATCACCGGCAGGGCCGCGGACGGGCCGATGTTGCCGAGGCCGAGGACGGCCGAACCGTCGGTGACGACCGCGACCGTGTTGCGCTTGATGGTCAGGCGCCGCGCGTCGGCCGGGTTGGCGGCGATCGCCTGGCACACCCGCGCCACGCCCGGCGTGTACGCGCGGGAGAGGTCGTCACGGTTGCGGAGCTGGACCTTCGGCGACACCGACAGCTTGCCGCCGAGGTGCATGAGGAAGGTGCGGTCGGAGACCTTGCGCACCCGGACGCCGGGCAGCGCGTCGAGCGCGTCGGTCACGACCTCGACGTGGTCGGCGTTGGAGACGTTCGCCGTGATGTCGACGACGATCGCGTCGGCGTGGGACTCGACCACGTCGAACGCGGTCAGCACGCCGCCGACCCGGCCCACCGCCGAGGTGAGGTCGCCCGCGGCGCTCGCGGACGGCGGCGCCTCGACACGAACGGTGATCGAATACCCGGGGCCGGGAACCGGCACGGCAGTAACCCCCTGCTGTCTACTTGTTGATCTCGGTCTCGGGGTGCACGTACGGCACGGTGTCGAGCGGGAACGTCACGTTCCCGAACGGCGACAGCGCGCCCTGGCGGTCCGCCGAGAGCTCGGTGACCGGGTGCTCGCCGTCCGGCAGATGCGGCCAGGTGGGGTCGATACGACCGCTCTTCTTGTCCTTGTCGCCCTTCGCCACTTCATCCTCCAGTGCTCGGCACCTACGGTTCCCAGTTTGCCTCACAGCCACCCGAACCCGATGGTCAGGGCAGGTATCCTCACCTGTGATGCCCGCGACCTCCCTGGCGGACTGGCTGCGGTCCGCGTCCGACGACGAGCTGGGCGTGCTCCTGCAGGCCAGGCGCGACCTGGCGACCCCGCCGCCGTCCGACAGCACCGTGCTGGCCACCCGCGCCGGCACCCCCGGATCGGTCGCCAGGGCGATGGAGGACCTGGACACCTTCACCCTTTCCGTGCTCGACGCGCTGCTGGTCGCCGACGCCGACACCGAAGCCGTCCCGCTCGCCCGAGTCGCCGAACTGGTCGGCGCCGACGTCCGGTCCGCCGTGGACCGGCTGCGCTCGCGGGTGCTGGCCTGGGGCGACGACGACGCGGTCCGCGTGATCCCCGCCGCGCGCGAGCTGGCCGGGCCGTTCCCGGCCGGGCTCGGCGCGTCCGCGCCCGGCCTGGACGTCGAGTCCGCGCTCGCCGAGGTCGGCGACGACGAACGCGGGCTGCTCGGCGCCCTCGCCGCCGGTCCGCCCATCGGGCGCACCCGGGACGCGGCGGCCGAACCGTCGCTGGCCGCGGACGCGAAACCGGTGCAGAAGCTGCTCGCCCGCGGACTGCTGCTGCGCCGCGAGGACGACACGGTCGAGCTTCCCCGCGAGGTGGCGATCGCGCTGCGCGGCGGCCGGATCTGCTCGCCCAAGGCGTTGCGGGAACCGGAGCTGCCCACCAAGCCGCACCAGCAGTCCACAGTGGACGCGGCGGCCGCGGGCGAGGCGATGGAGTTCCTGCGGCAGACCGAATCGCTGCTCACGCAGTGGTCGGAACAGCCGCCACCGGTGCTGAAGTCTGGCGGTCTCGGGGTGCGTGAGCTGCGGAAGCTGGCCCGCGAACTGGACACCGACGACAACCGCGCGACGCTGCTGGCCGAGCTGGCGGTGGCGGCCGGGCTGGTCGCGGACAGCCAGAGCACCAGCCCGGAGTGGGTGCCGACGACGCTGGCCGATTCGTGGCTGGCGTCCGAGCCGGCGCAGCGGTGGGTCATCCTCGCCGAGGCGTGGCTGGACCTGCCGCGGCTGCCCGCGCTGGTCGGTCAGCGCGACGCGAAGGACAAGCCGATCGTCCCGCTGTCCGACGACCTGCGGCGGCCGCTCGCGCCCGCGGTGCGGCGGCAGGTGCTGGGGACGCTGGCCGAGCTGCCGCGCGGCGCCGGTGTGCACGGCGCGGACGACCTGGTCGAGCTGCTCGCGTGGCGGGCGCCGCGCCGGGGCGGGCGGTTGCGGGACGAGATGGTGCGGTGGACATTCGCCGAGGCGTCGGCGCTGGGCGTGATCGCGCTGGGTGCGCTGACCACGGCGGCCGGGGCGCTGGTGGACGGGGATCGCGCGGGCGCGCTGAACGCGGTGTACGACGCGATGCCCAAGCCCATCGGGCACGTGCTGGTGCAGGCCGATCTGACGGTGGTGGCGCCGGGGCCGCTGGAAATGGACCTGGCCGCGGAGATCGCCGCGGTGGCCGACGTCGAGTCCGCCGGGCACGCGACGGTCTACCGGATCACGGAGGCGTCGGTGCGGCGGGCGCTGGACACCGGCCGGACCGCCGACGAGCTGCACGAGCTGTTCCGGAAGCGGTCGGCGACCGAGGTGCCGCAGTCGCTGACGTACTTGATCGACGACGTCGCGCGGCGGCACGGCAGGCTGCGTGGCGGGGCGGCGGGCTCGTTCCTGCGGTGTGACGACGAGGTGCTGCTCGCGGAGGTGATGGGCAACTCGGTGTCCGGCGAGTACGAGCTGCGCAAGATCGCGCCGACGGTGCTGGTCAGCCCGTATCCGCTGGCCGAGGTGCTGGACGGGTTGCGGGCGGCCGGTTTCGCCCCGGCGGCGGAGGGGCCGGACGGGCGGGTGATGGACCTGCGCCCGGCGGGACGGCGGGTGCCCGCGCGGCCACGTGCGGCGCGGCGGGTGGTGCCCGAGCCGGCCGGGTTGACCGGCGAGCAGGCCGCGTCGGTGGTCGCGCACGTCCGGGCGCTCGACCGCGCGGCGGCGAGCCGCAAGGGGGCGGCCGTGCGCCTGCCGGGTGGCGGTGGGGGTTCGGACACGGCGGCCACGATGGCGCTGCTGGCACGAGCCCACCGCGAACGGCGCGAGGTGTGGATCGGCTACGTGGACGCCCACGGAACGGCCAGCCAGCGAATCGTCAGGCCGACCCAGGTGGGAGGCGGCGTACTGATCGGCAGCGACGACGAGCGGTACCCGCTGCACCGGATCACCTCAGCCGCCCTGGTGGACGACTGAGGGTTGGGTTTTTCGGGCTCGCGGGCAGCACCCACGACGGAGTCAGAGCCGCCGCAGGCCTTGCAGCACCCGGTTCATGAACTCGCGCGACGAGCGGTCGCCGAAGGACAGCCCGGACTGGTGGATCAGCACCAGCCCGGCGTTGTCCAGGTCGCTGACCAGCACCTTCACCACGTTGAGCGGCAGATCCAGGTACGCGGCGATCTCCGCGATCGACCGCGGCTCGGCGCACAGGCAGCAGATCCGACGGTGCTGCACGCCGGTCACGGCCTGCGGCACGCGACCCCGGTCGGTGGTCGACACCAGCGCCTCGAGCGCCAGCTCGTAGTCCGGCCGGGTGCGGCCGCCGGTACGGGCGTAGGGGCGCATGATCATCCGCGTCCGCACGGACGCCTCCGAGCCCCTCGACTGCGAGGGCGGCACCCCGCCGCCGGCGACGAAGCCGGCCCCAGTCCCACCGCGAGCGCGGGTCGCAGCAGCAGCCCCGGCACCAACGCCGACGGCCGCCCCGGCTTCCAAGCCCGAGCCGGTATCGAGACCGCCCCGCGCTCCAGCGCCTAGCCCAGCCCGCGCAGCGGCACCAGCACGAGCGTCGGCCGCAGGGGCGACCCCGGGGCCGGCCTCAAAACCAGCCCGCGAACCGGCACCCGCGCCGGCCTCAGCACCGCTCCGCGCACCAGCGCCACTCCGCGCGCCGACCCGCGAACCCGCGCCGGTCTCAACCCCGCTCCGCACCGAAGCCGTCCGCCCCACACCGGGCGTCGTCCGGACGGGGGTGCGTACCGGCAGCACCACCGGCTTCTTCGTCAGCACGAACCGCGCCGGCGAGTCGATCCCCTCGCGGTCGGTGCCCTGGTGCAGCCGGTCCCACGCGTCGGCCCCGGGGCGGCCCGCCCCCTGCGAAAGTCCCCGCATCAGCGCACGCCACCCTGGAGCTGGCTGCGCAGCTCCGGCGTCATCTGCATCCCGACCCGGTCCACCAGCAGCGTCATCTCGTACGCGACCGTCCCGATGTCGGAGTTCGGCGCCGCCAGCACGGCCAGGCTCGACCCGTCGCTGATCCCCATCAGGAACAGGTACCCGCGCTCCATCTCGACCACCGTCTGGTTCACGAAGCCCGCTTCGAAGCACCGCGCGGCACCGGAGGTGAGGCTCACCAGCCCGGACGCGACCGCGGCCAGCTGGTCGGCCCGGTCCTTGGGCAGCCCCTCCGACCCGGCCAGCAACAGACCGTCGGCGGAGACGACCACGGCGTGTGCCGCGCCGGGGACCCGTCGCACGAAGTCGGTGATCAGCCAGCCGAAGCCGAAGCCGCTCGACTGCTGTGCCGATGCCGTCATGTGCCTCCTCACCGGTCGAGCCTGTTTTGCGATTATTCCGACCAGGGTATTGCCGAACCCGGCCCTGGTGGCCTGCCGTGCGGGGTGATCTCACATCGATTCACCCTTCCGGCGGCACGGTTACCCGATCACCCCGGTTGTAACGCGCGGTCCCGGTTGATCGCGTGCTCCACGACCGTGATCAGCACCTGCTTGGCCGACTCCTTCTCCCGCGCGTCGCAGGCGATGATCGGCACCGACTCGGAGATCGTCAGCGCGTGGCGGACGTCCTCGATCTGGTGGTGCAGCAGCCGGTCGAAGCAGTTGATCGCCACGATGTAGGGCAGCTTCCGGTTCTCGAAGAAGTCGATCGAGGGGAAGGCGTCCGCCAGCCGCCGCGTGTCGACCAGCACGACCGCGCCGATCGCCCCCACCGCGAGGTCGTCCCACATGAACCAGAACCGGTGCTGCCCCGGCGTGCCGAAGACGTAGAGCACGAGGTCGTCGCCGAGCGAGAGCCGGCCGAAGTCCATCGCGACCGTCGTCGTCACCTTGTTCGGGGTGGCGGTCGTGTCGTCCACCGACACGCTGGCCTCGGTCATCACCGCCTCGGTGGTCAGCGGATCGATCTCCGAGACCGCGCTGACCAGGGTCGTCTTGCCCGCACCGAAGCCGCCGGCGACCACGATCTTGGCCGACTGCGTCGGTCCCGTCGCGGCCGACGTGTTCGCGTCGGAGTCAAATTCTCCGAAGCCCACTGAGCACCCTCTCCATGAACTCGATACTGGGACGATCGCCGACGACCGACGTCGTGGAATGGACCAGGACCAGGCCGAGATCGACGGCGTCGCCGATCAGCACCCGCGCGACCCCCAGCGGCATGCGCAGGTACGCCGCCACCTCGGCCACGGAGCGCGTGTCCAGGCACAGGCCGCAGATGGACCGGTGCTCGGGCACCCGCACCCGGTCGAGCATCCGTCCCCGCTCGCTGGTCGAGACGAGTGCTTCGATCGCCAGATCGTAGCTGGGACGTGTCCGCCCGCGCGTCCGGAAGTACGGCCGGACCAGACCGGAGGTCTCCTCCGCCGCCACCGGCGCCGGGACCGGCGGGAAGCTGGGGTGGCTCTCCGCGGCGGGTCCGGACGGCAGCTGACCGGCCGGGGCCAGCGGCCCGCCCGAGTCGCCGAACAGGTCCGCCGCGGGACCGGACATGAGCCGGTCGCCGGAGATCTCCGGGTATTCGGTCGCCCCGTAGCCCGGTGGCTCGGGGTCGCTCAGGGTACTGGACCGCTTCTCGCCCGCCGCCGCCCGGCGCAGGCGCCAGGCGCGGTCGACCTTGGCCCGGAACGTGGTCCAGTCCTCGGTCCGCGCCGCCTGCGCCTCATCCGGCCAGGCGGTTTCGGCGTCGTCGTCCAGCCGTCCCGAGCCCACGCCCGTCGGCTGAGCACCGTCCACTGCAGTCCCTCTCGTGCCCGGCGCGCTCAACCGCGCGCGGCTCCTTGGAGCTGTGCCCGCATCTCGGGTGTCATCTGCTGACCGACCCGATCCACCAGAAGCGTCATCTCATACACCACGAGGCCGATGTCACTGTCGGGCGACCCCAGAACCGCCAGGCAGGAGCCGTCCGACACGGACATGAGGAACAGGAAGCCGTTGGCCATCTCGACCACCGTCTGCGCCACGGGCCCGCCCTCGAACACCTTCGACGCGCCCCGCGCCAGGCTGGTCAGCCCCGACGCCACCGCGGCCAGCTGGTCCGCGCGGTCCTTCGGCAGCCCCCGCGACGCGGCCAGCAGCAGCCCGTCCGCCGACACCACGACCGCGTGCGCCGCACCGGGTACCCGGTGCACGAAGTCCGTGATCAGCCACGCGAAGCCGTTCCTCGGCGCCTGCGGCGTGGAACCTCCCGGCTGCAGCGATCCCGCCCGTGTCACTCCTCACTCCTCACTGCCTCGTCCGGCGGGGTGGTTCCCCCGCCACTCACCGGGTCGCCCTGGTCAGAGGGGCCCGGCGTGTTCTCCTGCAGCGCGTGACGGCCACTGACGTAGCCGCGCTGGAAGCTCGCCATCCGTTCGCGCGCCGCCTCGGCGGAGCGGGCCAGTGCGCCCTGCCCCGGCCGCCCGACGGTGGTGTCGGTGAAGGCATCGGGCTCGCCCACCGGGATCGATCCGGGGACGAGGTGCGCGTTGGGCACCCGCTTCGGCAGTCCGGCCGGAGTGATCTCCTCCTCCCGCGACTCGAGCAGGGATTGCGCCGCGCGCCAGCCCTCATCGGACACACTGTGCCAAAGATCGGCGTTTTTGTCGTCGGCCTCCGGTGCTTCCTCGGCGGCGGGTGCGGGTTCCTCCTCCAGGTCGCCGCTCACCGAGGCGGGGTCCTCCCCCTCCGCACTGAACCACCTCGACACAACCGACTGGTAGATCGGCAGCCGCTTGGTGGGCACGTCGTCGTCGAAGATGCTCTCGGTGACCGGCGGCGGCTCCTCGGCCGGCTGCTCGGTGACCGGCACGTACTGCGGCTCGCGCTGGGGCAGGGCCAGTGAGCCGAAGTGGTTCGGCGGCTCCTCGTGGGGCGGGGCGGAGCCGTTCGACGACGGTTCCTCGGCCCGCGGCTTGCCCCGGCTGAGGTAGGCCGCGTGGGACGAGCCGGCGACCAGGTCGTCGAGGCTGATCGGCTGGTCCAGCGGTTGCAGCACACCGGTCGGAGCCTGGTCCTGGTCCGGCCGCCGGGCGGGCTCGCGGCGCGCCAGGTTCGACGGCGTGCGCTGCGCCGGCACCGGAGGCAGGTTCGGCGACGACGTCTCGGCCGGCCGCGGCATCGGCTCCGGCGCGACCGGGCCGAGCAGGTCCGGCGGCACGACGACACGGGCGATCACCCCGCCGTCGATGTCCTCGTTCTCCCGCAGCCGCACCTCGATGCCCTGCCGCTGGGCCAGTCGCGCGACCACGTACAGGCCCATCCGGCGGGTCACCGACACGTCCAGGTCCGGCGGGTCGGCGAGGCGCCTGTTGGCCTCGGCGATCTGCTCGGGCGACATGCCGACACCGCGGTCGGTGATCTGCACGGCGAGCGCCTTCTTGCGGGTCACCACGGCCCGGACGCTGACCTTGGTCTCCGGCTCGGAGAAGTAGGTGGCGTTGTCGAGCAGCTCGGCGAGCAGGTGCACCAGGTCGTGCACGGACGGGCCGCGGACGGCGACCTCGGGGATCGCGCCGACGTCGACCCGCGCGTACTGCTCGATCTCGGACACCGCCGCGCCGATCACGTCCGCGGCGGAGACCGGTTTGGGCATCGACTTGCTCAGGCCCGCGCCGGAGAGCACCAGCAGGCTCTCGCCGTTGCGGCGCAGCCGGGTCGCCAGGTGGTCCAGCTCGAACAGGCTGGCGAGATGGTCGGGGTCCTGCTCGTCGGCCTCCAGCACGTCGATCACCGCGAGCTGGCGCTCGACCAGGCGCTGCGACCGGCGCGAGAGGTTGACGAAGATGCCGTTGACGTTCTCGCGCAGCAGGGCCTGCTCGGCGGCGAGGCGCACGGCCTGGCCGTGCACCACGTCGAAGGAACGGGCGACCTGCCCGATCTCCTCGGTGGTGTGGACCGGCACCGGCTCGATCGCCTTGGCGGCGGCCGCGGCCGGGTCGGCCTCGCGCATGATCCGCTCGACCGCGTCCGGCAGGTGCACCTCGGCGACCTGCAGCGCGGTCGAGCGCAGCGTGCGCAGCGGCCGGATCAGGGAGCGGGCCACCACGTACATCAGCGTGAGCACGATCAGCAGCCCGGCGAGGATGATCGCGATCGTGATCAGCAGGTTTTGCTGCTGGACGCTGATCAGGCCGTCGGTGTAGGTGGCGGCGTCGGCGAGCAGCCGGTTCTGCACCTGGCTGATCAGGTTGAGCGTGTCCGACGAGGACTGCGCCACCGCGGCCGGGTCGATGGCCAGCGCGAGCGGCGGGTTCGCCTGGGCGCGCAGCAACGCCAGCTGCTGCAGGGTGAACCGCTGCGAGACCTGGGGGCCGGACAGCGTGGTCGAGTAGTCCAGCTGGGCCTGCGGGGTGGCGACGGCGTTGAACCGGTCGATCGCGGCGACCAGGTTCGACTGCGCGGTCGTGAGGTTCTTCAGCTCGGCCGGGTCGAACTTGCCGCGGATCGCGGCGCTGCGCAGGTAGGAGTTCTGCTGGGCGGAGTACTCCTTGGCGTCGGCGAGGAAGCCGAGCGCCTCGTGGCGGTCCTGCAGGCCCTGGTCGGTGACGTCGGCGTCGAACTCGTCGGCGATCAGCTGCAGCGCGTCGATGACGCCGGTGTAGCCGGCCTGGGCAGCCAGGCTCGGGAAGTCCGCGGCACCGGCCGAGGACCGCAGCTGGCTCAGGCCGTCGAGGCGCGCGAGGCCCTGCTGGTAGCGAGCGGACGTGGCCTGGTCGCTGATCGCGGAGACCTCGCTGACGGCGCCGCGCACGGTGTCGGCGGCGGTCTCGGCGGTTCGGATCGCGTTGTCCAGTTCGGTCCGGGCGGCCGGGCGGCCGGAGGCGATCCACGCCGACATCGCGTCCCGCTCGCGTTGCAGCGCGTCGACCTCGGCGGCGACCTTCTGGCTGAGGTCGATGCGTTGCTCGGCGTGCTGGTAGACGGTCATCGTCTCGAAGCTGTCGTACACGCGCAGGCCGGCCAGGGACAGCGCGGCGGCGGTCGGCACGGCGACCACCGCGGCGATCTTGGCGTTGACGCGCCAGTTCGCGAGACCACGGACCCGACGTCCGCGCTCACCACCGGTCGATGCTCCGATCGCGTTGTCCTGCGCACTGACGTCGTTACTCTGTGCGACAGGCGACTCCGCCGGGGACACTGCCTTGCGACCGCGCTCCCCGCTCGTGGGCTGGGGCACCGAGGACTTCCTTCCCGGTTCGAGCTGTCCAGTTTCCGCGTTTCCGCACTCGGGTCCCACGCCATGAGAACCAGGACGTGAATGGTTAACACGGGGCCACCCGATTGGGGGTAGAGGCTATCGGCTGCCGGAAGGAAAGGGAAGCCGGGCAGATGGCTCTCACCACGAACTTTGCCCCTCACTCCGGTGACGAATTCTCACCAACTGTCTCAGTGACACTGCGAATGCACATCACGCAGCGTGCACCGCCGGAGGCCGGGCGGGCTGTTATCTATCTCACTATCCGGAGGCTGGGACGAGGCTGTGACAGGCGGCCGGTGAATGTCCCACCAACCCCGGCGCGAGCTCACAAGGACTTGACGCGAGCGTTGGACCTGCACAATCCTGCGCCTTGACTCGTGATCTACTCCCACCCGTTCGGGTACCCCTTGCGTCACTGAGAGTAGATAGCGGCGACAGGCTCCACGTCCAGGAGGGATCCGGCCACACCATGACGGCTTCGATACGGCGACGGCGCCTCGCGGCCCTGCTCACAGCGGTCGCGCTCGGCGCGGTGACCGCGTGCACCTCGAGCGGGGGCGCGGTACCACCGACCAGCGGGACCGCGGACCAGGAGCAGAGCCTCCTCGATCGGGCGCCCGTCGCGTCCGACGCGGACCTCGCGACCAGCCCGACGGCGCAGGCGATCAAACAACGCGGGCAGATCCTCATCGGCAGCCAGCTGGACACCCCGCTGCTGTCCCAGCAGAACCCGACGACCGGGCAGACCGAGGGGTTCGACGCGATCCTCGGCCGGCTGCTGGCGAAGTACATCCTGGGCCAGCCGAACGTCAAGATCGTCAATTCCACGTCGCAGATCCGCGAGGCGTTGCTGCAGAACAACACCGTCGACGTGGTCCTGCACACCTATTCGATCACTCCGGTGCGGGCGGAAAAGGTGTCCTTCGCCGGGCCGTACTTCGTGTCGGGGCCGGCGATCATGGCGCGCAAGGGCGATTCCAGCGTGACCAAGCCGCAGGACCTGAAGGGCAAGCGGGTGCTGGCGGTGACGAACTCGACCGGGGCGGCGCTGGTCGAGCAGTACGAGCCCGCGCAGGTGATCACGCTGAGCACGAACTCGGAGTGCGTGACGGCGCTGGAGCAGGGGCGCGGTGACGTGTACGTGAACGACCTGACGCAGCTGGCCGGGAACGCGCAGACGAACGACAAGGTGCAGATCAACAGCGGGACGTTGGGTCAGGACCCGTACGGCATCGGGATCCACCACGGCGACGAGACGTTCAAGCGGTTCATCAACGCGTGGCTGGAGAAGATCCAGGCGGCGGGGCTGTGGCAGGAGGCGTACAAGCAGACGCTGGGGACGGTCATCCCGGGTGACGCGCCGGTCCCGCCCAAGACGGGTTCCGTCCCGGGATCGTGACCGGCTGGGGCGGTTACCTCGGGGAATTCGCCGAGGGCGCGCTGAACACGGTGTTGCTGACCGTGTTCAGCGCGGTGGGCGCGATCGTGCTCGCGGTCGTCATCACGGCATTCCGGATTTGCCCGGTTCGCCCGTTGCGCGCGTTCGGGACCGGCTATGTCGAGCTGTTCCAGAACATTCCGCTCGCCGTGTGGCTGGTGCTGTTCGTATTCGGCCTGCCGACGGTGGGGATCAAGTTCGGCCTGTTCACGACCGCCCTGCTCGCGACGGCGCTGTACATGGCTTCGTATTACGCGGAAACGCTGCGGGCGGGCGTGAACGGCGTGGAGGCCGGCCAGGCGGAGGCGGCGCGGGCGCTGGGGCTCGGTTTCGGACAGTCACTGTGGGCGGTGGTGCTGCCGCAGGCGCTGCGCACGATCATCCAGCCGCTCGGAAACGTGACCATCCAGCTGCTGATGAACACGGCCCTCGCCGCGGCGGTCGGTGTGGTGGAGCTGACGGAGGCGACGAACCGGGTGAACCTCGCCCTGGCGGAGCCGCTGCCGCTGTACATCGGGGCGGGCGTCTGTTACGCCGTGCTGGCGCTGCTGATCTCCACGGGAGCCGGCGTACTGGACCGAAAGCTGGCGGTACCCCGATGAGGGCGGGGCGGCTTGAGCGGGACTGGGGGCATCGGTCGCCTTCTGGCGGCCATTGCTGCACGACTGGGCCAATCATCCACGCGCGACCGGCACAACCGCTGGTGCACGAGCGGCCCAGCCACAGGCG
This sequence comes from Amycolatopsis thermalba, assembly GCF_003385215.1. Lineage (GTDB taxonomy): Bacteria > Actinomycetota > Actinomycetes > Mycobacteriales > Pseudonocardiaceae > Amycolatopsis_E > Amycolatopsis_E thermalba. Next base: position 20,297 of record NZ_PQHW01000071.1, on the reverse strand, counting down.
CACCACCGGGCCAACTGTCGCGGTACCACCGGCCCAACCGTCGTCATGCGAGCGCCCCAACCACCGCTGCACCACCGGCCCAACCGCTGCGGCACCACCGGTCCGCCCGTCGCCATACAAGCGGTCCCAACGTTGGCGCACCACTGGCCCAGCCGTCGCTGCGCGAATGGCCCAGCCGCTGCCACACAGTCAGCCAGCCCTGGCGGCACCGCTGGCCCAGCCATCGCCCTACCAGGCATTGCCGCACGACTGCCCCGGTTGTCCCGCACCACTCGCCCAACCACTGCTGCACCGCTGCGCCAGTCGTCGCCACGCCACCTGCCCAGCCATCGCCGCACGAGTGGACCAATCATCGCCGCGCCAGTGGCCCAACCACTGCTGCACCACCGGCCGCTGTCACCGCACGGGCGGCTCAACCGTCACCACGCGAGCGCCCCAGCCATCGCGGCACCACTGGCCCAGCCACCACGGCACGACTGGCCCAGCCATCACCGCATGACTGGCCCACCGATCGCCTCACGACCGGCCCAGCCATCACCGCATGACTGGCCCACCGATCGCCTCACGACCGGCCCAGCCATCACCGCACGAGCGGCCCAACGATCGCCACACCACCAGCCCAACCACCACCGCACCACCAGACCACCGCACCACCGGCCCAGCCGCCATCCCATGAGCCGTCCAACCGTCGCCCTGCGAGAGGGACACTCGTGCTGACTCAGGCAGTTCGCGCATGACCTCCGTTCTCTTCGACAGCCCCGGTCCGCGCGCCCGGCGGCGGATCCGCATCGCCACCGTCGTCGCGACGGTGGCCGGCCTCGTGCTCCTCGCGTTGGCCGTGCGGCAGTTCGCGATCAACGGGGAGCTGTCCGCGGACCGCTGGGCGCCCTACGGCTCCTGGCCGATGTGGCGCTACCTGCTCGGCGGCCTCGGCGGCACGGCCCTCGCCGCGATGCTGGCCGTCGTGATCGCGATGGTCGCCGGGCTCGTGCTCGCGTTCGGGCGGATCTCGCGGCACCTCGCCGCCCGCGCGCCGGCCCGGGCGTACGTCGAGGTCGTCCGGGTCGTCCCGTTGCTCCTGCTCATCTACTTCGCGATGTTCGCGCTGCCGCGGTACGGCGTGGACCTGCCACTGCTCTGGAAACTCGTCCTCCCGATCGCGGTGTCCCGCGCCGCCCAGTTCGCCGAGATCTTCCGCAGCGGCTTCCGCTCGCTCGAAGCCGGCCAAGGCGAGGCCGCCGCCGCGCTCGGGATGCGCCCCTACCAGTCGATGCGGTACGTGATCTTCCCGCAGGCCATCCGCCGCGTGGTGCCGGCGCTGATCAGCCAGACCGCGGGCGTCGTGAAGGACACCTCGCTCGGGATCGTCGTCAGCTACGCCGAACTCCTGCAGAGCGGCAAGGTCCTCGCCGGCTACAACCGGCTCCTGATCCAGACCTACCTGGTCATCGCGCTGCTCTACTTCTTGATCAACTACGCGCTGTCCCGCCTCGCCCGCGCGATCGACGCCCGCCAGCGGCTCGCCGGGATCGAACCGGTCAGCCCTCGGAACCCCGCGCGTCGCGGGCTCGGGCGAATCCGTTCTGCAGCCGCGACATCCGGTGGCGGACCTCGTGGGGATCGAGTGAGAGCGTAGGCGTGTCGAACGACTCCGGCCGTCGCCGCACCTGCTGCGGGAAGTTCGGCGGATTCCCGTCGACCGCCGCGTCGTCGTCCGCCGACGGCCACTCCGGCTCCGCCGGCCAGTCCGGCTCCTCCGCCGCCGAGCGGCGACTGACCGGCCAGTGCTCACCCGTCGTGAACCACCGCGACAGCACCGCCTGGTAGGCGGGCATCCGCTCGGTCGGCTCCTCGTCCTCCGGCGGGAAGGCGTCGTTGTCCGAGGTCGGCCAGTCGACCCGGCCCTCCTGTTCGACCGGCGTGCGGGCCGGTTCGTCCCGCACGACCGGGATCGAGACCGTGTCGTCCGGCTCGGGTTCCGGCGCGGGCGCCGGCGCGGGCTGCGGGATCGGCTTGAGCGACGGCAGCGCGACCGGCACCGGAGGCGGCTCCGGCGCGGGCGGCGTGACCGGGGCGGGAAGCGGTTCCGGCACCGGCGCGACGTTCTCGATCACCAGCCGGGCCGGGACGACGACCGTCGCGACCAGCCCGCCACCGTCCGCGGAGCGCAGCCGCACCTGGATGTCGTGGCGCTTCGCGAGCGTGGCGACCACGAACAGGCCCATCCGCCGCGACACCTCGACGTCCACCTCGGGCGGATTCGCCAACCGCTTGTTGGCGCGGTCGATCTCCGGCTGCGGCATCCCGGCGCCCTGGTCGGTGATGTGCACGTGCCAGGCACCGTCCTCGGCGAGCGAGCTGACCACGGTCACCGTCTTGTCCGACGGCGAGTAGAGCGTGGCGTTCTCCAGCAGCTCGGAAATGACGTGCACCAGGTCGTTGCACGCCTCGCCGCGGATCGCGATCTCCGGCATCGCGGTCAGCTCGATGCGCTGGTAGTGCTCGACCTCGGACAGCGCCGCGCCGATGATCTCCTCGGCGGCGACCGGTTCGGCCTTTTCGTCACCGAAGTCGTGCCCGGACAGCACGAGCAGGTTCTCGCTGTTGCGGCGCATCCGCGTGGCCAGGTGGTCGAGCTCGAACAGGCCGCCGAGGGTCTCCGGGTCCTGCTCGTCGGCCTCCATCCGGTCCAGCACGGACAGCTGGCGTTCGACCAGGTTCTGGCTGCGCTTGGACAGGTTGACGAACATCGCGTTGATGTTCTCCCGCAGCAGGGCCTGCTCACCGGCCAGCCGCACCGCTTGCCCGTGCACCGCGTCGAACGCGCGGGCCACCTGTCCGACCTCCTCGCGGGTGAACACCGGCACGGGCGCCACGCCGCGGTGTGCGGTCATGAAGTCGGGATGCGGGTCGGCGAGGATCTCGTCCACCGCCGCGGGCAGGCGGTGCTCGGCGACGTCGAACGCGGTGTTGCGCAGGATCCGCAGCGGCCGCAGCAGCGAGCGGCCGATGACCACGGCGAGCACCGCGCACAGCAGCAGAGCGCCGAAGACCACCGCGGCGTTGACGATCGCGGAGCGGCGCGCGTCGGTGGCGAGCGCGTCGCACCGCTGCTGCGTCCGCACCTGCAGCGTCTGCTGGAACTGGTAGGTGAGGTCGATGGTCCCGGTGATCGCCTGGTCCCATTGGCGTGAGTCGAGGCCGGACAGGCTCTGCCCGTTCTCCGTCCTGGTGATCGCGAGTTCGAACACCGAATTCGCCGTCTGCACCGCCGGGCCCGCCACGGTCTGCTCGTAGGCGCGCTGCTCGGGCGGGGTGGCGAACTTCCGGTAGTCGTTCTGCGCGGCCGCGAGCTGGGCGTCCGCGCCGAGGAGCTTCCGCAGCCGGTCGTCGGACACCTCGCCCTCCGCGAACGCCTGGCCGAGCACCGCCCGTTTGACCGACATCTGGTCCTTCACGCGGGCGAGCGCGTTGGCGGCCAGCCGCAGCCGCGCGACCTCCGCGTCCGCGATCTCGGCGACGGCCTGGTCGGACAGGTCGAGAACCCCGGAGATGAGGTCGCTGTAGGAGGTCAGGATCGAATCGGCCGACGAGTTCGAGAACTCACCCGAATAGCGCAGTCCCGGCAGGGAGTCGAGCCGGGACTGGGCTTCCGTCAGCTCCTCGGCGCTCGCCGTGGACAGCAGCGACTGCTGGGCGGCGAGTTCCCGGGCGAACGCGCCGGCGGCCTGGTCCACCCGGGTGCGCTGGTCGCGCACCTCGTTCAGCCCGTTCCGGCGGTGCCCGGCGACGTACCGCACGGTCAGGTCCCGCTCGCGCTGCAGTTCGTTGACCACCGCGTTGACGCCCGCGTCGACGCGCGCGTGCGCGGCGAGCTCGGCCAGCTGTTCGGCGTGCCGCAGGTTGGCGCGCACGTGCAGGGTGATGAGCGCCAGCACGGTCAGCATCGGGATGAGCAGGACGGCGATCAGCTTCGTGCGCAGCCGCCAGTTCCTCAGCCGCCACCGGCTGCCTGCACGGGTGTCCGGTCGCCGGTCCAGCGCCTCACCGCTCTCGGGACGCTTGTGCCGCCGGGCCACCTGACTTCCTTCTCTAGCCGTCTTGCCGGACTCGGATCGGCACCGGCTGGGTCACCAACCCCGGAGAGGGTAGCGACCGCGGACACGCGCCCCGCCCGCACTAACCGTGATGCGGTCCGTCGGCGATCGTATTGGCCCCGGACCGCGGCTTCTACCCGCTGGCCGAAATCTTTCGCTGGGCAAGACGCCCGGCACTCCGCGTGGCGTTCCGCGCTGTGGTGTTCGCCACGGCCTACGACGCGGCGAGCCCGCCGAAGCCGCCGTCCAGCAGCCCGAACGCCACTTCCGCCGCCGCCCTGGCCTGCGGAAACACCTCATCCGCGGAGCGTCCGGCCGCGACCGACCGGTGGTTCTCACGGGCGAGGGTCCACAGCACCGCGACGATCGCGGACGCGGCCACCCGCGCCTCACCGCGTGCCACCGCGGCGGTCTCCGTGAGGGCCTCCGCCAGAGCCTCCTCGGCCGTCTGGTTGAACTCCAGCATCCGCGCGACCAGGGCCGGCGTGGCGAAGATCATCCGGTACAGCGCGAGGATCTCCGGGGCGTCGTTGAGGCCGGTGATCGGGTCGCGCCGGTCGAGTCCGTCGAGGAAGTGATCGCGGATCGCCTCCAGCGGCGTCCGGTCGTCCGGCCGGTTCCGCACCACGCGGGCGCTTTCCGTCTCGTGGTCGGCGAAGCGGTGGACGACCAGGGACTCCTTCGTCGGGAAGTAGGCGAACAGCGTGCGCCGCGACACCTCGGCCACCTCGGCGACCTGCGCGACGGACACCTGGTCGAACCCGTGCGCGAGGAACAGGTCGATCGCGGCGTTCGAGATCGCCTCGCGCGTGCGCTGCTTCTTCCGTTCGCGGAGCCCGGCCGGTTCGGTCACGAATCCAGGCTAGCAATCTCCTTTCACTCGGTAGTACTCTGCACTCAGTCTACTTTTGCACTCGGAGGACTTGTGCACACCGATGTCATCATCGCCGGAGCCGGCCCCACCGGCCTCGCCCTCGCCCACGAACTCGCGCTGGCCGGAGTCCGGACCGTGGTCGTCGAACCGCTGACCGAACGCGTCGAGCAGACCAAGGGCGGGACGATCCAGCCACGCACCGCGGAGCTGCTCGAACAGCGCGGCCTGCTCGAGGCCATGCAGGACCGGGCGCACGAACGCGCACCGGTCGGCGGCCACTTCGCCACCCTGCCGGTCCCGCTCGACTACTCGTCCTGGCCGACCCGGCACCCCTACCCCCTCTCGATCCGTCAGGACCTCGTGGAAGAGGTCCTCGAACTAGCGGCCCTCGCCCGCGGCGCGGAACTACGCCGCGGACGTCCGGTCACCGGCGTCGCACAGGACGCCGATGGCGTCACCGTCACCGCGGCCGACGACACCCTCCGCGCCCGGTACCTGGTCGCCTGCGACGGCGCACACAGCACCGTGCGCAAGCTGCTCGGCCTGCCCTTTCCCGGCCGGCCGGGCACCTTCCAAGCCGTGCTGGCCGAAATCCGGCTCGCCTCGGTGTCCGCGCTCGTGCCCGAGCGAGCCGGACACATCAGCGGCCTGACCCGCCACGCCAACGGCTACTGGTCGATGCTCGTGCCGGTCGGCGGTGACCGGTACCGCCTCACGTTCAGCCTCGAAGAGCAGGACCAGCACCAGGACCAGGGCCCGGTGGCGGAGAGCGAGACCGCCGACGCGCTCACCGCGGCGTACGGCTCGGACACCCGGCTGGCCCACGTCCTCGCCGCGTCCCGGTGGAGCGACGCGACCCGGCAACTGGAGCGGTACCGGCACGGCCGGATCCTCTTCTCGGGGGACGCGGCGCACATCCACCCGCCGCTCGGCGGCCAGGGCCTGAACCTCGGCGTGCAGGACGCCGTCAACCTCGGCTGGAAGCTGGCGGCGGCCGTGCACGGCTGGGCTCCGGGTGACCTACTGGACACCTATCAGGAGGAACGGCATCCCGCGGCCGCCCGGGTGTTGCACCACACCTCGGCGCAACGCGTGCTCGCCGCGCCGAAACCGTCCGAAGACGTCGCCGCGCTGCGCGACATCTTCGTCGACCTCCTGCGTCTCCCCGACACCAACCACTACCTGGCCGGCATGATGTCCGGTTTGGACGCCTCCGGCCGCGTGCCCGACGCCGAACTGCTCACCGGCGACGGGACCACCCGCCTGTCGGCACTCCTGCGCTCCGGACGCGGCCTGCTGCTCGACCTCACCGGCGACCACCCACTGCCGCCGGGCTGGTCCGACCGCGTCGACCGCGTCCAGGCCAAACCGGACCACCAGCTCACCGAGTCCGCCCTGCTCATCCGGCCGGACGGGTACCGGTGCTGGTCCCCCGGCGGCGGGCCTCTGGGCGCCGCGCTGACCCGCTGGTTCGGCGCCCCCGCGGACGACCAGCACGGCTCGGCCGCCCCCAACACCGTATAAAGGAGTACGTGACCGATGGCCCGTTGATCGTCCAATCCGACAAGACCGTGCTGCTCGAAGTCGACCACCCGATGGCCGACGACGCCCGGATCGCGATCGCCCCGTTCGCCGAACTGGAACGGGCCCCCGAGCACGTGCACACCTACCGCGTGACGCCGCTCGCGTTGTGGAACGCCCGCGCGGCGGGCCACGACGCCGAGCAGGTCGTCGACGCCCTGACCACCTACTCGCGCTTCCCGGTGCCGCAGCCGTTGCTGATCGACATCGTCGACACGATGGCGCGTTTCGGGCGGCTCCAGATCACCAACAACCCCGCGCACGGCCTGGTCATGACCACGACCGACCGGGCCGTGCTGGAAGAGGTGCTGCGCAACAAGAAGATCAGCCCGATGCTGGGCACCCGCATCGACGACGACACCGTCCTCGTACACCCCTCCGAGCGGGGCCGGCTCAAGCAGGCCCTGCTCAAGGTGGGCTGGCCCGCGGAGGACCTGGCCGGCTACGTCGACGGCGAGGCGCACCCGATGCAGCTGGCCGAGACCGGCTGGGGACTGCGCGACTACCAGCGGCAGGCCGCCGAGGCGTTCTCGGCAGGCGGTTCCGGCGTGGTCGTGCTGCCCTGCGGAGCGGGCAAGACGCTCGTCGGCGCGGCGGCCATGGCGCGCGCGCAGGCCACCACCCTCATCCTGGTCACCAACACCGTCGCCGGGCGCCAGTGGAAGCGTGAACTGGTGGCGCGCACCTCCCTGACCGAGGACGAGATCGGTGAGTACTCCGGCGAGAAGAAGGAGATCAGGCCGGTCACCATCGCGACCTACCAGGTGATCACACGCAAGTCCAAGGGCGAGTACAAGCACCTGGAGCTGTTCGACTCGCGCGACTGGGGCCTGATCGTCTACGACGAGGTGCACCTGCTGCCCGCGCCCGTGTTCCGGATGACGGCGGACCTGCAGTCCCGGCGCCGGCTCGGCCTGACCGCGACGCTGGTGCGCGAGGCCGGCCGCGAGGGCGACGTCTTCTCGCTCATCGGACCCAAGCGGTACGACGCGCCGTGGCGCGACATCGAGGCGCAGGGCTGGATCGCACCCGCCGAGTGCATCGAGGTGCGGGTGACCCTCACCGACAACGAGCGCCTGCTGTACGCCACGGCCGAATCCGAGGACAAGTACAAGCTCGCGGCCACCGCCCGCACGAAGGTCCCGGTCGTCAAGTCCATTCTGGACAAACACCCGGGCGACCAGACGCTGGTGATCGGCGCGTACCTGGACCAGCTCGAGGAACTCGGCGCGGAGCTGGACGCGCCGGTGATCCAGGGCTCCACGCGGAACAAGGAACGCGAGGCGCTGTTCGACGCCTTCCGTCGCGGTGAGATCGACAAGCTCGTGGTGTCGAAGGTCGCGAACTTCTCGATCGACCTGCCGGAGGCGACCGTCGCCATCCAGGTGTCGGGCACGTTCGGCTCCCGGCAGGAGGAGGCGCAGCGCCTGGGCCGGCTGCTCCGGCCAAAGGCCGACGGCAGGCAGGCGCACTTCTACTCGGTGGTCTCGCGCGACACGCTGGACACCGAGTACGCCGCGCACCGGCAGCGGTTCCTCGCCGAACAGGGCTACGCGTACACGATCCACGACGCGGACGCCTACCTGTAGCGCGGCGTCGCGGAGCCTGCGCGGCAGCGTGGTGCGGAGTCGCCGCGTTGCGGCCGCGTGGTGGCCCGCCGCGCGCGACAGGCGAAGCCGGCGGAGGAACGTGGAACACCTGCCTGGTGACGTGGAACTCCAGCGACGCGGTCTGGACAGAAACGGCCTTCGCCCTGGCGTTCCTCGCCGCGGTCGTGTCGCCGCTTCGTCGCCCTCAGGTGCGACACCCGGACGCAGTCCGGCGGCCACCCACTGAGCCGTCGCGCGGGCGACGCGCAGGCACAGCACGAGCGCGGGTTTCCCGGTACGTGCCTTGAGTAGGGGTCGTCGTCGTGGCGCGCCCACTGGGATGAGGTCGTCAACCGCGCGTTCGACCACCGCGTGGACACGGCAAAGGCGACGCACGAAAGCAGCACGCCCGCACCACAGTCTCGGCAGACGTGAGCTTCCCACCGGCATTTCTCGCCGCCGTGGCAATGCCCCGCCGTGACCGCCACCCGGGTGCGCGATGCGCGGTCCCGCAACCGCACGGTGGATCATCGCGCCGGCGAGGCATAGTCGCCGCACGAGCGTGGAATCCCCGGTGCGTGGTGTGGGCAGGCGTGGTCTTCGTCGTCGTGGTGGTTCTCGCTGCGGCCATGGTGACACTGCGTCGTGCCCGTCGTTCAGGCGCGGCGGAGGCGCGCCGCCTGTCGCGGGCATGCTCGTGGGCCGGCTTCGTGCTGGCGGCGGTGCCCAGCACGACATGGCTGGTCCTGTGGCTCTCCGGCGGCGAGCCGAAGGCGCTGATCGGTCTCGCCGGGCTGGTGTTGTCGGCGGCTCCGGTGCTCGCCGGATACCGGTGGCCGCGTCTGGTCGTGCCGTCATTGGTCCTGTGCCTCCTGGCTTCGATCGGGATGGCTCTCGCCTGGCAGCACCTGTACGTGTTGCTGCCGCTCGCGTTGGCGTTGACGGGGGCCTGGCTGCTGGCCCTCGCCCTGCACGTGCGGTCCAGTACTCACGCAGGTGCGGGCGAAACCCCAGTTCAACGGCGGGATACGACCCGCTCATGACCGAAGCTACCACGAATCTCGAACACCCGTTCGACCGATCGGGTGAAGTGGCGAAAACTGATCCTCGGGCTCCGAAACTGTCGTACCCTCGAACTACTGTTCGACCTCATCGACGCAGTCCATCCCGAGGAGGTCTCGTGACCACCGCCGCCACACCCGAGGAAAGCCTCGTCGCCGAGGCCCTCACCAGCATCGATCTGCCGCCCGGCCGCTGGATCGGGCAGATGTGGGTCTCCGACGACCCGTTGGCCGACCCCGGCCTGTACCGCGCCTGCGTCGCCGGGTTCGACCGGTCCGGGTTGTGGCCCGTGCTGATCCCGCACGACCCGCGCTTCGCCGCGAACGGCGAGGACTGGCTGACCGACCGCCGCCGCCTCGCGCCCGCCGTCCACCGCGTCGGCGACGTCGACGCCGGGGCGACGCTCGCCCGCTGGTGGGATCCCTTCTGCTGCCCGAACGGCACCGGCTGCCTGCGCCCGTACGGCGCCACCTTCCCCGGGCTCGCGAAGAAGTCCCAGCTGCGGGTGGATCCGCTCGCCGAGGCCGGCAACACCGGTTCCATCCTCGTCCGGCGCGCGCCCTACCGCCTGGGGCTGGTGCCGGTCGAGCGGCCCGCCGACGTCCCCGCCACGCTCGGCTGGACCGGGATGATCAAGTCGACGGACGAGGTCGCCGCGGTGTCCGCGGTCCTGCGCAGCTGGGAGGACCGGTTTGGGGCGACGCTCATCGTGCTCGGCTTCGACGAACTGGAACTTTCGGTCGCGGCGCCGCCCCGCAACCAGGGCCGGTCGCTCATCCTCGCCGCCGAGCACCGCGCGTTCAGCCTGCGCAGCTTCTCTGGACAGCCGGGCACCCTCCGCGAGTACGCCGCGGGCCTGGTGCACCGGCGGCACTGGAGGTTCTCCTGGGACTGACGGAACGGTTGAGGAGGTCACCATCGCCGAAATCCGGGTGGGCACCTCGGGCTGGCGGTACCCGCCGTGGCGGGGCACGTTCTACCCGAAGGGCCTGGCGCAGCGCCGCGAGCTGGAGTACATCTCGCGGCAGGTGAACTCCGTGGAGATCAACGGCTCGTTCTACTCGCTCCAGCGGCCGGAGCGGTACCGGGCCTGGGCGGAGCAGACGCCTGACGACTTCGTGTTCGCCGTGAAGGGCGGTCGCTTCATCACCCACATGAAGCGCCTGACCGACACGGAGACACCGCTGGCGAACTTCTTCGCCTCGGGGGTGCTGGCACTGGGCCACAAGCTCGGGCCGATCCTCTGGCAGCTGCCGGCGAACTTCGCGTTCGAACCCGACCGGTTCGCGGAGTTCTTCGCGACCCTGCCCGGCGACACCCGGGCGGCCGCGGAGCTGGCCCGCAAACACGACGACAAACTGAAGGGAGAGGCCCACACCGAAGCCGGCCCGAACCGGCGACTGCGCTACGCGCTCGAACCCAGGCACCCGAGTTTTCACTCGGACGAGTGCCAGAAGCTGTTGCGGGACAACAACATCGCCTTGGTGGCGGCCGATTCGGCCGGTACCTGGCCGAGTTTCGAGGAGGTGACCGCGGACTTCGTCTACGTCCGCCTGCACGGCGACGAGGAACTCTACGCGAGTGGCTACACCGACGAGGCCCTGGAGCGCTGGGCCGGCAAGATCCGCCGCTGGCGGCGCGCCGGCGGCAAGAAAACGCGTGACGTGTACGTCTACTTCGACAACGACATCAAGGTGAAGGCGCCCGGCGACGCCATCTCGCTCGCGACCCGGCTGGGGGTCACGAGCCGCCCGATCGACCTGCCGTCCTGACAAGTCGACCGGGCGTCCTGAAGACGGGTCACGCGCTCTTCGCCTGGGCGCGGTGCTTGCCCTCCGCGAACTCCTCGACGAGCTTGCGGCAGAAGGCGGGCAGGTCGTCCGGCTTGCGGCTGGTGACGAAACCGGAGTCGGTCACGACCTCCTCGTCCACCCACTCGGCGCCGGCGTTGCGCAGGTCGGTCTGCAGGCTCGGCCAGGAGGTCATCCGGCGGCCGCGCACCACGTCGGCCTCGATCAAGGTCCACGGCGCGTGGCAGATCGCCGCGACGGGCTTCTGCTGCGAGAAGAACCCGCGGACGAAGCGGACGGCGTCGGGGACGGTGCGGAGGAAGTCCGGGTTCGCCACGCCGCCCGGCAGCACGAGCGCGTCGAAGTCGTCCGGGGAGACGTCGGTGACGACCTTGTCGACCGGGAACGTGTCGGCCTTGTCGAGGTGGTTGAACGCCTGGATGCGGCCCGGCGAAGTGGACACCAGCTCCGGCTGGCCGCCCGCGTCCTGGACCGCCTTCCACGGCTCGGTCAGTTCGACCTGCTCGGTGCCCTCGGGCGCGACGACGAAGGCCACTCGCTTACCGGAGAGTGTGTTCGCCACGATTGCACTCCTTCCGTTCAGGGGATTCAGCGCTGAACTACCCGTGTCCCGGCGGGCGCGAAACATGCGGACGTACGATGGAAACGAGCCGATCGGGTGGCAGCCGGAGGGTTCGATGACGAGCACGACGCCCGGCGAAAGCCCTGGCCACGGCCCTCATTTCGTGCAGGCCGTCGGCCGGGCGTTCGCGATCCTGCGGTGCTTCGGCGCGGACCGCCCGGCGCTGTCGGCGGGCGCGGCGGCGAAACTGACGGGCCTGGACCGGGCCACCGCGCGACGGTTGCTGCTCACGCTCGCGGACCTGGGGTACGTGCGCTACGACGGGCAGGTGTTCCGGCTCACGCCGCGGACCCTGGACCTGGGTTACGCGTACCTGTCCGGGCTCGCGCTGCCCGAGATCGCGCACCCGCACCTGCACGACCTGGCGCACAAGCTGAACGAGACGGCGTCGTTGACCGTGCTCGATCGGGGTGACGTGGTGTACCTGGCCGTGGTGCCCGGGCACCGGCACGCTCCGCCGACCCTCACCGTCGGTGCTCGCCGGCCCGCGCACACCACGTCGAGCGGGCAGGTCCTGCTCGCCGCGTTGCCGGAGGACGAGCTCACGCGACGGCCCGGCGCGCTCGAGGACGTCGCCGGACTGCCGAAGGAGATCGAGCAGGTCCGGGAGCGCGGGTGGGCGATGGCGGAACACGACCTCGAGGGCGACCTGCGGGCGATCGCGGCTCCGGTGCGGCACCGGCGTGGGCGGGTGATCGCCGCGGTGAACGCGTCGGTGCACCCGGACCGGCTCGGGCACGGGCTGGTCGAGCGGGACTACGTGCCCGAGTTGCTGCGCGCGGCGTGGTCGATCGAGGCGGAGCTGGCGAACCTGCCCGAGGAGTGAGCGGTCGCCGGGCGGAGGCTGTGCAGCCGCTGAAGCCCAGTCGCTGGCCGTGGCCGGACATCGGCCGAGGCTGTCCGGCCGACCGGAGCTGGACGCCGGCCCGAAGCGGATCGGCCGCCGCAACTCGCCGATGGCGGAAGCTGGCCGGCAGCCGTGCTGGAACGGGCCGGAGCCGGGCATCGGTCGCAGCTGACCGGCCGTCCCGGGCCGGATGGTGGCTGGAGCCGAACGGCCGTCCCGGGCCGGACTCAGTCGAAGCTGATCCAGGACTTGCCGGCCACCGACTGGACCGATGCGAACGCCTGCGCGGCCTCTTCCAGCGGGAACCGTGCCTGCAGCACCTTGCCCGGCCGGACCTCGTCGCGGTTGAGCAGGTTCACCGTCGTCTCGAAGTCGACCGGGTGGTCGTAGATGAGCGAGCCCTTGAGGGTGTGCTGGCGGTAGACCAGGTCAGCGGTGGTCAGCTCAAGCGGGCGCGAGTTGATGCCCACGAGCAGGGCAGTGCCGCCGCGGCGGAGGTGCTCCAGTCCGGCGCGCAGGGCCTGCGGGACGCCGGACGTCTCGAAGACGAGGTCGAACTCGCCGTCGACGGTGGTTTCGGCGCCGAACGAGTGGGCCAGCTCGGCGCGTCCCTCGTGCGGTTCCTGGACCGCGACCGTCGTGCCGAGCGCCCGCAGCGCGAGGCACAGCAGCAAGCCCTGCGAGCCCGCCCCGACCACGAGCACCCGCTGACCGGGCTCGACGCCGGAACGCCGGATCGCCGACCGCGCGACGGTCAGCGCCTCGATGCAGACGAGGTCCTCCAGGCCGACCGTCTCCGCCGCCGGCCAGGCGAACTCGGCCGGGACCGCGACGTACTCGGCCAGCAGACCCGGGTGGTTCATGCCCACGATGACCCGCTCGGTGCAGGCGGAGGTGAACCCGCTGGTGCACGCCGCGCACCGGCCGCAGCAGTAGTTGGGCTCGATCGCGACCTGCTGGCCGACCGCGCGGTCCGCGACGTCCGCCCCGACGGCCACGATCTCGCCGACACCTTCGTGACCCATCAGCCAGGGCCGCTCGGGCACCTCCCGCGCACCGCGGTAAACGCCGAGGTCCGACCCGCACAGCCCGAGCCCCCGCATACGCACGAGCACCTCGCGCGGCCCGATCTCGGGTTCCGGCAGGTCGACGAGCCGCATCACCTCGGGCTCGGCCAGCACTACGGCCTTCATTCGCTACCTCCACATGTCCGCACCTCGCATGCTAACCGCTAATTAACCATTTAGTCCATTAGCGGTGAGGTGCTGGGCGGCCGGGAGGGGTCGCGCGACAGCGGGCCGAGGAGTGCCGCCGGGGGGAAGCCAGCAGATGGGACCGCGACCGGCAGCGGTGGGCGCACCGAGGGCGCAGCTACCAAGACGACTGTCACCGAGGCGAGAACCCTTGAGCAGCCGCCCGAAGTGGATGGGGTAGCGCAGCACGCACATGTGGCCCCAATGACACGGCCACCCGGGGTGAGCACCCAAGCGTGGCCACCCGGGCTGGGTGGAGTCGCCGGCCCTGCGAGACCGAGCGCGCAGCCATCAAGACGAAAGTCACCAACGCAAGAACCCGGGCGTGGCGCCCACATGGGCGGCGTCGCCGGTCGTGCGAGGATGGCTGCGTGGATGAGCCCCTGGTCTACGCGATCCCCCTGCGGAATCGGTTTCGCGGGGTCACCGTGCGTGAAGGGGTTCTGCTGCGCGGCCCCGCGGGGTGGGGTGAGTTCTGCCCGTTCGCCGATTACGACGATCGTGAGAGTGCGCCTTGGCTCGCGGCTGCCGTCGAGGCGAGTCAGCGGGGGTGGCCGGCGCCCGTGCGTGCTCGGGTCGAGGTGAACACCACCGTGCCCGTCGTGGGGGCCGATGCGGCTCACGACATGGTCGCCAGGTCGGGGTGCCGGACCGCGAAGGTGAAGGTCGCCGATCCGCGGACGTCCATTGTGGAGGACTGTGAACGGGTCGCGGCGGTGCGGGACGCGCTCGGGCCGCGGGGGGCGATCCGCGTGGACGCCAACGCGGCCTGGGATGTCGACACCGCGACGAAAGCCATCCGTGAGCTGGATCGCGCCGCGGGCGGGCTCGAATACGTCGAGCAGCCGTGCCCCTCGATCGACGAGCTGGCGGCCGTGCGCCGCAAGACCGATGTGCGCATCGCGGCGGACGAGTCGATCCGGCGGGCCGAGGATCCGCTCCGGGTGGCCGTCGCGAACGCCGCCGACATCGCCGTGATCAAGGTGGCGCCCCTCGGCGGCGTGCGGCGGGCGCTGGAGGTCGCGGAGGCCGCCGGGTTGCCGTGCGTCGTCTCATCCGCGGTGGAGACCAGCGTCGGGCTCGCGGCGGGGCTCGCGCTCGCCGGGGCGCTGCCGGAGCTGGACTTCGCGTGCGGGCTGGGCACGATGTCCCTGCTCACCAAGGACACAGCCAGCCACTCACTGACCCCTGTGGACGGTTACCTGCCCGTCCTGCGGCAAGCCCCCGAACCCGACCTCGCGCACGAAACCGCCGCCGACGAGGCCACCACGCAGGCCTGGCTCGACCGGCTCCGGCGAGTCGAGGGCTGCGGCGAAGCGAAGGCCTGATACCGCGAGGCCAGTTTGGCAAGAAGGCACCGGATTCCCGATCTTGACGAAATCCGCGGTATCCAATGGATCACGGCCCGCGGTACGCTCTGATTCCAGTTCACCTGGGGACGAGCACGATGACGGAATCGAGCGAACTGACGCACGCGGAGATCGTCGAAGAACTCAGCCGGGGAATCGATCGATACGACGTCGAACTCCGGAGCTGTTATCACCCCGACGCCGTTGACATCCACAACATCTACAACGGCGGCCTGGAAGGCTTCATCGAGCTGGAAGCGCCCACCACGAAACCGTGGAATGCGTGGCAGATCGAGAAACCGCTGCTGGGTCAGCCGAACCAGGACGATCCTTCGTACGATCCGGCGCAGGACTAGGCCACCGCTTCATCGGCGTCCGCCGACGCCGATGAAGCTCGTACCGGCAAGGCGTCGAATGCCGCAGGTGGCTCACGCCACGGATCCGCACCGCCGGCCCGCGCCGCGCGCCACACGCGCTGCGGCGTCAACGGCATGTCGATGTGCCGGACGCCCAGGTGGGCCAGCGCGTCGATCACCGCGTTCTGCACCGCGGGGGTCGAACCGACCGTGGCCGACTCGCCGATTCCCTTGGCGCCCAACGGGTTCCGGTCGGTCAGCGTCTCCGTGTTGCTGACCTCCAGCGCCGGCACGTCGGCCGCCGACGGCAGGTGGTAGTCGGCGAACGTGGCGGTCACCGGGTTGCCGTCCTCGTCGTAGGACACCTGCTCCCACAGCGCCTGCGCGATCCCCTGCACCGCACCGCCGTGCTGCTGCCCACGCACGATCATCGGGTTCAGCACGCGCCCGCAGTCGTCCACCGCTATGTGCCGCAACGGTTTCACGAAGCCGGTTTCGACGTCCACCTCGACCACCGACACGTGTGCCCCGAAGGGGAACGTCGCCCCGTCCGGTTTGAAGTCCGTCGTCTCCAGCAGCGGGCGCCCGTCCGCCGAAGCCACCTCGGCCAGCTCCGCCCACCCGATCGTCGCCTGGGGAACGCCCGCCACGCCGAGCCCGCCGTCGGTCAGCACGATGTCATCCACGCCCGCCTCCAGCCGCGACGCGGCCAGCTCCCGAGCCCGCGACAGCACCAGATCCGCCGCCTGCCGCACCGCGCTGCCACCGACCTGCAGCGACCGCGAACCACCCGTCCCACCGCCACGGGGCACCGCGGCCGTGTCCGACTGCACGAACTCGACCGACTCCAGCGGAATCCCCAGCGCGTCGGCCACCAGCATCGAGAACGACGTCGCGTGGCCCTGGCCGTGCCCGGACGTGCCGACCTTGATCCCCGCCGTCCCGTCCGCCCGGATCTCCACCGACGCGAACTCCCCGCTGCCGCCACCGGTGATCTCGACGTACGCGCTCACGCCGATCCCCAGCAGCCGCGACTCGCCCGCCGCGATGCGCCGCTTCTGCTCGGCCCGCAGCTCGTCGTAACCAGCGACCTGCAGCGCCGTGCGCAACGGAAGGTCGTAGTCGCCGCTGTCGTAGCTCGCGCCGCTGAACGTCGTGTACGGGAACTCGTCCGGGCGCAGGAAGTTGCGCCGCCGGATCTCCGCCGGGTCCACGCCCAGCTCGGCCGCGGCCAGGTCCATCAGCCGCTCCAGCATCGCGGTCGCCTCCGGACGGCCGGCACCGCGGAACGCGCCCACCGGCGCGGTGTTGGTCAGCGCCGCGATCGCCGCGTAGCTGATCTTCGGGATCCGGTACACGCCCTGCGCCATCGTCCGCGTCGGACCGAGCGCGAGCCCACCGCCGAACCCGGCGTACGCCCCCGCGTCCCCGACGACCCGGCACCGCAGGCCGACGATCGTCCCGTCGCGGCGCAGCCCCAGCTCGCCGTACTGCACCTGCGCCCGGCCCTGCGGCGCGGCCTGCAGGTTCTCCGACCGGCTCTCCGTCCACTTCACCGGACGCCCGAACCGCCGCGCGGCCTCGATCACCACCGCGTGCTCGGCCGTGACCCCGACCTTGCCGCCGAACGCGCCACCGACGTGCGGCGCCACCACGCGGATCCGGTCGGCGTCGTAGCCGAACAGCTTGGCGGCCGCGGCCCGGAAGCCGTGCGGCATCTGCGTCGACACGTAGACCGTCAGGTCGAATTCGTCGTCGGCGGGCAGCGCGACGATCGCGTTGCCCTCCATCGGCGCCACCGCCAGGCGCTGGTTCTCGATGCGCGCCCGCACCACGACGTCCGCGCCGTCGAGGACCTCCTCGCCCGCGGCGTCGCGTTCGCCGGCCGCGATGTTCGAGCCGAGCTCGGGGAACTGCAGCGGTGCGCCGTCGTCCAGCGCCCGCTCGGGATCCACCGCGGCGGGCAGCGGCTCGTAGTCCACGTCGACCAGTTCGAGCGCGTCCGCCACGGCCGTCGCGCTTTCCGCGACCACCGCGGCCACCGGTTCCCCGGCGAAGCGCACCCGGTCGGACGC
This sequence comes from Amycolatopsis thermalba, assembly GCF_003385215.1. Lineage (GTDB taxonomy): Bacteria > Actinomycetota > Actinomycetes > Mycobacteriales > Pseudonocardiaceae > Amycolatopsis_E > Amycolatopsis_E thermalba. Next base: position 2,781 of record NZ_PQHW01000071.1, on the reverse strand, counting down.
CAGCGCGTACCGCTTCGCCCGCGGGTTCAGGTCCAGGAACACCGGCAGCTCGGCCAGGTCCAGGTCCGCGGCGGTGAGCACCGCGATCACCCCCGGGGCCGCGGCCGCCGCGGCGGTGTCGATGCCGTTGATCAGCGCGTGCGCGAACGGCGACCGGACGAACGCGACATGACAGACGCCGTCGAACTTCAGGTTGTCGACGAAGGTTCCACGACCACGCACCAGATCCGGGTCTTCGACCCGCCGGACCTCGGTACCGAGCAACGATCCCGCCATGTGATCGACCTTATCCGCCCCCGGGCACCCCGGCCCAGGTTTTCCGGGTGCGCTCCGGGTTCGTCCCCGATGTGCGGCCGTGCGCCGCGGCCGACGATGGACACATGACGAACACAGTGACCACCAAGAAGCTCCGCCGCAGCTCCACCGACAAGATGATCGCCGGCGTGGCCGGTGGCTGGGCCGCGCTGCTCGGCGTCGACGCGGCGGTCATCCGCATCGTCCTCGTCGCCGCGACCCTGCTCGGGTTCGGCGCGCCGATCCTGCTCTACGCCATCTGCTGGATGCTCATGCCGCAGGAATAGACGGCAAAAAGCCCGGATGCGCGGTGCGCACCCGGGCTTTCGCCGGACTAGTGGATCAGAAGTCCATGCCGCCCATGCCACCGGTCGGGTCGCCCGCCGGAGCGGCGCCAGCCTTCTCCGGCTTGTCGGCCACGACGGCCTCGGTGGTCAGGAACAGACCCGCGATCGAAGCCGCGTTCTGCAGCGCCGAACGGGTCACCTTGGCGGGGTCGATGACGCCGGCCTTGACCAGGTCCTCGTAGTCGCCGGTCGCCGCGTTCAGGCCGTGGCCCTCCGGCAGACCCTTGACCTTCTCCGCCACGACGCCGCCCTCGAGACCGCTGTTGACCGCGATCTGCTTGAGCGGAGCCTCGACGGCGACCTTGACGATGTTCGCACCGGTCGCCTCGTCGCCCGAGAGGCGCAGGCCCTCGAAGGCAGCCTTGGACGCCTGGAGCAGGGCCACGCCACCACCGGCGACGATGCCCTCCTCGACGGCGGCCTTCGCGTTGCGAACGGCGTCCTCGATGCGGTGCTTGCGCTCCTTGAGCTCGACCTCGGTGGCGGCACCGGCCTTGATGACGGCCACGCCGCCGGCCAGCTTGGCCAGCCGCTCCTGCAGCTTCTCGCGGTCGTAGTCGGAGTCCGACTTCTCGATCTCGGCGCGGATCTGGTTCACGCGGCCCTGGATCTGGTCCGCGTCGCCGGCACCCTCGACGATGGTCGTCTCGTCCTTGGTGATGACGGCCTTGCGGGCCTTGCCCAGCAGGTTCAGGTCCGCGTTCTCCAGCTTGAGGCCCACGTCCTCGGAGATGACCTGGCCACCGGTCAGGATCGCGATGTCCTGCAGGATGGCCTTGCGGCGGTCACCGAAGCCCGGAGCCTTGACGGCGACGGACTTGAAGGTGCCGCGGATCTTGTTGACGACCAGGGTCGCCAGGGCCTCGCCCTCGACGTCCTCGGCGATGATCAGCAGCGGCTTGCCCGACTGCATGACCTTCTCCAGGACCGGCAGCAGGTCCTTGACGTTCGAGATCTTCGAGCCGAACAGGAGGATGTACGGGTCCTCCAGGACGGCTTCCTGACGCTCGGCGTCGGTGACGAAGTAACCCGAGATGTAGCCCTTGTCGAAGCGCATACCCTCGGTGAGCTCGAGCTCGAGCCCGAAGGTGTTCGACTCCTCGACGGTGACGACGCCTTCCTTGCCGACCTTGTCCAGCGCCTCGGCGATCAGCTCACCGATGGTGCGGTCCGCGGCCGAGATCGAGGCGGTGGCAGCGATCTGCTCCTTGGTCTCGACCTCCTTCGCGGCCTTGTGCAGCTGCTCGACGACGGCCTCGACCGCCTGCTCGATGCCACGCTTGAGGGCGATCGGGTCGGCACCGGCGGCCACGTTGCGCAGACCTTCGCGCACGAGCGCCTGGGCCAGCACGGTGGCGGTGGTGGTGCCGTCACCGGCTACGTCGTCGGTCTTCTTGGCGACTTCCTTGACGAGCTCGGCCCCGATCTTCTCCCACGGGTCCTCGAGCTCGATCTCCTTCGCGATGGAGACACCGTCGTTGGTGATCGTCGGCGCGCCCCACTTCTTTTCGAGCACGACGTTGCGGCCACGGGGGCCAAGCGTCACCTTGACGGCGTCGGCGAGGGTGTTCAGACCCCGCTCAAGCCCGCGGCGGGCGTCCTCGTCGAACGCGATCAGTTTGGCCATTGGGGTGTTGTCCTCCGGTAGTGGTCGCTGCCATGACCTGCTTTCGGACTGGCAGCAGGACACTTAGCTCGGCCAGGCTCGGTGCCCGCGACGGACGACCTGCTCGGTGTTCCGAGCCGGCCTCACCGTCCCGACCATGGTTGGCACTCGACGCTGCCGAGTGCCAACGTCTGTTTAGCACTCTCCGGGGGCGAGTGCAAGAATCGCACGTCAGGGGCTCGGTTTGATGGAGATCGTCGCGGGCGGCGGGTTGTTGGCGGTGGACTGGCCGGTCGCGCCGCCGGTGGGGCCGACGGGGATGTTGGGCGCGGTGGTCGGGGCGGGCGCGGAGCCGCCGTCGCGATTCACCAGAACGAGCGTCACGACGACCGCCGCCACCACGACGAGCCCGGCCAGGCTCGCCCACAGCCACTTCAGGCCGCGGCCCTTCGTCGGGGGTTGCTGGGCGTAGCCGTAGGGCTGTTGCTGGGGCGGCCAGCCGGGGGGCTGGTGCCAGGGCTGGCCCTGCGGGGG
>NZ_PQHW01000070.1 GCF_003385215.1 Amycolatopsis thermalba | reverse complement strand
CCCGCGCTTCGTCGGCAGCGTCAGATGTCTATAGGAGGCAGCCCTGCACGAACGCCCCCCCGGGACCGGAGCCCCCATGTCCCTCGCCGACTTCGAGCGTTATCCCCTGCTCTTCGGGCCCTCGCCGGTGCACCGGCTGGACCGGCTCACCGCCCACCTCGGCGGCGCCGAGATCTGGGCCAAGCGCGAGGACTGCAACTCCGGCATCGCGTTCGGCGGGAACAAGACCCGCAAGCTGGAGTACCTCGTCGCGGACGCCATCGCCCAGGGCTGCGACACCCTGGTCTCCATCGGCGGCGTCCAGTCCAACCACACCCGGCAGGTCGCGGCCGTCGCGGCACGGGCCGGGCTGAAGTGCGTCCTGGTGCAGGAGAGCTGGGTCGACTGGCCGGACGCCGTCTACGACAAGGTGGGCAACATCCTGATCAGCCGCCTGGCCGGCGCCGACGTGCGGCTGGTCAAGGCCGGCTTCGGCATCGGCGTCAAGGAGAGCTGGGAGCAGGCCCTGGAGGAGATCCGCGAACGCGGCGGCAAGCCCTACGCGATCCCGGCCGGCGCGTCCGACCACCGCCTGGGCGGGCTCGGCTTCGCCCGGTGGGCCGCCGAGGTCGCCGAGCAGGAACGCGAGCTGGGCGTGCACTTCGACACGATCATCGTCTGCTCGGTCACCGGCTCCACCCAGGCCGGGATGATCGCCGGGTTCGCCGCCCTGGACGAGGACCGGCCGCGCCGCGTCCTCGGCATCGACGGCTCCGCCAAACCGGACGAGACCCGCGACCAGATCGCCCGGATCGCCCGCAACACCGCCGGACTGCTCGGCGTCGAGCGCGAACCGGAGGTCGAACTCGACGAGCGCTACCACGCCGGCATCTACGGCATCCCCGACGAGCAGACCCTCGACGCGATGAAGCTCGCCGCCCGCACCGAGGGCATGGTCACCGACCCGGTGTACGAGGGCAAGTCGATGGCCGGGCTCATCGACCTGGTGTCCCGCAAGGAAATCCCCGCGGACTCGACCGTGCTGTACGCGCACCTCGGCGGCCAGCCCGCGCTCAACGGCTACAGCGCGCTGTTCAGCTGACCGGCGCGAGTCCCACGCTCCGGAACGCGGGTCGCACAGTCACTGAACTGGCGATTGGGCGACCCGGGCGCCTGAAGGCGGAACTCGAGGCCCTGAACGTGGGACTCGCGCGACTGAACGTGGGACTCGCGGGGTCAGCGCTCGGTGCTGAACGCGGAGTCGAAGGCGGCGGCGGGCTTGTCCCACAGCAGGTTCCGGACGAACCCGACCGCCTCCTCGGCGCCGCGCAACCGGTCCATGCCGGCGTCCTCCCACTCCACCGAGATCGGCCCGCGGTAGCCGATCGAGTTGAGCGCCCGGAAGCACTCCTCCCACGGCACGTCACCGTGCCCGGTGGACACGAAGTCCCACCCGCGCCGCGCATCGGCCCACGCCAGGTGCGACCCGAGCCGCCCGTTGCGGCCGTCGAACCGCTTCTTCGTGTCCTTGCAGTCGACGTGGTAGATCCGGTCGGCGAAGTCCAGGATGAACCCGACCGGATCGAGGTCCTGCCACACGAAGTGCGACGGGTCCCAGTTCAGCCCGAACGCCGCCCGGTTGCCCACCGCGTCCAGGGCCCGGCGAGTCGTCCAGTAGTCGTAGGCGATCTCCGACGGGTGCACCTCGTGCGCGAACCGCACCCCCACCTCGTCGAACACGTCCAGGATCGGGTTCCAGCGCTCGGCGAAGTCGGCGTACCCGTCGTCGATCACGTCCTGCGACACCGGCGGGAACATCGCCACGTACTTCCAGATCTTCGACCCGGTGAAGCCGACGACGGTGTCCACGCCGAGCTTCGCCGCGGCCCGGGCGGTGTCGGCCATCTCGGCGGCCGCCCGCTGACGCACGCCCTCCGGCTCGCCGTCGCCCCAGACGCGGGGCGGCAGGATGTTGCGGTGCCGCTCGTCGATCGGGTCGTCGCACACCGCCTGCCCGACCAGGTGGTTCGAGATCGCCCACACCTTCAGGCCATGGGACTCCAGGATCTTGTGCCGTCCCGCGACGTAGTCGTCCTCGGCGAGCGCCCGGTCGACCTCGAAGTGGTCGCCGCTGCAGGCGATCTCCAGCCCGTCGTAGCCCCACTGCGAGGCGAGCCGGCACACCTCCTCGAAGGGCAGATCGGCCCACTGGCCGGTGAACAACGTGACCGGACGGCTCATCGCCGGCTCCCTTCCGTCGTCTTCAGTCCTTGCACGCTCAGCAGCAGGTCGCGGACCTCGGTGGCGGCCAGCCGTGCCCGCTCCGGCACGTCCGCGTCCCCGCACAGCAGCACCGGCCCGTCGTCCGGCGAGTCCGGCAGTCGCCCGTGCGAGCCGCGCACCGGCGCCGGGTCCAGCGGCGTGGTCTTCATCGCGTACCGCAGGCCGGCCTTCTTGCGCACCAGGTTCAGCCCGGCCTTGGCCTTGACCAGCGGATCGGCCGGGTCGAAGAACAGCTCGGCCGGGTCGTACCCGGGCTTGCGGTGGATCTCCACGCCACGCGCGAAGTCCGGCGCGCGGTCGTCGTCGAGCCAGTAGTAGTAGGTGAACCACGCGTCCGGCTCCGCGGTCACCACGAACTCGCCCGCCCGCGGGTGGTCGATACCGTAGCGGGACTGGGCCTGTCGGTCCAGCACTTCGTCCACACCGGACAGTTCCCCCAGCAGGCCGCGCACCCGCGGCAGGTCCGCTTCGTCGGCCACGTAGACGTGGCCGACCTGGTGGTCGGCGACGGCGAAGGCCCGCGACGTCCACGGGTCCAGGTACTCCATGCCGTCCTGCGTGTAGACCTCGAGCAGGCCCTCGCGGCGCAGCAGCCGGTTGACGTCCACCGGCCGGTGCGCGTTGGTGATGCCGTACTCCGACAACGCCACCACCCCGACACCGGCGCCGCGGGCCTGGTCCAGCAGCGGCGCCACGGACGCGTCGACCGCGCGTGCCGCCGCGATGGCCTGCGGCGAGTCCGGGCCGAACCGCTGCAGGTCGTAGTCCAGGTGCGGCAGGTAGGCCAGGGTCAGCTCCGGCCGGTCCTCCCGCAGGATCGCCGAGGTCGCCCCGACGATCCAGTCGGTGGAGGCGATCGACGCGGTCGGGCCCCAGTACTGGAACAGCGGGAACTCGCCCAGCCGCGAAGTGAGCCGGTCGTGCAGCTCCGGCGGGCGCGTGTAGCAGTCCGGCGCCTTCTTCCCGTCGGCGTAGTAGATCGGCCGGGGGGTCACGGTGAAGTCCGTGGTCGCGCCCATCGCGTACCACCAGCACACGTTCGCCGCGCGGTACCCGGGGTGCACCGCCCGCGCGGTCTCCCACAGCTTCTCGCCCTCGACCAGCTTGTTGTGCTGGCGCCACAGGAAGACCTCGCCCAGCTCGCGGAAGTACCAGCCGTTGCCGACGACGCCGTGCTCGCTGGGCATCCGCCCGGTCAGGAACGTGGACTGGACGCTGCAGGTCACCGCGGGCAGCACGGTGTCCAGCCGCGCCTGCCAGCCCTGCTGCCCCAGCTTCGCCACGTTCGGCATGTGCCTGAGCAGCCGCGGGGTCATCCCCACGACGTCGAGCACCAGGAGCGGTTTCACTTCGTCGCCACCAATCCCGCGGCGAAGGACAGCTCCGCCGCGATCCCGCCGATGAGGTCCTGGCGGTGCGCCTCCGGCAGCACCGTCCAGGTGTAGGTTTCCACTTCCAGGTGCGCCGGTTTCGGCGGCAGCGCGGCGAGGGCCTGGGCCAGCACCTCGGTGGTCGAGGACAGCGGCGCCGCCGGGGTCGCGTGCAGCGGCACGTGGAAGTGCACGCGCCACGGCCCCTCCCCCGGCAGGTCCGCGAACGCCTCGCCCAGGTCGTCGGCCTTGCGGACGCCGCCGCCCGCCGACTCCCGGGTCTGGTGCAGGTACCGCGGCTCGTCGAACGCCGCCAGGGCCTCGCGCGCCGCCGGGTCCCGCGGGTCCGGCACGTGCAGCGCGGCCGACATCTGGACCTTCACCACGTCCAGCCCGGCCGCGCCGATCTCGGCGACCGCCCCGGCCGGGTCGGCGAAGGACACCGCGAGGTGGCAGGTGTCCAGGCACAGGCCGACGTGGGCCGGATCGACGCGCCCGGCCAGCCAGGACACGGCGTCGTGCACGGTGTCCAGGATGCAGCCGGGTTCCGGCTCGACGGCGAGCCGGATCGTCCGCTCCTGAGCCCGCAGCCCGGCGGTCACCTCGTCGAGCAACCGCTGGGCCGCCGTGTCGTCCTCCGGCGTCCACGGTTCCCGCCAGCCCAGCGGCAGGGTCGAGATGCTGCCGAACTCCGCGTCGCCGGGCAGCAGCGCGGACAGCACGGCCGCGCAGTTCAGCGTGTACTCCGCGCGTGCCCGGGCGGTCCACCGTGGGTGGTAGACCTTCTGCTTGACGACCGGGTCGTGAAACCCGCCGTAGGGGAACGCGTTGAGCGTCACCACTTCCAGGCCGCGCGCGTCCAGCTCGGCGCGCAACCGCTTGCGCTCGCCCGCGTCCGCGGCCAGCGCCGACGCGACGTCGGCGGCCAGCCACAGTCCCAGCCCGAGCCGGTCCGCGCCGAGCCGCTCGCGCACCGGCAGGGCGTAGGAGTCGAGCTGGCCGAGGACCCCGTGCAGGTCCTCGGCCGGATGGACGTTGGTGCAGTAGGACAGGGGCGTCACGCGACCGCCTCGTCCCGCCCGCCGCGCAGCACCGAGTTGCCCTCGAAGGTCTCCTTGGCCGCGCTGAAGCCAGGCAGCTCGTCGAGTACCAGCCGGCCGCTCTGGCCGTAGAAGGCGACCGGGTTGGCCCACAGCACTTTGTCCACATCGGACTCGGCGAACCCGCCGCCGAGCATCGCCAGCCCGGTCTTGTGCACCTTGAGCGGGTCCGAGCGGCCCCAGTCGGCGGCGGAGTTGACCAGCATCTTCTCCGTGCCGTACTCGCGCAGGATCGCGACCATGCGCTGCTCGTCCATCTTGGTGTCCGGGTAGATGGAAAAGCCCATCCAGGCGCCGGACTCCTTGACCAGGCCCACGGTGACCTCGTTGAGGTGGTCGACCACGACCCGCTCCGGGGCGATGCCGGACTCGGCGACCACCGCGAGCGTGCGCTTGGTGCCTTCCAGCTTGTCGCGGTGCGGGGTGTGCACCAGCACCGGCAGGTCGTGTTCCTTCGCCAGTTCCAGCTGGCGGGCGAAGGCGGCGTCCTCGGCCGGGGTCATCGAGTCGTAGCCGACCTCGCCGACCGCGACCACGCCGTCCTTGGCGAGGTAACGCGGCAGCACGTCGAGCACCGGCGTGCAGCGCGGGTCGTTGGCCTCCTTGGGGTTGAGCGCGATCGTGCAGTGGTGGCGGATGCCGAACTGGGCGGCGCGGAAGCGTTCCCAGCCGATCAGGCCGTCGAAGTAGTCGGTGAACGACGACACACCGGTGCGCGGCTGGCCGAGCCAGAACGCGGGCTCGACCAGGGCCCGCACGCCGGCGGCGTACATGGCCTCGTAGTCGTCGGTGGTGCGGGAGGTCATGTGGATGTGCGGATCGAACAGGCGCATCAGGGTGTCTCTTCCAGGAAGCGGAGGGCGTCGGCGGGAACCGGGCGGCCGGCGGCGCGGCGCTCCCCCGCGTAGTCGGTGATCATGCGGCGCAGCTCGTCGTCGGCCCGCCGGTCCAGCTCGGCGACGGCGGCGAGCGGGATGCCGGTGAACAGGCATTTGAGCACGCCGTGGCGCCAGCCGTGCTGGTCCAGGTGACGGGCGGCGAACGGGCCGAGCGCGGCGGCGATCAGGCCGGTGTCGTTGCTGCGCAGGGCGTCGCGGACGAGGTCGAGACCGGCGGCGACGGCCTTGTCGCCGACCGCGGCCAGCGCCCGCAGCACGCCCCGCCGCTCGGCGCCGTCGCCGTAGCGGTAGAGGTCGGCCAGCTCCGCGGCGAAGTCGTCCGCGGGCAGGGCGGCCGCCAGTGTTTGCAGCAGCCGCGTGCGCGCGAGGTCGTCGGCCGTGCCGTGGGCCAGGCCGTCCGGATCGGTGTCCGGGTGCAGCGGCCCGCGCCCGACGTGCCGTCCGGCGGCCGGGAACAGGGTCGCCACCGCGGCCGGATCGGTCGCGATCCGCCGCTGCGCCTCGCCGAGCCACGACTGGTCCAGCCGCGCCGCCCGCAACGCGGTCAGCGCGGCACGGGCGACCTGCGGCGCGGCGTGGCTGTGCCGGGGCAGCTCGACGGCGGCGACCCCGGTGTAGCCGATCTCGTCCAGCGCGGCGAGCGTGGCCGGCAGGTCCAGCTCGCCGTCGCCGAACTCGAGGTGCTCGTGCACGCCCGGCCGCATGTCGTCCAGCTGCACGTTGACCAGCAGCCCCTTGGCCTGCCGGATGCAGGCGGCCGCGTCGGTCGGCTCGACGGCCACGCAGTGCCCGACGTCGAGGGTGATCCCGAGCAGCTCGGGTTCGCCCAGCTCGGTGCGCAGCCGCAGCGCGTCCGACAGGGTCTCCACCAGCATCCCGGGTTCCGGTTCCAGGCCGAGGCGGACACCGCGCCGGTCCGCCTCGGCCAGCACCGCGGGCATCCGCGACCGCAGCCGCTCCCACGCCGTCGCGGTGTCCACTGTGGACACGCCGGACCAGAACGACACGCAGTCGGCGCCCAGGCCCTCGGCGACCCGGATCGCCCGGGCCAGGAAGTCCAGGCGCCGGTCCGCGTTCTCGCTGACCAGGGTCGGTTCGTGCTTGTGCCACGGGTCGAGCAGGAACCGCGCGCCGGTCTCCACGACGCACCGCAGGCCCAGCTCGCCCAGCCGGGCCGCGACCCGGTCCACCCGCGCGGCCAGGTCGCCGGCGTACGGGTCGAGGTGCTGGTGGTCCAGCGTCAGCGCGACCGAGGTGTAGCCCAGGTCGGCGATGATCGCCAGCGCGTCGTCGAGCCGGTGGTTGGCGAACCCGTTGGTGCCGTAGCCGAGGTGGTAGCCGCTCATGTCGGGCTCACCTTCCGGCCCAGCCGCTTGGCCAGCGGCAGCGCCAGCGCGACCAGGCCGCCGCCCAGCACGCCGCCGCGCCGGGCCGCGAGCGCGGCCTGCAGCGGGACCATGCCGTGGATCCCGGCGGCCGTGGCCGTCCGGACCACCGCCGCGGACGGCTTGCGCACCGCCGCGTACTGCTTGGACCCGACGCTCACGCCGTATCCGGCGGCCGCGGCCAGCGCCGCCACCCGGTGACCGGGCGCACCGCCGCGGCCGGACACCGCGGCGGCCGCGGACGCCGAGGTCAGCGCGAGGGCACCGGCCGCCCGCGCCGGGGAACCGCCGTGCACCTCACCGGCCGACAACGCCGTCACGCCGAGCGTGTGCCCGCCCAGCACCGCGGCCGGGACCACCGCCTTCGCCGCACCCGAGCCACCCGCGCCGAGCAGCACGTCCAGCGACCGGCACACCGCCATCGACACCGCCGCGAGCGGGGTCTTCTTCAGCACGGTGTCGTAGGCCCACACCGCCGCCGCCAGCGGCGCGGCGACCTTGAGGGCGTCCCGGCCACCCGCCAGCGCGGACAACCCGAGACCCGCCCCGGTCAGCCCGGCCGCGATCCCGAGCGCCCGGTTCGGGCTGACCCGGCCGGACGGGATCGGCCGCTCCGGGCGCTCGACCGCGTCCAGGTCCCGGTCGGCCCAGTCGTTGAGCGCCATGCCCGACCAGTAGAAGGCCACCGAGGCCAGCGGCAGCGCGAGCCGCCGTCCCCGCAACGGACGACCGGCCGCGGCGGCGCCCGCGACGGTGTCGCCGAGGACGCTCAGCGCGGCCGGGGCCCGGACCAGCTGTACGTAGGGGTTCACTGCTGCCGCCCCAGCGACGACGCCCACTCGGCCAGGATCCGCGCCTGCTCGGCGAACCGGTGCTCGCCGGTGCCCACCGGGTCCTTGAAGAAGAACGCCAGCTGGCCCAGCGGCCCGGACTCGCCGGCCCGGTACGCGGCCGCGGTCAGCCGCGCCAGGTCCAGCACCAGCGGCGCGGCCAGGGCCGAGTCGTAGCCGGTCCAGGTGAACTGCAGGGTCATCCGCGCGCCCAGGAAGCCCTCGAACGACACGTGGTCCCACGCCGTCTTCTGCTCGCCCAGGTCCGGCACGTGGTCGATGTGCAGCGGCGCGGTCACGTCGTCACCGAGCAGCGCCGCCAGGCCGCGGGCCTTCGACTCCAGCTTCCCGGCCGCCTTCACCGGGTCGGCCAGGGTCGCGCCGTCCCCGCCGCCGAGCAGGTTCGTGCCCGACCACGAGCGCACCTTCAGCGCCCGGGCCGCGAACATCGGCGCGAGCACCGAGCGCAGCAGCGTCTCACCGGTCTTGCCGTCCGATCCGGCGTAGGGCAGACCCTGCCGCCGGGCGAATTCCACCAGCGCGGGCAACCGGATGCCCGTCGACGGCGTGAAGTCCACGAAGGGGCACCCCGCCGACACCGCCGCGTACGCCGCCAGGGAGCTGCCGGGCAGCACCTCCCGGTCCGGCTCGTCCAGCGCCGCCACCAGCGCGTCGAGGTCGTGGTGCTCCGGCGCGTCCACGGTTGGGGGTTCCGTGGACGAGACGTTGATCACCACGACGGCCGACAGGCCGTGCCGGGTGCGGAACTCGCGCAGGTCGTCGGCCAGCCGCGCGGCGATCTCGGCCTGCGTGCGCCCGGCGGGCACCAGGCGCAGGTCGGCCTCGACGGCACGCAGGCCGTCGCGGATGGCCGGCAGCAGGCCGGCCGGGAGCAGCCCGCCCGCGGTGAGCTGCTCCGCCTTCTTCTCCAGTGGCGTGTCCACCAGGTCGTGCCCGCCGACGACGAGCTCGTCCCAGCCCGGGAGCACCCCGGGCGCCACGTCGAGCCGCTCGGTCACGCAGCCGTCCGGCCCGGCGAGGCCGGACCGCATCGCGAGCAGCCCGCTGATCGCCGTCGTGGCCACCGAGCCACGCGCGCCGACCAGCCACAATCCAGTTCTCTCAGGCATCGATCACCCTTTCGGTCGACATTGATACGCCGACCCAGGACGTTCCGTTGCCCGCGCTCTCCTCCACCGCGTGCAGCACCCGCTGGACCTGGAGGCCGTCGGCGAAGGACGGCTCGGGGTCGCGCTGCTCGCCGATGGCGGTGAGGAAGTCGGCGATCTCGTGGGTGAAGGTGTGCTCGTAGCCCAGCAGGTGTCCGGGCGGCCACCACGCCCCGACGTAGGGGTGGTCCGGCTCGGTCACCAGGATCCGCCGGAACCCCGCCTCGGCCGGGTCGTCGTCGCCGTCGTAGAACGACAGCTCGTTCATCGACTCGAAGTCGAAGGCCAGGCTGCCACGCGACCCGTTGATCTCCAGCCGCAGCGCGTTCTTGCGGCCCAGCGCGAACCGGGTGGCCTCGAACGTGGCGACCGCGCCGCCGGTGAACCGGGCCAGGAACACCGCGCAGTCGTCCACGTCGACCTCGCCCAGCGCGCTGCCCGGCTCCCCGGACAGCGGCCGCTCCCGCACGAACGTCTCGGTCATCGCCGACACCCCGGTGATCCGGTCGCCGAGGACGAACTGGGCGGTGTCCACCGCGTGCGCGGCGATGTCGCCCAGCGCCCCGGACCCGGCCTTGTCCCGCCGCAGCCGCCAGGTCATCGGCGTGGCCGGGTCGGCCAGCCAGTCCTGCAGGTAGGCGGCCCGCACCTGGCGGATCGTGCCCAGCCTGCCGTCGGCGACCATCCTGCGGGCCAGCGCGATCGCCGGCACCCGCCGGTAGTTGAACCCGACCATCGCCCGCTGCCCGTTGACCGCCGCGCGCTCGGCGGCCGCGGCCATCTCCTCGGCCTCGGCGACCGAGTTCGCCAGGGGTTTCTCGCACAGCACGTGCTTGCCCGCGGCCAGCGCGGCCAGCGCGATCTCGGCGTGCGAGTCCCCGGGCGTGCAGATGTCGACGATGCCGACGTCGTCGCGGGCGACCAGGGTGGCCCAGTCGGTCTCGGTGTCCGGCCAGCCCTGCTTGGCGGCGGCGGCCTTCGTGCGCTCCGGGTCGCGGCCGCCGAGCACGGCCAGCCGCGGCACCAGGGGCACGTCGAAGAACCGGTGGACCGAGCGCCAGGCGTGGGCGTGGACGGCGCCCATGAAGGCGTGCCCGATCATGCCCACGCCGATGGAGGCGCCCACGGGGTCAGGAGTCGAAGGCGACATCGGCATAGGAATCGACGTTCTCCTTGGTCACCACGGCCGAGTAGGTCGTGACGTTCGCGGGGATCTCGTGCTCGGCGAGGTCGCCGATGCCCTTGTCCTGGCCGAGCAGCCGGGCCAGGGCGATCGCCGAGGACGCCATCGACGGGCTGTAGAGGACCGTCGCCTTCATCACGCCGCTGTCGGCCTTGATCAGGTCCATCATGTTGCGCGACCCGGCGCCGCCGACCATGAAGAACTCGCTGCGGCGCGCGTTGTCGATGGCCGCGAGCACGCCGATGCCCTGGTCGTCGTCGTGGTTCCACAGCGCGTCGAGCCTGCTGGCCGACTGGAGCAGGTTCGAGGTCATCTGCTCGCCGCTCTCCGGCGTGAACTGCGCGGACACCCGCGGGCCGACGGCGAACCCGTGCTTGGCGAGCGCGTCCTTGAAGCCCTGGCTGCGTTCCTGGGTCAGCGGCAGCGAGTCGATGCCGGCGACCTCGCCGATCACCGGGTTGCTCACGCCCTTCTTCTTCAGCTCCCCGGCGATGTAGTTGCCGGCGTTGACGCCCATGCGGTAGTTGTCGCCGCCGATCCAGGTGCGGTAGGCCAGCGGGGTGTCGAACACCCGGTCCACGTTGACGACCGGGATGCCGGCGTCCATGGCCTGCTGGCCGGCCTGGGTGAGGGCCTTGCCGTCGAAGGGCAGGATCACCAGGACGTTGACCTTCTGGTTGATCAGGGTCTCGACCTGGGCGATCTGCTGGTTGACGTCGTTGGTGCCCTCGGTGGCGGTGAAGGTGACGTCGGAGAACCGGCCGGCCTGGGCGCGGGCGTTCTTGGTCATCGCCGCCATCCAGCCGTGGTCGGCGGCCGGGGCGGAGAAGCCGATCGTCACGTGCTTGCCGGGCTGGGCGTTCTGGCCCGCGGTGCCGGCGACGGCCTGCGGGGCGGACTGCGGCGACTCGTTGGACGTGCAGGCGGCCAGCAGGGCGCCGGCGCCGACGGCCGCGCCACCGGTGAGGAAGCGGCGGCGGGCGAGGGAGGATGGTCCGGACATGGCGAACTCCAGTGGTCGTCGGGGGTGGTGTTTCCTAAGTGGACTTGCGACTGCGGTTGGTGCGGAACTGCAGCAGAACGGCGAGCACGATGATCGCGCCCTTGGCGATGTTCTGGATGTCGGTGTCGAGGTTGTTGAGCGTGAAGATGTTGCCCAGCACCGTGAAGATCAGGACGCCGATGAGCGTGCCGATCAGGGTGCCGCGGCCGCCGGAGAGCAGCGTGCCGCCGATGACCACCGCGGCGATCGCGTCCAGCTCGTAGTACAGGCCGTTGGTCGAGGCGCCCGAGGTGGTGCGCGCCACGACCATGATCGCCGCGATGCCGCAGCACAGCCCGGCCACGGCGTAGACGAGCGCGGTGTGCCGCTTGACGTTGATGCCGGCCAGGCGCGCGGCCTCGGTGTTGCCGCCGACGGCGAACGTGCGGCGGCCGAACGTGGTGCGGTTGAGCAGGACCCAGCCGACCACGAACACCAGGGCGAACATCCAGATCAGCACCGGGATGCCGAGGAAGTCACCGCGGAAGACGGTCAGGAACCCGGTTTCCCGCACGACCTGGGTCTGCCGTCCGCTGATCCGCTCGGCCAGGCCGCGCGCCGAGGCGTACATCGCGAGCGTGGCGATGAACGGCACCACTCTGCCGTAGGAGACGAGCACGCCGTTGATCAGGCCGCAGCCGACGCCGACCGCCAGCGCGCAGACCACCATCACCACCGGGCCGAACGACTGCGTCGCCAGCGTCGTCGCCCACACGCTGGACAGCGCGACGATCGAGCCGACGGACAGGTCGATCCCGCCGCTGATGATCACGAACGTCATGCCGACGCTCACCACGCCGATCGCGGCCGCCAGCCGCAGCACGGTCGAGAGGTTGCCCTCGGTGAAGAACGCGTCCGGCCGCGTCAGCCACCCCACCAGGCACAGCAGGACGAACACGCCGAACAGCCCGGCCAGCCGGGCGTCCACCGGGAACCGCCCGCGCGCGGCCTTCGGGGCCGGCGGCGCGGCCGGGGGCGGCGGGGCCTGCGTGGCCTCCGGCAACACCGACGAGGAGTCCTTCGTCATGCCGCACTTCCCTCCATCACCAGATTCAGCAGGTCTGCTTCGGTCAGCTCGCTCGCGGGGGCCTCGCGGACCACGTGGCCCTCCCGCAGCACGAGCACGCGGTCGGCGAGCCCGAGCACCTCGGGCATCTCGCTGGACACCAGCACCAGCCCGACCCCGGCCGCGGCCAGCTCGCGGATCAGCCGGTACAGCTCGGCCCGCGCGCCGACGTCCACGCCGCGGGTCGGCTCGTCCAGCAGCAGGATCGAGCAGCCGCGCACCAGCCAGCGCGCGACGACCGCCTTCTGCTGGTTGCCGCCGGAGAGCGTGCCCACCGGGCGGCGCGGGTCCGCCGGGCGCAGGTCCAGCTGCCGCAGGCGCTCGGCCGAGTCCCCGATCTCGCGGGCGCGGTCGGTGAAGCCGAGGCGGCTGTACTCGGGCAGGCTCGCCAGCGTCACGTTGTGCGCGACCGACATCTCCAGCAGCAGCGCCTGGCTCTTGCGTTCCTCCGGCGCCAGGCCGATCCCGGCCTTGACCGCGCTCGGGACGTCACCGGGCTTGAGCCGCCTGCCCTCGACGAAGACCCGGCCGCCGTCCGGTTTGCGGGCGCCGAAGATGGTCTCCAGCAGTTCGCTGCGGCCGGCGCCGACCAGGCCGGCCAGGCCGAGGATCTCGCCGCGGCGCAGGGTGAAGCTGACGTCGGAGAACTCGCCGCGGCGGGTCAGGTTCTCCACGCGCAGCAGCTCGGTACCGATGTCCACAGTGGATTCCAGGCGTTCCGGGTAGACGGTCTCCACGCGGCGGCCGGACATCAGCGACACCAGGTGGTCGGTGGTGACGTCGGCGACCTCCAGCCCGGCCGCGACGGTGGCGCCGTCCTTGAGCACGGTGACGCGGTTGCCGATGCGGCGGATCTCCTCGAGCCGGTGCGAGATGTAGACGACGGCCACGCCGTCCGCGGTCAGCTCGGCGACGATGCGGAACAGGTTGTCCACCTCGTCGGAGGCGAGCGCGGCGGTCGGCTCGTCCATCACGATCAGGCGCGCGTCGTGGACCAGGGCCCGGGCCATGGAGACCAGCTGCTGCCCGGCGGCGGACAGTTCGCCGACCTCGCGGTCGGGGTGGATCTCCGGGTGGCCCAGCCGCGCCAGCAGCTCGCCGGCCTTCGCGCGGGCCTGCCGGTCGCGGGTGAACCCGGCCTGGGCGGGCTCGTGGCCGAGGAAGATGTTGTCGGCCACCGACAGCGCGGGGATGAGGTCGAGCTCCTGGTACATGGTGGCGATCCCGCGGCGCAGGGCCGCGACCGGGGAGGACAGCGTGACCGGTTCGCCCTGCCAGCGGATCTCGCCGGAGTCCGGCTGGTGCGCCCCGGCGAGGACCTTGATCAGGGTCGATTTGCCGGCGCCGTTCTGGCCGAGCAGGCAGTGCACCTCCCCCGCCCGCACCGACAGCTCGACACCGTCCAGCGCCCGGACACCCGGGAACGTCTTGACGATGCCGCGCATGGACAACAGGTCTTCGGTCATCACGCCTCCACGCTCACCGGGGCGCTGGCCGGGGCCAGCGTCGGATCGTCCAGCAGGGGCCGGATCGCGGCCTGCGCCGCGCCGGTGCCGACCGCGGTGAACCCGAGCCGGGACGCCACGATGCGGGGGCCGCCGGTCTCGGCGGTCACCGAGCGGGCGGCCAGTTCGGCGCGGATCGGCTCGGCGAGCCAGTCGCGCAGCGGCGCGAAGTAGCCGCCGAGGACGACGATCCGCGGGTCGAGCAGGTCGGCCAGGACCGCGATGCCGTGGCCGAGGCCGGCGCCGAGCTGGGTGAGCGCGTCGAGGACGCGGCGGTCACCCTGCTGGGCGCGCTGGCGCACGATCGCGGTGCGCTGGGCCAGGTCGAGGGACGGGTCGTGGACCAGGTCCCGCGGGGTGGCCAGCGAGTGCAGGAACGCGTCGATCCCGACGGCGGTCTGCCAGCAGCCGCGGCGGCCGCACACGCACGGGCGGCCAGTGGGTTCCAGCGACAGGTGCCCGACCTCGCCGGCCGCGCCGCCGATCAGCCGGCCGCCGGTGATCAGCCCCGCGCCGACGCCCACGCCGCCGAGGAGGTACACGACGTCGTGGCAGCCGCGGGCGGCCCCGCTGTCGGCCTCGGCCAGCGCGGCCAGGTTGGCGTTGTTGCCGACGACGACGCGATCGAGCGGGAAGCCGGTGCGGGCGGCGAGCCCGTCGGCGAGGGCGAGGTCGCGCCACCGCAGGCCCGGCGCGAGGCGGACGGTGCCCGCGGGGTCGACGAGCCCGGGCACGGCCACGGCGATGCCCGCGACCTGGTCCACTTCGGACACCGCGGCGAGCACGAGGGCGGCCAGTTCGTCGAGGGTGCGCTCCGGCCCGAGGGCGCGGACGTCGCAGGTGACGCGGCGGCGGGCGGCGGCGGTGCCGGACAGGTCGAGGACCGTGCTGCCGAGGTGGTCCTCGGCGACCGACAGCCCGATGCCCCAGTTGCCGCGCGGCCGCAGCTCGACGAGCTGGCCCGGCCTGCCCTGGCCGCCCTCGTGACGGCCGCCTGCCTGGACCAGCTCGCGGACCTCCAGTTCGGCGACCAGGCCGGAGACGGTGGCCTTGCTCAGGCCGCTCAGGGCCGCCAGCTGCGCGCGGGACAGGCCCCCGTGCCGGCGCAGGAGCCGGACCAGCAGAGACAGGTTGGCTCTGCGAACACCGGCGCGGTCCGTCGGCCGGTCGAAAGGATGGGGCACCGGGGACGCTCCACTTCGTCGGGAAACTGGCCGGTCTCAGTGCTGGGTGTCAGTGCTCTGGCGTACGCCGCCTACTCTGACTGGCGGGTACTTCTGCCACAATCCGGCAAAAGGAGTAACAATCAGATCGTTACTTTTAACCGGACTGCCGAAAGTGTGCTCAAGTTCGGACAAGCGACGCCCGGCGAGGCCGGATCGGTCAGGCCGGCACGCTGAACGCGTGATCGGTGGCCAGCCACGCGGCGCCGATCACGCCCGCCTGGTCACCCAGCTCCGACAACACGATCGGCAGGTTCCCGGTGGCCAGCGGCAGCGACCGCCGGTACACCGACGACCGCACCTCGGCCAGCAGGGTGTGCCCGAGCCGGGACACCCCGCCGCCGATCACGACCATCCCGGGGTTCAGGAAGCTCACCAGCGACGCGATCACCTGCCCCAGCCGCCGCCCGCCCTCGCGCACCAGCGTCACCGCCGCGAAGTCGCCGGCCTGCGCCGCCTCGGCCACCTCCCGCGCGGTCAGCGCCGGACGGCTTTCCAGCAACGCCGCCAGATACGGGGACCGCCCGCTGCGCGCCAGCGTCAGCGCGTCCCGGGCCAGCGCCGCCCCGCCGAAGTAGGCCTCCAGGCAGCCGACCTCGCCGCAGGCGCACGCCGGCCCGTAGTCGTCGAGCTTGATGTGCCCGATGTCGCCCGCGGTGCCGGCCACGCCGCGGTACACGCGGCCCGCGACGACGATCCCGCCGCCGATACCGGTCCCGACCTTCACGAAGATCAGGTCGTCCAGCGACCGGGCCACCCCGGCGTGCCGCTCCCCCAGCGCCATCACGTTCACGTCGTTGTCGACCGTCACCGCGCAGCCCCAGTGCCCGGCCAGCCGGTCGCGCACCGGGAACCGGTCCCAGCCCGGCATGATCGGCGGCGCCACCGGCATCCCATCGCGGAAGCTCACCGGCCCGGGCAGCCCGATCCCGGCCCCGGCGAGCCGCCCGGGGGCGTCCTGCAGCACCTTCGCCGCCAGCTGCTGCACCCGGTCCAGCACCGGCACCGGGCCCTGCCGCACGTCGCAGTCCTCGACCGCCAACGCGAGCACCTCGCACCGCCCGTCGGTCACCGCCACGGCCACCGACGTCGCGCCGACGTCCACGCCGAGAAAGCGCACGTCGTCGGCCAGGCGCACCAGCGTCGACCGCCGCCCGCCGCGGCTGGCCGCCGGGCCGCCGGATTCGACGAGCCCGCCTTCGGCCAGCCGGGTGATCTCCGCCGCCAGCCGGGCCCGCGGCACCCCGAGCCGTTCACCCAGTTCGACCCGCGCCATCGGGCCCTCGTCCCGCAGCAGGGCGAGCAGCCCGGCCTGCTCGCGGGTCTCGGCCGACGGGGGAAAACCGCTGGTGGTCATGGGGGCACCAGCCTCCTCGCTGCTCGCGCGTGCTCCGACTGTAGACCCGTTCCCGCCTCTTTTGAGCAGACGCGGCCGAACTTTGTTCCGGAAAGTCCGAAACTCTGGACACTTTCAGCGGAAGTTGCCTACGTTACCGGCGCACGTGACAAGGGGGTCGGTTCACACTCGGCTGAAGGAGAAATCCGTGTCCCACTCGTCGTTCGACCGCCGCGGTTTCCTGCGCACCGCGGCGGGGGCGACCGTCGCGGTCAGCGCCGCGGCGCTCGCCGGATCGCTGCCCGCCGCCGCCAGCCAGGGCGGCGGCCGTCTCGTCCCGCAGAACCAGATCGGCATCCAGCTCTACAGCGTCCGCGACAAGGTCTCCCAGCTCGGCTTCCGCGCCGTGTTCGAGGAGCTGTCCCGCATCGGTTACCGCGAGATCGAGTTCGCCGGCTACACCCAGAGCACCTCGATCCTCGGGCGGCAGATCACCGTGCCCGAGATCGCCCAGCTGCTGAAGGACTTCGGGCTCAAGGCGGTCGGCAGCCACGTCGGCCTCAACAACTTCCGCACCAACCTGCAGGCCGAACTGGACAACGCCGAAATCCTCGGCCTGAAGCACATCGGCACCGCCAACGCCCCGACCAACGTCAACACCGTGGCCGGCTACCAGGCCGCCGCCGAGGAGTTCAACCGCATCGGCGCCGCGGCCGCCGCGCGCGGCCTGAAGTTCTACCAGCACAACCACGCCGGCGAGTTCGCCTTCGCCACCGACCGTCCCGGCGTCCGGCTCTACGACGTCTTCTTCGACAACACCGATCCCCGCCTGGTCTACCTCGAGATGGACGTGTACTGGGCCTACGTCGGCAAGTACCGCTACCCCGGGTTCGAGCCCGCCGACTACATCACCCGCGCCCCGCACCGCTACCCGTTGCTGCACCTGAAGGACGGCGACGCGAACCCGGCCAACCCCAACGGCTACGACATCGTCGAGTTCGGCGCCGGCGACCTGCCCTACGACCGGTTCCTCAAGCGGGTCAACGGCCGCGGCCGCTACCACGGCATCTGGGAGCAGGACACCGCGCCCAGCACGCAGCCCAACCCGCCCGGCTCGTTCGGCGCGGCGCTGCGCAGCTACCAGGCGCTGGCCGAACTGCGCGGCTGACCCCCTCCCCTCCCCTCCCCTGTCGAAATCCCACCGGAGTGATCTCGCGATGCACCCTGCCCTGAGACGGCTGATCACCGCCGCCGCGGTGACGGCCCTGCCGGTGCTCGGCCTCGCCGTACCCGCCGCGGCACAGGCCGCGGACCCGGCCCTGGACTGGCACAACTACGAGAAGATCACGCTCACCAAGAACGTGGGCGAACCCATCGACCTGGCCGTGCTGCCGGACAACCGCGTCCTGCACACCGCGCGCAGCGGTGAGGTGCGGCTGACCGACCCGAAGACCGGCGTCACCAAGGTCGTCAGCACGATCCCCGTCTACCAGAACTCGGAGATGGGCCTGCAGACGGTGACGCTCGACCCGGGCTTCGCCGAGAACAACTGGGTCTACCTCTTCTACTCGCCGAAGCTGAACACCCCGCCCGGCTCGGCCCCGAACACGCTTCCCGCCGGCGCGGACGACTCGTACTGGAAGCAGTGGGAGGGCTACGACGTCCTGTCCCGGTTCAAGTGGACCGGCGAGTCGCTGGACCTGAGCACCGAGCAGGAGATCATCCGCATCCCCACCAACCGCGGCCAGTGCTGCCACGTGGCCGGTGACGTCGACTTCGACGCGCAGGGCAACCTGTACCTGTCGACCGGTGGCAACACCCCCGCCTCCGGCCCGAACGTCAACGGCTACACCCCGATCAACGACGCGCCCGGCTACAACCCCGGCCTCGACGAGCGCCGCGGCGCCGGCAACACCAACGACCTGCGCGGCAAGATCCTGCGCATCCACGTCAACGACGACGGCTCCTACACGATCCCCGAGGGCAACCTGTTCGCCCCCGGCACGCCGCTGACGCGGCCGGAGATCTTCGTGATGGGCCTGCGCAACCCGTTCCGGATGACCGTGGACAAGGCGACCGGCGCGGTGATGTGGGGCGACTACGGCCCCGACGCCGGCACCGCCGACCCGAACCGCGGCCCGATGGGCTACGTCGAATGGCAGATCACGACGAAGCCGATGAACTCGGGCTGGCCGTTCTGCACGGCCGACAACTCCCAGCCCTACCGGGACTTCGACTTCGCCACCCTCACCCCGGGCCCGGCGTTCGACTGCGCCGCGCCGGTGAACGACTCGCGCTGGAACACCGGTCTGCGCACGCTGCCGCCGTCCACCCCGGCCACCCTGTGGTACGGCGACAAGGACAGCGACCAGCCGTGGCCCGAGCTGACCGCGTTCCGCTCCAGCGGCGGCCAGGCCCCGATGGGCGGCCCGGTCTACCACTACGACGCGAACAACCCGTCGCCGACGAAGTTCCCGGCCTACTGGGACGGCAAGGCCTTCTTCGGCGAGTTCTCGCAGGACTACGTCGCCGCGTTCACCCTGGCCGGCCCGGACGGCCCGGTGACGAAGCTGGAGAACTTCCTGCCCAACCGGGACCTGTCCACGCTGGGCCAGCCGATCTGGGACAACCCGATGGACCTGGAGTTCGGGCCGGACGGCTCGCTCTACGTCCTGGACTACGGGGACGGCTTCTTCCGGCAGAACCCGGACGCCGGGCTGTACCGGATCGACTTCGCGCAGGGCAACAAGACCCCGACCGCGCGGATGACGGCGACCCCGTCGTCCGGGCAGGCGCCGCTCACGGTGTCCTTCGACGGCAGCACCTCCAGCGACCCCGAGGGTGCGGCGCTGACCTACGAGTGGGACTTCGACGGCAACGGCACCTTCGACGCCACCGGGCCGCGGGCGACCCACACCTACACCGCGAACGGGCAGGTGGAGGCCCGGTTGCGGGTCACCGACCCGGCGGGCAGGCACGGCCTGACCTCCCGGCAGGTCACCATCGGCAACACCGCGCCCACGGTCGGGCTGACCGCCCCGGCGCACGGCGGGTTCTTCGACTGGGGCGACGCGATCCCCTACGCGGTGACCGTCAACGACCCGGAGGACGGCACGACCCCGGTGTGCAGCCGCGTGTCGTGGGCGTTCGGCCTGGGCCACAACCAGCACGGGCACCCGGTCAACAGCGGCACCGGCTGCACCGGCGCCGTGGCCACGCCGACCGACGCCGGGCACGGTGAGACGGAGAACGTCTTCGGTGTGCTCAACGTGACCTACACCGACAGCGGCGCGAACGGTGTGCCGCCGGCGACCGGTGAGGCGCAGGCGATCCTGAACCCGAAGCTCATGCAGGGCGAGCACGCCGACGAGTCGAGCGGCGTGACGATCACCGACGACTCCACCGCGTCCGGGCTGCGCGCGATCACCGGTTTCGACGCCGGTGACTGGCTGGCCTACGACCCGGTGAACTTCAGCGGCATCACCGGCGTGCAGACCAAGGCACGCGGCGCCGGCCAGCTGCAGCTGCGGTGGAACGCCGCCGACGCGGCGCCGTTCGCGACGATCGACGTCCCGGCCGGTGCGGGCTGGCGGACGGTGACCACACCGCTGTCCGGGCTGCCCTCGGGCGCCGGCAAGCTGTTCGTCACCTCCAGCGGCGGGGTCGACGTCGACGCCTTCACGTTCCAGGGCGCCGGGGTCGCGGACAAGACGCCGCCCACGGTGTCGGCCGCGCTGACGCCGTCGGCGCCGACCGGGGCGAACGGCTGGTACACGGGCAACGTCACGCTGACCGTGTCCGCCACCGACAACGGCACGGTGGCCAGCAGGCAGTACTCGGTGAACAACGGCGCCACGTGGGCCAACGCGGCCAACCCGGTGACGCTGTCGGCCGAGGGCACCACGACGGTGCTGTACCGGGCGACGGACAACGGCGGCAACGTGTCCGCGCCGGGCACGCTCACGGTCAAGATCGACAAGACCGCGCCCGCGGTGACGATCGGCGGGGTGACCGAGGGGCAGGCCTTCGGTGACGCCGCGGCCCTGACGCCGGTGGTCACCGCGACCGACGCCGCGTCCGGCGTGGGCACGGTCCAGGCCACGGTGGACGGTCAGCCGGTCACGCCGGGCACGCCGCTGGAGCTGTGGCGGCTGCCGCTCGGGGCGCACCAGCTGTCGGTGACCGTGACCGACCGGGCCGGGCTCACCACGACCAAGGCCGTGAACTTCACGACCGGGACGTCGTTCGGTGACGTGCGCGCCCTGATCGACCGGTTCCGCGACGCCGGCGGGGTCACCAGGACGGGGGCGATGCAGTTGCACAACGCCCTCGACACGGCCCAGAAGCACGCCGACGCCGGGCGGATCAACGCCGCCCGGGACGCGCTGCGGAACTTCGCAGCCATCACCCAGGACCGCACCAAGGTCCCGGACCGGCTCGCCGCGGAGACTCTCCGTCGCGACGCCACCGCCCTGTCGGGAGCACTGAAGCCCTGACCGGGTGAACGCCAGGGCCACTCTCGGTGCCGGAAGCACCGAGAGTGGCCCTCTGGCAGGATCGGGAGTCATGCGCATCCGTCTGGTTCTCGCGGGCTTCGCGGCGGGCGCGGTGCTCGCCGCCTGCTTCGCACCGGACGAAGACGCGCCCGTCGAGCCGGCCGCGCCGAGCGTGGCGGCCCCGCCGGCGGAGGCGGGGTTCACCGTCGCGGCGACCGGGGACGTGCTGATCCACCCGGCGCTGACCGAACAGGCCGTCGCCGACGGCGGCGGGAAGCGCGACTACCGGCCGCTGCTGGCCGGGATCCGCGACGACATCAGCTCGGCCGATCTGGCGGTGTGCCACCTGGAAACGCCGCTCGCGCCCGAGGAGGGCCCGTTCCAGGGCTACCCGGAGTTCAGCGCACCGCCGGAGATCGCCGACGCGCTGGCCGACACCGGGTACGACGACTGCTCGACCGCGTCGAACCACACGATCGACACCGGCACTGCGGGCGTGAACCGGACGCTGGACGAGCTGGACGAGGCCGGGATCCGGCACACCGGCTCGGCGCGGACGGAGCAGGAGGCGCGCACGCCGCTGGTGCTGGACGTGCGCGGGGCCAAGGTCGGGCACGTGTCCTACACGTTCGGGTTCAACGGCAAGAAGCTGCCCGGCGGCAAGCAGTGGGTGTCGAACACGCTCGACACCGACGCCGTGCTCGCCGAGGCCCGGGCGGCGCGGGCGACCGGGGCGCAGGTGGTGATCGCGAGCCTGCACTGGGGTACGGAGTACCAGCACGAGCCGACGGCCGCGCAGCGGCAGATCGCGCAGCGGGTGCTGTCGGACCCGGCGGTGGACCTGATCATCGGCCACCACGCGCACGTGGTGCAGCCGATGGAGAAGATCGGCGGCAAGTGGGTGGCCTACGGGCTGGGCAACTCGATCGCCCGGCACTCCGAGCCCCGCGGGACGACCGAGGAGGGCCTGATCGGGCGGTTCCACTTCACCCGTTCCGGCGTGGGATGGACGGTGGACCGGGCCGAGTACGTGCCGACGGTGATCGACCTGGGCCCCCCGATCCGGTTGCGCACCGCCGACGACCCCGCGCTGGACCGGTCACGCGCCGCGGAGGCGCTGGCGCGCACCGACCAGGTGGTGCTCAGCCGCGGCGCCGCCGCACACGGCCTGACCCGCGGCTGACCGCACCCGTCACGCGAACGCAGAACTCCTCACGCCCGCGAGTCCCACGCTCAGGCGCGTGAGTTCTGCGTTCGGGGGCGCGAGTTCTGCGTTCGGGGGCGCGGTCAGGCGGGCTCCGGTGCGGGGCTGGGCACCGGGAAGCGCTCTCCCTCGTCGCTGCCGACCGGCAGCACCGCGCCGCCCTCCGACAGGTACGTGTCGAGGTTCGGGGCGTACCCGGCGACCATCGCCTGCCGCTGGACCGCGCTGGACGCCGCGTACTCGTGCGCGGTCGTGCCCAGGGTCCGCACGTGCGGGCGCATCAGCTTGTAGAACCCGGCGCGCGACTCGTGCGCCTGCCCCAGCGGGTCCGGCTCCGTGGTCGCGAACGCCCCCGGCTCGAACGCGAGCCCGTGCGCCCGCGCCCGCTCGACCATCCACAACAGACTGATGTCGGCCAGCGCGCGGTCCGGGTAGCCGCCGCCGACGTCGGAGTGCACCCCGGCGAACCAGACCTGCTCGACGCGCGTCCGGCCGCTCGACCGCCACAGCGCGGGCCGGAACGGCGGGCGGCGCTCGTCGATCGCGAGCGCCTGGCAGGCCGCGTCGATGCTCGAACTCAGCTCGGTGTCGTGGAACTGCCACTGCCGGTTCACCAGGTTGACCAGCCGCAGCCCGGACAGCGGGATGCCGAGCGCCCCGACGGTGTCCCACACGCCGAGGAACCGGATCCGGGTCTCGCGCGAGTACGACCGGCGGAACAGCTCCGCGGCCGCCGAGCGCGGATGCGTTTTCGACCCGCGGGCGCGGTAGAGCGCGTACGCCTCGCCGATCCGGTCGTCGTGCTCGGGGCGCAGGATGCCGCAGTTGCGCACCAGCCCGGCGAGGCTGCGCGCGGTGTAGGCGCCGCGGCTGAACCCGAACAGGAACAGCTCGTCCCCCGGCTCGAAGGTGCGGACCAGGAACCGGTAGGCCTCGCGCACGGTGCGGGACAACCCGAACCCGAACGCCCCGCCCCACAGGCGCTCGCCGGGCCGGGTGCCGACGCCGGAGTGGTAGAACATCCGCTGCTCGCGGCCTGCCCCGTCGGACGGCGCCACCGCGAGCGCGACCCGGCACACGTTGGTCGGCGCCGGCTGGTCCGGCGTGTTCCAGGTGCCGTCGCAGCAGATCACCAGCCGCTTGGTCATGTCCCGCTCCCCTCGACGCCCGGATTGTCGCCGATCGAGTGCCGAGGGTTACTGCCCGGTCTTGCTACCAGGCGGTAGCATCGTTCGTCCCATCGGCTGACCTGCACGAACGCGAGGCAGCTTCAGGTTTGGTCCCGGCGCGTCAAGGGGGTGGGAAGTGCCGGACTACCGCAGCGCGCAGGCCCTGGCGGCCGCGCCCCGACAACTCGCGGCCGCCCTGGAGCCGCACACCCGGCCGCTCGCGGAGACGATCGTGCGCGAGGTACGGCGGGAGGTGCCGGAGTACGCCGGCCCGCCCGGCGGCCGGTTCGCCCGCGCGCTGGCCGAGGGCATCGAGGTCGCGGTGCGGCACTGCTTCCGCTGCATCGGCAACCCGCGCCCGGACCACAGCGAGTGGGTGCGGCAGTTCCGGCAGCGCGGGCGGCGCGAGTTCGCCGAGGGCCGCACGCTCGACGCCCTGCAGGCCGCGGTGCGCATCGGCGGCCGGGTCGCCTGGCAGTACCTGACCCCGGTGCTGCGCGACCTCGGCGCCGGCCCGCAGACCCTCACCACCGCGGCGGAGGCGATCTTCGCCTTCGTCGACGAGCTGTCCGCGACCGCGCTCGAAGGTTTCCAGGCGGCGCAGCACCCGCCCGGCTCCGCCCGCGACGAACTGCGCCGCCGGCTGGCCGCCCTGGTCCTGGCCGAGCCGCAGCCCGATCTCACCGGACCCGCCGCGGACGCGGGGTGGCGGCTGCCCGGGGAGGTTTCCGTCATCGCGCTCGCGCACGCCGAGGGCCTGCCCGCCGGCCGCCTCGGCGACGACGTCCTCGCCGGTCCGGACGGCGACCGCCCGTGCCTGATCACCCCGAGCCCGGAGCGGGTGCTCGAGATCCTGTCCGGCAACTGGGAAAAACCCGCGCGCGCCGCGGTGTCGCCCGCGGTTCCGCTCGCCCTCGCCGCCGCCGCGCACCGTCTGGCCCGCCGCGGCCTGGCGCTGCCCGGGGACGTCGTGTGGTGCGCCGACCACCTCGGCACGCTCTGGTTGCGTTCCCAGGACTTCCTCGCCGAGCGGCTGTCCGCGAAGTACCTCGCACCGCTGGACGCGGTCAGCGACCGGCAGCGCGCCCGGCTCGGCGAAACCCTGCTCGCCTGGCTGGAAACCCGTGGTGGCGCACCGGAGATCGCGCGCCGTCTGCACGTGCATCCGCAGACCGTGCGGGCGCGGCTGCACCAGTTGCGCGAGCTGTTCGGCGACCGGCTGGACGACGCGGACACGCGGTTCGGCCTGCACCTGGTGCTGCGCAGGCGACTCGGGACCGGGGAGCGGGCTTTGTGAGGCACGCGCGAACCCGGACCCGGCCGGGTGTCACCCGCTTCGACACTCGTCACCCGAACGGGTGGCGGAGGAATTCGGAGTGTGTCAACGGTTCTTGCCAACGCGGGCCGGGTGATGCCATGTTGGCTCCGCGAGCGGGTCACGATCAGCGTGCCGCCGGCGAAAAACTCCATCCACCGCAAGCGCTGCGGGTTCCCGAGCAGGGGTTGACATGACGATCGATGCCGACGTCCGGCCCGGACGCACCGCGCCGCCGCGGGCGCCGCACCCGCGCCGCCCGCCCGGCGAGGCCCGGGTGCTCGGCCGGGCCGGCGCGCTGTGGGCGTCGCTGCCGCGCGAGCTGACCAAGGTGTTCCGCCCGCACGCCGACGCGCTCACCCGGGTCATCCTGGCCGAGATCCAGTGCGCGGTGCCCGAGTACGCCCGGCCGCTGGAGGGCCCGTTCGGCGAGGTCATCGTGCGCGGCGTGCGGGAGGCGGTCGGGCAGTGCCTGGACAACCTCGGCAACCCGGCGGTGAACCAGGAGAACTGGATCGGCGTGTTCCGGCACCTGGGCCGCATCGAGTACAGCGAGGGCCGCCCGCTGGACCAGATCCAGACGGCCTACCGGGTCGGCGGGCTGGCGGCGTGGCGCTACATCGCCAAGGTCGGCCAGGCGCGCGGCCTGCCGTCGGACCTGCTCTACGTCGGCGCCGAGGCCGTACTGGCCTATGTGGACGAGATTTCCGCGTTGTCGGTGCAGGGCTACCGCACCGCGCAGGCCCGCGCGGCCGGCACCCGCGCGCGGCAGCGCAGGCAGCTGCTCGGCCTGGTGCTGTCCGAGCCCGCGCCCGCGCCGCAGGCCGTCGAGGGACTGGCCGGCGCCGCCGGGTGGCACGTGCCGGACAAGGTCGTCGCGATGGCCCTGGAGCCGCGCCACGACCAGCACCGGCTGCCGCCGCCCGCCCTGCCCGCCGAGGTCCTCGCGGACCTGGAGAGCCCGCAGCCGTGCCTGCTCGCGGCCGCGCCACCGGAGGATTTGGAGGGGGCGCTGCGCGGCTGGCGGGTCGCGGTCGGGCCGCTGGTGCCCCTGGCGGAGGCCGCCGTGTCGCTGCGCTGGGCGCGCCGCGCGATGGAGCTGAGCGTGCGCGGCATCCTCCCGCGCACCCCGGTGCTGCACGCCGACGACCACCTGGCCACGCTGTGGCTGCTGGCCGACGAGTTCCTGATCGGACAGTTGCGGGAGAGGTGCCTGGCCC
Source organism: Amycolatopsis thermalba (assembly GCF_003385215.1). GTDB lineage: Bacteria > Actinomycetota > Actinomycetes > Mycobacteriales > Pseudonocardiaceae > Amycolatopsis_E > Amycolatopsis_E thermalba. The sequence continues at coordinate 12,720 of NZ_PQHW01000070.1, read as the reverse complement.
CGCTGCACGGGCTGACCGACAAGCAGCGCACCCGGCTCGGGCAGACGCTGCTGGCGTGGCTGCAGTCCAGCGGGAGCGCGCCGGAGATGGCGCTGCTGGTGGGCGTGCACCCGCAGACCGTGCGCTACCGGATGCGCCGGATCGAGGAGCTGTTCGGGGACCGCCTGAACGATCCCGAGCACCGCCTGCGGCTGGAGATCGCGCTGCGGGCCGCGGAACTGCTGACGCCGGCCGGGGGCTAGCGGCTACGGAGCCGCCGGGATGCCCGCCAGGTAGGCGTCCCGGCAGGCGCCGCGCGCGGGCTTGCCCGCCACGGTGCGCGGCAGCCAGCCCGGTGAGCCCACGTGCACGTCACGCACCCGCAGCTCGAAGCCGTCCGCGACGGCCTGTTCGATCGCCACCGCGCCGGCGAACGGGCCGTCCGATTCGGCCAGCACCACGACCTCCCCCTCGGCGACTGGGAAGACGATCACCGAGCCCGGCAGCAGCTCGGGCACGACCCGTTCGACCGTCGCCTCCACGGTTTCCGCCTGGATCTCCGCGTCCCCGGCCCGGAACCGGTTCGCCAGGCGCCCGAGGACGGTCAGCTCGCCGCCGGAGAGGAACCCGGCGTCGCCGGTGCGCAGCCACCAGCCCGGCTCCCCCGCCTCGGCGTCGTCGCGCAGCAGGGCGCAGAACGTCTCCGCCGACGCGGCGGGCCGCCGCCAGTACCCGCGCGCGACCGTCGGCCCGGTCACCCAGATCTCCCCCACCACGCCCGCGGGCAGCGAGCGCCGCGTCCGCGGGTCGGCGATCACCACGGTGCGGCCGGGCCGCCCGCTGGACATCGGGCCGTCTCCGACCGACACCAGGCCGGTGGCCTCCAGCAGCCCGTACGCGGCGCGGTGCGCGTCCGGGCGCAGGCCCGACCCGGGCAGCACCGCGCGATACCGCGCCGGTTCGCCCACGTCGAGCAGCGCACGGACGCCGCTGAGGTCCAGCCCCTCGGGCACCGGGCAGCGCGCGAGGAACGAGTTCGCCGCCGCGGTCACCGCGCCTGGGTGGGCCTCGAGCGCGCGCAGCCAGATCTCCGGGCGCTCCCGAACCTCCTCGGGCGGCAGGTGCACCACCGGGCAGCCGGCGAACACCGGCGCGGCCACGGCGAGCGGAAGTCCCAGCTGGCACAGCGGAAGCCAGTTGACGACCACGGCGGCCCGGTCGCCGAGCAGGCGTGTCTCGGCGGTGCGCGCGGCGCTGTCGACGAGACCGGCGTGGGTGAGCACCACCCCGACCGAGTCGGAGGTGTAGCACAGGCAGGCGTCGCCGGCGGGGTCCGGCTCGGCCAGGCCCGACTCCTCGGCGGGCACGGAGTCGATCGCGACGATCCGCCACACCTCGACCCCGGCGGTGTCCAGGAGCGCGCGGACGTCGAGCAGTTTTTCCCCGGTGGTGAGCACGATTTCCGGAGCGGCGTCAGTGATCGTCGCGGTGAGCCAGGCGTCGTCGCGCCCGGGCGCGAAGGCGGGCACCGCGACCAGGCCGGCGCGCAGGGTGGCGAGGAAGCCCACGACCCAGTCGACGCCCTCGTCGGCCAGGATCGCGGCGCGGACGCCGTCGAAGCTGAAGCGCCGCAGCCACGCGGCCACCGCGGTCACGCGCCGGTCGAGTTCGGCCCAGGTGAGCGAGCGGGTGGGGTCGGACACCGCGACGGCGTCCGGTTCCCGGCGGGCCCAGGTCGCGAGAAACTGCGGCAGGGATTGGGTCACGACGGGACCTTAGTGATCTTGCGAATGGGTGTCAAAACTTGTCAGCGCGGTGCCAGCGGAACGAATCGAGACTTGTCATCCGGGTGAGTGCGAAGCGGAAATCCGCAGCTCCACCGGGAATGCCAACTTCCCCGGGAAAACCCCTGCACCCGGTGACAAGTTTTCCGCCGCGCCTTGCCCGGCCATTTTCCGGTCATTAGATTACTCGCCGGTAATCCTTTCCGGCGAACAATCAACGGAGATTTCGATGAATCGGAAGAGCGTTGCGGGCGGATTTCTCTCCGGGTCGGTTCTGGCGGTTTCGGCCGCGGCCGGGCTGCTCGCCGGGGCCGGCACCGGCGCCGCCGACCCGGCCTCGCTGACCCTGACCTACACCTGCCCGTTCCCGCTGATCGGCAACCAGCAGATCAGCGTCGTGATCAACGCCGACATCCCCGCCACCGCGACCGTGGGCCAGCCGACGCCCGAGTTCGGCATCGAGGCCGTCGCCACCGTGCCGGCGACCGCGACGGCGGGGCTGAACCTGGTCGGCGCCAAGACGGTCGAGGGCACCGCCCAGGCGTCCGCGACGGTCGCCGCCCCGGAGGCGACGCTGCCGGTCACGGTCCCGACGACGATCGCCCCCATCGCGATCCCCGCCTCCGGCGCCTTCGAGGTGACCGCGACCGGCACGACGCCGTCGCTGACGTTCACCCAGGCCGGCCCGGCGACCGTCTCGGTCGGCGACCTGCTGCTGACGCTGCACCCGAAGAAGGCCGACGGCTCCGACACCGGCCTCGGCACGTTCGACTCGCAGTGCACGCAGAACCCCGGCCAGGACAACGTGCTCGCGACCGTGCAGATCACGGAGGCCACCCCGGCCGCGACCGAGCAGCGGACCCGCTGACGCGCGTGCTGTCGCCGGCCCCGCGCGGACGCGGGGCCGGCGGGGTGTGAAGGAACCCGTGATCGGGTACGCCCGCGGTGTGACACCGCGCAACGACGAGCCACTGGACCTGGGCGCCACGGAGATGTCGCCCGCCGAGGAGAACCGCGTCCGCGCCGAGCACGACCTCGACCGGCCGCGGGTGTTCGACGAGCGCAACGCGGTGGACGACCGCGCGGAAACGCGGTCGACCCTGTTGCCCGAGGAGGAGCACGCCGGCAGCGCCGACCCGGAGGCCCAGGCACGTGAGGTGCTGCGGGACTCCGACCTGCGCACGGAGGTCCCGGAGTCGGCGCCGGACACGATGATCGAGCGGCGCCGCCCGGAGGACACCGCCTGAAGCCCGGTTCAACGCCGGCCCGCAGCAGGTGCGCGGAGGGCGCGGCTCAATCCGGCCGCACCCCGGTCACCGGCCCAGCACCGCCCATCCGTGCGGCGGCACCGTCGGCCACGGGGCCTTTCCGTCCGGCGACGAGGAGTCCAGCACCCGCAACCCATCGATGCCCACCGGGAATCGATACGGGTCGTCACCCGTGTTGAGCAACGTCAGGATCTCCTCGTCACCGTCGCGGGAGCGGAACGCCATCGCCCGGTTGGTCAGGTGCTCGACCTCCGTGCGCGCCCGCACCAGCCACGGGTTCCGCCGCCGCAGGCCGATCAGCCTCTGGTGCAGCCGGTACACCGGCCAGCCGTACGGCGCGAGCTGCCCCGCGCCGGCCGGGAACTCGGGGCGGATCTCGTCGTCCCCGCCCTCCCGTTCCTCCTTGACACCGCGGAAGGCCTGCTCGTCGCCGTAGTACACGCTCGGCACGCCACCCACCGTGAACAGCACGGCCAGCGCGTGCGCCACGTGCCGCTCGTCGGGCAGCCGGCTCGCCAGCCGCGTCACGTCGTGGTTGCCGGTGAAGGTCTGCGGCACGAACGACTCCATCAGCTCGTCGTGCCGCTTGAGCGCCCACGACAGCTCGAAGAAGTTCCCGTCGTGCAGCGAGCTCCAGATCGCCTTCCACAGCTCGTACTGCGTCACCGAGTCCAGGCCGCTGCGCGCGACGTAACCCGCGTAATCGCCGTGCAGCACCTCGCCCACGAACCACGCGTCCGGGAACCGCTGCCGCACCCCGGGCAGCACCGCGGCCCAGAACTCCGGCCGCACCGCGTACGCCGCGTCCAGCCGCCACCCGGACACGCCGCGCCCGAGCCAGTGGCTCATCACCCGGCCCACGTAGTCCGCGACCGCCGGCTGCGTGTGGTCCAGCGCGACCAGGTGCTGGTGCCCCTCGAACACCGCGTGGCCGGAACCCTCGCGCCGGAACCACTCGGGATGCCCGAACTCGCGCGAAACGTGGTTGAAGACACCGTCCAGCACGATCCGCAGGCCGCGGCCGTGCGCGGCGGCGACGAACCGGTCGAAATCGGCGTCGTCGCCCAGCCGCGGATCGATCCGGAAGTGGTCGACCGTGTCGTAGCCGTGGGTCCGCGACGCGAACACCGGACCCAGCAGCAGACCGGAACAGCCCAGCTCGACGGCGTAGTCGAGCCACGGCTCCAGCCGCGCCAGCCGGTGCTCGGGCCCGCTGCCCTCGGGCAGCGCCGACGGTGGGGCGCCGGTGAAGCCGAGCGGGTACACGTGCCACCAGATCGCGTGATCGGCCCAGCGCGCCATGCGTTCTCCTCGTCTCGTTCGTGTGGCGGCACCCGCCCCGGACCGGGATCCTGAACGGGTGGAACCCGACCTGATCGCCCTCGCGCACGCCCACGGAGTGGCCACCCGGTACGAGAACGCCGAGCAACGCGAGGTCGAGGTCGAGGCGGACGTCGTCGTCGCCGTCCTCGCCCAGTTCGGGGTGGACGCGTCCGGGCCGGACGCGATCCGCCGCGAGCTGGCCGCGGTCCGCGAACGCCGGGCGGCCACCGTGCTGCCCCCGACGCTCGTGCTGCGAGAAGGTACCGAACACGACGCGGGCGGGCCCGCTGTCCTGCATTTGGAGGACGGCACCCGCCGGGAGATCGGCCGGATGATCCCCGCCGATCTGCCGCTGGGCTGGCACCGCGTGGAGACCGCCGGGCAGGAGATCACCCTCGCCGTCGTGCCGCACCGCCTGCCCGAGGTGCCGCCGGCCTGGGGCTGGATGCTGCAGCTGTACTCGCTGCGCTCGGACGCCTCGTGGGGCGCCGGGGACTTCGGCGACCTGGCCGAGTTCGCCCGGCGCTCGGCCGCCGAGCTGGGCGCCGGGGTGCTGCTGGTCAACCCCGTGCAGGCGATCAGCCCGGTCCACCCGGTCGAACGCTCCCCGTACTCGCCGGCCAGCCGCCGCTACGCCAACCCGCTCTACCTGCGGGTCACCGGCACGCCCGAGTTCGCCCGCGCCGGCGAGGACCTGCGCGCGCGGGTGCTGGCCCTGCGGCCGGACAACGCGGACCTGATCGACTACGACGCCATCTGGAGCGCCAAGCTGGCCGCGCTCGAACTGCTGTGGCCGCTGCACGAGCCCACCGCGCTGGACGAGGCCGTGCGCGACTTCGCGACGTTCTGCGCGCTGGCCGAGCGGCACGGCCCGGACTGGCGCGAATGGCCGGAACCGCTGCGCGATCCGCGCGGCGGCGCGGTCGCCGCCGCCCGCACCGAGCTGGCCGGCCGGATCGCCTTCCACGGCTGGCTGCAGCAGCTGTGCGAGGACCAGCTCGGCCGGGCCCGCGAGGCGGCCGGGGCGATGCCGGTGGGGATCGTGCACGACCTGCCGGTCGGCGTGCACCCCGGCGGCGCGGACACCTGGGCGCTGGGGGACGCGTTCGCGACCGAGGTGACCGTCGGCGCGCCGCCGGACGCCTTCAGCCAGCAGGGCCAGGACTGGAACCTGCCGCCGTTCCGCCCGGACCGGCTGGCCGAGCTGGGCTACGCGCCCTTCCGCGACGTCATCCGCGGCGTCCTGCGGCACGCCGACGGCATCCGGATCGACCACGTCGCCGGGCTGTGGCGGCTGTGGTGGATCCCACCGGGCGAGCCGCCCTCCCGCGGCACCTACGTGCACTACGACGCCGAGGCGATGCTGGGCATCCTCGCGCTGGAGGCGCACCGCGCGGGCGCGGTGGTCGTCGGCGAGGACCTGGGCACGGTCGAGGCCGCGGTGACCAAGACCCTGCACGAGCGCGGGGTGCTCAGCTCCGCGGTGCTGTGGTTCCAGCGGGACTACGACTCCCCCGGTCACCCGTTCGTGCCGCCCGCCGAGTGGGACCGCGACGCGATGGCGAGCATCACCACCCACGACCTGCCGACCGTGGCCGGGTGGCTGGCGGGCGAGCACGTGCGGGTGCGGGCCGAGCTGGGGCTGCTCGACGGGCCGCCGGAGAAGGAGGCGGCGAGCGCCGCGGCCGAACGGTCCGACCTGCTCGCGTTCATCGCCGAGCAGGGCATCCCGGGCGACGACCCGGTGACGGCGTTGCACACCCTGCTCGCCTCCGCCGCGTCGCGCCTGCTGCTGACCGCGCCGGCCGACGTGATCGGCGAGCGGCGCCAGCCCAACCTGCCCGGCACCACGGACGAGTACCCGAACTGGCGGATTCCCTTGCCCGTCGCGGTGGAAGCGTTCTTCGCGGACGCACGAGTGCGCCATGTCGTGGAGTATTTGCGCGCCGCGCGCCGGTTGGCCGGGCGAAGCGCGTGAAGACCGCTAGATTGGGCACACGTCGGACATCACGGCTCGCTCAACGCTAGAAGGAGAACCTGTGCCGCCCTGGCCCGGAATGCCCTACCCGCTCGGCGCCACCTACGACGGTGTGGGCACCAACTTCGCCCTCTTCTCGGAGGTCGCGGAGTTCGTCGAGCTGTGCCTGATCGACGCCGACGGCACCGAGGAACGGCACCGCCTCACCGAGGTCGACGGGTTCGTCCACCACGGGTACCTGCTCGGTGTCGGTCCCGGTCAGCGCTACGGCTACCGCGTGCACGGTCCCTACGACCCGTCGCGTGGCCTGCGCTGCAACCCGAACAAGCTGCTGATCGACCCCTACGCCAAGGCGATCGCCGGTCACATCGACTGGGACGAGGCGCTGTTCGCCTACCCGTTCGGCAAACCGGACGAGCGCAACGACGCCGATTCGGCGGCGCACGTGCCGCACGCGGTGGTGGTCAACCCGTTCTTCGACTGGGGTGACGACCGGCCGCCGCGCACGCCCTACAACGAGACGGTGATCTACGAGGCGCACGTGCGCGGCCTCACCATGAACCACCCGGAGGTGCCGCCGCGGCTGCGCGGCACCTACGCCGGCCTGGCGCACCCGGCGGTCATCGAGCACCTGACGAAGCTCGGCGTCACGGCGATCGAGCTGATGCCGGTGCACCAGTTCATCACCGACCACGGCCTCGCCGAGAAGGGCCTGCGCAACTACTGGGGCTACAACACGATCGGGTTCTTCGCCCCGCACGAGGGCTACGCGGCGCTGCCCGAGCAGGCCGGCCAGGTGCAGGAGTTCAAGGGCATGGTCAAGGCCCTGCACGAGGCCGGCATCGAGGTCATCCTCGACGTGGTCTACAACCACACCGCCGAGGGCAACCACCTCGGCCCCACGCTGTCCATGCGCGGCATCGACAACCAGGCCTACTACCGGCTGGTCGAGGACGAGCCGCAGTACTACATGGACTACACCGGCACCGGCAACTCGCTGAACGTGCGCAACCCGCACACCCTGCAGCTCATCATGGACTCGTTGCGGTACTGGGTCACCGAGATGCACGTCGACGGGTTCCGGTTCGACCTCGCCGCCACCCTGGCCCGCGAGTTCTACGACGTCGACCGGCTGTCCACGTTCTTCGACCTGGTGCAGCAGGACCCGACGGTGAGCCGGGTCAAGCTGATCGCGGAGCCGTGGGACGTCGGGCCGGGCGGTTACCAGGTCGGCAACTTCCCTCCACTGTGGACGGAGTGGAACGGCCAGTTCCGGGACACCGTGCGGGACTTCTGGCGCGGCGAGCCGGCCACGCTCGGCGAGTTCGCCTCGCGGCTGACCGGATCATCCGACCTGTACCAGGACGACGGCCGCCGCCCGTACGCCTCGATCAACTTCGTCACCGCGCACGACGGCTTCACGCTGCAGGACCTGGTGTCCTACAACACCAAGCACAACGAGGCCAACGGCGAGGACGGCCGTGACGGCGCCGACGACAACCGCTCGTGGAACTGCGGTGTCGAGGGCGAGACCGACGACGAAGAGGTGCTCGCGCTGCGGGCGAAGCAGCGCCGCAACATGCTCGCCACCCTGCTGCTGTCGCAGGGCGTGCCGATGCTGCTGCACGGCGACGAAATGGGCCGCACCCAGCGGGGCAACAACAACGTCTACTGCCAGGACAACGAGATCTCCTGGATGGACTGGTCGCTGGCCAAGGCCAACGCCGACCAGGTCGAGTTCGCCGCCGCGCTGGCCGCCTTCCGCAAGAAGCACCCGGTGTTCCGGCGCCGCCGCTTCTTCGCGGGCAAGCCCATCGGCAAGGGTGAGGAGCTGCGCGACATCGCCTGGTTCACCCCGTCCGGCGAGGAGATGAAGGAGCAGAACTGGGACGACGGCTTCGGCAAGGCCATCGTCGCGTTCCTCAACGGCGAGGGCATCAACGACCTCGACCCGCGCGGCATGAAGGTCACCGACGACTCGTTCCTGCTGGCGTTCAACGCGCACTACGAGGACATCGAGCTGGTGCTGCCGGGCGCCGACTACGGCGCGGGCTGGGCGGTGGTGGTCGACACCGAGGCCGGCACGGTCGCCGAGGAGCCGGGTGAGCCGGTGCCCGCGGGCGGCACGCTGAACCTGCCCGCCCGCTCGCTCGTGGTGCTGCAGCGGGTGGACGCATGAGACCCTCCGCCACCTACCGGGTCCAGCTGCGCCCGGAGTTCACCTTCGCCGACGCCGCCGACCGCATCCCCTACCTGCGCGAGCTCGGCGTGGGCGCGCTCTACGCCTCGCCGGTGCTGGACGCCACGCCCGGTTCGACCCACGGCTACGACGTGGTCGACCCGACGCGGGCACGGCCGGAGCTGGGCGGCGAGGACGCGCGGCGGGCGCTGGCGAAGCGGCTGCGCGCGGCCGGGCTCGGGTTCGTCGTGGACATCGTGCCCAACCACATGGCGGTCGAGGTCGCCAAGGCGAACCCGTGGTGGTGGGACGTGCTGCGGCACGGCCCCGGCTCGGCCCACGCCGACTACTTCGACATCGACTGGCGGCGCGGCAAGGTGCTGCTGCCCGTCCTCGGGGACGACGCCGACGTGGCCGGGCTGCGGGTCGAGGGCGAGGAACTCGTCTACTACGAGCACCGGTTCCCGATCGCGCCCGGCACCGGGCAGGGCAGCCCCGAGGAGGTGCACGCGCGGCAGCACTACGAGCTGGTGGGCTGGCGGCGCGGCAACGCGGAGCTGAACTACCGCCGCTTCTTCGACATCACCACGCTCGCCGCGGTGCGGGTCGAGCTGCCCGACGTCTTCCAGGCCACGCACGGCGAGGTGCTGCGCTGGGTCGCCGAGGGCGAGGTCACCGGGCTGCGCGTGGACCACCCGGACGGCCTGGCCGATCCGGGCGGCTACATGCGGATGCTGCGCGCGGGCGCGCCGGAGGCGTGGCTGGTGGTGGAGAAGATCCTGCACCCGGGTGAGGACCTGCCGCAGAGCTGGCCGGTGGACGGCACCACCGGCTACGACGCGCTGCGGGAGATCACCGGGCTGCTGGTCGACCCGGCCGGGGAGGCGCCGCTGACGGAGCTGGCCCGGCGGCTGGGCCAGCCGGTGGACTACGCCGAGGTCGAGGACCGGGCGCGGCGCCTGGTGACCGACCGGATCCTGGTGGCCGAGGTGCGCCGGATCGCCGCGCTGGTGCGCGGCGTGGAACCCGAGGCGGCACAGGGCGCGGTGGCCGAGACGATGATCGCGTTCCCGGTGTACCGGTCCTACCTGCCCGAGGGCGCGGCGCACTGGGCCGGCGCGCTCGCCGCCGCCCGCGCCGCGCGGCCCGATCTCGCCGAGGCGATCGACGCGCTGGACTTCCAGGTGCGCGAGGACCCGCGCGGCGAGCTGGCCACCCGCATCCAGCAGACGTCCGGCATGGTGGTCGCCAAGGGCACCGAGGACACCACCTTCTACCGCTACACGCGCTTCGCCGCGCTCAACGAGGTCGGCGGCTCCCCGCACGACTTCGGCTCCTCCGTGGACGCCTTCCACGCGATGGCCGCCGCGCGCGAGGCCGGCTGGCCGGCGGCGATGACCACGCTGACCACGCACGACACCAAGCGGTCCGAGGACGTGCGGGCCCGGCTGGCGGTGCTGTCGGAGGTGGCGGGCGAGTTCGCCGAGGCGGTGACCCGGTGGACCGCGCGGCGCGGGATCGACGAGCCGTCGCTGAACCTGCTGGCGTGGCAGACGCTGGTGGGCGCCTGGCCGATCACCCCGGACCGGCTGCGCGGCTACCTGGACAAGGCGGCCAAGGAGAGCAAGCTCCGCACCACCTGGACCGACCACGACGAGGAGTTCGAGCGGGCGGTCGCGGCCTGGCCGGACGAGGTCCTCGGCGACGCGGACCTGGCGGCCGAGGTCGAGGAGTTCGTCGAGCGGGTGCGCGGCCCGGGGTGGTCGAACTCCCTGGCGCAGAAGCTGATCCAGCTCACCGCGCCCGGCGTGCCGGACGTCTACCAGGGCACCGAGCTGTGGGACCTGTCGCTGGTCGACCCGGACAACCGGCGGCCGGTGGACTACGCGCTGCGCGCCAGGCTGCTGGAGGAGATCGCGGGCGGGTGGCTGCCGCCGGTCGACTCCTCCGGTGCGGCGAAGCTGCTCGTCGTGCACCGGGCGCTGACCCTGCGCCGGGACCGCCCGGAGCTGTTCACCGGCTACCGCCGCCTGCACGCCGAGGGCCCGGCCGCCGCGCACGCGGTCGCCTTCGAGCGCAGCGGGCTGATCACGGTGGCCACGCGGCTGCCGGTGGGGCTCGCCGAGGGCGGCGGCTGGCGGGACACGGTGCTGCCGCTGCCCGCCGGTGCGTGGACCGACGCGATCACCGGGGCGGCGGTCACCGGTGAGCTGTCCGCAATGCTGGCGCGGTACCCGGTCGCCCTGCTGGTGCGAGGAGAGTCATGACGTTCCGCGTGTGGGCCCCCGCGGCTTCCCGGGTCCGCGTGCGCACCGGGGGCGCCGACCACGAGATGACCGCCGGGGGCGGCGGCTGGTGGTTCTCCGACGTGCCCGCGCCGCCGGGCGCCGACTACGCGTTCGTGCTCGACGACGATGAGAAAGCGCTTCCCGATCCGCGCTCGGCCTGGCAGCCGCAGGGTGTGCACGGGCCGTCGCGGATCTACGACCACTCCGCGTTCGCCTGGACCGACGCCTCGTGGACCGGACGCGCCCTGCCCGGCGGGGTGATCTACGAGCTGCACATCGGCACGTTCACGCCCGAGGGCACGTTCGACGCGGCGATCGAGCGGCTGGACCACCTGGCCGGCCTCGGGGTCACGTTCGTCGAGGTGCTGCCGGTCAACTCCTTCGACGGCACCGACGGCTGGGGGTACGACGGCGTGCTGTGGGGCGCGGCGCACGAGCCCTACGGCGGGCCGGACGGGTTCAAGCGGTTCGTCGACGCCTGCCACGCGCGGGGCCTGGCCGTGGTGCTCGACGTGGTCTACAACCACCTCGGGCCGTCCGGGGCGTACCTGGACCGGTTCGGGCCGTACTTCGCCGGGCGGAACGACTGGGGTCCCGGGCTGAACCTCGACGGGGAGGGCTCCGACGAGGTCCGCCGGTACGTGCTGGACAACGCGCTGGGCTGGCTGCGCGACTTCCACGTCGACGCGCTGCGGCTGGACGCGGTGCACGCGCTGAACGACCGGCGGGCCACGCACCTGCTGGAGGAGCTGGCCGTGGAGGTGGAGGCGCTGTCCGCGGCGGTGCGGCGGCCGCTGACGCTGATCGCCGAGTCGGACCTCAACGACCCGCGGCTGGTCACCGCGCGCGAGGGCGGCGGGTACGGGCTGCACGCCCAGTGGTGCGACGACCTGCACCACGCGCTGCACGTGACGCTGTCCGGGGAGACCAGCGGGTACTACGCCGACTTCGGCGCGCCCGGGGCGCTGGAGCGGACGCTGCGGCAGGCGTTCTTCCACGCCGGCACGTGGTCGTCGTTCCGGGAGCGGACGCACGGCCGCCCGGTGGACACGCGGACCGTTCCCGGCCACCGGTTCCTGATCTACCTGCAGAACCACGACCAGATCGGCAACCGGGCGACCGGCGACCGGTTGTCCGCCTCGGTGTCCCCCGGCCGGCTGGCCTGCGGCGCGGCGATCGTGTTCTGCTCGCCGTACACGCCGATGGTGTTCATGGGCGAGGAGTGGGCGGCGAGCACGCCGTGGCAGTTCTTCGCCTCGTTCCCCGACCCGGAGCTGGCGGAGGCGGTCCGGACGGGCCGCCGGCGCGAGTTCGCGCGCCACGGCTGGGGCGAGGCCGAGGTGCCGGACCCGATGGACCGGGCGACGGTGGAGCGGTCGCGGCTGGACTGGTCGGAGCCGGGCAAGGAGGGGCACCGCAAGATGCTCGAGCTGTACCGGTCGCTGATCGCGCTGCGCCGGTCCCGGCCCGAGCTGGCGGACCCGTGGCTGGACCGGTTCGCGGTGCACGCCGACGACGCGCTGCTGGTACTGGACCGCGGCGCGCTGCGCTTGGTGTGCAACTTCGGCCCCGAGCCGGCCGACCTGGGCGAACCCGCGGGCGAGGTCCTCGCGTCGTGGGGCGCCGCCACCGCCACCCACCTGCCCCCGGACACGTTCGTCCTGATCGACACCGCCCGGCGGTGACCGACCCTCATCACCCCACCGGGGCGAACGACCCGGCAAGGTGCCGCTTCCCCGGGGAGCGGCCACCGCCGCGCACCCGCCCCCGGACACCTTCGTCCTGACCGACACCACCCGCCGGTGACCGACCCGCCACCACCCCACGCAGCCGGCCCGTGCCCACCCGCACCTGGGCGAACAACCCCGCGAGGTGCCGCTATCCCGGGGTGCGGCCACCCACCATCCACCCGCCCCCGGAT